>JAGNKX010000001.1:0-600000 GCA_017999915.1 Spirochaetota bacterium
ACGCGGCCAAGGGCCTGATGAACGCCTACGAGAACGTGCAGGCGTCGGAGTCCCGCATCCGCGACACCGACATGGCGGAGCAGATGTCGTCCTACGTGCGCTACCAGATCCTGACACGGGCGGCCACGTCGATGCTCGCCCAGGCGAACGCGAAGTCGCAGACGGTCCTCGAGCTGTTGAAGTAACGGCAAGAAACCGCTTTGGTCTAATTGAAAAAGCCGTCCCCCACAGGACGGCTTTTTTGTCTCTCGCAGAGACGCGGAGGCGCAGAACTGTCATTTCGGAGAAGCCCCTCGATTGACTCGGGATAAACTGCGCGACTAAGAAATCTTTAACTTGCAGCAGTGAAGGATTTCTCACCCATCCGGGGTTCGAAATGACAAGTCGGAACAAACAACGTATCCAAGATTAAAACTCTGCGCCTCAGCGCCTCCGCGAGAATTTTTATTTTGAGCCATCCACAAAAACTTGACATTTCCGGTTCCGGCCGCCGGTACATGCAAAACAGTTGACAACCAGCGATGCAGATGATATCATCTAACATACAAGGTGTGGTGTAGCAGGCACGGGCAACACCCGATGCTGCACGTGTTACAATCAAATATAAAAATGTTCCGCAAGGAAAACAGGGTGACAACCGCTCGGACACGCGCTTTTTCGAAGCAAAGACCGGTGTTCTCCGCCAGGCCGTGGTTCGGCGTTCCGATCGCTATCGCCTTTGCCGCTGCGCTGCTCCTTCTGTCCGCCTGCTCCGCTCAAGGGGACCCCGATCCGACGGCGGTACGGGGAGTTCTTGACCTCTCCTCGTGGGATTTTTCTTCGCGGGGACCGGTCAACCTTGCGGGCGAGTGGGAATTCTACTGGAGCCGCCTTCTATCCCCGGCGGATTTCGCCGGGAAGCAGTCCCCGGGCATCGCCGGATATCTTACCATGCCGGCATTCTGGAACAACCGGTTCGTCGCGGGAACAAAACTGCCCGGCCGCGGCTTCGCCACCATGAGGCTCAGGGTGTTCCTCGGCGACCGGCGCGGTTTCTTGGCTCTGAGGGTGCCCCACATGTACACGGCTTACCGGCTCTGGGTCAACGGCAGGCCGGTATCGTCCAACGGGACGCCGGGAACCGATGCGGCCCATGAAATCCCCCGGTTCCTGACCAGGACCGTGATCCTGGCTTCTGAAAGCGACACCCTTGAGCTCCTGGTCCAGGTCTCTAACTTCCACCATCCCCGGGGCGGCATGTGGTCCTCGATCCAGCTGGGAAAGGATCTGCAGATCGTACAGTTGCAGCGCCATCGGTTCGGCATCAATTCCTTTATCTTCGGCGGCCTCTTGTTGATGTCGCTCTACCACATGGGGATCTTTCTCCTCAGGAGGACCGATCGGGCATCCCTATTTTTCAGTCTTTTCTGCCTGTCAATGGCCATTCGCATCCCCTTTGAAGGCGACCGCCTGCTCATTGAATTCCTTCCCTGGATAAGCTGGGAAATCAACGAGAAGATATCATATCTGACGTTTTACAGCTCCGTATGTATAGTCAACCTCTACTTATATTACCTCTTCCCGGACATATACTCCCGCGCCCTGGTGAAGGTCATCACCGCCATGGGCATTGCCTTCTGCTGCGCCATTCTGGTCCTCACCTCCCGGTACTATTTCTACACCCGCTATCCCTATTATGGCATCCTGGCGATCAGCATGGTCTATAACGCATACGTCATCGTGCGCGCCGCGGTCATGAAAAAGGAGGGGGCCGCGTATCTCGTGGTGGGCATGCTGATATTGCTGGCCATGGTGATGATTGACGTACTCAATCACGACCGGATCATCGGCACCATGATCAATGTCGGCAACTTCAGCAGCCTCGGCGTTCTCATTTTCACCATCTCCCAGGCAATGCACCTCTCGGAGAGATCGTCGAAGGCATACACCAGGATCGAGACCCTCTCCACGGAAAAGGCCCGTCTCTTCGCCAGTTCCATCAACATCATCTCATCGATCCTCCTGGCCAGCTCCACCAGGCTCTACGAATACACGCAGAATGTCGCCCGCATCTCCGTAATGCTGGCCCGGAGAGTCGGCATCCCCGACGATACCGTGGAAGACATCAGGATCGCCGCGCTTCTCCATGACATCGGGATGGTGGGGATCGCCGATGAAATTCCCTGCGGACCGGAGCACATCTCTGATGCCGAGAAGCTCATCATAGAGAACCATCCCCTTAAGAGCAACGAGATCATCGCGAGCCTCACGGAGCTTGGAAGGGTTAAATCGATCATCGCCCAGCACCACGAGCGCTTTGACGGAAGCGGATACCCTTTGCGCATCGCGGGCAGAGACATCGACATCGGGGCCCGGATCATCGGCCTGGTCGATGACTTTGTCGCCATGCTCGGGCGGCGCGAATTCCAGTCAGAGGACAAGAAGACCATGATCATAGAGGAGCTTGAGCGGCGGAAAGAGACCCTCTACGACCCAAGCCTCGTAGAGGCGCTGATACGGCTCATCGATAAAGAGCGCCTGGTGTACAACATCAACGAGCAGGACATCCGGTACGAGAAAATGGGCGATGTCGCCCGATGGGCATTCCCCAGCAATGTGAATTACGAGATATCGGTGCTTAAAAAGGTCATCGAGGAAGTGAGGTCACGCGCCGCCATCGACGAGGATACGCTGCACCTCATAGAAACGGGCCTCGGCGAGATCATCAGGAATGCCATCATCCATGGCAACAAGTACGACGAGACCAAGCAGGTCACCGTGACCTGCGGCGTGAGGAGCAGGGGAAACGGGAAGGTCCTCGAATTCAGGGTGGCCGACCAGGGCGCCGGCATGGATTTCGCCCGGTACAATCACTTCAAGGACGGCCGCCTCAAGCTCTACGATATCACCCGCGAGCTGCGGCAGCAGATGCCGGCCCTGGAAAAGACCGGGGCCAAAGAGGTGCTGGCGAACCTTAACAAGAAACTGCAGTCCTTCCTCATGGATTACTACATTAATTACAACAAGTTCCGCCGCATCGACTCGCCGGAGACAACGGGCGGCATCGGCCTCTTCCTGGTGATGCAGACCTTCAACACGGTGGATTTCCGCGCCATCGTGGAAAACCACGCCCTGTGCGGCATGGAGGTTGTCCTGGAAAAATACATCGACGGATGAACAGATGCGGGCCGGCGCTCCCGCGAAACGGGTAGCAGTCGTAAATTAGGGGGGGGCATGGAGCCATCCCGCTCGTCCGCCTCGTATAAGCAGAGCCAAATGCGACCTCCTGTCGCTGCTCTGCACTCGGACATCCTGTCCAGCGCACCATGTTGACTCGGCGGAATCGGCGACATCCATGTCGCCTGCTCGCCGGGATGGCTCCATGCCCCCCTAAAAATATACAGCACACCCGCTAAACGGCCTGTGTCATCCCAGGAAAGTAATTGACATTTTTTATCGACCCGGTAGTCTATAAGCATTGTATTCCATCGGCATTATGTAACATTCATCCAGAAACGAACCACCGACAAGGGAAACCCTATGGCCACAACCGGTTTTTTTAACAATCTGCGAAGGACCTTCTCCCCGTCACGATCGCCCAAAGGGATGGCCATGGCTGTCGCCCTGGCGATCGCGGTCCTGTCCGCCGGCTCATGCTATGACGACGCTTCGGACACGAAGTCCCTTGAAAACGTGCCGGCCCTAGAATCGATTCTCAATTCAGAGGCAACTGACGTTCCGGAGAGCCTTGAGTCCTCGGAGATGCTGACCGTCCCGGACTCCGCGGGCGGGACCATTACCGTATCGTTCAATGTCCCCTCAATGAAAAATGCCAGGGTGCACGGCTTCATCTTCGATTCCCGGGGCGCCTTCAGGGGAGAGATCGGCTATAATGAGATCAGGCGCCTGAATCGCGGCAGGATCACCCTGGCGGCCCGCAGGGCCACGAGCGGCTACGGGGACATCTCGACCGAGGCGGCGGACATGTTCCCTGACGGGACCTACACCATCCACGGCAGGTTTGACATCCATTCCGACGGCTTTGACAGCGCCCAGGGCGACAAGGGCTTCAGGGTCGGCTTTGCCGTGAACGGCAACACCGTCATTACCATCGCCGAGAGGGACATCATCAGCCCCTGCTTCGAACTGATAACATCGAGCAACAGGGCCGACCTGAAATTCGCCACCGTATACGCCTACATGTATTTTCCCGGCGGCGATCCCTTGAATTATTACGTCTACCGGTTCGACGGCGGCACCAGCTACGTCAAGCTCAACCACTACGGCAACGATCTCGGAAACACCATGAGCGAAGACCTGAATGCGGGCGCATACGATGTCCTCATCATAGCCGACATGGACGACAGCATCGACGACCCATCGGAACCGTCCCTGACCAACGGCGACAAATACGCCGTGGTGAAAAACATGACCATCGACGGGAAGAGCCCCATTGACATCACGGGATACTCCTTCAAGACCTTCATCAGCGACGTTCTCCCCGCTCCCCGGGTTTCCCTCCAGAGCGCCCTCAACGCCGTCACCATAACCATCAGGAACATGACGGGCGCGGTATCGTTCAATGTCTACGGCAGGTCGATCGAAGGCTATTCGCTGATCGGCACCATTGCCGTGGACGAGAGCGGCGACTGCACCGTTTACAACGACTTCGGCCCGAACAACGAGTACGATATCTACGGCCTCCCGGCGGACACGCGCCTCTATTATAGAATCGCGGCCGTGAAAAGCAGCGGCGCCGAGGGGCGGCCGAGCCAGTGGGCGTCGGTCCAGAGCGGCGGCGTTGAAAAACCGTACATATACGGCGACAGGACCGTGGGCGAAACCCGGCTGGACCTGGCGGTCTCCCTACCCCGGTACTGCCAGGAAATAGAAATAACGGCGCGGTCAGGGTCGTGCGGCGGCTCTATCATCGGCACCTATACGTTCACCGTAAGCGATCATCAGCGCGACCGGGGCATCTATTTCTCCCTTACCGACTTTCCGTTGAATCCAGACGCCGCCTACGCCTTTACCGTCCGGGGCAGGAACATGTATGGCCGCTGGAGCGATTCGTCGGCCTGTTACCTCATCGTGGTCCAGCCCTGATGCGGCGGTGGCTCCGGGCAGCGGCTCCGACGAAATCGTGAGCGAGTGCCTCAGGGGAGATTGCGTGGCGCTTTTCGAGAAATGGATGAGTTCCGGAAAGACCGGGACGTATTAATCCATGGCGCCGGGGTAATCGGAACCTTCACCTTCAGACGGAATCCCGCTGTTTCCCCGCCTTCCTGCCCCGGGCGGGGCCGTCCTTGTCATAGGCCTGGAGCATCTTGTAGATTTCCCACAGCGAATAATAAAGGGTCAGCAGCAAAGGCCCGATGAAGACGCCGGGCAGGCCGAAGGCCTGGATGCTGCCGAGAAGGAGAAAGAAAAAAACGACCGGGTGAAAGTTGAGCTTCTGGCCGAAGACCTTGGGCTTGACCACGTTTTCCAGCAGGAGATACCACGCCAGGCACCAGATGCCGAGAAACAGGGCCATGACATAGGATCCCGTGGCGATGAGATAGATGACCGCCGGCACCCACACCAGGGACGTGCCGATAACCGGGATCAGGGAGAGTATCGTCGCGAGGCTCCCGCCCAGGAAGGCCATCGGAATCCCCACGATAAACAGGCCCATACCCACCAGCAGGCCCTGGAAGATCATTATGAGAAGGTTGCCGGTGAGCAGCACCCGGATGACCTCCTTGAGACGCCTGACCACCTGTTCCTCCAGGTCAACGGGGAAGGGCGTGTTCCTGTAGAAGAACGATTCCAGGCCACCGCCGTCCTTGAACAGGAAAAAGAGTATCAGGAGAAGAAAGAAAAAATTCACTATCAGGCTCAGCGGGTAGGCTATCATGGCCTGGACGCTGGAGAGCAACATACCGGAAATATTCTGTATGAAATCCGTCGCCTTCGAGGTGATGTACGCCTTATCGATATCAAGGTACGCGAGAACATCCTGGACGATCCTGCTGGCGTATATATCGTCGATGATGCCGGCCTTGATTTCCTTCTGCACCATGGCATAAAGCTGGAACACCTGGTCGACGATGGCCACGGCAATGAAAAACAGCGGCACCATCACCAGGACCACCAGGAAGAGGATCAGGATGGCGGAACTGACTCCCCGCCTTTTTACGCGGCCCAGGATGAGATTGAAGACCGGCTGCAGCGCCAGGTACAGGAGCAAGGCGAAAAGAAAGGGCCAGAAATAGTACCTGAAAATGAAGATGAGACCGGCGATGACCGCCCCGAAAAGAATGAAAAAGAGGACTTTGAGCGTCTTGTTGTGGTCAAGCTCAAAATATGAATCGTGTTTAACCATATGCCGCACCCGTAAAATACCAGGGGCTGTCAAAAAACTCCCGCGATACCCGGCCGGTCATCCTGAACAAGCCACGGCGCAGCAGCGCCCGCTCTTCAGGCATTCCGTCGGATGGGGGGAGTTATCGGACAGCCCCCGCCTATGTCATTGCAGTACCACGTTCAATCAAAAGAGATATGAACACTGCGCAACACGTATTACTTGGTCAGAAAGTGAGAAAGATCAGTAGCAATTCTGGTGATTGCGTGGTCAAGATAGGTGTTATCGGCTATTTTCTTGCGAAATTCCTTTATCTTGACTTCGTCAAGCTCCCTGTTGTCCTGCTTAATCTCACGATCCTCCTTTTTCATGAGATCGCCCATAGAAACCTCCCGGGATACCCGTTCCTCCTTGAATCGGGTTTTGCCCACTTTATGATCGGCATCTTTTCCCGCCGGTCGTAGTTTTTTTTACGTATTATTTGAATTTTTTCTGATAAAAGGCCGGTTAAACTGAGATCCGTATTTAGCAGCACCTTTGAAAATTACTTATTCCCGCTTGTTTCGTATTAATCTTCGGAAAATCAAGGAAAATAGTTCAATTTTAAGGTACATAATCCTGTCTGGCACGAATTTTTCTTAAAAAATTAACGATCCCTGCGCAAACGATAGGCGCCCAAGCGCTTGCGCGCCTATCGTTTGCGCATGTATTTAATTTATCCATATCCACCGTAAGTAATTGACAAAAGCCTCAAATATTAGGTATATTATACAATTACAACAAGGATCTGAAGTCGGTTATGTTCGATATTAAAGAATATTTTGACAATGACTACAAGGTGAGAGATATACGGCGCGACATCGTGGACATCGACGATGACATCGCCCATGACATAACATCCCTCCTCTCCGGGCGCTTCGACAGCCTGTACAAGCGGGACCGCTACAAGCACAACGACTCGGTGATAGAGATCATTTACCCGGCCCTGCAGTTTCCCGGCAATAACAACTTTATCCTCAACCCGGACCGGATTCGGTACCTCCTGTCGTTTTATCCCAATAAAAGCGATTTTTACAATATCGACAAAATAGTGATCCGCCCCCGCTTCATCGAGGTGGGAAACATCGAGCTGGTTTCACTTTACCTCCGACGCAAGAGGGTCCTGGTCCTGTACCTGTTCCATCCGCATTTTTACCGAATGAAATATCCCGGCCGCGACGCCCATGACCAGGCGGCCGAACCGAACCTGGACGACCTTTTTAAGGACCGTCTCACGAACGACACCATCCTGAGGGACGATTCCGACGAGGTCTACGTGCACCCCCTCTGGTACCTCCTGTCCATCGTCAACCATTGCAATGACGACCGGATCGACAAGTTCTTCATCAAGAAAACGTCCCTCAACGACCGGATCTACGAGATCATGAACGACATCTCCTTTTACTACTCGCGGCACGGTTACTGACGCCCATGGTCGACTATCACACCCATACCAGCCGCTGCGGCCACGCCTATGGCACCGTTGAGGAGTACATTCAGTCGGCGCTGTCAAAAAAAATCCGTGAAATCGGATTCTCCGACCACGCCCCCATGCCGGAAGCGGAGCGGGACGGCTACACCATGGGAGCCGCCGAGATCGAGCCCTACATCGCTTCCATCGAGGAGCAGCGGGAGTTCTACCGGGGAAGGATCGAGGTCCGGGTCGGCTTCGAGGTGGATTTTCCCCTGCTGGGGAGCTTCCCGGAGCGCTATTTCTCGGACAGCCGCATCGATTATCTCACCGGATCGTGCCACTTCATCGACGGCTGGGCCTTTGACCACCCGGATTATATCGACGAGTACGGCAAACGCGACATCGACGACATCTACGAGCGCTATTTTTCCATCATGGGGGCCCTGGCCGCGTCGCGTCACTTCGACGTGGTGGGCCACTTCGAGATCGTGAAGAAGTTCGGATACCGCGCCGTGAGGGACTTCACGCCGGCCGTGGAAGCAATAGCGCGCGCCCTCGCGGCCGCGGGCACGGCCGTGGAGATCAACACGGCCGGCATGGACCATCCGGCCGGTGAAATGTACCCGTCGGACGACATCATCCGGATACTCTTTGACTGCAACGTGCCGGTTACCCTCGGCTCGGACGCCCACAGGCCGGAGCAGGTGGGCCGCTTCCTGCCGGAGGCGGCGGAGAAGCTCGCCCGCGCCGGATACCGGACGGTCTCCGGTTTCGCGAAACGGAAACGCTACGACCTGCCCCTTGCCTGAGAGCCATTGAAACCGGAAAGACAACGCGGGATCGACCCAATGACGACACTTGAAAAAAACGCCCCCGGCGAATACCGCCTTCGCACGCAATACAGCGGCCTCTCCATCGGCGTGGCCGCGAAGGCGGCGAACACCGTGGATTACAGCGCAGACTCCGCGGCGATCCGCCTCGCGGAGAAGAAGCTCCTGGAGGGCCTCACCGGCATTTCAACCGCACGCATCCTGGCACTGAACCAGCTCCACGAGGACACCATCATCGACATCCGGGAGGTCCCGCGGGACGAGACCCTCGTCTTCGGCGAAGCGGACGGCCTCATGACCGGCATCCCCGGCATCTGCCTGGTCATACGCACCGCGGATTGCGTTCCCGTGTTCGCCTACGACCGTGAGCGCCGCGTCCTGGGCGCCGCTCATTCCGGCTGGCGGGGCACCCGTCTCGGCATCGCGCGGAAGATGGTGCGGCAGATGAAGGAGCGCTACGGCTCCGCCGGCGGGGATATCAGCGCCTACATCCTCCCCTCCATCGGCCCGGAATCATACACGGTCGGGAAGGAGGTGGCGGAGCTTTTTCCCGGCGACATCACCGAGCGAGGCGGCCTCCTCTATCTGAGCCTCTGGCGGAGCATCGAGAGCTCCCTTCGCGACGAGGGTATCCCCGAAGGCAATATCTTCAACGCACGGCTCTGCACGCGGGCGATGAACCACGAGTTTTTCTCGCACCGGGCCGGGGACCTGGGGAGGAACCTGAATTTCGGGATTCTTTCCTGAGGGGAATGGGCAGCGCTATTTTTTTCCGACCTTCTTCTCGATCATCCGGCAGATGACCTCCATGTCGAGGACCGGCTTATGGATGATGGAATCGATATCGATGCCCAGCGCGACCAGTTCTTCGGAGGGAACGTAATCGATGGAGCCGGTGTGGATGAAGCATTTGATGGCGGGCTGCAGCGCGATGGCCCGCGCCACGACATTGTTGCCGTCCATGTCGGGCAGGCGCAGGTCGACGATGGCCGCGTCAAAGGCCTCCCGGGAGAGGATATCAAGCCCCTCCGACGCCGATTCGGCTGTCTGCACGGCGAAGCCGTGGTCTTCAAGAAAGCCCTTCAGCATCTTGGTTATCATTTTTTCATCGTCGATGATGATCACCCGAATCTCGCTCATGGCTGCCTCACTAGGGGAAGTTTGATGGTGAAGACCGCGCCCTCGCCCGGTTTTGAAGTAACATCTATGGTCCCGTCATGGGTTTTCGTGATGATGTAGTAGGATACGGAGAGTCCCAGGCCCGTCCCCATGCCGATCCCCTTGGTCGTGTAGAACGGTTCGAAGATATGGCGCCTGATCTCCGCGTTCATGCCGGGACCGTTGTCCGATATCGTTATCACAACCCAGGGCTCCTGTTTCAGGGTCCGGATCGTAATGGCCGGATGGAAATCCTCTCCCTTCATGGACATCATCGCCTGGGATGAATTTTTGAGAAGGTTCAATATGACCTGCTCGATGCCGGTCTCGGAACAGGGAACCGGACCCAGGCTCGGGTCGTAGTCCCTGACGATGCGCACCCTCTTGAAATCATAGTTCTTCTTCAGGTCATAATCGCTTGAGGCGATCTCAATGGTCCTGTCGATCAGCTGGTTGATGTCCATCGGAGCAATGACCGATTCGCTGCGCCTGCTGAACTGGAGCATGTTGGAAACGATCTTCGCCGCACGCTGGGCCGCATCCCGGATTCCGTCCAGGTATTCCATGACATCCCTGTTGGTGAGATAGTCAAGGACGGCATCAAGGGTGGTGCCCGACCGCTCCGCCTCCTCGCGGTTCCTTGCCACGGCGGGGGAAAGCCTGTTCAGAGTCGCCTGGACCCCCTGCAGAACAATCCCCAGGGGATTGTTGATCTCGTGGGCCATGCCCGCGGCGAGGCCGCCCAGGGAGGTCATCTTCTCTGTCTGGATCAGCATTTCCTGGTGGATCTTCTTATCGGTGAGATCGTTTATCATGATGACGGAAAAGGGGCCCATCGGCATGACGCGGAACTCAATGCGACGGTACGATCCGTCCCCGCAGCGCACATCGACCTCATCGGTCCTGAATGACGACATGCGGGCCATGGCCTGGACGACGGCTTTTTCCCATTTTTTCCTGATCTCTTCGCGGTAGGTTGCGTCAGGATATGCCGCCGTATACCACGCCTCCATGTCCGGGACATCCCCGACGGTGTATCCCAGGGTTTTAACCAGCATTTTATTGAAATAGCTGAAGCGGCCCGTGTCATTGTCCATCAGGGCGATCGGAATCGGCGAATTCTCGATCATCTTCCTGAATTTTTCCTCGCTTTTCTTCAATGAATCCTGAATTTCGAGACGCTTAATGACATCCCCCATCTGGGCCGCGATACTTTCAATGATAGTGCGCGCCGCCTTGGGAATATCCTCCCTGGAGTGGGAAGACAGGTTCATGACGGCCACAATGTCCCCCTTGTGAACGATCGGGATGATCCCGACGGTTCTGAGCTTCTCCCGGTATTCCGTGCCGTTCATCATGGCTTTGATATCGGCATGGTTGTAATACAACGGCCGCCCGGACATGACAAGACGTGTGTTATCGGTATCTGGACCGAAATAGGCATACTTCCTGATGAATTCCTCGTTGAGGCCCCGGTGGATCACGAGCCTCAATCCTCCCGTTTCCCTCTCCATCAGATAGACGCCGCCGGAATCCATTTTCGATCCTTTAATGGCCGAATCCAGGCAGAGACCCATAGCCTCCTCTAGGCTTGTGGCTGCGCTCAGCGCCCGGGCCAGGTCGCGCTGGAGCCTGAGAAGCTCCTCCGCGTATTTGCGCGGCGTGATGTCCCGTGAAACGCCCAGAATGCTGTAGGGCCTGCCCGATTCGTCCCGGAGGAACTTCGCCGTGGTCTCTATCCACAGGAGCGTCCCGTTTTTATGGATCTCCTCCAGCTCAAAGGTCAATGTCCTGTTCCGGTCCGCATCGGGCCGCCCATCCCGTTCCATTTCTTCCTTATAAATCCGCATGACCTCCTCGAAGGATTGGTCCGTCAGTATGTCCCTCAACGAAAGGCTGCGCGATTCCTGGTCAGTGTACCCCAGGATCTGAGATCCAAAGGAGCTGTTGTACACGAACCTCATGGTCGAGATATCGATGACCCAGAGATTTTCAGGAGTATTATCCATCAGAAGCCTGTACCGCTCCTCCCTTTCGGCAAGGGCCATTTCGATTTGCTTGCGCTTCGTGATGTCACGCGCCAACCCCAGCACCTGCGTCGGCGCCCCGGTGCCGTCCCTCAGAAACCGCGCCGTGATCTCGATCCAGCTGACGGATCCGTTCTTATGCCTGGTCTCCAACTCGAATGTCCGGGACCGGTGTGGATCGACGCCCTCCGCGCCATCCCGTGCGATCTCCTCCGCAAGGATGCCAGTTGTCAGTTTCAAGGATTCCGGTGTCAGTACATCTTCCATGGTCAAGGCGACAATCTCCTCGGGCCGGAACCCGAACAGCTCCTCGCTGGTACGATTCATGTACGTGAAATGCCGGGTCTCTATGTCCAGCGTCAGTATGAGGTCCGATATGCTTTCCGCCAGGACACGGTACTTTTCCTCGCTTTCCGCCAGGGCCTGCTCGGCCCGCTTCCGGTCGGTTATGTTCCTCGATACCCCGAGGATTCTCACGGGCCGGCCCGTCTCGTCCCGCAAAAACCTCAAGGTCATTTCAGTCCACACGATGAAGCCGTTCTTGTGGATCTGTTCAAGCTGGAGGATCTTTGAGCGGTTGGGATCGACGCCGGCCTTGCCGTCCCGTTCAAGCTCTTCGGCGAGGATTCTCCCCACCTTCTCCAGGGATCGGGGGGTGACGATGTCGGATATCCTGTTTCTTCGGGATTCTTCGTCGGTATAACCGAGAATATCAACGCTGGAAGGGCTGTTGTAGACGAATGACATGGTGGCGAGGTCCAGCACCCACACACTGTCCGTCATGTTCTCCATGATAATGCGGTATTTCTCTTCGCTCTCCCGGAGGGCCGCCTCGGCCCGTTTCTGCTCGGTGATATCCAGGGCGGCGAACACGACACCGGAATCGAAATTTCCCCGTTCAAAAGGCACGGAATCGAGATGAACGTCGATAGCGATGCCGTCCCTGCGCTTCGCCTTCACATCAAAGGAAGCCCGCCCTTTTTCAAGGATCTGGCCGGTCATTTCCCTCAGGGCATTTTTATAATCATCAGCGGCGAAATAAAACATGCCCAGGCTCTTGCCCCGTATCTCGTCACCGGCATAGCCGAACATGTCACCGAAGGCGCTGTTGGACCATTCCAGCAGGCGGTCCTTGATAAAACCGAGGCCCACCGGGGCAACCAGGAGGATATTTCTCAGCATGGCATCCCGCCGCGACAGCTCTTCCCTGGCCTGAAGGAGCTCCCGGTTCTGCTGTTCGAACTGCTCGTTTATCGACTCGAGCTCCTCGATGGTGGCCTGGAGCTCCTCATTGGACGCGGCCAGCTCCTCGTTGGTGCGCCTGGCCTCCTCCTCCGCCTCTCTCCGGCCGGTCACGTCGCTCACGACGACCTTGACGCCGGCAAAACGCCCTTCGATAAATGTGGGGCGCCCCGACGTTCTGAGCCATTTGGTGCCGCCCGATTTTGTTATTCCCCGGTACTCACCCGATTCGTGGGAGCCTCCCTTGCTTGAAGCGAAAAGCCCGACCACTTTCTCCCGGTCATCAGGATGTATGAAAGAGAGAAATCCCTTCCCCATCATCTCGGATTCGGTATAGCCGGCGATTTCCGTTATGCGGGAACTGATAAATGTGATGATGCCCTTGTCATCCACCGACACGATGACGTCCTGCAGGCTGTCTATGAGGTCCCGGTATTTTTCCTCGCTCATCCGGAGGCGCCGCTCGATCCGGTGCCTGTTGATGGCCATGTCTATGTTGGTGAGCAGATCGCGCTCGTTGATGGGCTTGTTCAGGAAGCCGCCGGGCATGGAATCCCGCGCCCTCTCGACGGTCGCCGGATCGGCGTTGGCGGTCAGATAGATGAACGGGACATCGTTGTCAGCCTGAATCCTCAGCGCCGCCTCGATCCCGTCCATGGGGCCGGCAAGAATGATATCCATGAGAACCAGGTCAGGCGCCTTTTCGCGGACGGCGCGGACCGCGTCCTCCCCGGTGTTGGCGATGCCTACGACCTCATAACCCAGCTTCTCCAGGGTCTTCTTCAGGCCCAGCGCTATGACCAGTTCATCTTCGACGATCAGCAGTTTCGCTTTGCTCATGAATGTCCCCGGAACGCGGTAAAGCGCGATGTCAGCATCCTGATTTACATTATGTCCCCAAAACAACTGCAGCTGAACAATCGCCGCTCATGGTCCGACGGTACAATTAATGAACCACTATCGCCATAATTACAAGAATATTTTACGCGTCGCTATGTTTCGGACCCGGCAAGCGGCCATCGGGAGAGCGAATGATGATGCGGGGATTCTGGGCCGATTGGCGGAAGGATAGATGCAGGCCCGCCGGTATTCACCGGCGGGCTTGTCGTGTCGGCATTCAACAGGCCTGTTTGTTTTTGCCGGTAAAACGTCCCGGAATGTTCATCTGCTTCAGCCGTCCCGTCAGCGCTTGGGCAATCGACTCCAGTTTATCCTCAATCCCCCAGGGCTTGACGTTCTGGAGGAACTTCGGCTTTACCCAGATGATCAGGGCGGGGAGGACCGTCAGGGACAGGGTGCCGCTCAGGATCATGGAGAGGGTCACCAGGAGCCCCGAGACCTTGATGATCTTGAACGAGGAAAATCCCAGCACCGCGAAGCCGAGACCCACCGTGAGGGTGGCGGTGACAATGGAAAGGCCCGTCGTCTCCAGGGTCCGCCGGTAGGCGGCCTCGAAATCCAGCTTTTGCACGATGTGCTCGTACTTGAAGCGCTCGATGAAATGGATGCAGTAATCGATGCCGGCGCCCACCGCGATGGAAGCGTTGATCAGGGTGCTGTAGTTGATGGGGATGCCCAGGTATCCCATGACACCCAGGGTGATGATGAGGGTGAAGGTGATGGGAATCGACGCGAAAAACCCACCGGCGATGGAGCGGAAGATGAACATGCACGCCAGCAGGACCACGATGACAGTGACGATGATCGATTGTATCTGGTTGACCAGGATCGCCTCGTTCATCATCAGGTTGATGGCGGGCATCCCCGATATGACGATCTTTTCCACGTACGGGTCGTCATCGGGAAATATTTTCTTGAACATGACATTGAAGCTGTTCTCGAAATCGCGGAGGAAATCGGCCTTGTCGCTCCTCATGAACACCACGTACTGCATCAGTTTCTTGTCGTCGGTCACCAGGTAACGGTACACGTCCTCCCGGGATGAGGCGAACTGGTTCAGGCATACGCCGATGATGCTCCGGTCCGTAAGGGACTTGTCCTGGATGCCGTCCTCTTTCACGTTGGGTATCTTTTTAAAGGCATCGTTGTCGTCGTGATAGAAGACCTTGTAGATGAGTTTCAGGGTGTCGGTTATGCTCATGATGTTCCCCACGGGCTTCACTGTCACGCCGTCGATAACGGCTTCCGGTTTCGTGAGTCCCTTCAGACGCTTTCCGAGGAGGTCGATCTTGCGGAGAGTCACCGGCTGGGTGATGTCAGTGTGAAAAAAGTCGCTCAGATAATAGAACTTTCCGAGAAACTCCTTCCCCTGCGGCGTATTCTTTGAATTGCGCAGGGCGGCGATGACGCGGCGGGCGGCGTCACGGTCCGCGGCAGTATCGATCGTTTTTATCCTCCCGATAATGTTCTCGACACCGGCTTCCTGGGGCGTCATTGTCAGGTTCTTCCCGCTCACGTACATGTAATCGTCGGCCATGGCGCTCAGGTCATCCGCCGGCGCCGATGCGCCGGTGCCGGCCGCGCCGTTCTTCTTCGGCTGTTCGCTTTCGTAATATTCATTTAACATATCGGTGAACAGGGCCACCCTTTGCTCGATGGCATCCTGATCACGGAGCGGGTTCTTCTTAAACTTCTCCAGGTCGTCAATGAAATAGGCGTTCATGAGCGGACTTCCCTTCAGGTCCGGATACATGGCCTGCTGGGTGCGGAACGCCGCGGTAAAATCATCGATTCTCGACGCCAGGTCCTGCCGCGCCGCCTTTCCGTGGAGATTCACCCTGTCGCGCATCTTGAAGACGATGCACATCTGGCCCGTGCCGGTCAGCTCCTTGTTGATGAACTTGTCGGCCTGGCGGAGGGGATTCTTTTCCAGGAACATGAAGGAGATGCTGCTTTCGGTCTTGAGGAAGAACAAGCCGACGAAAAAGACGGCTGTCACGATACAGGCCCCCCAGAACACCTTCTTGGCGTTCCGCGCCGTGTTCTCCCCGCCCTTCATCACGGCGCTCATGATGATCTTCTCAAAAAAGGTCTCCCTGGTGCCTTTGGGAGGGGGCTGCAGGGCAAGGACCGCCGGCACATAGGTGAAGGTCAGCAGCATGTTGATGACAATGCCCAGCGTGATCAGGTATCCCAGCCGCTGGATATCGACGACGTCGATGAACACGTCTGAAATGAAAGCCGCCATGGTCGTTATGGCCGAAAGAAATATCGCCGTGTCGATGCTGTCGGTGGTCTCCAGCAGGACCGCCTTGACATCGGCGTCGGGCTTCCCCGCGACCTTTTCATAATAACGTATCAGGTAATGAATGACATAGGAGCTTCCCACGGCGATGAGGATACTGGGCATGGCCATGGTGCCGGAGGAGAAGTCGATCCCCGCCATGAGCATCCCCCCCATGAGCCAGATGATGCTTATCACCACGGCCGTGAGGGGAAGGTAGATGCCGGTGGGGGTCCTTATGGTGAGGAAAAGGATGAGCAGGATAACGACCGCGGACAGGGTCATGAATATGGACAGGTCGTTCACGACG
This sequence comes from Spirochaetota bacterium, assembly GCA_017999915.1. Taxonomy (NCBI): domain Bacteria; kingdom Pseudomonadati; phylum Spirochaetota; species Spirochaetota bacterium. The sequence continues at coordinate 16,530 of JAGNKX010000001.1, forward strand.
AATTCCTCAAGTAGGGCCTCGGCAACGGGCATGCCGGCGATATAGATCGCCATGTTTGCGGGTTTATTCTTCTCGGCTATGTCGTTGAATATCCCGTAGATCTTTCCCACATCATAGATGTTCGGGACATTATACAGCTTCGACTCGAGATTGTTCCGGGAAAACGGGTCCATGTGGCTTATGACGAACCGGTAGAGGTCGTCGATGCAGTCCTGGTAGGTGATATCAACATCCGGTTTTTCATAGACCCTGTCGTTCTCGATCATCTTGTATACCATGGAGAGGTATTCCTGGTTGATCTCCTTCTTCTTCAATGACTCGTAAAATTCCCCGTGGTCCCTCTTGAAGGGCTTCAGGAGCTTCATCATGAAAGAGCGGATCTCCTCCTTGTTGTCCTCCACCGTATCCTTGATATAGTCGTCGTCCACCATGGTGCCGTCGACCTTCGTTTTATAAATCTTCGCCGGGAAATAGAAGTCCTTTCCCTCAAAGCGGTCCTTCAGCCTCGCCGCGTCCACCATGAAGGTCATTTCGCGCCGGATGATCTCCAGCTTGTTGTCGATCCTCTTTTCCACCGGCACCATGATCGCGCACGCCTTGCCGTCCTCGGAGAAAAGGGTTCCCCTCAGCAGGTCGTTCGCCATGAGCTCCTTTTCCAGGTAGGGGAGCAGCTTTTTCAGATCCTCGTCGCTTTTCGGGAGCCTTTTCATCTCCTCCGGATCGCTGTCTATGATGCCGGCTTTTTGCCGGGCCCTGCTGGTCAGGTTCCCGATAACGATGGTGTTGGTGGTCTTGTTGACCATGACGTCATCGGCGTTGATGATGCTCATGATCTGATTCGACGAAAGCTTGGAGGGGACCACAACGGTCTCCTTCTTGCCGGTGATGATGTTCTTGTAGGTTTTCTCGACCTTCAGGTTCTTGAACTGTCTTATCACCTGCTCCACGTAGCGGAGTGTCTTCACGTTGAAGATGCCCTCCTTCTCGTTCTCAATTCCGATAAGCATCATGTCCTTCATCGAGAATTTCTTCTGGGTCAGGTGATAATACTTGATGACGTCCATCTTGCGGGAAAAGGCCTTCATCGGGTCGACGTTGATGGAAAAATTGGTGCCGATCATCACCGCGAAAAAGACGGTGACGGCGACGATGCCGGCTATGACCGCCTTGGGCCATTCAATCGATAACTTCACTAACCATTTCATTGTTTTGTCCTTTGCTGTCCTGAAAATTGATCCGGATCATCTGCCTGTCCGGGCGTAACAAGCCGCCGTACCGCTGCCGGGCCACTGTCACCCGGCGCTAGCCGCAACTCTGTCAGATTTCAATCACCGGCACCGGAAAACCGGGTTCTGGCGGATTACCTGCTGAACATTTGCATTCTGGAAGGATACGGAAAAGAAGTATCATGAAATCCTCCAAAATTATATATCTCTATGTTTAATCACTGAACGGCAAAATATGGAACAGAATAATAAAAATCAATCTATATTTGCTTTTTTTGCAATAAAAGAATAAAGCCGCGGGACGATATCAGACTAATATTATCTTGACACCTGTTTTTTTTCTTATTATTATAAAAGCGGGTAACAAAAAAATAAATCCCGTTGTTTCTCTTTCTCGGTCGCGCATAACGCTCATATTAAGCGCAAGAACATTGTTAAAATGCAGGTTACGTATCATTGCGACCGACCCCGGATACACCCGTAACACGACCACGGCAGGGGGGAAGCTATTTTCACAATGATGGAATCAAACGCAATAATTCTCCTGATCATGGCGTCCTCGATCACCATTCATGCCACAGCCCTGATCATGTCAATACGCCAGATCTTTAAAACCAACAGGCGCATAGCTTGGAGCATGATCACGATAGTGCTGGTTCTCATGATGGCGCGAAGGGTTACCCCTTTGTATCACGTTATTATGGGGAATGGAGATGTTGCACCCGATATATCCTATGAGCTCACCAAGCTTTTATTTTCGATTTTCGTGGCCGTCGGCATATTGTACATCGCGCCACTCTTCCTCAAAGGTGAGCGTGCCCGGGAGGACCTGAAATTAAGCGAGGAAAAATACCGGTCCATAGTCGAGAATTCCATCGAGGGTATCTATCAGACAACGATGGAGGGCCGTTTTCTCATGGTCAATCCGGCTCTGGCGCGCATGTTCGGATATGCTTCGCCCGATGAGATGATGGAAAGAACCGGCGATATCGGGCATCAGATCTACGTGAACCCGGACGATCGCGAACGGCTGAAAAGGATGCTCGCGGAAAAAGGACGGGCCCACGATTTTGAAGCGGAGGTGTACCGGAAGGACGGGAGCGTGTTCTTGGTAACGATGAACTCCCGGGCAGTCAGGAATGCGGACGGGAAAATCCGCTATATTGAGGGAAGCGCCATCGACATCACCGAACGAAAACAGGCCGAGCTGGCCCTGAAGGAAAGCGAGGAGCGCTACCGCAACCTCTATATCAACACGCCGGTCATGCTCTTCTCCATCGACCGCGAGGAAAGGATAATCGGCGCAAGCGAACAGTGGCTCAATGTCATGGGATACAGCCGTGAGGAGGTGATCGGCCATGTCTTCTTGGAGTTCCACACCGAGGAATCGCGGGCCTACGCCGAGAGAACCGGCATGCCCGAATTCTACAAAACCGGCATGTGCATGGATGTGCCCTGCCAGTTTGTCACGAAAAGCGGGAGGATCATCGAAGCGGAATTATCGGCCATCGCCGAACGGGACCGCCAGGGCGACATCATCCGGTCCATCGCCGTGCTCAATGACGTAACGGAGCGGAAAAAAGCGGAGGAAGACCTTCAGATAAAGAGCATGGCCATAGACTCTTCCGTAGACGCGGTGGCCATCTCGGATCTCAACGGCATCATCACCTATGTAAATCCGGCATTTCTCAAGCTCTGGGGATACGACAGCGCCCAGGAGGTCCTCGGGACCCGCGCGAGACAGTACCGGGAAAAGCCCTCCAATGCCTCTGAAATACTGAGGACCCTTTACACCGAGGGAAGTTGGCAGGGAGAAGTGACGGCAATAAAAAAAGACGGCGACAGATTCAAGGTCAGTGTTTCATCGAACATGGTCCCCGGCGAAAAGGGGAAGCCCATAGCGATACTGGCCGCGTTTCTGGACATCACGGAGCGAAAAAAGCGGGAGGAATCGCTGCGGTCGGAACGGGACCGCGCGCAAATTCTTTTAGAGCTCCACGAACGGGCCCCCGAATTATCCGACCGGGAGCTCTACGATTTTGTCCTGGAAAAAGCCGTTTCCCTCACATCAAGCGAAATCGGTTTTTTTCATCAAACCACGGAGGACGGGAAAAAAATCATTTTATCAACTTGGAACAAAAAGGCCCTGGAGACCTGCACCGTGGCCTACGGCGATCACTATGCGATGGAAAAAGCCGGGAACTGGGTGGACTGCATACGGTTAAAAAAACCGGTCGTATACAACGACTATAACCGCTCTCCCAACAGGAAAGGCCTCCCCGACGGCCACACGCCGGTGCGCCGGTTCATGAGCATTCCGGTCATGGATGGCGACATGGTCCGTTTCATAATCGGGGTGGGAAACAAGGAACAGGATTATGACGAGCTCGATGTCATACAGCTGCAGCTGGTGGCCGGCGAGCTGGATAAAATAATGCAGCGCCGCAAGGGGGAAAAGGCCCTCCTGGAAAGCGAGGAGCGGTTCCGTCGCATAACCAATTCCGTCACGGACTATATCTACACGGTGGAGGTACTGGACGGCCTGGCTGTCAACACCAACCACGGCGCCGCGTGCAAGGCGGTCACCGGGTATTCGGCGGAGGAACTCGCGCGGGACCCCCTTCTCTGGATACGGATGGTCCACGAGGATGACCGGGAGAAGGTCCGCCTCCGGGCGGAGCGCATACTATCCGGGGACCCGTCTGCGGAATTCGACCACCGGATCATACGCAAGGACGGTTCGCTCCGCTGGGTGCGGGACACCCAGGTGCCCCATTACGACGAGGGCGGCCGCCTCGTTTCCTACGACGGCCTGATCAGCGACATCACCGAGCGCAAGCGCACCGAGGAAGCGCTGGTGGAAAGTGAAAAACGGTTTCGTACAATCATCGAGAACACCGGCGCCGGATACTTCCGCGCCGATACCGACGGGATATTCCAGTATGTCAACTCCGCATGGTTGAAAATGCACGGCTATTCCTCGCCCCGCGAGGTCATCGGAAAACATCTTGCCATTGCCCAGGTCGACATGGATATGGCCATAACCCAGACCCTGATTGACAAAATTCTGAAAAAACGAGAGACGGAGAATGGCGAATCTTCGAGGAAAAACAAAGACGGCACCATAGGTTTCATAACCTACACTGTCAATCCGGTTATAATGGCCGGAAAAGTCACGGGACTGGAAGGGTTCCTGATAGATATCACCCCCTACAAGCAAATGGTTGACGCCCTGAAAAAAAGCGAGGAGCGGTTCCGTGTCCTGTTCGAGACGATGACCGAGGGCGTCGCCATCCACAAGCTGGTCTACAACTACAAGGGGAGGCCCATCGACTACATCATCATGGATACGAACCCGGCCTTCACGGCCCACACCGGCATCGACCGCGAAAAGATAGTGGGCAAAAAAGCGACCTATGCCTACGGAACCGCCCTGCCTCCCTATTTCGACATCTATGAGAAGGTCGCGACAACAGGGGAGCCGGCCCGTTTCGAGGACTATTTCGAGCCGCTGAAAAAACACTTCAGCATTTCGGCCTTTTCGCCGGCCCCGGGTTTTTTCGCGACGGTATTCGAGGACATCACCAAACGAATGGAGGAGGCTGACGCCCTGGTGGCGGCAAAAGATTACGCCGAGAACCTGATACAGACCGCCAACGCCATGATCATCGGCCTGGATGCAAATGGGAACATCACGATCTTCAACGAGGCGGCTGAAAAGATCACCGGCTATACCCAGGAAGAGCTGGTCGGCAGCGGCTGGTTCGAGGTGCTGGCGCCGAAAGACCGTTACCCGGCCGTATGGGATGAATTCAACAGGGTCCTTTCCAACGAGGGGCCTAAGAATTTCGAGAATCCCATTCTGACCAAGACGGGCGAGGAGCACATCATCGCCTGGCAGAACAGCGCCCTGTACGAAAAGGGCCGCCCCGCCGGCACCATTTCCTTCGGCATCGACATCACCGAGCGGAAAATCGCAGAGGAAATAATCAAGGAGTCCCTCAGGGAAAAGGAGCTCCTCCTCAAGGAGGTGCACCACCGGGTCAAGAACAACATGCAGATCATCATGAGCCTCCTCCGGATGAAGGCGGACAAGGTGCGCGACCCGGAGATCGCGCGGCTGTTCCAGGACAGCCAGAACAGGATTTACTCGATGGCGCTGATACACGAGCGGCTCTACCAGACCGAGGACTTCACCAGGATCGACTTCAACGATTACACCCGGTCCCTCATCGAGGAGCTCTTCTGCATGTATGACGTGGCCATGAACAGGATCACCTACCGCCTCGATATCGACGACATCCACATGGGCATCGACCAGGCCATACCCTTCGGCCTGGTGATCAACGAGCTGGTCACCAACGCCATCAAGTACGCCTTTCCCGCCGGCGCCACGGACCATGGCGAGATCTCCATCCGGATGTCAAAGGCCAACGGTTCCATTGAAACCCAGGTATCCGACAACGGCATCGGTATACTTGAATCGGTCGATTACCGGAAAATGGAGTCATCGGGGCTTACCCTGGTTCACATGATCATCGAGAAGCAGCTCCAGGGCACCATCAAGCTTTCACGGGAGAAAGGCACCTCCTTTTCAATAAGCATCCCCCGTGATTACCGGATAGCCCTTCATAATTAAGGGAACATCCATATGTGATTTTTCATGGATCACAAAAAATTAATAAGCGGCAGGCGGCATGGAACAGAGAGCGAAGAGACCATCGAAAATAATGATCGTTGAAGACGAGATCATCATCGCCGATCTTTTAACGAACCTGCTCCGGCGAAACGGCTACGAGGTGATGGAGGTCGTAACCACCGGTGACGACGCCATCAGGCAGGTCCCCCTCGACAGACCGGACCTGATCCTCATGGACATCCTTCTGATCGGAAAGCTGGACGGCATCGAGACTGCACGGCAGATCATGGAGCGGTTTTTCATCCCCATCATCTATCTTACGGCCCATGCCGACGAGGAAACGATCCAGCGGGCGACGAAAACGGCCTCATACGGCTACATCATCAAGCCCTTCAACGAGTCAACCATCCACGCGACCATAGAGATGGCCCTGAGCAAACACCGCCTGGAGCAGGAGCTCCTGGGAAGGAACGAGGAGCTGCAGAACCTGACGGCCCACATGGAGACGATCCGCGAAGAGGAGCGGAAACGCATCGCCCGGGAAGTGCACGATTACCTGGGACAGGCCCTCACGGCGCTGCGGATCGACTCATCCTGGCTCATAAGCCACCTGCCGGAAGGGCCCGCCGGCGACGGCCTTGCCGCCAAGGCCAAAACCATGGTGCAGCTCATCGACGAGACCCTGGAAAACGTGAAAAACATCTGCGCCGAGCTCCGTCCCGGCGTCCTGGACCACCTCGGCCTGGGCCCCGCGATCGAATGGCAGTGCGGCGAAATCCGCCGGAGGACCGGGATACATTTCGCCATCAACAGCATTCCGGAAGAGATCGCCGTTGACAACGACATCGCCGTAACGTTCTTCCGGATCTTCCAGGAAATCATCACCAACGCGGTCCGCCATTCACGCGCCACGGAAATAACCGTATCCCTGGTCAAAACGGATACGGAAATGGTCATGACCGTGCGGGACAACGGCATCGGCATATCTGAGGAACAGCTCCACAATCCCCGCTCCATAGGCCTGATCGGCATGAGGGAGCGGGCGCGCCATGCCGGTGGACTCCTGCACATCCTGGGAGAAGAGGGTTCCGGGACCAAAGTCACCCTCACGATACCGAATTGAGGCGGTCCGTCCCTCCGGAAACGCCGGTCTATAATTTTTTTTATGATAGTAAAAAGACTTGAAAAGCGGCCGCGATACGTCATACTCTGCATAGAGGCCAGGGGCCGTTTTTCGATAGGTGCAGGATGGATGCCGCCCGCGGCGGTTATCACAGCTTCAATAGGATAGTCCCGTTGAATAAAAAAATAAAAGTCATTATCGCCGATGATCACCGCATAGTCCGTACCGGCATCAAGCAGATAATCGAGGAATGTCCGGACATGGCCGCGGCGGACGAGGCCGGAGACGGCCAGGAGCTCATGGACAAGGTGAGGAAGAGCAGCTATGACGTGATCCTCCTCGACATGGCCATGCCGGGACGGGACGGCCTGGACATATTGAAGCAGCTCAAGGCCGAGAAATGCCCCACGCCGGTGCTTATCCTGAGCGTTTATCCAGAGGAGCAGTACGCCGTCCGCTCCCTGAAGGCGGGGGCGTCGGGATATCTCACCAAGGCGGCTGCGCCGGAAGAGCTTATCAAGGCCGTGCTGAAGATCACCGGCGGCAAGAAGTACATCACCGAGTCGATCGCGGAGCGCCTGGCCGCCACCATCGACGAGGTTTCGGACAAGCCGCTTCACGAAAACCTTTCAGACCGGGAGTTCCAGATTCTGTGCAAGATCGCTTCGGGCAAACCGGTCTCGGCGATTGCCGGAGAGATGTTCCTGAATGTCAAGACCGTCAGCACCTACCGGCGCCGGATCCTGGACAAGATGAAAATGAAAAACAACTCGGAGCTCACCCATTACGCGCTGAAAAACCACCTGCTGGATTAGGCCCCACAGATCTCCGCGCCTGTAAGACAAAGGATTACATCCGCGTTTTCCCCAATCCCATGACCGGCCTGCTGTAATCTTACAAATTAAAAATACTTTGGAAAAGCCTAAAACATACGGCGTCTGACAGCCTTATCCCCGGCATATTGTATATTAATTGCAGATGGACACAATGACCCGATCACACGCCCAGAGGCATTGGCGGCACCGTGCGCAACCAATCATGGAATACTGGCTGGTATCATGAACAACTTCATAATAAACGAGGGAGACCCCATGAAAGTATATATCGTTGACGATTCTCCCATGATGATAGACCGGATCCAGTCAAAGATATCCTCGATCGACGGACTGGAAATAGCGGGCCATGCGGGGGAAGAGATGATAGCCCTCCATGACGCGAGGAAACTCAAGCCGGATTTCATGATCATCGACATCAGGCTCAAGGGGGGCGACGGCATCAACCTGTTGCGAAAAGTCAAAAAGGAGATCCCCGGCTGCACCGTCGCCATGCTCACGAATTATTCCTCTCCCGAATTCAGGGAAAAATGCCTGAGCCTGGGAGCCGATTACTTTTTCGATAAATCGAAGGATTTCGACAGCATGAGCAGCACCCTGTCGGCCTGGAAAAAACAAGAGAGCCAGGCCGATCATATTCTCACAACGAGGTAATCCCGCCATGTATTTCAACAGCAGCGCCCAGGTATACGGGAAACCGGTCAAGGTAATCCACGCCGGCGAATGGCATGTTTCGAATAGCGATGAAATGATCCTCACCATCCTGGGGTCCTGCGTCTCCGTGTGCATCCATGACCCGGTGAACCGCGTGTCGGGCATGAACCATTTCATGCTTCCCGGCCATATATCCGATCTGGATATGTCCAGGGAAAAGACGGCGCGATACGGCATAACCGCCATGAAGATCCTTTTAAAAAACCTCACCGGCCTCGGGGCCGACAGGTCGACCATGCGGGCGATGATCTTCGGCGGCGGCGCCATGCTGACCCCGCCGCCGGGGTGCACGGGCCTCGGCGAGCCCCTGCCGAACATGAACGTGAGGATAGCGAAGCTCTTCCTGGAAATGGAGGACATCCGGCTGGATGAGTGCGACACCGGAGGAACCTTCTCCCGGAAAATATTGATGGATGTCCGGAGCGGGAAGGTCTTCATGAGAAAGAAAACAAGGGTGGAAGACCTCCCGGAAACCTTCTTAATGGACCAGGTCCCCGTCGAAGCGATCCGGGACCGCCTCTGAAATTTTAACGCCGCCGATTATTCTGATGGACTCCCCGCGCCCCGGGCCGTACAAATGGCCATGGATTTCCTATCCGTTCTCATCGTCGCCGTAGCCCTGGCCATGGACGCCTTTTCCGTGTGCGTCTCCTGCGGCATGGTCATCGTCAATCCCGGTTTCAGGCATTACTTCCGCCTCGCCTTCCATTTCGGCCTGTTCCAGTTCATGATGCCCATCTTCGGGTATTTCGGCGGGAGATACCTCGAAGGCTACATAAAGACCTTTGACCACTGGATCGCCTTCGGGCTCCTTTTATTCATCGGCCTCAAGATGATCTACGAGGCCTTTTCTCACGAGAAAGAATCATGCGACCAGGCCAAAGATCCCTCCCGGGGATGGTCCCTCATCGTCCTGGCCGTGGCCACCAGCATCGACGCCCTTGCCGTGGGGCTCTCCCTGGGCGTCCTGGGACGTCCCATCCTCCTTCCCAGCGTCATCATCGGCGCCGTGTGCGCCCTCTTCTCGGTCATCGGCATCTCCATCGGCAGGCGCGTGGGGCCCCTCGTGGGCAGGCGGGCCGAAGCCGTTGGAGGCCTGATGCTTGTCGCCATCGGCATCAAGATACTCGTCGAACACCTTGCCGGGTAATGCAACGAAAACCTGTTTATGTTATTCGGGTTTTATCGATTTGACTGTTGTCCAATTCCATTCCACCGGCATTTTTGCTGGAATGCATGAATCCTGATTATTAACATCTTCTACTTGACATGTAAATGATTGTCACAGATCATATGGATTGTATACAAATACATGGATTTGCAATTTTTTAATTTTCTACCTTTTCTTTTATACAATTGGTTGGTTAACCAATCAAGTTGATAGTATGTATGCAATCCATAGAGGAACAGTCCGGGCGACCGTTATAATCACGCATAGGACCGTCGAATGGGGGAACAGTGTCTGAATCATGGAACTAACTGCCGCATATTCGCTATCCGCCTCAAAACTCGCAGTCCTGTTTGAGTACCTGGATAAGCAGGGAATTTCGAAGAACGAATTTTTCTCCGGCATCGGCCTTGACCCCGCCATCATGGGACACCCCGACCGGAGGGTCCCCCTTGTCAATCTCGAGACCATCTTCACCCGCGCCTACGAGGCTACTGCTGACCGTCACTTCGGATTGCATTACGGCGAGATGATCCAGAAAGGTCCCGCCAACATACTCAATTATATCATGATGAATTGCGGGACCATCGAGGAGACCCTCAAGAAATACTGCCGTTATGAAATCATCCAGGATGACATATCAAAGACCGATTACCGGTGCGAGGGAGGGACCTGTTACGTCTCCATCGTCATCCGTTACGGCTCCCCTTTTTTCAGGCAGCAGTACCTTGAATCGAAGTGCGCCTCCATGGTCTATTACGCGAAAAAGCTTTCCGGCGTGGACCTCGCACTGAAGGAAATTCGCTTCACCCACGAGCCCTTCGGCGACGCTTCCGAATACACGCGGATCTTCCGGTGCCCCGTCAGGTTCGGGTGCGAAGAAAACCTTATCATCCTTCCCCAAAGCGATCTGGCGATACGGGTCCGCGAGCCCAACCGGGACCTCCTCCTTGTTTTTGAAAAGCACGCGAAAGATCTGCAGAGCCAGCTCTGCCGGCAGGACACCTTCTCCGCGAAAGTCGGCAAATGCATCATCCAGAGCATACCCGGCATTATTCCGACGATTGAAGAGATCGCCGGCAGGCTCGAAATAAGCGTCCGCTCCCTGCAGCAGAAGCTGAAGGAAGAGGGATCGTCGTACCGGTCCATCGTGGACTCGGTGCGAATGGACATGGCCATCAATTTTCTCAAGGACCGTGCCATGTCAATAGCCGATATCGCCTTTGTTCTCGGATTTTCCGAGCCCTGCGTCTTTCACCGAAATTTCAAGAAATGGACCCGTTCAACGCCGGCCCAGTACCGCGCCGATGTATTGAACAACGGGAGCCGGCCCCCCATGGAGTAGTTTTCGCAATTCGTCACTCCTCATGCGTTTCCGGTCATTGATTCTTACTCTGAAATATGCCTACTGTATAACAGTAAGGCGCTCCCAACAGGCGCCCGAACACACCATGCGGAATAAGGGGAGAATCATATGAAGCGTTGCGCGTCTCCGGAAGAAGCCGTAGGTCTCGCCGTAGAAAAACTTGGTCGGACCATATTCGCCCTTTCGCCTCTCGGCGTCGGAGCGGGGAACAGATACCTCAACTGTTTTGCCGATTATGCCCGCCAGGGGAAGATAGACCTGTACATACTGACGGCCCTGGTGCTCCAGGTGCCGGAACTGCCCGGGGGCATGAAGGCCAGGCTCATGAACCCGATCTTCGAAAGGATATACCGTTCCTACACCACCTTCTCCTATATCGACGAATGCCTGGCCGCCGCGAAGAAGGGCGAGCCGACGCCGGATTACCTCAAGTTCTACAGCTTCTATTTTTTTCCCGGCTTTTCATCGGTGGTGCCGACGGCGCAGATAGACTACACGCCCATCAATTTCCGCGACGTCAACGAGGTCCTCGTCACGCGGGGCGTGAACGTGGTGGCCATGAAGGCGTCGTGCCGCGACGGAAAATATAACTGCGGCACCAACACGGACGTGGTCACAAGAACGATCCGGGACGTCAAGGCGGCGGGCGGCGTCGTCATGGTCATCGAAACGAAAGACATGCCCTGGTGCCCCGGCGACGGGGACATCCCGTCGGACATGATCGACTACGTCATTGAGAGCGACGAGCCCCTGTACAGCATGCCCCACCAGGCCCTCGGGATCGTGGAGCATGCCATCGGCAGCCACGTGGCCGGCATCATCCCGGACGGCGCGACGCTGCAGATCGGCATCGGCCAGATGGCGGACGCCATAGCCTACTGGCTGAAGAGCTACGGGAGGACCGGGATCAACGGCGTGTCGGAAATGATATCACCCGCCTTCATGTACCTCATACGGAACGGCGTCATCAACCGGCGCGACGACAAAGGGGCCCTGGTCACCGGCTCCTTCGTGGTGGGGAGCGACGAGCTCTACCGCTTCGTCGACGGCAACCCGGACATCTTCATGACCTCGGTGCACACCACCAATAACTTCGAGCACATTCGGACCCTGCCCCTGTTCCACGCCGTGAACAGCACCCTGCAGATGGACCTCTTCAACCAGTGCGCGTCCGAGGGCGTGATAAAGGGAGACCGCTTCATGCAATACACCGGCATGGGCGGCCAGTTCGAGTTCCAGGAATCGGCGATGAAGTCGCCGGGCGGCAAATCCATACTCTGCCTGAGGAGCGCCTACCGCGACGAAAAGGGTGCGCCGAAGCTATCCAATATCCTGCCGGTGCTCTCCAACGCCATCGGCGTGCCGCGGAACAAGATGGATTACGTGGTGACCGAATACGGGTGGCGGTGCGTCAGGTACGTCACCATCAGCGAGCGGGCCAAGGCGATGATCGAGCTTGCAGACTCGGCCTTCCAGAAGAAGCTCCTCGCATCCGCCAAGAGGCTCGGCCTGATCGAGGCGGGCTACACCATTCCTGCGGAATTCAGGAACAACACCTACGAAGAGCTGGTGAAGAAATTCGGGGCCGTGAGCAGGGAGAATTCCTATCCCCTGGGCCTGGGCATCGACCTGGAGCCCCATACCACGCCGGCTGAAAAGGCTATCCTGGCCGCCGTGAGGGATGGGGCCGGCCTTTTCACAAAGCTGAAGCTCCTGAGAGAGGTTAACCGGGAGCGGGCCTCGGCATCGGCTTGATCATATTTCAGCCGCGGGATTTCACCCTGCGGCTGATTATTTACTTTACAAATCGTATGGATCCGTATCGGGTTATATCCGATGAGCACCGGCGCCTACGATCCCCAAACCTCCCGTCTCCTCAGGACGGCCTTAATCCTGAGCGTCATCACCGTGGTCTATAATATCGGCGAGGGGCTGGTTTCCACCATCTTCGGATACGCTGACGACACCCTGGCCCTCTTCGGCTTCGGCGTGGACAGCTTCGTGGAAGTGATCTCCGGCCTCGGCATCGGCCACATGGTGTGGCGCATGGGCCGCAATCCCGTGACCGAGCGCGACCGCTTCGAGCGCCGGGCCCTGTACATAACCGGGGGCAGTTTCTATCTCCTCGCAGCGGGCCTGGTCGTCGGCTCCGCGCTCAACATCATCTATGGCATGAGGCCCGCCACGACCTTTGTCGGGATCATCATATCGTCCCTATCGATCGCCACCATGTGGGTCCTCTACTCCTTCAAGCTGAAAACAGGGAAGAAGCTCAACTCGGCTCCCATCATCGCCGACGCAAACTGCACCAAAACATGCTTCTATCTCTCCTTCATACTTCTCGGCGCAAGCGTGCTCTACGAGCTTTTCCATATCGGATACATAGATATCATTGGAAGCCTGGGCATCGCCTGGTTCGCCTTTCGGGAGGGGAAGGAATCCTTTGAAAAGGCGTGGAACAATTCGCTGTCATGCTCCTGCGATCACTGCCGTGATTAAAAAGTCAGTGCGGAACACCGTGAAGAGTCTACCGCTTTGACCGGTATCTCATCGCGAGGATGGTAAAATCGTCATCAAACATGTTGTTTCCTTTAAAGTCGATCACCGAATTGTAGACAGCCGAGCACAACTCCTCAACGGTGCCTCGATGGCTTGATCGCAATACCTTGAAGAAACGCTCCTCTCCGTAGAACACGTCACCGGCCCGCTCCTCTATGATCCCGTCGGTGTAAAGCACGATGACGTCATTGTCATGAAGGGGCACTGCGGCATCCTCGCAATCGGGCTGTATATGATCGCTCATCAGCCTGCCCTTTGTTTTTACCAATTCGATTATGCCGCCTGAGCGTACAATGATGAGGGGCGGATGGCCGGCATTGGCATAGACCAGCCTTCCCGTTTCAAGTTCGACATAGCATGAAATGGCGGTTATGAAATTGCCGCCAGTCTTACCCTTCAGTGAACCGCTTATATTCTCGAGCAGGCGTGCGGGGTTCCCGGCGTCCGTCTCCCATGATGAAAGGGTCATTTTTACCATTGCGGCCGTGAGGGCGGCGGACACGCCGTGGCCCGAAACGTCGCAGATAAAAAAGCAGACGGCGTTCCCCCCGGCATCATGGCTGTCGCGACCCGGTATCAAGATATCGACAAAATCACCGCCCACGCCCATCATGGGAACATACTTGTAATGTATTTCAGCGCGCTCCAGCCGGGGCAGTTTCTGGGGGAGGAGCGCCATTTGAATTTTCCGCGCCAGCTCAATGTCATGGAGGAGCAGGTCCCGCGCCTCGATGAGCTCGCTGGTGCGGTCAATGACGATCTGCTCGAGGTTATCCTTGAGCATGTTCAGGTTGCCGTACATGATGGCGTTTTCTATGGAGATGACAAGGGCCGAGCGGATGTTATTGATAAAGACCACCTCGTAATGCTTCAGCTGCCGGAGGTTCTGTTTCTCGGGCAGCACCATCAATGCCGCCAGTTCGTTCATTTGCACAATGGGTATCAGGTACCGGGCGTTATGGCGCGAGAATACGACCCTAAGGCGATCGCGAATCTCCGCGTAGCTTTCCTTTGATTCGACCATGTCCCTGTCCACCATGTGATTTGTCCGCACAAACCATTCCGATGTCTCCTCATCAAGCCCGACAAAGGCGAACTCGCCATGAAGGACCGAACGCACATCCTCCCGGCATATGATGACCGTGCCATACCTGAAGGCCAGGGATTTCGTTATCACGTCGATGAACTGTTCCAGCAGGTTATCGACGCTTTTAAGGCGTGAAATGTTATCAATAAAGAGGCTCTCAATCTTGTGGAGATCGTATTTACCCTTGTTGAATAACCGGTCGATCAGCGGCTGGGTTCTCGACAGGTAGAGGTAGTTGCAATAAAACCAGGCCGCCCCTATGGCTAAGAGGCCGCCGGGGCTTCTGGTTATCAGATACGGATAGAGGACCATGAAGAGGATCACGTTGGGGATGATAATGAGCGAAGACATGATGGCCCACATGAGGGTGACGTGGAGAACGCTTCGTATATCCATCAGGCGGTAGCTCAATACGCCGTATCCGAGAAAGGCCAGGGGGAGGAACATCATATTGCCGAAAGGGTATACGTCGATGCCGTTTATTGCAGGAATGTTTGCCAGCGTAAGGAGACCAATCAAAATGAAAGAAAACAGGATATACTTGAGTTTCAGGCGAAGTATATGGTTTTTTTCAGTTCTGATCTTTCTGATGAAAAAAATAATTAAGTAGATGATGAATATTGACGCAAACAGAGCCACAATATGGAAGGCAATGCCTCCTTTAGCTATATACCCCCAGGAATATTCATAAAAACCGTAAAAATAGTAATCGGTAAAAGTCGTCAAGGAAAGAAGAAAACTAACGACAAACATCGCCGGCAAAATGAACCTGCTCCTGATACCGGTTATTTTATAGAAAAATAAAATATTTAAGGGAGGAAGATATACGTAAAAAAAATGGACACGCCGCTCGATAGCGAGGAGAAGCTCCTCGTTTCCCCTGAATAGGTGGTGGCAGATAAACACGGGACTCAGCAGCGACCACCAGATGCACAACAACGAGAATAGGACATTCTCCGCCTTCAACTTGCCCTTTGCGATGGAGATGACGGCCAGGGTTATCCCGAGAACCAGGGAGAGGAAAGGGGGCACGATATAGATATTCAGCGCATTATATACATTAATATTAATGAACGAATCCACAATATTTCCCGGAGCAACAATCATCGCCATGCCTTAAATGCACCGCCCAGATGCTGCATGATTTTTGAAAATCTGTCTACCATAAAATATTTTGTACGGACCGGCCATGACTTTCCAGGGGCGGATGGATTCTACTTGACTGGCCCTCGGTTCTGGAAGATATTGTTTGACGTTCGCAAAAATTTCACCGGGAGGGCACCATGACCTTACAGCCTGATGTCGAAGAAAAATACCGCGCGGCAGCCGGCATCATCGCGCGGGCGGGCATGGTCCCGTTCCAGGTAACGCCGACCCTCATCGAAATAGTGAAGTTCTATCTTGACGAGGACGACGCCGAATTCGTCGTCAGGAACTACGGCGCCAAGACGACCCTCTCAGCGGACGAGATACGGGCCACCTCCGGCATGACGGACGAAGAGATCGAGAAAAAAACAGCGGCCCTTGCGAAGAAAGGGATCATCTTCAACCAGCCCAACACCAGGGGCGTCATGGTATACCGCCTGCTCCCCCTCATCATCGTGGGCACCTTCGAATACACCTTCATGAACGAGCTCCCGAAAGGAGAGAGGCTGAAGGACCTGGAAAAGATCGCGAAGCTCTACCATGTCCTCCTGGGCGAGCTCCGGGACCTCATCCAGGGGAACTACGACAACCTGCTCCCGATCTTCGAGCACCAGCCTCCCATCGACCGCACGGTGCCGGTCTTCACCGCGGAAGGCGGAAAGAAGATCAATATCATTATCAACGAGCAAATCACCGCGGAGGAGCATATCCTCCCTTCGAAAACGGTCGGCGAGATCATCGACAAGTACGACGACATCGCCGTGGGCCACTGCTTCTGCCGCAACTACACGAAGGTCCTGGGCCACGCCTGCGCCACCGGCGCTCCCACGGAGGTCTGCTTCACCTTCGGCAAGTCGGCGCGACACACCATTGGCCAGGGCTTCGCCCGCAGGGTGACAAAGGAGGAAGCGAAAAAAATAATGGAGCGGGTCGAGGAGGCTGGCCTGGTGCACAAGGCCTTCCACAACGGCTCTAACATCGAGAAGGAGGAAAACAGCATCTGCAACTGCTGCAAGGACTGCTGCGACACCTTCACCCTCTGGCGGAACGGCGCCTCCCCCATGATCAACTCCACCATGTACCTTTCGGTGATTGACGCCGCGTCGTGCACCGGCTGCGGGATCTGCGTCGACCGCTGCCCCGTGGACGCCATCGCCCTCAATGACGACGGCATCGCGGTACGCGAAGAGAGCTCCTGCATCGGATGCGGCGTCTGCGCACGCTTCTGCCCGGCCGACGCCATATCACTCCGGGAGGGGATGCGGCGGGTCTGCGTGGCGCCGCCGCGCCTGAGGAATTAACCTGACCGCCACCCACATCAGCAATAATTCCGCCCAGCCTCCCTGCCGTTAAAACCAGGCTCTCCCGAATCCGGATTCCACATTTTTATTTGCCGCTCCGGAGAAAAATCAGTATATTAATCCGGTTTATCCCGGCATGCCCCTGACTCCGATTAAAGCCTGCCGGACCCGGTAAAGGGGTGTCATATCATGAAAGCGACAAGAAGGGCCATACATCGCCGAAGCATCGCGATACTGTGCGCCGCCGTCCTGGCGGGAACCGCTGTTTCAGGGTGCGCGAAAAAAAAGGAAGAGGGGAATCCCCTGGGCCTCCTCGTCCTGCTGAACTGCCTCGGCTCCTGCGGCAGCACCACGGTCAATAACGAGTTTACAAATCCGCAAAAGGTCGTTATTAATGGATACAGCGGCCATGCCATGGAACCCTTCATAACACGAAACACCGCCGGCACCATCTATCTTTTTTTCAACAGCCTCAACGATGGCCAGGACACTTCACTCCATTACGCGGAAAGGGTCACTGATACGACCTTCACTTACAAGGGGAAAATCGGGAATGTAAACGGCACCCCGCCCCACCTTGACGCGGTGGCGAGCATGGATACGGGCGACAAATTCTATTACATTTCCACCAGGGACTGGCCGGCCGACTATCACAATGTCATGACAGGGACTTTTTCGGGAGGAACGGTTTCCACGCCCGTTCACCTTGACGGCGACTTCTACATCGAATCAACGGGATGGATCATCATGGACGGCGAAGTGAGTCCCGGTGGCGATGATTTTTACTTTGTGAACGCTCACTTTTCCGGGGGATCAATCCCGGACAGGTCCGATATCGGCATCGCCCATAAAACGGGAAGCGCCTTTTACAAAGTCACCAACTCCGACGCCATTATGGCCTCGGTAAACACCTCCCGCTGCCTTGAGTACGCCCCGTCGATTGGAGATAATGGGTTGGAGCTCTTCTTCACGCGCCTTCAGCTCTGCCCTTTGAATGTTGAGATACTCATGGCGAGGCGCGCATCCTCAGCGGAGCCCTTCGGCGCGCCGCAGCGGATCGGCGCAATAAGCGGCTTTGTGGAAGCGCCGTCCCTGACCGCTGATGGCAAAAGGCTATATTACCATATGAAGGAGAATGACGTCTACGTCATCTACACGGTATCGCGACCGTAACGATTCATCCCCGTATTATCAGCCCCAATTGACGGCGGGGGCATTCATCGCCATTGTCACCGCCACAATCACTTTCTTATCTTTACTCATTGCGGGATAATCTGTGCCTCGAACATACCGGACAGCTTCTTGCCGAATTTTTTCATGTTTTTTATCGCTTCCTCATGGTTATTGCTTGGATAATTTTTGAAGGTGATCAAATAACCGATGAGCGACGCAATGTACATGCGGGCAAGCAACCGCGTATCGATGTTCGGATTAAAGCGGGAAAAATATTTAACTATCTCGATAAGCAGCTCACGAAAGCTTTCAGTGACAATACCCAGGACCTCCTCATTCAGCGTATCATCGATCAGGAGATGGGTCCTCATTTTTAAATTCTGTTCCTCGAGCTCCAGCAAATAATGGTCGATGATGGCCAGGGTGACTTCTTCCAATAAAAAATCCTGATTTGAATCTATGATCTCCTTGATTTTAGACAACAAACGATTGTTGCTTCGGGCGTAGATTTCAGCGAAAAGCGACTGTTTATCTGAAAAATATCGATAGATCGCCGTGGCGGTTATTCCCACATCCTTGGCGATATGCCTCATCGTCACCTTGTCAAAGGGTATGTCGGTAAAAATCTTTTCAGCGGCATTTATGATCAGGTCTTTCTTGTTTTCACGCTCAATTACCTTCAGCTTTGAAAAATTCATTGAGTCGTCAACTTTGCGCTTTTTATTTGTCGTGGCCATATATCTAACCAATATTTTTAGAAATTATCACTCTCCAATAAGGACCTCTGCAAATTCGATTTTTCCCGTTAAAAACGCCCACACGGCGCTATCCATATGAATTTTTTCGATGTTCCTTTATCGGAGTCTCATTGCGTAATTGCTATTATGTATCTTCCAATTTCCTCATTTGCTCGATGATTTTCATCGTGTGTTACCTTTGATTAACGGCTTTCTTGCATCTCCAGGCTCAGTAATCCTTTTTCTTCCATTAATTTATTCAATAATCGTTTTCAGTGACCCATACCTGTCAAGAGAAAAAACCGCCCCCTCCCGCACCGATTATTCCAAGATAATCGCCTCATCTCCGGATGATCTGAACAGCCCGGGCGACCTTTGCAGCACCTGTATTAAACAGTTACCCCGCCGCCATCAGCGGCGGGGTAAAAAGAATAAAAAATTATACTCAAACAGGAGGTCCCATTTCCCTGTTAATAGTATTCAAAATTCGCCCTTGATCGGTTTCAGCGTTATTCTTCAGCATTGGATTGCATCACCGGCCATTGTTCCCATGTCAAAGACCATTTGCGGTATTAATCACATTTGATTAATTAACATTGTTAACTTATGTTAATTAAATAAACTTTTATTAAAGCTGTCAACTTTTTTTCCAATTAATTAAGAATTTCTTATGCCGGCGGTCAGATTGAATACATCAGTGACAGCCTCCCCGTCTTTCCAGTATGGCATGGGATTGATCGGCGCTATCCATTCAAGAATGAATAAGGCTCCGACATTGCCGCAAGCTCCGTGTGGAGCAGGCCGTCGATGGGGAGCGCCTTTTCCTGCTCTGTATCAACGACCACGAAGGTTACATCAGCCTCGACGATCCCCTCATCGGTTCCCCGGCGCAGTATGCGCTGATGGATGACGCCGCTCCTGCTGCGGAGCGTGCGGATCCCGGTATAAACCTGGAGAACATCCCCCAGGAAGGAAGGCCGCCGGTAATTGATGTTGATATTGACGATAAAAAGGGCCAGTCCCCGGCTTTTCCAGAGCTCCATCTGTGCGGCATGCTTGTCCAGGAATACGTAACGTCCCTCCTCCAGGAATTCCATGTAGCGGATGTTGTTCACATGGCCATGCTGGTCAAGATGGTATCCCCGTACTGTGCGTTCGCTTATTTCCATATTATACTCCCTGCCTTCAACCCCCACGGTCATTACTGGTAGATGCCGGCTCATGTATCATGTTACGTTATCGCATCCGGAACCCCAGCCTTAATAAACCGCCGCCTCTTGCGCATCTTCAATACTGATAAGTCACTGCACCCCCGTCCACCACGAGAACCTGGCCGGTGACGAAGGCCGACGCGTCGGATGCGAGATAGAGCGCCGCCCCTTTCACGTCATCGGTTTCAGCGATTCGCCCAAGGGCCGTGCGCTTCACGAGGGACCGTTCCAGAACGCCATTGTTTGCTTCCAGGGCCCCCTTGATCATGTCGGTCCTGGTGGCGCCCGGGGCAAGGACATTGACGCGGATCTTGTATTTCCCCAGCTCAAAGGCCAGGACCTGCGCCATGGCGTGTTCGCCCGCCTTGCTGACGGAATAGACTCCCACTCCCTTGTTGGGCTTGAACGCGTTGGTGGAACCGACAAAGATGATGGAGCCACCGCCCTGGCCGATCATTATTTTGGCAACTTTTTTGCAGAGCAGATAGTAGCCCTTCAGATTCAGATTCATCACGGCGTCCCACGCCCATTCTTCAGTATCGATGATATCAGCGAACTGGGGGTTCGTCGCCGCGTTGCAGACCAGTATGTCAATTCTCCCGAATTCCTTCATCGCCTTTTCGACAAGGAGATCCAGCTCTTCACTCTTGGCCGCATGGGCCGCGACGGGCAGGCAGGATACGCCCAGGGACCTGATATCCGCTGCCGCGGCATCGAGATCCGCCTGGGTCCGGCCTGAAATGACCACATTGGCGCCCGCTTCCGCAAAGCTCAATGCGATGGCCTTGCCGATCCCCCTCGATCCTCCGGTGATCAAAGCCGTCTTGTCGTTGAGATGAAATGCGTCGAATATCATGGTCAGCTCCTGTCATCGAAATACAGCGTTGAGCGGTCACGCCATCTAATCCACCAGCATGAGACAATAGTCATTATGGGTATCCGCTTTTTCCCTCAGCGTAGCGATGAAAAAACCGTTGTTTCGCGCCGTCTGGAACACATCGATGCCGCAGGCCTCCATGGCGGGCCTGGTGCGTCCCGGATGAACACAGGGAGCGCCCGTCACTAATCCGCATTTAGCGCACTGGATGCAGGGGCCGGACAGAAACACAAAGGCCTTGTAGTAGCCGTCCTTGAACAGAGTCCCTTCCAGGTCGACCAGCATCTCCATGAGCTTCCTGTAGCGGCTGCCCCGCTCCGGCGTTTTAGGGGCTTCGATGTGAAAGAGAATAGCCCGTCGGTACGCATCCACCATGGCCCGCGTCATGTCATGGGTGGGTGTATGGGGCGGGCAGCAGTATCCCTTCCCGTACAGGGGGCACCCGAACTGGCACTTCATGCGGACCCAGGGCGCTGTCACAACGCTGCCCGGAGAGATGACAACGGCATCATCAACCCCCGCGTCGAGGGCCATACGGCAATATTTTTCAAGATCCTTGTCTGATTTCTTCATACACTTATCCGTCCATGACTTGCAATCCGCCCTCACTTCCCCTTCCGGGGGAGCCAGGGGAAGAACATGCTCGTACGATTTTTATATTCCTCAAAACCGGGGAAGCCGCTGATCAGCTTCTCCGCCAGCGGCACGCCGGACACATAGAGGAGCAGGAAGGTGATAAGCATCGGACCGAAAAAGGTCACCCATCCCCCCTCGAATCCGGCGGCGATCAGGTATATGCCCCACCACTGCGTTGCCTCCCCGAAGTAGTTGGGGTGCCTTGAATATTTCCAGAGCCCTCCGGTCATGATGCGCCCGCGGTTCTCGCTCTTTGCCAGAAAGCTTTTCAGCTGCTGGTCAGCAACGACCTCGAAAAGGAAACCTATGATCCACAGGGCAACGCCGACCTGCCAAAGGGGAAACACGCCTGTTTGATCCATCGAGTGTATGAACACAATCGGCGCCGCGATGATCCAGGCGAGCACTCCCTGGACAAGATAAATGCGGACATAGCTCATTAAAAGCGCATGCTTCTTCATTTGCAACTGCTCCCGCATCTGGCGATACCGAGGGTCCTCCTCTTTTCCCACTGTCCTGGAGAGAATGTGCAAAAACAGCCGCAGGCCCCAGATCGTGACCAGGGCAAGGGTAATCCATTGGGCGATGCCATGGGCCGGCTGCATCCAGAAGGTGACGTGGGCCACGATGATGAAACTCAAGCCCCAGGCCGTATCGATCACCGTATGATTTTTTTTAATCACCCCGATTAGAAAGAATGCATGGATGGAGATCATAACGCCCAGCAGAGCCGCGCCGGCATTTGGAAGGAGGCCATATATGTGGAGGACAGTCAGATAGAATATGAGTGAAAACAGTAATAAAAAAACATATAATTTAAGAGCCTGCTTGTATTTCATTGCGCTGCCTCTTCCGGGTGCTGTTCTTAAAATATTTTCATGATTCTTTCAGTTGTCCTTCTGCAGTATCATAACCGAACAGGCCGCTTCCTCAGTCCCGATCACTCCTCCCCCGTTTTCCTGCAGGGCGAATTCGGCATTTTTCACCTGTCTCTGTCCCGCCTCGCCGCGCAGCTGCGTGACAAGCTCATAGACCATGGATATGCCGGTGGCGCCCACGGGGTGTCCCTTGGATACAAGGCCGCCGCTGGTGTTGACAGGCGTTGTTCCCTCGAGGGTGGTGCCCCCCGACTCCACGAAGCGTCCGCCTTTCCCCATCTCGCAAAATCCCATCATTTCCGACTGGTAAATTACGCCAAAGGATGTAGCGTCATGAACTTCCGCCAGATCGATATCGGCGGGTTTGATCCCGGCCATCTCATAGGCCTTTTTCCCGGCTATATGGCAGAGACTGGGCTCGTCAAAGGACTTGTACTTTCCGCTGGTGAAGGTGCTGGCCTTCAGTTTCACCGCCCGGCCCCGAACGACCGGAGGCAGGTTTTTCAAATAGCTTTCAGAGCATAACAGCACCGCCGCCGCCCCGTCACCGATGGGCGAACACATGGCCCTCGTCAGCGGATACGACACCAGGCGATCCTCCAGCACCTGGTCCACGGTCATTTCAATTTTTATCTGGGCCTTCTGGTTCATCGTCCCGTATTTGTGGGTAATGGAGGACGCGCAGGCGATCTGGCGCTGGGTCGTGCCGTTTTTCTTCATATGATACAGGGCCTGCATGCCGTAGGTATCCATGAAAAAGCTGCGATTGGCGCCGGTCTCAAATTCCCTGCCCACTAAATGGGCCATTTCTTTGTAATTATCAACCGTCTCATCCCTGTTCAGGCAGTCGGCTCCCTGCTCGAAAATGGCAAGGCTCCGGGCCGGGTCATCGGGAATAAAGAGCTTTTCGACGCCGAGGGCCAGGACCAGGTCGCTCTCCCCGCTCAGGATATCCTTCCAGGCGCAATGAATGGCCATGGAACCGGTGGCGCAGGCCCCTTCCACATTTATGATGGGGACCCGCTCCGGGAAGAGCTTTTCCCTCACGAGGGGGACAAAGCAGACCTGCCCGCGGATGCTTCCCTGGCCGAACACGTTCATGGCGGCATTTCCGAAATAGACGAATTGTATCTCGTCTCCATTGGTCATCCCGGCATCCTCCAGGACCCCGACATAGGCGTCCCGGGTCAGATCGCGGAATGTCTTGTCCGGATACTTCTTGAACTCGTTCGAATACGCACCGATAATATAAACGTCTTTCATCTTTTTCTCCTCGTATCAACTCTGGTCAGGGAAAACATCCGCTTTTATGAGCAAGCCCCTTGATTCATCTCCGGTCGTCCTTACAGCGCTTCTATGATCACCGAACGAGCGGGACCATTGCCCCCGCAGAGAGTCGCCAATCCCAGCGACACGCCCCTTCTTTTCATTTCATAGAGCAGTGTTATTGAAATTCTGCATCCCGTGGGACCGCCGGGATGGCCCAATGCTATGGCGCCGCCATTGACATTGGTGATCTCCCTGTTCAATCCCATCAGCTTTTCAACGGCCAGATACTGGGCGGCGAAGGCCTCATTGACCTCGATCAATCCGATGTCCGAAAGCTTGAGGCCGGTCTTTTTGAAGAGCTTTTCAGTGGCAGGCACGGGACCGTAGCCCATCAGCTCCGGCTCAACCGCGGCGACCGATCCCCCCACTATCCGCGCCAGGGGCTTCAGTCCCAGCTCCTTGGCCTTGTCCGCGGACATCATGAGCATCGCCGACGCCCCATCATTCAACCCTGAGGCGTTGCCGGCCGTTATGGTGCCCCCCTCCTTGAAGGTCGGCGGCAGCTTGGCCAGGTCTTCCATGGTCAGGTTGAACTTCGGCCTTTCATCGACCTTGAATTCCGTGATCTTCCCGCCTTTTCCGGGGATCTTCACCGCAACGATTTCCTTCTCGAAATAACCCTGCTCGATGGCCTTCTGGGCGCACTGGTTGCTCCGCAGGGCGAATTCATCCTGCTCCTGTCGGGAAATGTTATATTTCTCGGCCAGGTTCTCACCGGTCAGACCCATGATGAGGTTTCCGCCGCCCTTCATCCCCTCCCACAGGGAATCGACCAGCTTGTCGTCCCTCAGTTTCGTGCCGGCCCGGTGGGTCCTCAGGATATAGGGGACCTGGGACATGCTGTCGGTGCCGCCGGCCAGGACCACATCGTAGTTGCCGACCTGTATCTGCGCGGTGGCGATCGCCATGGCTTCCATTGAAGAGGGACAAACGCGATTCACGGTCATGCCCGGGACCTTGTAGGATAACCCGGCCTTGAGCGCCGCGACCCGGGCCACATTGACTTCCCTGGTATCCTGGCAGGTTTGCCCCATGATGACATCATCGATCAGATCGGGATCGATGCCGGCCCGATCGATGCATTCTTTCAAGACAACCGCACCCATTTCGGCGCCGGTCATGTTTTTGAGCGATCCGAGGAACTCTCCGATGGGAGTTCTGCATGCCGAGACAATTACCACATCTTTTAATTCAGCCATGTTCTTTCCACCTTTCGTTGAATATTTAATTGAATCGTATCGATTCGTTTTTCCAGCTTCAGACTCAACAATCGCCTTCCGAATAGACCATTTATGATACCTTCATGGCGTTATGATGCCATCATCTTGCGCAGCTCCTTTTTCAGTATTTTCCCCACTGCGGAAAGCGGAAGAGTGTCGTAGAAATCGATTCTTTTAGGCACCTTGTAAGGGGCCATTTTTTCCCTCAGGAATTCCATTATTTCCTCTTTGGTTTTCTCACTCTTCTCATAGCCGGGTTTCAATACCACGGCGGAGGCGACGACTTCCGATCCGGGCCTGCTCGGGTCCGGCAGGCCGATGGTCGCAGCCATATCAACGGCGGGATGCTCCACGATTACATCGTCAACCTGGCGGGTGAACACCTTCAATCCGGACACGTTCACCATGTCCTTGAGCCGATCGACCACGAAGACGTAACCATCCTCATCGATCGTGCATATGTCGCCGGTATGGATCCAGCCGTCCTTCAGAGTCTCTGCTGTTTCCTCGGGCTTGTTGAAGTAGCCTTTGGTAAAAACCTGGGGTCCCTTTATCAGGAGCTCGCCCGGTTCGCCTATGCCGACCGTTTCGCCCGTATGGGTATCGACGAGCTTGATCTCCGTATCGGAAATGGGTACCCCCACGGAGCTCGGCTTCTTTTTCCCAAACGTCGGATTGATGATCGTCAACGGACTTGTTTCAGTCATGCCGAGGCCCTCTGTCAGCTTGCCCTCTCCGACCACCTTTTCGAATTCCTTGATATTCTCAGGCGGGAACGGGGCTCCGCCGCTGAAGCAAAACCTGAGATTTGAAAAATCGAGGGCGCGAAATTTCTCTTTTTTCGCCAGCTCCATGTATACCGTTGGAACATTCACCATAATTATGGGTTTGTACTTTTTCAAGGCCGAGATAATGAACTCCTGGTCGCGGGGATTGGGTATGAGCACCTGGCTGTAAGCCCGCGAAAGACACAGGAGGCTGATGGCAAGCCCCGCTATATGAAAGAGGGGAAACGCCGAAAGAAAGATTTCCTCCCCCGCCTTGATATCATTGTAATCCTTCAATCCCATCCATGTCCCGACCTGTGTCATTTCCGCCACGAGGTTGAACTGGGTCAGCACGGCGCCCTTGGGGCTCCCCGTCGTGCCGCCGGTGTACTGGATCAGAATCGGATCATCCAATTCTCTTTTTTCCAGGACCGGATCGTCCGGCATGGTCCCGATCAGATCTTTGAATGCGATCAAATCAATGCCCGGCACCGGATTGACCGGAGCGGTCGGTATCTTCTTCAGTAGTTTCCCAAGTATTCTTTTTATCGAGGGCAAGAAATCGGCTATCTCGGTAACCATCATCGTCGTAACCCCTGTTTTGGCTACGATCGACTCGAAATTCTTATAGAGAATATCCATGGTCAGCAGGGCCTTGACCTTCGCGTCATTGAGCTGGTACTCGAGCTCCTTTGGTGAAACGATCGGACTCAAGCCGTTGAGCACGCACCCCGCCTTCTGTATCCCCAGATTGGCGATGTAGAACGCGGGAATATTGGGGAGACACACTCCCACGGTATCGCCCGGCTTCAAACCCTGCTTTTTGAGGTAATGGGCGAACTTATTGGAAAGGCTATCGATTTCTCTGAATGTTATCCGGGCACCCATGAAATAGAGGGCTGTTCTGTCCGGTGCGATTTTTACGGCATCCAGGAACTGCTCGATAAACGTCTTCTTCGGATATTCCAGCTTCGGAGGAACATGCTTGTCATAGAACTTTATCCACGGCTTTTCAGAATAAATATTCGACATATTTTACCCCCCTGTTAATAAATAGTGTTGTATCGGCAGATCGCATTCTCTAAACACCGGTCCCAATCGCGCCGAGACTCCCATTCCATCACCTATAAACCTAAAAACAAGGCAATTCATACAACATTTTCCGAGAACACCATGGAGAGGCCGCCATTTCTGGCAGCCTCTCCGGCTAACAATATCTTTATTAGCAAAGCTCGAATATCGCCGCCGCTCCCATTCCACCGGCCATGCACATCGACTCAATGGCATACCTGACCTTGCGGGCCTTCATCTCGGTCATCAGCTGGGCGCACAGCTTGGCGCCGGTGCAGCCGAGGGGATGGCCCAGGGCGATGGCGCCGCCGTTGACATTGAAGATACGGCTTTCGCTGTCGGAGGCCCAGATCGATTTGTCATCGTAGATCCCGAGCTGCTGCATGCAGTAGACGCACTGCGACGCGA
Organism: Spirochaetota bacterium; assembly: GCA_017999915.1. NCBI lineage: Bacteria > Pseudomonadati > Spirochaetota > Spirochaetota bacterium. The sequence goes on from JAGNKX010000001.1 coordinate 43,999, forward strand.
AGGCCTCATTGACCTCGAACAATCCGAAATCCTCGAGCTTCATGCCCGAAACCTTGAGGACCTTGGGGATGGCGTAGGCCGGGCCCACGCCCATCTCGTCGGCGCGGCAGCCTGCGGTCACATAGCACTTCACCTTGGCGATCGGCGTCAGGTTAAGACGCTTAAGGGCGTCCTCGCTGCATAGCAGGACAGCCGCTGCGCCGTCCGTCGTCTGCGAGGAATTGCCCGCGGTCACGGTGCCCAGGGGGCTGAAGGCCGGCTTCAACTTCCCGAGGGCTTCCAGGGAAGTCTCCCGTACTCCGTCATCCAGGGTTTGCACGAATGTTTCCTTCGTCCACAGGCCGTCCTTTTCCACGTAACGATCGGCGGGGGTGGGTACGATCTCCTTGTATTTACCGGCCTTCTGCGCGGCTACCGCCTTGGCGAATGAATAATATGCGAACTCGTCCTGCTGCTGGCGGGTGACCTTGTACCGCTTGGCCACATTCTCGGCCGTCATGCCCATGTTGATGTAGACATCGGGGTTTTCCTGGGCCCACCCCGGGTGCGGACGGGGCAGCGCGCCGCCCATGGGTACGATCGTCATGGATTCGACGCCGGCGCCGATGGCGACCTCGCACCAGCCGGCCATGATGCGCGCGGCCTGTGTCGTCAGGGCCTCAAGACCTCCGGCGCAGAAACGGTTTACGGTCGCGCCGGTGGTCGAATCCGGGAATTTTGCCATCTGGGCGGCGATGCGGCCGATATTCAATCCCTGCTCCGCCTCCGGAAAGGCGCAGCCGCACAGCACGTCCTCAACCTCGCCCTTGTCTATATTGACCTGCTCGACCACGGCGCTCAGAACGGTTTTCAGGAGATCGTCCGGCCTTGTCTGGGCCAGGGCGCCCTTGTTTCTTCTGCAACCGGGAGTTCTCACGGCATTAACTATGTATGCTTCTCTCATTGTCATTTTCCTCCTCTTCTATTCGTTTATGTAACGGCGCCTTACATGATGAGCGGCTTGCCGGTCCCAAGGATATGGGCGGCCATCTTCTGCGTGTTCTCGTTCCTCCAGAGATCTACAAAAGACTCGCGCTCCAGGGTCATGAGATACTCCTCGTTTACGAGCGATCCGTTCATGACATCGCCGCCAGCCATGCAGTGGCATATCTTCTTGGCTATGGTTTCCATATAGGGCGGCATGGTGCCGGCCGTGCGCATGTTCAGCATCTCGGCCCAGATCATACCTATGCCGTCGCGGCCCATGACGGGGATCTTCTTCTTCAACGGGGGAGCGTAGCCGTCATCGACCATCTTGAGGCATTCCTTCTTCGCCTCGCCGATAAGCTGGTCCTTGTTCATGACGATCCGGTCAGTGGCCGTCAGGAAGCTGTTAGTGCGGGCATCCTCGGCCGACTTGGAGACCTTGGCCTGCACGACATTCATGAAGCACTGGATGAAGAAGGAGCCCATGTCGGTCAGCTTCGCCGTTTCAGGCTTGGTGGTGATGAAGCGCCGCCAGAGGTTTATCATGCCGCAGCCCCCGGGGAGAAGACCGGCCCCCACCTCGACCAGGCCCATGAACAGGTCCGCGTGGGCAACGATGCGGTCCGAGCCGAGACAGATCTCGCAGCCGCCGCCCAGGGTGAGTCCGTAGGGCGCCGCCACGACCGGGAACGGCGCGTAGCGCAGGTTCATTATTGACGTATGGACCTCGCGGATGAACTGGTCGATATCGGAGAATTTCCCCTCCTTGGCCAGGGTGAGCATGTAGCCCAGGTCCCCGCCGGCAGAGAACGCGCCGGGCATGCCCGGGGCCTGGTTACCGATGACCACGCCGGCCGCTTCCTTCTCGATGACCTCCATTGCCTGGAAGAGGAAATCGACCATGGACCGGTTGAGGGCGTTCATCTTGGAATGAAATTCCAGGCAAAAGATGCCGTCGCCTATATCGATCAGCGAGCATGAGGGCGAGGTCTTCACAACTTTCTTCTTTGCCCGGAAGGAGGCAAGCTCAAGGGCCTTTTCATTGACTACAATTTCTTTATACTTCTTGGTTGCGAAATCCCAGGCTGACTTTATGCCTTTTTCGTTTTTATAAAAGGAGGTGACTCCTTTCGTTACCATGGCCTTCACTTTTGCGGGGACCTTCATGCCCTCCTTTTCCATCTTCTGGATCGACTTCTTCAGGCCGATGGCGTCCCAGATCTCGAAGGGGCCCATCTCCCAGTTGAAACCCCACTTCATGGCGTTGTCGATGTCCACGATGGAATTGGCTATCTCGGGGATCTTGTTGGCTGCGTAGATGAGCTGCCCGGCCGTCACCTTCCATGCGAACTGGGCGCCGCGGTCATCGCCGTACAGGACGGCCTTTAACTTATCCGCCAGGGTGGCAGCCTTTTTCGCTTCGGCCAGGCAGGGGAACTCTATTTTTTTCGCCTCTTCGTAATTGCCGGTGGCGGGATTGATGACCAGGCTGATCTTCTTGAACTCAGGGGTTACTTCCTTCTTATAGAAACCCGCCTTGGTCTTATTGCCGAGGAGCTTCTTGTCCACCATGGCCTTTACGAAATCCGGCACCAGGAAGACATCGCGCTCCTCATCGTCCGGGCACATGTCGTAGGTGTTCTGGCATACGTGCACCATGGTGTCCAGTCCTACCATGTCGCCGGTCTTGAAGATGGCCGTCTTGGGGCGCCCCATGGCGGGCCCGAAGATCGCGTCCACTTCCGGGATGGTCAGGCCTTCCTGGATCATGGCCTGCATGGTCTTGCCGATGCCGTGGATGCCGATGCGGTTGCCGACAAAGTTGGGCGTATCCTTCGCCCAGACTATGCCCTTGCCGAGCCTGGACTCGCCGAACCCGGCGATCAGGTCCAGCACTTCCTTCTTCGTGGACTCCCCGGGGATGATCTCCAGGAGGTGCATGTACCGGACGGGATTGAAAAAGTGCGTGCCGAGAAAGTGCTCCCTGAAGCCCTTGCTCAGGCCCTTCGACATGGCCTTCAGCGGAATGCCGGAGGTGTTGGAGGACACGACGGCGTCGGCCTTGCGTACCGCGTCGATGCGCGCGAAGAGCTCCTGCTTGATCTTCAGGTTCTCGACGACAACCTCGATGATCCAGTCGCACTCCTTGAGCTTGTCAAAATCGTCTTCCAGGTTGCCTGTGCTGATCCGCATGGCATGCTCTTTCTTATAGAAGAGGGGCGGCTTCGCCTTCGTTGCGTTTTCCAGTCCCATAGTGACAATCCGGTTCCTGGCCTTCTTATCCTTCTTTTCTTCTTCCTTCAGATCGAATGGAACAATGTCGAGCAAAAGCGTTTCCACGCCAGCCGCGGCTAGAAGCGCTGCAATGCCACCACCCATGATTCCGGAGCCAATAACTGCAGCCTTGTTAATTCTCCTGACCATTATTAAACTCTCCTGTCTTATTATTTTATTATACAAAATTATTAAAATACAACACCATAGGTCATAATCCTCGCCCCTATCCGCTCGCGGGCCTATGACCCGCAGCGAAAAGCGTGCCTTCAGCCTTTCATTCCGGCGGTCGAAATTCTCTCTTTCTCTAGAATATCAAGTCCGACCGCCCTTCCATTCATCAGGGTCGGGTGAAATCCTCCCGGATTGTTCGTCCATGCCCCGACAAAGTGGAGTCCCCTGACACGGGGACGGTCCATGGGAAACAGATAATAATGCCTGCCGTAATGGTTGAATCCGCCGATGGCGCCGCCGGGGGCGCGGGTGAACCGCACATTGGTCAGCGGGGTGGCCACCTCGATTTCCTCGATGTGCTCCCTGAAACCGGGATAGAATTTCTCCACCTGGCCGAGGATCTTCTCCGCCCCCTCGTACTTTGCGTCACAATACCGGTGAGGCGGAATTGACAGCCATCGCTCGCCGTTTTGATAATCGACGATCGTCACCAGGGACGTGCCGGGAGGCGAACAATCCGGGTCATCCACGTTGTAGCAGGATATATAGAGGGGCCGCTGGCCCGGGCCGAGGATGAAATTCATCGATTCATTCATGGCGATGTGCGAATGGTCGCAGTCAAGGGCGATGAAGAGTATGAACGTCGAAGGGCCTATGGCGCTCCCGCGAAAAGATCTCATCTGCCCTTTCGGTACATCGGCGCGATCCATCATTTCCGTGTAAACAACCAGGGGGGACGCGTTTGAGACGACATTCTTTGCGCCAATGACGTCGCCGGACTCGGTGACAACGCCCACAGCCGCTCCGTTTTCCACTACTATCTTGCTTACACCGCAGTTAAAACGAACGTCTCCGCCGCTTTCCTGAAATCTTCTTACAATGGCGTTTGATAGGGCCTGGGAGCCGTTCTTAATTTGATATGATCCATATTCAATATACAGAAAGAGCCATATCGCCAGATCGATCAGACTTATCTGTTTGGGCGGTCCGGAATAGGCGCTGAATATCCCGACGATGAGCTTTAACAGCGGATTGGTGAAAGACGAATCAAGTACTTCCTGCAGGTTTTTATAGGCATGGTTGGAATACACCGGATACTTCTCAGCCGAAAACCCCGTATCCAATCTGGCGTTGATATCGACGGTGTCGAAATTATAATGATACAGCTCCTGGAACTCGTTCCAGCAGTGGTAAATCAGCGCAAAAAAATCATCGATGTTTTTGCTTTCCTCGGGAAATTTTCCTTTTAAAATTTCGATGATCTCCTCACGGTTTGCCGGAAGCGTCACGTCCAGATAGCCGGGGACCATGACCCGGTAGAGATTTTTCATTTCCACCCATTCTAAAAGGTCCGTGACGCCCAGTGAATCCAGCGCCGTCCTGAGGGGCCCGGGCTTTTCCTTTGAACCCAATCCGCTCAATTGATGCAACGCCACCTCGAACTCGAAGCGGCCCCTGCAAAAACTCGTGGCATAGCCGCCGGGAACGTTGTGCTGCTCGAGCATCAGCGTTCTGAGGCCGCCCTGGGCGAGGGTGCAGGCAGCCGTAAGACCACCGTTGCCCGCCCCGATTACGATCGCATCATATTCCGCGTGATTCATGGCCCTTCTTTATATTACGCCAGACTGTGATATATGCTTCATACTTTCCCGTGTTGTCCTGCCGCGCCCCTGCGCGCCTATAGCAAAATTTCCAGATCGCTCAACGGATAGGCGGAGCAGGCGTGGACATAGCCATGGGCCCGATCCGATTTTCTCACCAGCGAGCCGGATGCCTGGAATACCTTCCCCGAAATGACCTTGACACGGCACAGGCTGCACCGGCCGGAGCGACAGCTGTGCTCCACCGTCATGCCGGCCCGCTCCATCGCAACCAGCAATGACTCTGACACCGGGGCTGCGATTGTCCGCCCGCCGGCTATACGGATGGAAAAGACATCATCGGGCGCAACATCGGCCGGCCAGGCCGGGTCGTCGCAAATTCCGGGCCCGGGTCCGTACACTTCCTGCCTGATACGGCGCCCGGGAACGCCGAGCTTATGCAGGTCCGGGACGCAGCGCCCGTACATCTCCCCGGGACCGCACAGGTAGAACATGGCGGTATCAATGGAGATGCCCAGCTTTTTGACAAGATCGGCATCAAGGAAGCCGGTCTGTTCCGTGCAGCCCGCGGCCGGCTCAGAGATCACCGGGGTATAAGTAAAATTGGCGTGGCGGCGCGCCCGGGCCGTCAGCTCCTCATGGAAGATGGCCTCCTGCGGGGTCCTGCAGCCGTATAACAGGCTGATAGTTCGGTCAAGGCCGCGGTCCGTAACTTCCCGGATCATGCTCATGAAGGGCGTTATGCCGCCGCCCCCCGCCATAAAGACAAGGTTCTTCCCGTGGAAAAGCGGGTTGTAATGGAAATGTCCCGCCGGGCCGGTGGAAACAAGGACGTCCCCCACACGCACCCGGTCGAGCAGGTAGGATGAAACGAAGCCATGAGGCGCGCGCTTTACCGTAATGTCGTAATACGCCGTCTGGCAGGGCGATGACGAGATGCTGTAGGGACGGCCGGTGCGGACCCCGTCGATCTCGACCAGGACCGTGATATGCTGTCCGGCCTGGAACGGAGGAAGGGGCCTGTCATCCGCCACCAGCCGCAGCGTGGCAACGGAGTCCGTTTCTTTATGAATCTCGGAGACGCGAAGCTTCAACCGCTTCGGATGAAGCCGCTCCACCGCGTCGCGCCACATCCCCTTGCGCGGGATGCAGTCAACGCCGAATGTCCCGCGAAGCTCGATCTCCTTCCTGATATCCTCATAACCCCGGATCTGATGTTGTGAATCGCCGCCCATCAATCACCCGCGTCCTTTGACAATGACATGATCCATATCATAATGACAGTGTTGCCATGCATCTGAGACATGTATTACTCCTACGCCTCCAGAGCGAGGGACTTCGCGATATTCTCTTTTATGATCTCCACCGACTCGCCGCCGGTCAGCATGACGATCGCGTCCCGCAAATAGCGCTGAGCGTCATATTCCCGCGCGTATCCGTACCCGCCGAGGATCTGGACGCAGTTAAACGCAGCGGTGTTGGCTGCCCCGACCGCGTGATAGCGCGCCATGACGGATTCAATGGCCGGATTCTCTCCCTTGTCGTTGAGCCATGCCGCCTGGTAGGCGATCAATCGCGCCCCGCTGATCTGGATGGCCATGTCCGCCAGCATGTGCCGGACCGCGCCGAAATCGATGATCGGTTTTCCGAACTGAACGCGGTCCCTGGCATACTGGGATGCGTATTCATAGGCCCCCTGGGCCATGCCGAGGGCGGCGCTGGCCACTTCAATGTTCTCGGATTCCATTATGCGCTGCAGCTGCGTCCAGCCTTTGTTCGCCATCTCCGGCCCGCCCAGGACATCCGACGCGTCCAGAGCGACATCCTTGAACTCAACGGCGCCGATATTGATCGAATCGAACCCGACCCTGTCCACGGACTTCACCGTAATTCCTTTCTTCTTCGAGTCGACGATGAACACGGTAAGCCCGTGCTCCGGTTCCTTCTCCGGGTCCGTGCTTGCCAGCACGAGAAAGTGATCGGCGCGGTCGGCCAGACGAACGCCGACTTTGGCGCCGTTCAGGACAAAGCCGTTTCCCGATTTTGCAGCCCTTGTTTTGGCCGAGAACTGGCCGTAGGCGTCATCCGATTCCCTGAGGGCATAGGCGAAGAGCGACGCCTTCTCCACAATCGCCGGCAGCAATCGCTTCTTCTGGTCCGCACTGCCGAGGGCGGAAATGATATTTCCGCCGCAGAATGTCGACGCGATGAAAATCGCCGCGAGGGAGGGATACAATGCGGCCAATTCCTCGACCACGAGCACCGCTCCTATGGTGTTGGGCCCGCCGCCGCCGTACGTTTCGGGGACTATGAGGCCGCAAAAACCCATGGTCTGGATCGTCTTGAACAGACCGGCCGGAAACTCCCCGCTTTCGTCCATTTTCTTGACGCTGTCGCGGCTGCATTCCCGGACGACGAAATTATGTATGGTTTCTCGAATCAGTTGCTGCTCTTCACTCAATGCAAAATTCATCACCCACTCCATTGATCTATATTGACTTGTTCATTCACACAGGGACTGACAAATCCTGCATGCTCTCACACCAGACGGTCTTTCCCTTTCCAGTAGTTCGCGCGAATGGCCTTTTTGTCGATCTTCCCGAGATTCGTCACCGGTATTTCCTTCCAGAACTCGACGGTCTTGGGGGTTACGAGGCTGCCCTTCCTGTCCTTGACGAACTTGATCAATTCCTCTTCCGTCGCGCCCTTTCCTTCATAGAGCGCGACTATCGCCTTGACCTCCTCTCCCCACTTGTCGTGGGGGACCCCGATGACGGCCACGGTTCTCACCGCCGGATGCTCGTAGAGGACATCCTCGATCTCACGGGGATAGATGTTGAATCCGCCGCTGATGATCATGTCCTTGCAGCGGTCCACTATGTACAGGTAGCCCTCTTCGTCGAATTTCCCCATGTCGCCGGTATGGAGCCAGTCGTCCCTGATCGTTTCAGCCGTGATCTCCGGGTCCTTGAGATAGCCGTCCATCATGTTGATATGCTTGACGATGATCTCGCCCGCCTCCCCGGCGGGAACGTCATTCAGTTTATCGTCCACGATCCGTATCTGACAGGGAAGCGTTGGCCTGCCGCAGGAGCTGAATATCCGCCGCTCCCTTTCCGGATCGCTTATGACATGGCCTTCCTTGGGCAAACAGCAGATCGCCATGGGGGCCTCGGTCTGGCCATAGAGCTGCGTGAAAATCGGCCCGAACCTGGTGATGGCCTGCTTGAGGCGCTCCGGGGCGATGGCCGACGCGCCGTAGATGATATTGCGCCAGCTCGAGGTATCGTAGGTGCTGATATCCGGATGATCCATGAGCACATAGAGCATGGTCGGGACCAGGAACGCGGAGGTGATCTTTTCCTTTTTCGTCAGCTCGAGGAACTCCTTGGGATCAAAGTGGTCCATGATGAGGCATATGCCGCCACGGATGAGTATCGGGATCATGAGGCAGCCGCCGGCGTGGGTCAGGGGAGTCGCGAAACAGAACACTTCATTGTAACTGATACGGAACTCAAGGAGCTCGGTTATAAAGGTCCCCACCCAGGCGCGGTGGGACAGCATGACTCCCTTGGGAAGACCCGTGGTTCCCCCGGTGAAATATATGCCGCACAGGTCCCTGGGCTGGACTTCAACATCGGGGACCTGGGCCGGGTATGACTCGATGAGGTCCTGCATGCGGATATGCCCCTCCGGGACCTTTGAAGCGTCATCGGCGATGCAGATGAAGGTCCTCACCGTTTCCAGGTGAGGGATCATTTCCATAACCCGCCCCACCATCTTCTCGTGGTAAATCAGGGCCTTGCATTCGGCCCTGTTCATCATGTAGATGTGGTCGTTGTTCGAAAGGAGCACCGCCAGGGGGACCCGCACGATGCCGCACTTGGCCAGGGCGTATTCGGTAAAGATGTATTCCGGGCAATTGGCCATCAAAAATGATATGCGGTCGCCTTTCCTGAAATCAAGCTTCGTCAGGGCATCGGCGATGCGATAGGCCTTGTCCTGCATGTCCGCATAGGTATACGATACGTTTCCATACTTGATGGCGCAATTGTGCCTGTAAAACGTCACACACCTGTCATAGAGATCGCCAACACTGTAATCCATCATAGCATCCACCCCCAGTAACCCTGCATAAAGATCGAAATGATCTTTTTGATCCACCATCATGGCAATACCCATAGCGTTATTTATAAAAATTCTTATTGAACATGGTCTTTGACAATCCCGTGAGATCGGCCCACTTCATCGGGCCTCCCTTGTCCGCCGGGAAGCCGATCCCCCACACAGCGCCGATATCGATCGACCGGGGATCGTTGATGATCTTCTTTTCCAGGAGCTCGTTTCCCGTCGCTATGAAGGGAGTAAAGAGCATCTCCTGTATCTGCTCCTCGCTGTATTCTTTCTTTTTCCCGTCAGGATTGATGAGCGGCAGCGCTTCGACGTCGACCTTCCCTTCCTTGTCGTAAAAGCCCTTGCCGTTCTTGTTGCGTCCATACCGTCCGGCCTTGTAAAGATTCTCGATCGCCGGCGGCGCGGTCTTCTTGAGGGATTTCGTGAGGACCAGATAGGACGTATCTATCCCCACCTCGTCGGTCAGGCGTATGGGCCCCACCGGGAGCCCGAACTTCATCATGGCGTTATCGATGCTTTCTATGCTGACGCCCTCCCCGAGAAGCTCGTATGTCTTGATGAAGTAGGGGAAGAGCATGGCGTTGACCACGAAGCCGGGATTGTCGTTGCAGACCACGGGGCGCTTCCTGAGCGCCGCGGCCAGGGCGATGATGTTGTTAATGGCATCATCAGACGTATCTTTGCCGCGAATGATCTCCACGAGCTCCATCTTCCATACCGGCGAGAAGAAGTGTATGCCGGCGAAGCGCTGGGGATTTTTCACGCTCTGCGCCAGCAGGTTGACCGGGAGGCTGGAGGTGTTGCTCGCCAGTATGCAGTTGTCCGGGACCACCGTGCAGAGGGAGCGGTACACCTCGTCCTTGACCGCGGGGTCCTCGAACACGGCCTCGATGACCACGTCGACATCCTTGAAATCATCGGTCCAGTCCGTCACCGGGATGATGAGCTTCATGAGATCGTCGACCGGCTTCGCGAGTTTTCCCTTTTCCGCCATCCCCTCGAGGACCTTCTTTACCGCGGCCTTCCCCGGTTCCAGGGCGGCGGGAAGATCCTTCACCACCACCGGCTTCTGCAGGCGCCGCAATATTTCGATGACAATGCCGCGTCCCATGATGCCGAATCCGAGGACGGCGAGCTTGTTTATCTGTTTCACGGCGAATCCCTTCGGTATCATCGCCTGGGGCTTGTCGGAGTATGTTTTAAGGAAGAAGGTATTGATCATGCCCTTCGCTTCGGGTGACCTGAGCACGTTCATGAAGCACTGGACCTCCAGCGCCAGTCCGTCGGCGATCGGCATCTTGAGTCCTTCTTTAATGGCCTTGAGAGCGTATTTCGGCCCGGGCAATTCCCTGCCCCGCGACGCCTTGAGAACGCCCTTCGCGGCCGTGGCAATCACCTCGTCCAGGCCGGACAGGTCCTGTTTCGGGCGCTTCAACGCCGCGGTGCCACCGGCGACATCCTTGGCGAAGACCTTCGCTTCTGCCAGGAGATCGGCGCTTTCCGGAACGATCTTGTCGATGAGACCGGCCTCCAGGCCCTTTTTCGCCGGCATGACCTGGCCCTTGAGTATGATTTCCAGGGCCGCGTACCCGATAAGCCGCGGCAGGCGCTGGGTGCCGCCGCCGCCCGGCATGAGGCCCACGGATATCTCGGGCAGTCCCACCAGGGTCTTGGGGCTGTCCGTGGCGATACGGGCCGTCATGGCCAGAGCGAACTCGTAGCCGCCGCCCATGCACTGTCCGTTGATCGCCGCGATTGTCGGTATGCCGAGGTTTTCCATTTTCAGGAATAGCTGGGTGAAACGCATGCAGCGGGCCTGGAATTTAGGATAATCGGTTATGCTTTCAATGAGGGCCAGGTCCCCGCCGGCGTGAAAGGAGCTCTTGCCGGAGATGAAAATAACGGCCTTGTAATTCGATTTTTCCTTCTCGAGTCGTCCGATCAGCTCGTCGAAATCCTCGACTGCCTGATCGGTCCATGTATTGACCGCGTCGCCGGCCACGTCGAACCGAACGATTGCCAGATCATCCTGCTTTTCCAGATTGAATACTTTTGCCATAGTGACCCCTCTACCCTGTTTTTGATTGTTCTTAAAACGTTATAACATCAATTCTGCCGGACAGCCTCTCCCGCCTGTGAACATCCATCGAATACGGTCGAGCGCCGCCATCAGCACGTGATCTCCCATTCGCAATAGACCCCGCAGCCCAGCGTTTCGGGCGGTATTTTCCTGGGACGGGCCTTCATGGTCGGACTGAAGTAAGCGGCCTGGAAATCGAACATGCGCTGCTCGATAATGCGGCAGAAGCTTCCCTCCCGGCCCTCTCCTTCCTTCACCAGGGCGTCGATCGTCGGGCATTTGGTCACCCGAATGACCCCGTGGTTTTTCGATATCAGCTCGAGCTCCGCCTCAATGTTCCCGGACCATGCCATGAACTGCGTGGCCTTGAAAAAAGCCTCAACATCGTTGCCGGTTATGTTGAACATCCTGGTTACATGCTTCAGCTCATAGCGCATGTGCTTTTCCCACACCCGGAGGTCCAGCTCCATGGCCGTCTCGTTGCCGAATTTCTCCTTGGCCGCGAGATACCAGAATCCGTCCACCGCCAGGAACATTTTCCGATATAGTTCAATCCCCCTGAGCTTCATATCCTCGCTGAAGGATTCCCAATTCAGGTCCGGCCTGAACTCACCGGCGTAATCATTCATTCCGCCCATCGAGCCCTCCATGTTTCAAACATAGACGCCGCGTCTTCCGGCGCTCAGACGCCCTTCAACCCTATGACCTTGCTGATTATGTTCTTCTGGATCTGGGACGTTCCGCCGCCGATCGACAGGATCAGTATGTCGCGCAGATAGCGCTGCAGATCATGGTCCATCGACGATCCGTCCATCCCCAGGATGTTGACTCCCTGTTTTATGACATTCTTGCTCGTTTCAGCGGCGAAATACTTGCACATCGAGGTCTCCTTGGTCGGCGACAATCCGGCGACCTCCTTCCACGCCGTGGCGTAGGCGAAGGTCCGGGCGACCTCGAGCTCCGTGGCCATCTTCGCCAGGGTGTGCTGTATCGCCTGGGTGTCCACCGCCTGGCTGCCGCGCTGCAGCTTCTCGATGGCGTAGGCCAGGGCGTCCTCGTACGCGGCCTGGGCCATGCCGATGGCGCAGGCGGAGAGCATCAGGCGCTCCTGGTTGAGGAGCTTCATCTCCTGCTTCCACCCGTTGTTGAGCCCCTTCTCCTGGCCGCCCAGTATGTATTGGGGCAATACCTTCACGTTCTCGTAATAGACCTCGCAGGTGTTCGAACCGTGATACCCGAGCTTGTCGATCTCCCTGGTCGTGTACCCTTCCTGGTTCGTGTCGACGATGAACGACGTGATCCCGCCGTACTTGGAAGAGCTCGTGCGGGCGAAGGTCACCGTGTACTGCGTGACCCCGGCGCCGGTGATGAACATCTTGCTGCCGTTGATCAGCCAGTGCCCGTCCTTGAATTCCGCCTTGGTGATGATGCCGGCGGCGTCCGATCCCGCGTTGGGCTCGGTGATGGCGAAGCTGAACATGATCTCGCCCTTCGCGAGCTTCGGCAGGAATTCCTGCTTCTGCTCCTGGCTTCCGTTGACGGAGATGATCTCATTTCCGTACAGGAGTATGTTTCCCAGGGCCCAGCAGAGCACCGGCAGCCTGCGAGACACTTCCTCGAAGATGATCATGAGATCGAAAACATCGCCGCCCATCCCCCCGTATTCCTTTGCCACGTTGATTCCGCACAGGCCCAGGTCGGCGAACTTCTTCACCAGGTCCGCGGGAAACTTCCCCTCACGGTCGATTTCGCGGGCCCTGGCGCGGGGTATTTCCGTCTCCACATAGTTGCGGATGCGCTCGCGCAGTTGATCCTGTTGTTCGGTAAATTTAAAATCCACGGTTAATGTCTCCTTATGATCGCTTCCAGGGGCGGTTTCCGCGCGCCTCTATCGGATACGGAAATGCGGCCCTCGGCATCAGGCTCGTTTTTACTACTGGGCCCCTTTGCGGAACATGAGAAATTTCATGTCAAAGACCATGACCGTCTCGTTCCGCTGATTTGTTATCGTGTATCGCCAGGTCTGTATCCCCTGGGTGGGCTTGGTCGTCTCGCGCCTCTCTATGACAGAGACATTGTTGGTTATGGTGTCCCCGATCTTCACCGGAGCGACCATCTTCATATTGTCCGTTCCCATCCACGCGATCATCGAGCCGCCTTCCACCCTGGCCAGTCCCGCCATGCCGACGGCCATGCCGAATATGAGGGGCCCGTGGGCCAGCCGTTCCTTCATTGGCGATTTCGCCGCGTATTCCTTGTCCATGTGGATCGGATAGAAATCCATGGTCAGTCCCGCCCAGTTAACGACATGGGTCTCGGTCACCGTTATCGATGGCGTCACAAACGAGAATCCGACATCAAAATCTTCCCAATATTTATCCGGCATGTCATTCTCCTTCATTCATGCTTAATTTTCTCACGGCTCGAGCCCCCGCCCCTATTTCGCGGCGGGTTTGAATTTCGGCAGCGTGACCTCGTCCGTGAGCTTCTCGAAGACCACTTCCACCGGCATGTCGCAGCGCACATCGTGGGGATCGCACCCGACTATGTTCGTGAGCATCTGCACGCCCTTTTCCTGGAGCTTCACTATGGCGATCACGAAGGGCATATCGTCCACGAAAGCCGACGGGCAGTTGCTCTCGACCACCGTATAGGAATAGACGGTGCCCCTGCCGGACGACTGCACCCATTCGAGCTTATCCGAAGAACAGTTGATGCAGGCGATGCGGGGATAAAAGATGTTCGTGCCGCAATCCTTGCATCTCTGATAGATGAATTTTCCTTCCTTCGCGGCCTCCCAGAAGGGCCTGGCCCACGGATTTATTACCGGTACCGGCTTCTTTGGCTTGTCCATTGCAATCCTCCTCTCGTCATGGAATCTCGGTTCCCAGGATGGTCACCTGGGCGTCCATGTAGGTCCCTCCGGTGGCCGTCTCCAGGCCAAACCGGGCGTTTGCGACCTGCCGATCCCCGGCCTTGCCCATGAGCTGCCGCACGGTCTCGATCATAAGGGCCACGGCGCCGCCGGCGCCGGTGTGCCCCTGCGACAGCATTCCGCCGTTGGTGGTGCAGGGCATTTTCCCCCCCGGCCAGGTATCGCCGTTGAAGAACATCTTCCCGCCCTGGCCCCGTTCGGCGAAACCCAGCTCCTCGAATCCGATGAGCTGGTAAATGGGATAGGAGTCGTATATCTCCGCCACGTCGATGTCCCTGGGACCGATCCCGGCCATGTCAAAGGCCATTTTCCCGGCCCTGGCCCAGCCGAACCTGCTGATATCCGGCTCCTGGGAGTAGACGAAGTGCGTCACCGCACCGCCCTCTCCCAGAAGGTAAACCGGCCTGTCGGTGAGATCGCGGGCGCGCTCCGCCGATGTCACGATGAACGCGGCGCCGCCGTCAAAGAGCATGTTCGACATCTTCGCCCGCAGCGGCGTGGAAAGCATCTTGCTCGCCATCACCTCTTCCAGGGCCAGGGGCTTTCTGAAAAAGGCGTTCGGGTTGAGCTCCGCCCACTTGCGGTTGGAGACGCAGATCGAAGCCAGCTGCTCGTCGGTCGTCCCGGTTTCGTGCTTGTAGCGCATTGTCGCCAGGGCCGCTATTGCCGAATAGTGCATGCCGTAGGGCACCTCCCACTCGCCGGATATGCCGGCGGTGGAGAAAAGGTCGATGCCGCCCTGGAGGCTGACGCCCGTGCCCAGCTTGTCCGCGTGCACGAAGAGGATCGTGGTCGCCCCGCCGCTGTTGATGAGACTGGCGGCGATCTCCAGGGCGCAGGTGCTCGAGGAGCCGCCGGCGAAAATCTGGCAATTACGCTTTACGTTTTTCAGTCCCAGCTCCTCGACGACGCGGCACGTGACCAGCTCCGTGTTGAAAACGGGGCTGAAGAGCGACGCGGTCGGCAGCACGTAGTCGATATCGTCCTTCTTGATTCCCGCGTCCTTGATGGCCATACGGGCCGATTCGATCGCGTAGCTGATCGCGGCGGTATCGGGATATCTTCCCGTCGGGATTTCACCGATGCCAATAATGGCAATCTTTCCCTTGAGCTTGCTCATAGCATCCTCCCGCTGCTCCTTATTTTTTGATGCCGGCCATTTCCTCAGCGAGCACCTTGGCCTTGGCGACGACCTTCTTCGCTTCCATGAGAATCGTCATGCGCTCGGCAAAGGGGGACCCTTCGCCATGGAGGCAGATGGTCTCCAGATCGCCGGCGGTCAGGCGCCGTATCAGGTCGAACATGCGCAGCCGGTGCTCCGTGGGAACGTCGGGGTTCGCCTTGAGATATTTATCGATATCGTCATGGGTCTCCGGGTTCTGCCAGTCCCTGTAGGTCGGCGCGGTTACGAGGAGGCCTCCCGCCAGGTCCTGGATGATTTCCACGATCTTGTGATAGTTGTGCGCAAAATGATATTTGGCGATATTCGTCGTGATCGGGTTCGGCACGGGGATGCCCGCATGCATGGTATGATCCAGGCAGGCCGAACGGGAGAGCGCGTTCAGCGTCTCGAGGTAGATGACGATCTCGGTTATCTTTTCCTTGACATGGGGCGCCTGTGACACGCCGTTATAGTCCGCTATGGCGGCGGCGATTCCCAGGAGCTGTTCGCTCAGCGGAATGCGGTAGGCGCAGCCCGTTCTGCGGTGCATGAGTGCGAAGTTGTAGACGCAGGTGGCCGCCGCCTTCCACTCCCCGCAGAGGAACACGCGGTCGTTCGGAACAAACACGTCGTCGAAGATAATGAGGGAGTCGGTGTGCATTTTCCGCAGCTCGTTCGCAACCGGGAACTCGTCCTTGCTGATCCTGCCGCGGAAGGGCCGCACGATCTGGCGGATCCCCTTGGCGTTGGCCGGGACCGCGACGGCGACCGCGTAATCGCTGTCCTCCGGTCCACTGAGGGCGCGGCACGGAAGGGCGAAAAAGTCGTTGCAATAGGCGGCCCCGGTGATGTGCACTTTAGCGCCGCGCAGCACGATGCCGTCCTTCCTCTTCTCCACGATGCGGAGGTTGAAATCGGGGTGCGCCTGCTTCGGATCGGACGGTCGGAGATGGCGGTCGCCCTTGACGTCGGTAACGCCCGCGACCACGCACTTGTCGGTCTTCTTGAGATGCTTGCGGTAATTCTCGATACGCTCCAGGTACACCTTGCCTTCGTCGCCCAGGGTCCGGGCGGTGATGGCTATGGCGTTCATGGCGTCGGCGCCGATGTCATGGGCGAGGGGAATATAGCCCTCTCCCAGCTCGGTGGCCTTGATAATCAGATCAAGATGCTTCAGGAGATCGTCGGCATTTTGGGGGACATGGTAATAGCGGCTGATGTTTTCCTTCAGCTCCTCGTCATACACGAGGGCGAGGTCCTTGTACTGGGGATCTTCGGCCATGTGATAATCGACCGCCACCGTCTCAACGCAGGCCTTGAGATCGGGCTCTTCGTTGACGTTCTCGATCTTCTTGCCCTTGTAATACACGATCCTTCCATCGTTTAAGCTGTCCTTATATTGTTGCGGAGTCATCAAACCCATAATGATTTCCTCTTTTCTAAAAATTTTTTCTTCTTATTATCAATTATAAAGGGCGCACTGGCCGTACGGAACGGCCGGCGCCCCTGAATCAATACATGCTACCAGGATTTCACCCTCGCCGGCATTGCCCGGTGATAGGGCTTGAACACCTTTTCCTCCAGGTTGGAGCCCATCATGGTGTCAACGCAGAGAGACGCGCTCAACGCCGCGGCGTCAACGCCGCAGCCCCAGAGGCGCTCGCCGTACTGGTCGCCTGCGAAATAAAGCCCATCGACCATCTGCGCCTTGACGTCAATGCGGTCATACCCAACGGGCTGGATCCACGCAAAGGCATGGTCGGTGCACATCCAGAGCAGAAAATCCATCTCCGACTTCCATTTGTCCGCGCCGAAAGTCCGCTTCCACCACCGCTCGTTCCATTCGATGACGCGGGAGACCTTGTGGGGATTGCGCATTTCGTCGTGGGTCATGGCGGTCGAGAAGATCCAGCCGTGCTTGCCCTCGGGAGCGCTCCCGGTTTCCTTGGTCAGGCTCGGGTTGGAGTTGCTCCCCTTCGCCGTGGACGCCAGGTTCCAGAGGACCATGTCTATGCAGCCGCTGTAGCCCTCTTCGGTTCCGATGACATCGGGCATATAGATGAAGCTCCGCTCCTCGATGCCCTTCGCTTCCCACACATTTGATTTCATGTTGCCGAAGCCGGTGATCATGCCGGCGCCCCAGAACTTCTTCTGGATGCGATCCACGACATCTTGCGGGAAATAGCGGGGATGGATGACATTGAGCATCTGCTTGGACGGGATGTTGCAGATCACCTTGTCCGCGTAAACGGTCTTGACCCCTTCGGCGTTCTGATAGGTCACGCCCCTGGCGACGCCCTTCTCGATGACCACCTCGAGAACATTGGTGTTGCGCATCACCGTGGATCCCTTTTCCTTCAGCAGCTGCTCCATGAGAAGCGCGAAGGATATGGTGCCCGGGTTCGCCACGGTCGAGCAGGAGCCTTCCACCAGGTTCATCTTGATGTCGCCGGCGATGCACATGTGTCCCAGGACATCGGGTGCCGGCGTCATGCGGAGGTCAGCCTGTCCCGTCTGCGACGCTGCCAGGACCTTGATATAATCATAGGCTTCCTTGTGCACGTTCTTCGATCTGAGCCAATCCTCGAAGGATATATGAGCCGTCTGCGCCACATCGTTGAAGCTCATCGTGGCCATTTCCCGCAGGGCCTTCATCGTGGACTTGAAGCCTTCGGGGCTCATCCACTGATAGGGCTCGTTTTTTCCAACCTGGTATGCCTTGTTCCCTTTTTTATAATCCACGAAGGCGAAGCCGACGTTGCAGGGCATATCAACGGGTTTTCCCAGGTAATCCATCAAATTGCGGATTTTCCCCTTGTTTCCCCAGAAAAGCCCGTGCCCCGTGTCTATTGTCGTGCCGTCAAAGAGGCCCTTTTCAAAACATTCGTCAACGTCGGGAGTGCACTTTGGAATCCAGGCCCCGACCATAGCCAGGGCGCGCTTGAACCCGTTGGCGTCCAGCTCCATCCCGTCAATGGTCACCTTGTTGCCCTTGCCTACAAACGACGCCAGGCGGCCGCCGATAAAGGGCGCTCTCTCGAGCACCAATACCTTTTGATTGAAATCCTTCGCGAGAAGACACGCCGTGCCCAGACCCGCGACGCCGGAACCAACCACTATAACATCATAATCTTTTCCCATGGTTCACCACCTTTTACTTTTCATAATGATATCTACCCGTGCGCACACGCGCCGGCGCGCCTATATTGAGCCGCCTCCGTCCGCCACAAGGATCTGGCCGGTCATGTACGAAGAAGCGTCCGACACGAGGAACAGCGCGATCCGCGCGATCTCCTTGGGCGCCGCGATCCGCCGGAGCGGCGTATGGGCCATTTCCTGCTTCAGCAGCGGCTCGTTGCTCCAGAGGGCCTGGCTGAACTTGGTCTTCACGACGCCCGGCGCTATGGCGTTGACGCGGACGCCGAACTCGCCCAGTTCCTTGGCCATGGAGCGGGTCAGCATCCCGATGCCCGCCTTGCTGATGCAGTAGAGGCCGAGCCCGATATCGGGTGATACGCCGCCCACCGAGGATATATTAAGGATATTGCCTGATTTCTGGTTCTGCATGACCTTCCCGACCAGCATGCTCATGATGGAATATCCCTTGAGGTTGGTGACCATGATCTGGTCATACATCTTCTCGTCCATGTCCACCAGCAGCCCCATGCCCGGATTTGTCGCCGCGTTGTTGACCAGTATATCGATGCGCCCGAATTCCTTTACCACGCCGTCAACCAGCGCCTTGATGGTTTCCGCCTCGCGGTTGTGATAGGCCATGCCGACGCCCTTCCTGCCCATCGCCTTTATCTTACCGGCCACGACATCCAGATCGGCCTGCTTGCGGCTCGCCACCACGACATCGGCGCCGGCATCGGCCAATTGCAGCGCGATTGCCTCGCCTATACCCCGGCTGCCCCCAGTTACCAGCGCGACTTTCCCGTTCAGAGACAAATAAGATGCATCCATTGTGATTCCTCCTGAAATTTTTGCTATTGATGGCCGCTGCCATGTAGTGTGGATAGCCCATCAATTAAACATCATTATTGACGTTGATTAATATTTTGCTGATACTACCGCTTACAATTTTATTGAGTTTTCCTTGTACATTTCATCAATCAGCGATGAGTACCTGGAATTGATGACCCGCCGTTTCAATTTAAGGGTCGGGGTCAGCTCGCCGCTCGTCTGAGTCTACTCGTTGGGGATCAGGCGGTACTTTTTGATCTCCTCGACCCGGCCGAATCCCTTCATTTTTTTCTTAACCTCCGTGTCGAACAATTCCTTGACCTTTTGATGCGAGAGAAGCTCTTCTTTTGATCCAAACGCTATCTGGTTCTTGGCCGCCCACGCCTCAAGATCGGGGAACGACGGGACGATAAGCGCCGTCAGGTAATTCCGATTATCGCCTATAACGGCGACCTGCTCGATGAACGCGGATTCCTTAAGGCTGTTCTCGATATTCTGCGGGGAGATATTCTTCCCGCCGGAAGTGATGATAATGTCCTTGAGCCGTCCCGTAATAATAAGGTTTCCCTCGTGGTCGATGACCCCGGTATCGCCGGTCCTCAGATAGCCGTCCCTGGTAAAGGCCTCACGGGTCGCCGTTTTGTTCTTGTAATACCCCACCATAAGCTGCGGTCCCCTGATGAGGATCTCGTCGCCGGCGCCGATCTTGACCTCCGTGTTTTTCACCGGAAGACCGACGGTCCCGAGCCTGATATGGCCCACCGTGTTGAAATTCGTCACCGGGGAGGTCTCGGAAAGGCCGAACCCCTCAACGATATGTATGCCCATGCCTATGAAGAACTGCGCGTCCAGAGGATTTAACGGCGCGCCGCCGCATCCCACGTAGCGCAGATTATCAATTCCGAGCGCCGCCTTCAGCTTAGTGAAGATCAGCTTGTCGGCCAGATTATACTTATAAGCGAACATTCCCTTCCGCTCAACGCCGTTACACACATAATCCATGTTCCGCTTCCCCACAGACATGGCCCATTTGAACAGCGCTTTTTTAATGGCCGGGGCAGACGCGACCTTGCCGTACACGCCGGCGCGAATTTTTTCCAGAAGGCGCGGCACCGTGGCGATCAGGGTCGGCTTTGAAAGCTTCAGGTCGTCCAGCACCGTGTTGATGTTCTCCGCGAAGTAGACCTTGATGCCGGCATAAACGCAGCCGTAGTAGACAAGGGTGCGCTCAAAAACATGGGAGAGCGGAAGGAAGGAGAGCACCTTCTGCTCCTCGTTGATGAACATCGGAAAAGCCGAAAAGTGCTGATCCACGTTGGTCATGATGTTCCGATGGCTCAGCATGACTCCCTTCGGATCCCCCGTTGTGCCGGACGTGTAAATAAACGTAATAAGGGAGTCCGGCTTTACCGCGCTGAGACGCTTATCAAAGAGCTTCTTGTCCTTGACGCCGGCGCCGGCCTTGAGAGCCTCCTTGAACGTCTTTACTCCCTTAATCTTTTTATCGATTTCATCGAAAACGACTATCTCGAGCAGCCGCGGAAGCTTTTTGCGGATCTCCAGGACCTTGTCAAGATGCTCCCTGGTCCCGACAAAGCATATGCGAGAATCGGAATTGGCGAGTATATACTGGGCTTCGACGGCGGTATTGGTCGCGTAAATCGGAACGGTGATGGCGCCGATCGATATCGATCCCATATCGGCTACCCACCATTCATATCGATTCGGAGAAAAGATCGCGACCTTGTCGCCCCGCCTGATTCCCTTCGAGACGCAATAGAGGCCGATGGAACGAACCATTTCATCCATCTTGTTCCATGAAATTTCCTCAAACATGCCCTGATTATTTTTTTTGAACACGCAGGGCTCATCTCCCATCTCTTTCACGCGGCGCTGGAAGATTTTGGGCATTACAGTGTCTTTCGCAATTTTTGTATCCTTCATAATTACCCCACCTTTTTGGGCTTATCCCATCCCAATCCCCCCCTGCACTAGTCTGGATGCACGGGGAGAGTCCACACCGGCCCCGTCAATTATTCGTGGAGAACGATTCGTCCACGATCTCGACGACGCTGATGTCCTCGCTTTTTATTGCTTTTACCGCGGCAAAAACTTCCGGGAGGACGTTTTTAATGAAATACCGCGCGCTCGCGACCTTGCCGGAATAGAACGCCGCATCCCTGTTCTCTTTTACGAACGCCGCCATCGCAATCTTGTCGGCGTCATTCACATTCTTAGTTTTCGTAAGTGCATCAAGCCGCTCCTTTGCGATGCCGGCCTGCCACAGAAGTATCCACGCGCACACGACCTTCCCCATCATCATCAGGAACGGATAGGCATGACAGATCGGCACGAAAAATTTGCCCTGCTTCCCGCAGGAGGCGAAGAAGATCCCCGTGCCGGCGAGGGCGTCCACCGCCTCATCGACATCGGCGGCGAAATCCGGAAGGCTGCCTTTGTATTTCGCGACAGTCGCTTTCATCTCCCCCAGCAGTCCCATGAAATAGGCGCCCTTTTTCATCCCCAGCTTGCGGCCGATAAGATCCAGGGACTGGATGCCGTTCGCGCCTTCATAGATGGACGCGATCTTCTCGTCGCGCATGAACTGAGCCACCGGGTAATCGCTGCAGAAGCCGTAGCCGCCGTATACCTGTATGGCGAGCTCCGTAACCTTGAAGCCGATATCCGAGCAGAAGGCCTTGCAGATGGGAGTCAACACCTCGAGCATGCCTTTCCATTTTTCTTTTTCCGCTTCGTCTTTCGCGATCGTTTCCCTGTCAATGGCGATCGCCGCGTAGTACATGAGGCCCCGCATCGCGTCCACATGGGACTTCATCCAGAGAAGCATTCTCCGGATGTCGGGGTGCTGTATGATAGGAACGCGGGGGGCCAGGG
Source organism: Spirochaetota bacterium (assembly GCA_017999915.1). Classification (NCBI taxonomy): domain Bacteria; kingdom Pseudomonadati; phylum Spirochaetota; species Spirochaetota bacterium. Next base: position 66,186 of record JAGNKX010000001.1, read on the forward strand.
GATTTTTCATCTCCAGCAGCGACGACCCCTGGAGGCGCTCCTTGGAATAGGCAAGGGCGTGCAGATAGGCTATGGAAGCGCTGGTCAGTCCCTGCATGCCGACGCTGATCCGCGCCTCGTTCATCATCTGGAACATGATCCCCATGCCCTGCCGTTCCGCTCCGAGCAGCTCTGCATGGCAATTGTCGTTGTCTCCGAAATTGATTACGCAGGTCGCGCTGCCGTGAATGCCCAGCTTTTCTTCGATTTTGCTGATTTCGACGTCGTTACGGTGCCCAAGGCTCCCATCCTCATTGACCAGGTACTTGGGCACGAGAAAGATGGAAATGCCGGCGGTCCCGGCCGGGTCCCCTTCGATCCGCGCCAGAACGGGGTGGACCACGTTGCTCACCAGGTCGCTGTCCCCCACGGTGATGAATATTTTCGTTCCCTTGATCCTGTACGTTCCATCGGGCTGACGAATCGCCTTTGTCGTCAGGCTTCCCACATCAGAACCGGCCCCGGGCTCCGTGAGACACATGGTCCCGCCGAATTCGCCCGTCACCATTTTGGAGAAATAACGCTTTTTCTGGTCATCGGTGCCATAGGTGAGTATCAAATGGGCGGCGCCTTCGGCAAGTCCGGGATAGGACAGGAAGGAAAAGTTATGGGCAAACCAGTCCATGGACGCGAAGCGTATGATCTGCGGAAGCCCCTGGCCGCCCGCATCCTGGGGGAACGTCATGGAGTTCCATCCGCCCTCGACAAAGAGCTTATAGGGCTTGTGAAAACATTCCGGCACATGGACCTGGCCGTTTTCCAGGCGGCACCCCTGCTCGTCCGACTCTTTCAGGGTGGGAAAGATCTCCCTGATAGAGAGCTTTTGAGCTTCAGATAAGATCATATCGAATGTTTCCGTGGAAAAATCGCCATAGAGCGGCGAACTGCAGAGAGAACCAACATCGAGCATTTCATGCAATACGAACTGTTGATCCCTTTCATCGACTATCAAATTTGCCATTTGCTCCTCCGGTGGTAACAACGTTAACTTGTCTTATGTTTTGTTAACATTAGTTATTTATGGAAACTTATGTGTTATATGTCAACTTTTTTCTTCCTGATATAAAAAAAAATTCATGGGCCGCCATGCGACATAATAGTGCGCGCCAACATGGACAAATTCAGAACAATGTAATTGTTAATAGGTGAATGATGTAGATTTATCGTAAGATTCTGATAGCGACGAAGACGCGGCTATAAAAGAAGGTTGTTCAGCTTGATTTTTCGAGGTTCCCTTATGCCTGGCGGACCTGTTTTTTTCTCGCATAGGTCGAGAGAGCGTGAAGGGACCTCACGGCGCTGTGGAGATCGTTAAAGACAGGGATCTTCATGGCGGTGAGGATCTTCCTGGTTTCCCTGATCATCTCGGTCACCTCCATAGACTCCAGCTCCTGCTTGAGGTCCGGCAGCACCATGATGACCGGCTTATTCGTGGTCCTGACGACATCGCCGATTGTTTCCGCCAGCTCCCTGAAAGGAGTGAGGGGCTTCACCGATGCTGCGCCGTAGCTGATGGCAAGGGCCTTGTAGTGGTACAGGAGCTGGATCACGATCTGGGCATCGATGGCGTCATCCCGCGCCGCCTTCACCAGTATCTCGCGCAGCACCTCCGGTGTGACATAGGGATTGGCTATGTCGATGGGATTGCGCGCGCTGGAGCCGGGCTTCGGCAGCAGGGAATCGATCTCCTCCCGGATATCGGCGGCAAGCTCCGGGATCCTCATGCCGTACTGTTCCGCCATGTCGGCTGCGGAGACCCCAAGGGCCCCGCCGCCTCCCACGATTGAAACATTGCGATACTCCCCGTGGGGAAGCATTGAGAACGCCAGGGCATAATCGGAGAGCTCATGGAGGTCATAGGCCTGGATCGCGTTGCACTGGCGTATCACCGATTTCCAGATCACCGAGCTTCCGCCCATGGAGGCGGTGTGGCTCAGGACGGCCCGGCTCCCCGATTCCGACAGCCCCCCCTTGAGGATAATGACCGGCTTTCGCGAGGCCGCGTCGCGGAGAGCGTGAAAAAAGGCCTTCCCGTCCCTCACGCCTTCGATGTACATGCCGATGATCTCGGTTTCCGGGTCGTCGGCGAGGTAGCGCAGCAGCTCCGTTTCCCTGAGGTCGATGCCGTTGCCCAGGCTTATCATTTTACTGAAGGCGACCCCTTTCCATCGGCCCATGTGGGCGAAATCGATGGAATGGCCGCCGCTCTGCGAGATAAAGGCCACGGAGCCGGGGTCGCGCGAAAGATCGGGGCCGGGCAGGAAGGTTAGCCCGCCCCGGGGAGTGTGAACGCCAAAGCAGTTCGGGCCGATGATGCGGATGCCCGTCTTCGCGATTTCCGACAGCCGCTCTTCCAGCCGGGCGCCCTCGGGTGCGCCGGTTTCCGTGAAGCCCGATGAAAGGATCTCCACGGCGGCCGCGCCTTTTTTCCTGCAGGCCTCCACGGCATCGGGCACATCGGGGGCGGGGACGGCGATGATGCCGAAATCGATCATGCCCGGAATATCCTCCACGCTTTTATAGATCGGCAGGCCCTTGATTTCACCGCCCTTGGGGTTGACAGGGTACAGGGTCCCGGAATAACCGTAGGCCAGCAGGGACAAAAGGATACCCCTGCCGAAACCAAAACCCTTGGTTGCCACGCCGATGATGGCGATACTGCGGGGCTCGAAAATCTTTTTGAAGCTATCGACTGCATCAAAGCTCATGGTGACGCTTCGGTCAGGACAGGAGGAACAATGATAATGCGCGGTCAATGAACTGCTCAGCTGTTTTTGCCTTTCTTCTTTTCCTGTTTCGCGAGCTTCTTTTCTTTGGCGGTCTTGGCCGGTTTCTTTTTTGCATCTTTTCTGGTGTCCGCTGTTTTTGACATCACCATCTCCTTTGAATCTCTCATAATCTCATTTTCGACTGTCAATGAGACACGTCATACGACACTATGATTTTTTTTCAAATATTTTTTTAACGCCCGGCGGGAGAATAAAATACCCCGCAGCAAGCTGCGGGGTATTTTGTCGCATGATGTTTTCGCGCTCTCATCCCCGGAGGGGGACTACATGGCTCAATGTGAGTTTACAAGCCTCCGGGATTATTCCCGGCATCAGTCGTGGCATACCGCGCACTTGTTGCTGATGCCGAGGGCGGTATGACAATCCTCGCACTGGCCCATCAGCATTTTTCCCTTGATCATGGCCGTAGTGGTGGACGACGCTTTGTCGCCATGGCATGATCCGCACCGGGCCTTCAATTTGCCGTCTTCAAATTTCGCCGTCATGACGACCTTGTGGCTGAAATAGACGAGGTCCGGTTGTTTTGCCCAGGAGGTCCATGGTTTATCGGTATCCTTGAATGAATCAAACATGCTTTTCCTTCTCGGGGATTTGTGGTCGTTGTTCGTAAGCTGGCCGTCACGGGCATGGCACTGCGTGCACTCGCCGACGGTCGGAAGGCCCTGAAACCTTCCGTTTTCGTCATACTTGTGGCATGTTTCACAGTCACTGATGTCATATTTTTCAATATGCGTCTTGTGCATGAATGGTATGCTTTTGACGGCATCCGCCTGCATTATGTTATTGCATGATTTCTTAGAGATGCCGAAGAAAAACCATGTACAGATTATAAAAGGTATCAAAAAAAACCATACTGTGCGTTTCACGGGTATTCTCCTGATAATCTATTCTTATTTATAATAACGCTTATCGTATTAGAACAAGTCAGATATACGGATCGCTATATGTCAATACTTTTAACGATCAATTGCGGCATTTCCCGGGTGACACCCCGCATCGACGAGATATACATCGAGGTACTGTGCCGATATTGTCTCCAGTTCAGATAAAACGAACAAAGTATTTTCTGAATTTTAAAAAAGTTAAAAACGGCAAATCCATCGTTTATTACTTTTTTAATATTTTCTTCACTAGTTGTTGAATATGCTTATCTCAATTGTGGCAGAAAACGCACGCGTTGACAAGCTTACGAGCCGCATGACAATCCATGCATTGATCCATCAATTGCTTGCCCTCCAGCTTCGTTGCAGCGGCGGGAGTGGCTTTATCGCCATGGCACGAGACGCATCGCAACTTGATACTTCCGTCAGCCATTGTGGCCGACGCCGCGACCTTGTGGCTGTAATACACGAGTTCCTGCTTTTTCGCCCTGGAGGTCCAGGGCCTGTCCTTGTCCGTGTACGCGTCAAACATGGTTTTCTTTCTCGGGGACATGTGATCCTTGTTGATCAATTCGCCGTCCCGGGAATGGCACGCCGTGCATTCACCGATCGTCGGAAGTCCCTGGAATCTTCCAATCTTATCATACTTGTGGCATGTGCCGCAGTTCTTGATACCATATTCCTCGATATGAGTTTTATGGATGAAGGGGATCGGCGTGGCCTCATCCGCCTGTGCGTAATTGCATGATTTCATTGATATACCGATGACCAGTCCTATGCATAGCGCTACAATAATGACAACGATCAATGATGAACGATTCATGGAAGTACTCCCTCTGCTTTATTTCAATAAGTAAACTGTTTTAATAACAACCGGTGATCCGCAAGCCGGACTTCGTGCCATCGGTAACGTTATCGATCGACCGACACATTCCCGTTTCTATAACCCATCTCATCGAATCTTACATCAATATACGGCGTTGCTATGCATTCCAGCGGGAGATACACCGGCCGCGACAGCTTTTGCGTGTTCACTGTCTTGATGAACCTCTTGCACTTGTCGCATACTTCGACCCGGTATTCTTCCTCGTCCTCGATTTCAAAGTAGCGGAGGGTCTCATGGTCGGTGTTCTCGCAAAACGGACAGAAAACCCTTTTCGAATTCCACCTGTGGCCGCAGAAACCGCAGAGGAGAGAGCGTTTCCCGTTTTCTTCGAAGATTGACAGCTCGGGCATCGACCCGCAGACCGGGCAGTAGCCCCTGTCCCATTCATTATCCGTATTGAGATACCGGGACATCATCCCGGCGAACTCGACCAGGGACGGCTTGAGGCTGTTGTATACCACGAAGTCGAGGATGGTCGCGTCGATGTCGAACTCATTCCCAATGGATTTGATGACAGCGTCATTTTCACTGAGGAAAGCGGGGAAAAGATCCGCCGGGATTATTCGCTTGCTTTCAACGGCGCCGCCGATCTTTTTCGCGGTCCCTGAGATCTCATCGTCGGCCCCGGCGAGGATCTCGCAGATTTTAGCGAGAAGCGCGCCGGCCGATTTCTCGTCAATGATGAACTCGGGAATGGTAACCAGCGGAAATTGTCCCTTCGCCTTTGCCGACAAAACCTCATCCGGGATCACGTAATCCGCCAGATCTATGCCGCTCCTGGCATTCTCCTGCTCGACGAATATCTTTTCATACAGGCCCAGCAGGAGCCCGTAATCCGGTTTTAACCTCCTGACTTCATCAACAGCCCTGCTGATGAAGTCAGGAGTTATTACAGCATGGTTATTCACCGCTTGAACTGGCATCGTGCTCACACCGCTCCCTTTTTCGCCGTATGCCGCTACGCAAGAGACGCGCTATCCGGCTGCTTGTCCATCATCGCATTGTGCTGATACGTTTCGCGCTTATGGGTGATGAGATAGATCACCCGAACGCTGTCAGCGTCAAGGAGCGAGGCTTCGGGGAATTCCTTTTTAACCACGGCAAGCCTCTTATTCGCCCTGGCGACCATTTCATCCCTTTCGCCGAAGCTCATGGCGCCGGTGGGACAGGTCTTGACGCACATCGGAATAAGTCCTGCTTCAACGCGCTCAAGGCACATGTCGCACTTGTTGATGATGCCGGATTTTTCGTTCCGGCGCGGCACGTTGTAGGGACAGTATTCCTTCATCTGAAGAAAACCTTTTTTCGATATCTTTTTCGTCTTCTCGGTGAAGATGACGGCTCCCGTCCTTTGGTCGATAACAACCGCGCCTTTTATCTCGCCGTCGGCCGCCACCTTGCAGGGAGGCTCGGTGCAATGACGGCACTGGTCCGGGAAGAAGTTCCAGAACACCCGGTCCTGTATCTTGAATTCGGTGAACTTGACCACCTTGTAATTGAAGCAGTTGAGATCGGGAGGATTCTGGTGGCTCCCCCACCCGAGCTGCGTCGTGTAATTCGCCGGGAATCCCTGCCACTCCTTGCACGCGACCTGGCATCCCCTGCACGCGGTGCATCTTGATGTGTCTATAAAAAATGTCTTAGACATGGTGTCCTCCCGATTTTATTTCCTTGTATGATAATTCGGTGACCTTGTCGGCCTTCCTGACGTTAACGCAGCAGGCCTTGTACTCCGGTATCGAGGTGTTGGGGTCTCCGGCCCAGATCGTCAGGCGGTTCGTCGCGTCGCCGATGCCTTTCTTCGTCCATCCGAAGGCGAAGGGCATGCCCACCAGGTGGATAATCCTGCCCTGGATCCGCAATGGCGTCATCCGTACCGTAACCATCGCCACCGCTTCGACCCTGCCGCGGATGTTTTCCACGATAACCGGATCGCCGTTCTTGATCCCCTTCTCGGCTGCCAGCTCCTGGCTCATCTCCACGTAGAGCATCGGCTCCGCCTCAAGCAGGGACGGCACGTTCCTGGTCTCGCTGCCGCCGCACCAGTGCTCGGTCATGCTGTAGGTGGTGAGCACGATGGGGTAGTTCGGGTCCGCCGGCGCCGCGATCTTGTCCATGTCGCTCGCGACGATCTTGGCGCAGGGATTGCTGAGCTGCCCGGAGAAGCCGTGGTTCCGTACCGGGGTCTCCACCGGCTCGTAATGCTCCGGGAGGGGGCCATCGACCAGGCCAGATCCGAAGAGCTGTCCCAGGCCGTCCTTGAGCATGATAAAGGGATTCTTGCCGCCCTTGACCGCCAGGGGGGGCGCTCCGCCGTCTGGAACATCGCCCTCCCATTTCATGCCGTCCCAGCGGATGACCGTACGGGAAGGATCCCAGGGCTGGCCGTTCCTGTCGACAGAGGCCCTGTTGTAGAGGATCCACCTGTTCATGGGCCAGCACCAGGCGAAGTTCGGGAATATCCCGATCGCCTTCTGGAGCGGTGTCTGCTTCAGGCTTCTCCGCTTCATCCTGTTGCCGTCCTCGCTGGTGAAGCTCCCGGCATAGAGCCAGTTGAGAGACGCGGTGGAGCCGTCATCGGCAAAATCAGTGAAGCCAGAGAGCTGTTTCCCTTTATTGGGACCGCTGGTAAACTGGCCGTTTATCCGTTTCGCGATTTCTTCGGCATCATATTTCTTGTACCAGTTCAGGTTGACGATAGGCTCGGGGAACTTGCCTCCTTCGTCATCATATAAATCTATGACCTCATTCATGATATCGATCATGATCTGACCCATGGACCTGGACTTGCCCCGCGGATCCGTCGCCTTGTTGTGCCAGAGTATCAGGCGTCCGCTGTTGCTGATGCTTCCCTCTTTCTCGGCCCGGTGGCAGGAGGGGAAGAGGAACACCTCGGTCTTGACCTTCTTCGGGTCAACGCCGGGACCGTGCCAGAAATCGGTCGTTTCATTCTGGTGTATCTCCGCCATGTAGAGGAAATCGAGGTTGGCCAGCGCCTTTCTGTTCTTGTTCGTATTGGGCAGTGTGTTGGCCGAGTTGGTGGCCCAGATGGACCCGCCCTTTATTTCCCCCTTCATCATCTTATCGAAAAGATACATGTAGGAGTAGTCGCCGTCATGCTCGCTCTTCGCGGGATCGCCCTTCGGGAGCCAGCCGTAGCCGAAATCATTCTCCTTGGTGGCTTTCTTGCCGAAATAGGCCTTGAGGAAGCTTACCATGTACTTGGGCCTGTTCTGCCACCAGTTGACGCTTTCCGGCTCCTTGCTCACCGGCGTGGTCGCCTTGTTATAATCGGCAAGGGTCTTCATGGCTGCCCTCGGAAGCGGTAAATATCCTGGCAGAACATTATAGAGGATCGCATGGTCCGTGGTCCCCTGTACGTTCGGCTCGCCCCTGAGCGCCTGGACTCCCCCGCCCGCTATGCCTGCATTGCCGAGGAGGAGCTGGATGATGCCGCTGGTGCGGATGTTCTGCACGCCCACGGTGTGCTGGGTCCAGCCCAGGGCGTAGAGGATCGTTCCCGCCTTGTCCGGTTTCCCCGTCGCCGCATAAGCTTCATACACCTTCTGGAGGTTCTCCGCCGACACGCCGGTGATTTCCGAAACCTTCCCGACGGTATACCGCGCGTAGTGCCTGCGCAGTATCTGCATGACGCAGCGCGGGTTCTGGAGGGTCGGGTCTTTCTTCACGTTGCCCTTGTCGTCCAGCTCGAACTGCCAGTCCTTCTTGTTGTAGATCCTGGTCTTGGGATCATAGCCCGCGAAGAGGCCGTTGTTGAAGTTGTATCCCGGGCCCACGATGAAGGAGGCGTTGGTATAGTCATTGACATATTCTTTGAAATACAAGTTTTTCTCGAGAATGTAGTTGATCATCCCGCCCATGAAGGCGATGTCCGTTCCCGAACGGAGGGGAACATGGAAGTCTGACCGCGCGGAGGTCCGGGAGAACTTCGGGTCAACGTGGATGATCACGGCACCCCTTTCCTCTTTAGCCTTCATGACCCACTTGAAGCAGATGGGATGGTGCTCGGCGGCATTGCTGCCGATGATGAGACAGCAGTCGGTGTTCTTGATATCGATCCAGTGATTCGTCATTGCGCCCCGTCCAAATGATTCCGCCAAACTGGCGACAGAGGGGCTGTGTCAAATACGGGCCTGGTGATCCATATTGACGATACCCAGGGCGCGCTGCGCCTGGACCACTACCGAGGCTTCCTCATTGCTCATCTGGGAGGAGCCGGCGTGAAACATCGCCTCCAGACGGTTGACCGTCTGACCGGCGGCGTTCTTTTCAATAAAATGCTTGTCTCGCGTGGTCTTGATACGGCGGGCGACCTGCTCGACCATCCAGCCGTAGCTCTTCTCTTCCCACTTGTCGCTGAAGGGAGCGCGGTACAGGGGCTTCAGCACGCGGTGGTCGCTGTTTATCATCGACAGCATCGTCGACCCCTTCGCGCACAGGGCGCCTTCACTGACAGGATAGCCCGGATCGCCTTCTGTGCTTACCACTTCGCCGCATTTGACATGGGCTATAAAATGGCAGCTTACGGAACAGAATGGACATATCGATATGACTTCCTTTGCCCCTTTTATTTTAAGTTTTTTAGCGTATGATTCCGTGACCAGTAAATTCACGCCAAGGCCGCCCAGGGCTACCACCCCGGCCCCGGCGCCGGCCATCTTCAGCAAATCCCGGCGCGTATACTTCATTCTAAAACCTCCTGGAAGTTTTTGTTTCTTAATAATAGGACGTATGAATACTAACAAATTTGTAGAAAGTGTTATTGTCAATATTAATTTTTTAATAGTCATTTGTGCAAATATGTTAATATTAACAGGTCAATTATTTATATATGTTCTGTTATAATTAACACATTGCTTGATGTGTCACATTAATAAAAGCCAGGTTGTATCGATGGAAATCGGGATGAATGTGATTCAGTGGGATAACGAAACAATGTAAAAAAACGCCATGCCGGCAATCTATGCCGGCATGGCGCGCTGTAATTCCAGTACTATTCTGACTCCCGGCTCAATGCCGGTTCGGATTAATGCTTATCCCAGCTTATCGATTCTCACGGCGCAGGCCTTGTATTCCGCCGTCTTGGTAGTGGGATCGAAGGCCGGGTTTGTCAACCAGTTGGCGCACCCTTCCCGGAAATGGAAGGCCATCCAGACGAGTCCCTTCGGCACCTGGTCCGTCACATTGGCCCTGACAACGACCTCGCCCCGGCGCGATTTCACCGAGATCTTTTCGCCATGTTCGATGCCTTTTTCCCTGGCGTCGGCCGGGGAAATATCCGCCGTTTCCTCGGGGAGAAGGACATTGATCCCTTCGCATCGCCCTGTCTGGGTCCGCGTATGATAATGATAGAGACGGCGGCCCGTGGAGAGAACCATGGGATATTCCTTGTCCGGAACTTCCGCCGGCGGTATCCAATCGATGGCCTTCAGCACGCCCTTGCCGCTCGTGAAATGGCCGTCCCGGTGCAGGAAGGCCGTGCCCGGATGCTCCACGTTCGGGCAAGGCCACTGGAGTCCGTCGTTTTCGATTCTCGCGAACTTGATGCCCGCGAGGGACGGTGCCAGCTGAGACACCTCGTTGTCCCATATCTCCTGCCCGCTGTCCGATACCCAGGTATGGCCCATCCTGCGGGCGATCTCCCGGAATATCCACCAGTTCGGCTTGGCCTCGCCGGGGGCCTTGCTTGCCGTGCGTACGCGGTTGACCCGGCGCTCGCTGCTGGTAAAGGTCCCGTCATTCTCGCTCCAGGCCGCGGCCGGGAGGACGACATGGGCGAAGCGCGTCGTTTCCGTAAGGAAGATGTCCTGGCATACAAGGAACTCCGCCGATTCCAAGCAGTGCTCCACATGCTTGATGTCCGGCTCGGTATTGGCCAGGTTTTCTCCGAAGACATAGAACCCCTTTACCTTGCCGGAAATGAGCCCATCGAGCATCTGGGGTATCATGATCCCCGGCTTGTCGGGAAGCTTCGCGACGTTCCAGGCCTTCTCGAATTTCTGCCGGGCCTCGGCGTTGTCCACCTTCTGGTACCCGGGGAAGACATTGGGCAGGGCGCCCATGTCGCAGGCGCCCTGGACGTTGTTCTGGCCCCGCAGGGGGTTGACGCCGCCGAGCTCGAAACCGACATTGCCGAGAAGCATCTGGAGGTTGGCGCAGGACATGACGTTGTTGACGCCGCATACGTGCTCCGTGATACCCAGGGTGTACATGAGCGCGGCGGGCTTAACGGAGGCCATGCGCCGGGCCACGTCACGGATCATATCGGCGGACACGCCGCTGATCTCCGCCGCCTTTTCCGGCGGGTATTCCATCACCTTCTTTTTAAGCTCGTCAAATCCCGTGGTGAAGGAATCCACGTAGTTCTTGTCATAGAGATTCTCTGTTATCAGGACGTTCATCAGGCCGTTGAAAAAAGCCACGTCAGAGCCGACCTTGAGGGGAACGTGGAGCTCCGCGAAATCGCAGAGGTCCGTCCGCCGGGGATCGACGACGATGAGCCGTCCGCCGTCGAGAACCGCATCCTTGACGAAGGTGGAAGCGACGGGATGGGCCTCGGTCATGTTGGAACCGACAACCATGATCATCTTGGCGTTTTTAAAATGTGCGAATGAATTCGTCATTGCTCCGGAGCCGAAAGAGGTCGCCAGACCGGCGACAGTCGGAGCGTGTCAAGTTCGGGCACAGTGATCGATATTGTTCGTGCCGAAGGCCGCGCGGAACAGCTTCTGCATCTGGTAGGAGTCTTCGTTTATGCTCCTGGCGCAGCTGACGCCGGCTATGGCGTCGGGGCCGTCCTTCGCGATGATCCCCTTGAATTTCGAGGCGACGAGGTCCAGGGCCTCATCCCAGGACGCCGTGCGGAACTCCCCGTTCTTTTCCCGTATGAGGGGGGTTTTAAGCCTTTCTTCGGAATATATGAAATCGTAGGCGAAGCGCCCCTTGACGCAAAGCCTTCCCTGATTGGGCTCGGCGTCCTCCACGGCGGTCACCTTGGTGATTTTACCGTCCTTGACATGGAGGAGCTGCTGGCATCCAACGCCGCAGTATGGGCAGGTGGTGCGTATTTTTTGGGTCTCCCAGGGCCTTCCCTTGCCCTTCCCCTTCTTTTCGATCAGGGCGCCCACCGGGCAGACCTGGACGCACTGCCCGCAGAAGACGCAGTCGCTGTCCAGGTAAGTCGAATCGCCGCCGGTGACGATCTTGCTTTTGGGGCCGCGATAGCCCTGCGATATCGCCCGGTTGACGACGACCTCATTGCAGGCCTGTACGCACTTACCGCAGAGGATGCAGCGGCTGAAGTCGCGGATAATGAAGGGATTGCTGTCCTCAGTGGCAGGAAATTCCTTCTTTTGAGGAAACTTCAACTCGGTTATCTTATACTGATAGGCCAGGTCCTGGAGGCTGCAGCTTCCGTTGGCCTCGCAGACAATGCAGTCATGGTGGCCGCTGGCCAGGAGCAGCTCGATGGTCATTTTCCTTGACGTGTGGATCCGCTCGTTGTCCGTGATAACCTCCATTCCGGGGGTGACCGGCGTGGAGCAGGAAGCCATCAGGGACCGGGCGCCTTTGACATCGACCAGGCAGATACGGCACGCGCCGGTCGGGGTGGAGCCCTTCAGGTTACAGAGGGTGGGGATGTATACCCCGCTCGTCCGGGCCGCTTCCAGTATTGTCTGTCCTTCTTTAAAGGCGGTTTCTATTCCGTTTAGGATAAAAGTCTCACTCATACTCTCCTCCAAGACTTGTTTTCAATGGAACTTCTGTATCATACTTTTTCATGACAGTCACATTTTTGGTCATGAATCTATTACAATGAAATTGCGACGGGTGACATCGTCAATAGTTATTTTTTAATATTCATTCATTATATTATGTTAATTTTAACATGACATTTTCATTGATGTATCATGTTAAAAATAAATATGCAAAGATTTGATATAGTTTAGTTGGATAAATAGCTCCAAATAATAATAAATAATCATAAATAGTGCTATTATTGATTGACATTCTATGTTATAATAAACATGTGTCAATATATATAATTATTTTCTCCTAGCGTACCTCATCCCCATGGATATCTAACAGCATCCATACGCTTCTTGGCTTGGATCGGATTTCGGTGGTGAAAATTCTTTGGTCGCAAATCAATAAAAAGTTTGATCAATCATGAAGATGAACAGTATCGTAATTTTTTTAATTGTATTCTGCTTCGCCCTATCAACCGGACCGATCGCAGCGGCTGATATCGACCTATCCGTTGCGGCCAGCCTCAAGGAGGCAGTCACGGAACTATCAAATAATTTCGCGAAAAAGAATCATCCTGTTGCATTCCGGATAAACACCGGCGCCTCAGGGGCGCTGGCAAAGCAGATCGAAAACGGCGCTCCCTGTGATCTGTATATCTCCGCCAATGCCGAATGGACTGATTATCTAAGGGAAAAAAAGCTGGTCGATGCCGGCACCATCGCCACTTTCGCCTTCAATACACTGGTTTTCATAGCCAAACCCGGGATAAAAGCGGCCAGGCTGGAGGATCTGGTCAAACTGAAAAGGATAGCCATCGGCAGCCCGAGGAGCGTTCCCGCCGGTCAGTACGCCGTCGAGGCCTTCAGGAAGAAAAAACTGGACAAGCAGCTTGCCCGTAAGCTGGTGATGACAAAGGATGTTCGTGAATGCCTGTTGTATGCGGAGCGCGGCGAAGTCGACGGGGCCTTTGTCTATAAAACCGACGCGGAGATCATGGGCGACACCGTGAAGGTCCTTTTTACCGTGCCGCAGTCATTATACCCGCGGGTAACCTATACGATGGCGCTTACAATAACAGGGGCCGGGAAAAAAGAAGCGGCCGCCTTCCATAGGTTCATGCAATCCGCGAACGCGAAGAAGGTTCTTTCGAAATACGGCTTTAAGGTACAATAACACGATGCCTTGTTTCACGCCAGCCGACTATTCGGCAATACTGCTGTCCGTCAAGGTGGCCACCGCGGCCACCCTGCTCTCGCTTCCCTTCGGGTTCGCCGTGGCCCACCTCATGACGTTCCGGCAATTCCGGGGTAAAATTGTGCTGGATGGCCTTGTCAACCTCCCCCTGACGCTCCCGCCGGTGGTGGTGGGGTATCTGCTGCTGCTGCTCCTGGGCAGGAACGGGTGGATCGGTAAAACCATACTTCAGCCCCTGGGCATCGAGCTTATCTTCACCTGGAAGGCGGCGGTGATAGCCACGGCGGTGGTGGGCTTTCCCCTGATGGTCAGGTCGATCCGCGTCGGCATGGAATCGATCGACCGGGGGCTCATCCAGGCCTCGCGCACTCTCGGGGCCGGCCGGTTCGATACTGTCATAACGATAATACTGCCCCTTTCCCTGTGGGGGATCATTTCCGGGTCCGTGCTCATGTTCGCCCGGGGGCTCGGCGAGTTCGGCGCCACCATCATCGTTGCCGGCAACATACCGGGCGTCACCCAGACGATCCCCCTTGCCATTTATGAATACGTAAGCTCGCCCCACGGCGATACGATGGCCATGATGCTCTGCGCCGTATCCATTACCATCTCCGTCGCGGTCCTCATCTTCCATGAATGGATCGGCAGGCGCACGATACGGGCGGTCTGATATGGACCTGACCATGGGCGTGTACAAGGAATTCGGCGCCTTTAAGCTGGATGCCGATTTCGAGATCACGGGCGACCGTATCGGCCTGTTCGGGCCTTCGGGGAGCGGTAAAACGACCCTGGTGGGAATCCTCGCCGGATTACACAGCCCCGACGAGGGCGCCATACATCTCGACGGCGAAACCCTCTTCGACAGCCGCAAGGGTATACGCGTTCCCATCCCGAAACGCCGCATCGGCATTGTCTTTCAACGGTCCAACCTTTTTCCCCACATGAGCGTTAAGCGCAACCTCCTCTACGGCTACCGTCGCTGTCCCCCTGAAAGCCGGACAATAAAAATGGACACCCTGTTGGCGGTCCTCCAGATAGAGCATCTGCTTCACCGGGAAGTGGGAAACCTCTCCGGCGGCGAACGCCGGCGGGTCGCCATCGGCCGTGCCCTTCTTTCCAATCCGCGGCTGCTCATCATGGACGAGCCCTTATCCGGGCTCGATGACAGCCTCAAGTTCCAGATCATTCCCTTCCTGAGAAGCGCCTGCGAGACATTCGGGATACCGTACATCTTCATCTCGCACTCCCTGATCGAAACGAGGCTCATGACGGAACAAGTTTTGACCGTCGACCGGGGTTTCATCTCAGGCCAGATGACGGCGGAGGAACTGGCGCGGGCCCATATGGGCGACCACTCGGCGCATTACATGAACCTCCTGAAAGCCGGGCTGCCCCGCCATCATCACGGACTGTACGTGTATGACTGGAGCGGCCGGCAGCTGCTCATCTCCGACGGGGATGACCGGCCCGAGTCCCTCTTCGAGCTGTCATCGGCGGAGATCATACTGTGCAAGCGGCATCCACAGGCAATAAGCGCGCGCAATCTCCTTCCGTGCATGGTGACGGACGTGTTCGAAACGGGGGGAAGGCTCGGCGTGGAGCTGGCTTTCGGCAAAGAGCGCCTTATCGCGGAAATCGTCAGGAAGGCCGCCGACGATCTCGGCATACGAAGGGGCGCGAAAATATACGCCGCGATAAAAGCCACGGCATTCAGGAGGCTCGGATGATAGGAAGTCGCGGGAACAGCTGGCCGCGTCGCCGTGGGGCGGTTAACGCCGCCATGCCGCATCTCATCCGGTATCCCGCCATCGGTCGCCGGATAGACTTGACAAAGATACCGATGATGGTATATAAACAATATTCCCTTATACACTTTCCACAGGAGATATGACATGAACGACATCCGCATCAACAGGCTTACCTATGACAATAAGCGAGCATCCTATAGTCTGGAAGACTATATACGAATCGTGAAGGAATTCCACGGGAGTCTGGCCCCGGGTCTCCTGATAGGAGGCTTCATGGTCGACCTTGCCCTGAAGAACCTCCCCGATGGTGAATTTTTCGACGCCATATCGGAAACCAAGACCTGCCTTCCCGACGCGATACAGCTCCTGACGCCCTGCACCATCAGCAACAGTTGGCTTAAGATCATGGATTTTAGCAGGTACGCCATCTGCCTCTACGACAAGAGCACCGGCGAGGGGATCAGGGTATACATCGACCCTTCCAAAATGGAACAATGGCCCGAGATCAAGAACTGGTTTTACAAGCTCAAGACAAAGAAAGAGCAGAACTACCAGCTTCTCATGGACCAGATCAGGGAGGCCGGCGCGGGACTCTGCAGCATGAAAAAAGTGAAAATGAAGACCGAATTGCTGGGCGGCAAAACCAGCGGAAGCCGCGTTGTTAATTGTAACAAATGCGGAGAGGCCTTTAAAATGAAGGATGATCCTCTCTGCCCCGCCTGCGGGGGTGGCGATCCCTACATGAATCAATGACGCGGCGGCCATCAATCCGAATCCCCGGGGGACACCATGAAAGATTTGAAGGCGGTTATCAGAATTCACGTGTGGATAGAATCGGACAAGGGCATGATCCTTGGACCGGGAAGGGCGAAGCTGATCGAGAATATCGAAAAGTACGGATCCCTCCAGAACGCCGCAAAAAAAATGGGCATTTCCTACCGGGCAGCGTGGGGCAGAATAAAGAAGACCGAGGAGGTGCTCGGGTACAACTTGCTGGTGAAAACTCCGGGAGGATACCATCTCTCCGACCTAGGGAGGGAGCTGTACCAGAAATACAAAGCCTGGTATCAAAAGATAGAAAGCCACGCACTGCGCGAATCACAGGGCGTATTCCCATGGAAATCCGTTCCTTATCAAGCGGATGAATAACAGGGTCGGGGGCCCCGCTGAAGGGGCCCGGACCCGGCCCGCCCGGCTCTTACAGCGATGCGGCAACCTTTCTGCCAAAGTCAGCGCAGGCCTTCACCGCCTCATTGTCCGGGTTCCAGAGAGCCTTGACCCCCTCCCCCATGAGTTCAAAGCCGGCCGACTCGAGCCCGTTCCGGATCATTTTCACCGACTCGCCGCTCCACCCATAGGTCCCGAAGGCGAAGGCCTTCTTGTTCCTGAATTTCAGCCCCCGCATTTCCTCAAGAAGGCCCGCCACGGAGCTCAGGATGCCCTGGTTGATCGTGGGGGAACCCACTCCCACCGCTCTGGCCTTGAACACCTCCGTGATGATGTCGTTCTTGTCCGTATTGGATGCGTTGAAGAGCTTCACCGCAACATCCCTGTCAGCCTCCCTGATGGCGGCGGCGATCGCCTCCGCCATGGCCCGGGTTCCGCCCCACATGGTGTCGTACAGTATCGTGACCTGGTTTTCCCGGTACGCGTCGGCCCAGGCCAGGTATTTCTCGATGATCTGGGTCGGGTTGTCCCGCCAGATGACGCCGTGGCTCGGGCAGATTATGTCCACCGGCAGCTTGAACGCGAGCACTTCGTTTATCTTTTTCGTCACCAGCGGGCTGAAGGGCGTGAGGATATTGGCGTAATACTTCATGCACTCGGCGAAGAGCTCATCCTGATCCACCGTGTCATTGAACATCCCGCTCGTGGCGTAATGCTGTCCGAAGGCGTCGTTGCTGAAAAGCACATTGTCGCCGGTCAGGTAACACATCATGGTATCAGGCCAGTGGAGCATGGGAGCCTCTATGAAAATCAGCTCTTTTGAGCCGAGGCTCAGGCGGTCGCCGGTCTTCACCGTGACGAAATTCCAGTTTTCGTGGTAGTGGCCCTTCAGCGACTTGACCCCGTTGGCCGTGCAGTAAACCGGCGTGTCCGGTATGCGGCGCATCAGCTCCGGAAGGGAGCCGCTGTGGTCGATTTCGCCGTGGTTGGCTATGATATAATCGATTTTTTTCAGATCGATTTCCTTCTCCAGCGCCGAGACGAACTCCTTCGCAAAGGGCGCCCAGACCGTGTCCACGAGAGCGGTTTTTTCGTCCCGCACCAGGTACGCATTATAGGTAGAGCCGCGGTGCGTTGAATATTCATTGCCGTGAAATTTTCTCAGCTCCCAGTCGACCTTACCCGCCCAAGTGATACTGTTTTTTACCGTAAAAGCCATGATATACCTCGCTGCATTCGAAATTATTATTACTATTATTCGGCCCTCCGTCGGACGGGCATGAATTATGCAAGATTACGCTCATTCAACATACTTGACTCCTTCCCTCCTCACCGGTACATTAATGATGAAACTGCTGAATATCACACGATACGGAGGTGCGCCATGTTCAAACCAAAAAGAATCCTGGTAACAACCGATTTCTCCGATGAATCCGATGCAGCCCTCCGCGAGGCCGTCGGCATCGGCGAGCAGTTCCGCTCCACCGTCTACCTGCTCCATGTCATTCCGGAACCGGTGCAGTACGGCTTTGACTATCCCCTGGACGAGCCCCTCATCGCCGCAGGGCACGGCAGGCTCCGGAATGAAGCGGCGCGCAGGATGGATGAGATGATCGGCAGGGTCGCTCCGGATTCCATAGTGCAGATCATGAAAGAGATCCGCTTCGGCAACACCGTTGACGAGATCATCGCAGTCGAGCGCGACCGCGATATCGATCTCGTCATGGCCGCGACCCACAGGCCGCACCGCAGATGGTTGGGCGACACCCATCATCTCATGAAAGACCTCGTCAACAGGTCAGCCTGTGAAACAATAATCGTGCGATAACCGGTCAATGATAATACTCCTGCATTTTACGGTTCCCCGGATCCATGGGGGAATATTTAAAACGATACCATACCGCACAAAAGGAGGTACAGCATGTTTAAACCAAAACGCATCCTGGTAACAACAGACTTCTCCGCCGAATCCGACAGAGCCCTGCGCGAAGCCCTCGGCATCGGGGAGCAGTTCCGCTCGACCATTTATCTTCTCCACGTGATTCCCGAAATCGAGCAGTGCGCCGTTGACTACTGCCTCACCGAATCGGTGCTCCAGGCCGAAAAAAACAAGCTCCGTGATGAAGCGGAATACAAGATGGATGAGATGATCGGCAAAATCGATCCCGACCGCATGGTGCAGATCGTGAAGGTGATCCGCTTCGGCAACACCGTTGACGTGATCGTATCGTTCGAGCTTGAACGCGCCATCGACCTGGTCGTGGCCGCTCCCCACAAGCCGCAGCGGCGCTGGTTCGGGGACACCCATCATTTCATGAAAGACCTGGTGAACAGATCGGTCTGCGAGACCATGGTTGTCAGATAATCAATTAGCCCCATCGAAACGCATTGTCGTTCCATGATATCCGGCGAATATCATGGTTTTTTGTGTCACCGTGGCCGCGGCGGACTCTTCACGAAACGCTTATCGCTTCCGCCGGGCAATCATTGGCCGCCTCTTTCACCGATTCTTCGTGCCGGGACGGCACCGGGTCGGCATAGGCGACGGCCGTGTCTCCCTCCATCCTGAACACTTCCGGGCAGGTCTGCACGCAGAGCTCGCAGGCGGTGCAGAGGGCCGGATCAACTTTTGCTTTCATTGCGCACCCTCCTCTTATTTCCTCACCGGCAGATATATATCGCGGAGCCGGTGCAGCATGTCGTGGTATTTTTCATGGACCCCGGCGCCTATCTCCTCGCGCTCCACTCGGTCAAAGCCCTCCAGCAGCTCTTTCTGCTGGGTGTCGGTCAGGCGCTCATCGGCCATGCGGAACAGGATGTTGTTTTCCTTCATGATGTGGCCGTCCAGGAGCTTCACGTAGCCGCCGGCATCGGCAATGAAGCGCTCCGACGCCATGGTGTCGCCGGCCTTCATCTCCTCCAGCGCCTCCTTCATGCCCTTCACGAAGTAGCGTCCCTCGGAGTGCTCCGCCAGCATGACCCCGATGGGCCCGTTGTCCCCGCCGAGGCCTGTCTTTCTCAGGGCCGGGAACAGAAGGTTTTCCTCCTTGGCGTGGTGGCACCGGTCGGCGAAATTTTGAATGAAATCGATCATGTCAGCCAGGTGGGACGGGTCGGCCCCTTCTCCCTCCTCGATCCTCGCGCAGGCAGAGTCTACAACTTGAAGCATCACCAGAATCAAGTCATGTTCTTCTCTTAGAATATCCGTTGCCTTCATGTATCATGCCCTCCACGATTAATGTGATATGGCGCCGTCATCATGCCGGTCAATCCACAGCGCCCGCCTTCGCCGATGATACATCAAGTATACTATATAAATTATGTCCGGTCATTGACTTGTGTCAAATACCTGAACATTTTTTTATTTGATTTGTTGCATAACTAAGTATAATAAATCAGCCCTGCCTTTCGTTGATTAAAATTTTTTCAGAAAATCTATTATTCTTTAATGATTAATGATGATAAAACGCTTGACTTAATTTGGTAATTTGGCTATATTACCAAATATTCAATGATTTATGGTGCTGATACATGAAACCTTTAACCATGCTCAATGACGCATCGCCATCAAACCGGGGTCAGAGCTGCTGCGCTCCTCCCCGGGATCAGACCGGTCCCGGAGCAAACATGGCTGTACGGCAGCAAGCCGCCGATTCCCTGAAAGAGATCACAAAAGACAGGCCCGGATGGCAAATAGGTATCCTGAACACCCCATCGGGCCTGGTACCCCTGATCACCGCAGAATGGTCCGGAAAAGACCGGTGGGGACAGGTCCGGGCCAGGATGACATCATTTAGAATGGATTACATCGTCAGGCCAGGGCTCTACGCCATCGGCAAACCGGACGCGTCATCGGAGATTTTTGTGTCAGCCAATTACAAGCTCAGCTTCGATATCCTTCGGCGGGAGCTGAAGGGCCTGGACGGGTGGATCCTGGTCCTCGACACCAGGGGCATCAACGTCTGGTGCGCCGCCGGCAAGGGCACCTTTGGAACCGATGAGCTGGTGAAAAGGATCATAGCCTCGAACCTTTCAAGCCTTGTCACCCACAGGCGCGTCATCATTCCGCAGCTGGGCGCCACCGGCGTGAAGGCTTCGGAAGTTAAGAAAAAAACCGGGTTCTCCGTCTGCTTCGGTCCGGTCGAGGCGTCGGATATTAAAGGATATTTCGCGGCGGGCCGCCATGCGATGCCGTCCATGCGAAGAATCCGCTTCGGCCTGGCGGAGCGCCTGGTCCTTGTCCCGATGGAGCTGAACCAGGCCATGAGAATATTTCCCCTGGCGGCCCTGATCATTCTGGCGCTGTTCGGGCTCCAGCCGTCGGGCATTCTCTTTTACAACGCCTGGTTCGAGGGATGGTCCTTTCTCGCCCTGACCCTGGTTGCGGTCTTTGCCGGCGCCGTGTTGACGCCGGCCCTGCTCCCCGTCATTCCCTCCCGCTCCTTTGCCATGAAGGGGCTGATCACGGGGGCCGCCCTGACGGCGCCCCTCCTGTTCCTGACCCCGACAGGGAGGAGCTCATGGTTTTTCCAATCATCGGCCCTGGTTCTCTTCCCGCTTCTTTCATCGTACCTGGCCCTCCAGTTCACCGGGGCGACAACCTTTACGACCATATCCGGCGTCAAGAAGGAGCTCGCGATATGGCTGCCGATCTATATCGCCGGACTGGCCCTTTCGATCATCCTTATCATCCTGTATAAAATCCAGACATGGGGGCTCCTATGAAGTACCTGAAAAACGTAACCACCCTTCATTATGACGCTGAGAAATGCGCCGGCTGCGGGAAATGCACCGAGGTCTGTCCCCACGGGGTGTTCGTGATGAACGACGGGAAAGCTTCGGTCACAGACCGGGACCTCTGCATGGAGTGCGGCGCCTGCGCGCTGAACTGCGAGTTCGGCGCCCTCACCGTCGGTTCCGGCGTAGGCTGCGCCGCGGCCATCATCCGGAGCATGATCACCGGCGGCGAAGCGGTCTGCGGCTGCAGCGACGCGTCCCCGGACGCGAAAAACACGGGCTGCTGCTGAGGGGAGGCCTATCCATATGGAACAAAAACTGCATCCCCAATTCGAGGCGCGAGCAAGCATACTCAAGGCCATGGGACACCCAACGCGACTTTTCATCATCGAGGAGCTCTACAAGCAGGAGCGGTGCGTGAATGAGCTCACTGACATGATAGGTGCCGACGTCTCCACTGTCTCCAAGCACCTGAGCGTGCTGAAAAACACCGGTCTTGTCCTTGATGAAAAGCGGGGCACCAGCATTTATTACCGGCTCTGCTGTCCCTGCGTGGTCGACTTCATCGGCTGCATAGAAACGGTCCTCAGGACAAGCCTGGAAAAGCAGCTGAACATCGTCCAGTGCTGCGGCATAGGCCTGAAGCCCGATAATGTGAAATGATCGCCCGCTGACATGCCCGATTACGGAAACCCATATGCTCCGTATCTCCGCGATGATCCCCCCTGGGAGGAGAGACGGAATTTCATTGACGGAATCCCGCCGCGGTTTCACCATGAATAAATACGCGCGCTATCTCATGAAGACGAAAGAAAATTTTTTCCTGGTTTTCAGACCCGAAAATCAGAAAGTGTCCCCCCGCGTCTCGCAGGTCTACCTCGAGCTGTCCACTCACTGCAACCTGTCATGCCGCAGTTGCATCAGGAATACCATCGTCGATTTCAGGAAAAGACATTTCACACCCGCACTGATGAAAAAAGTGAAACTGATGCTGGAGGCCCTTGGGCCGGAGAGGATCGTGCTCCTCGGCTTCGGCGAGGCGCTGTGCAACCCCCACATCAGGGACCACCTGAGGTCGCTCCGGGAGATTGAAACGAAGATCGTCCTTGTCTCCAACGCGTCGTTCCTGACCGGGGAGATGTCATCATTCCTCGTCGAACTTCCCCTTGACGAGATCTACGTATCCTGGGACGACGATATATTCGGCTCCGATGCCGCGATCCGCCGCGGCGCCAGCGCCGATCTCTTCAGGAGGAACATTGAAACCCTGGCCGGGAAAAAAGCCTCGGCCGGAAGAAGACTCCCGACAATCGGGCTGCAGATCGTCGCTACCCGGACCAATCATGGGCATATGGCAAAGACCATCCGGTACGGCCATTCCATCGGCATCGAACAATTCATAGTCTCCAATCTGTATCCTTACGACGAATCCATGACCGGGGAGATCCTCTATGACATCAGGAGCGGCCATGAGGTGGACCTGCGCAAATTGCTCCGCCGCGAGATTAGGAAATATACGGTCAGGGTGGCCCATCAGAAAGGACGCCGCAACAGGTCCTGTCCCTTCATTGAAAAGGGCACCATCTTCATTACCGCTGACGGCGAAATAGCCCCGTGCCCCGAGCTGGCCTATACCCACCCGGCCTATTATTCAGGACTGCCGAGAATTCATACAAGGTTTATACTGGGAAGCGTCTCTACCGGGTCGCTGGATGATATATGGGAAGGAGAGGCCTTTACCGACCTGAGGAATAATTTTCAATATTATGATTTCCCTGATTGCGCCTATTGCTACCGGCCTGATATGTGCTACAAACGCACGGTCGAAGGATCCGACTGCTACGGCAACCGCACGCCCTGCAGCGAATGTCTATGGGCAAAGGGGATCGTGATCTGTCCCTGAGGGACCCCACACCGTCCGTTCTTACAGTCTCGCCATCGGAATCTCGATGCGGTACACCGTTCCGCCTTCACTGGTTAACGAAAGAGTGCCATTGAGCTGCTTTACCATCAACCGTATCAGCTGGCTCCCCATGCCGGTTGAGGCTTTCCTTTGGGTTTCTGGCTGCATACCCCTGCCATTGTCCGAGATCTCGAGGATAAGGGTGTCGTCCCGGGTCTGAAGCATTACGGTAACCCGGCCCTCCCGGCCCTCGGGGAAGGCGTACTTCACCGCGTTGGTCAGGATCTCGTTCACGGCAAGACCGATGGGAATGGCCGACTTCACCTTGACCCGCACTTCCCCCATCTGCGTGGACAGTGTGATCCGCTCGTTATCGGAAATATACGATTCGACTATGGACCTGCAGATCTGGTCCAGGTAGTGGTCGAGACGCACGTCCTTCACCTCGTCGGAACGGTAGAGGAGATCGTACAGGTTGGAAAGGGACATGATCCGATCCCGGAGCTGCTGGAGGACCAGCTGTGTCGATGGATCTTCGATGCGGTGCGATTCAAGATCGACAAGGCCCACCATCATGGTGAAGCTGTTTTTCACGCGATGCTGGAGCTCCCGCAGCAGCATCCCCTTCTCTTCAAGCGTTTTCGCCAGCGCCTCCTCGGCCCTCTTGCGCTCGGTGATATCGCGAATGATGCCGACGGCGCACCACCGTCCCTTCAGCATCATGGAGGACATGGAAAGATCGACGGGAATCTCGATGCCGTCCTTCCGCTTCGCCGTAAGCTCCAGTGTCTTGCCCACGACGTTTCCCTCCCCGGTTGCCTGGAAATGGGGATAATTCATGCGGTAGGCTTCAACGTACCGGTCAGGCATTATCAGCTCATGGAGGTTAATCCCCATGACCTCATCCCGTTCATATCCGAGTATGCGGGTCGCCGCGTCGTTCCAGAAAGAGACATTGCCGCCGTTGTCGATCATCACGATGCCGTCCTGGGCGGATCCGGTTATGGCGTTAAGGGTCTTTTCCCTGTCGCGGAGCTCCTCCTCGGCCCTCTTGCGCTTGCGGATGTCCCTGGTGGAACCCTGAATGCCGACGGGCTCGCCTTTTTCATTAAAAATCCAGTTGGTGGTCGTCTCGATATCTATTATCGATCCGTCCTTGGTGTACTGCTGCACTTCAAGGGTCTTGGCGTGGATTCGCTCCCCGGGCGGTTTCCGGAGCTCTTCCCTGAGCTCCTTCATGATGTCGGGAATGTAATCGGCCACGATGTATCGGTCAAGGGGTATTTCCATTACCTCCTCAGGCGTATAACCGGTGAGATACGTCACCGAAGGGGTCACATAGGTGAAGCGGCCGTCCAGGGTCATGGTCCAGATCACGTCTGAAGAATTCTCGGCTATGAGGCGATAGCGCTCCTCGCTTACCCGCAGGGCCTCTTCGGCCCGCTTCCGGTCGCTGATATCCTGGATGATGGCCAGTATTATATCGACAGCGCCGTTTTCCTTCCGGACGCAGCCCACGGCGAGGCTGGCCCAGACAATCTCGCCGTCCTTCCGGATGTATCGCTTGTCCATATGATACGACTCGATTTCGCCCTTCAGGATCCTATCGAACTGCTGCACGTCGGCGTCCAGGTCGTCGGGATGGGTCATGTCGGCCCAGGTAATGGACTGGAAATCCTCGCGGGTGCGGCCCATGATCTCGCAGAGCCGGTCGTTGACCTCGATCCAGTGCTTGTCCGCCGAGGTGATGGCGATGCCGGTGAGAGACATCTCGAAGTAACTGCGGAACCGCGCCTCGCTGATCCGCAGCTCGGCCTCGATGAGCTTGCGGTCGGTGATATCCTCGGCCGAACAGACCAGGTATTCCACGTTCCCCAGCATATCCAGCTTGGGGGTTTTGACCACGGTTACATACCGGAGCTCCCCCTGCCCGTTGATAACCCACGATTCCATTTCAGCGCGCTTTCCGGTGGAAAACACCTCCTGGTTGCTCTCCACCTGCTGCCAGGCATCCTCATCAGATAAAAGCCCCCACAGGCCGTGGTAGTTAACCTCGTCGACCGAGCGCCCCAGGAAGGCGGCGTGGGCCTCGTTGACCCTGCCGTAGGTTTCCGGATCGGTAAGGTACCATATCTGAGTATTGATAGTGTCGAGAAGAAGGGACTGCTCGTCCGCCACCAGCTGGATCACCCCTTTGGCTTCATGGGCGCGGCGCTGG
Organism: Spirochaetota bacterium; assembly: GCA_017999915.1. Taxonomy (NCBI): domain Bacteria; kingdom Pseudomonadati; phylum Spirochaetota; species Spirochaetota bacterium. The sequence continues at coordinate 91,518 of JAGNKX010000001.1, forward strand.
GCGGAGTAAAACAGGATCACCATGCAGGAAAAAAGCATCACGCTCAGGATCGTCTTCAGGCGCTCGCGCTCTATCATTTTTCTCCAGCTCTCCGCGTCCATATCGAAGCCCAGGAGACCGACAAACCTGCCGTCTTCGGCCGTAATTGACACGGATGTGGAGATCCAGGCCCCCCATCGGTCCGTTTCCGGATTCAGAACAACCGGTTCCCTGGATGAAAAAATAGCCCTGGCCTCCTCGGTAAGCTCATCATAGACCTGCCCCGGGGGAGAATACCCGGAAGATTCCACCGGTTCGGAATCGGCCAGAAATATGGCTTTGTCATCCACCAATCGCATCAGGTAATAGAATCGAATTTTATCCGAGACCCCTTTCATCTTGACCAGCTTCTCTTTGAGACTCCGGTAATCGGGGCTGGCCAGGTCGGCGGCGGTCCCGGTAAGCCGGGCGACCTTTTCCGCATCAATGCACGCCTTGCCGGTTTGCAGTATCTTCACTATGTCATTGCGCTCCTCGGATTCTTTTTCCTTCCCCGAGAAATCGGCAATGGCCCATCCCGCGAAAATGATAAGGATCAACAGCATGAGCAGCGACACTTCGGCGAGAATGCGCTTACGCCTTGCCGGCGCCGGAATGGTCTGTCGTAACGACCATGTGTATCTCCATACTATTGCGGCGGCGAAAAAAGCGAGAATGCCCTGAAGAAGATGCATGGGGAAGCCAGTGGCGTCCAGGAATGACGCCTCATTGATGATCGACGCGGGGAAGAAGGGTGCCGGTGGAGGCATAATGAGAATGGACATGCCTCCCAAAACCGGTAAAATGGCGCCAAGGGCCATGATCGACTTTCTTTTTATATAACGTACCCGATACCGCCATAGGACCCACCCCGCCCAGAGGCCCCCGGGGAAACCCATGAAATAATGCATTGAAGCGTTCATCCCGTCAAGGCCGAAAATCCCCCCGCACAGCCCCAGGGCTGCCAGGGGCGCGTGAATCCATCTTCCCGGCATCCTTCTGTTTATAGCCGCGATGCCGGACCGTCCGAACTCCAGGAGGCTCAGAAAGCTCAGGCCGATCAGGGCCACCCTGAGGACCGGAAGAATCCGGCCGCTGCCGAAACCCAGTGCCAGAGATCCAAGCCATTCTGATACGCCGTACAGAAGGCCGAAAAAAGCCAGATGCATCCACGGTATCGTCTCTTCCTTAATACGCGCCAGGGGAAAGACCATGGCCGCGGTAATGATAAAACCAAGCCCGCTGATGTAGAGGCTGTAGTCATGATTTAGTATAAAGAATTCATTCATAAAAACGCAGCCGGATCGGCATTCCAAAGCAGTTACTATTAATATATATCATCGCGGTAAAAGATGAAGCAATAATTAATAAAAAACACACAAAATATTCGGCCATCCTGTGCATTGAACGCGGTTATTAAGGCACGCGAATAATGAGGCCCGCAATGACCCGTTACGGGGAAATATCAGGTGAAGACACAGCCCAATCGGCTCAATTCTCCTCGACGCCGTAGGCGCCCTCTTCCTTGAGGAAGGAAATCTTTTCCCTGAGGCTTGCGGCCATGGAAGCTATGTCCCTTGCGTGACCCGTGATGTCCTCGGCCCGGGCCGCGTTGGTCTGGGACAGCTGGTTGATGTCACTGATGGTGTTCATCACTTCGAGGGCCGCTGTCTTTTGCTCCGTCGAGGCCGTGGTTATCTCTTCGGAGCGCTCCTTCACCGTTGCAACCGCCCCATGGGCTTCGCCGGTCGATTCTATGGAGGTTCCCATGGCGGCGCTGACGGTTTCCATCATCCGGTTCGACTCCTCCACGCCGGCCAGTATCTCCCGCATTATCTTCACCGTGTCCTGGACCGCGGCGGCCCCCTTGCCGGTCTCGGACTCGCTCTTGGCGATGAGGGCCGCGATCTCCTTGACGCTCGCCGATGTCTGCTCCGCGAGCTTGGCAACCTCGTCTGCGACCACGGCGAAGCCGCGCCCGTAATCGCCGGCCCGGGCGGCCTCGATGGACGCGTTCAGCGACAGGAGGTTGATCCGGTCCGATATGTCGTTGATGATCCCCAGTATGCCGGTCATCTCCCTGGACGTCGATCCGATCTCGCTCATGGTGGCGTCCATGCGGCCGATATACCCTTCGCCGGCGCGGGCGGTCGCGGCGATGGCGTCCGTCCGGGTCAGGGTCGCCGCGATGCGTGACTCCATCTCCCGCGCGAGCCCGACCAGGCCGTCCATGCGCTTCATGAGAGTGTCCATCAGCTCCGACTGGCGACGGGCGCTCTCGCTCACCTGCTCCGCACCGGAGGAGATCTCCTCCATTGTCGCGGTGATCTCCTCGATCGACGACGCCTGGCCCTGGATATTTTCGGCGAAATGGAGCGCGTCCCCGGACAGGTCCCTGGACGAGTCATCGAGTCTCGCCGATACGCTCTGCATCGATTCCATCAGCTTTTCATTGATCTCGCGCTGGGCCTCGCGCTCCCGCTTCGCGTCCTCGCTCCGGAGCCGCTTTGACGTCTCGGTGATGGAGGTCATCATCATGGCGATGATGAACGAAATGATGATGGTGATGCTCATCGAGGCGGTCACGACATACTTGATGGCGGGATCAACAATCTCCGACGGGAGCACCGTGAGGAGGACCGTCGCTTCCGAGATGGCGGCCACGGCGACGAGGACCCATTTTCTGCAAAAGAGAAGGGAAAACATGATGGGCATCATGAAGGAGAATTCGCTGACCAGAAAGCGCTGGGCGGAGCCCGTCGCCTCGGTCCCCTTGACGTTGAAGATGAGGCTTCCCAGCACACCGAAGGCCATGATCGTCACCGCTATATTGTAGTGGCCCCGCGCCACGAACACCATGCTGCCCAAGAGTATGAGGATGATCGTTAAAATGATCAGATTCAGCGCCTGGAACAATCCCCGGGGTATGAGGATATTCATGATAACGACAAAGACCAGGAGAATTGGAATGATGATCAGGAAAAAGTACCAGATGATCCTTACCCGCCCGCGGAGGTCATACGACTTTGGGTCGTAACGTTCGAGCATGGCGTTTATCCCGAAGTTCATTCGATACCTCCATATCAGCTACGCGTCGTTTCAGACCACCGGCCGGGCAAGATACAATAAACTACTGTTTTAACATATCAAAAAAAATCGTTACTGTCAAGATGAAGGAACCGGGAGGAAGGAATTAATGTAATTCGGTATGACCGCTTAAAGGAAGCGCCGGTACACGGCTACTATCTCCCGCACGGCCTTTTCCCAGTTGAAGTGACGCTTCACCCGCTCGATGCCGGCCGCGCCCATGGCCTTCATGCGTTTCGGATCGCCGATGAGGCCGTTGACTGCGTCCGCCAGGGCGATATCATCGCGGACCGGGACCACCACGCCGGCATCGCCCACCACTTCCGGGAGGGCGCCGCCGTCGCTGGACACGACCGGCACGCCGCAGGCCATGGCCTCGGCCGCGGGGAGGCCGAAGCCCTCGTACACGGAAGGTACGATGGCCAGCTCAGACTCGCTGTAGAGGCGCACCAGGTCCTCGGTGGTGGTCTTGCCGGTAAAATGAACGCGGCCCTCCAGGCCGAAAGCCGTCATCAGCCGGTCCGTGACCTTGTGGTGGGGCGCGCCTCCCTCCACGGCCGTGACGGTGACCCGCCGGTCGATGCGGGGAAGCGCCTTCAGGAGATAGGCGAAGCCCTTCTTGCCGTCCTCGACGTTGCCGACAAAGATGATCCTGCCCTTTTTCTTCCTCACCCCCGGCAGCGGCCGGAACACGGACCGGTCTATGCCGTTGTAGACCACGGTCTGGTTTTCCAGGGGCACGCCGAAATCGCGGCGGATCATCCTTTTCGAATCCTCCGACACGGTGATGATGTGGTCCAGACGCCTGGCCACGATCGACTGCATCAGGGTGGGATAGAACATCACGGTCTTCGCCTTGTTCTTGAACTTCTGAGTCCGCTCCAGCACGTTCACCAGGTCGATCGAAAGGGGATGATGGATCGTGGCGATCACCGGGATCCCGAAATACTTCATCATGAGGAGGCCGTAGCCGACGGACTGGTTGTCGTGGATCACGTCGAAGGAGTGCTTCTCATGGAGGTCGCGCAGGAGCATGTAGGCGCGCCACCCGAAGGCGCTGATCTCGGAAAAGGCGCCGGTGCGGCTGGCCAGGTATTCGTAAAAATTGAGGGGACGGAGGATCGCGAAGGGATCGTCCGCCTCTATGATATCTAGCTTCTTGCGAACGAAGTACTGGTTGTTGTGTATGGCGTGGAGAACGACCCCCTTCATCGGGAACGGATAGGGCGGTCCCACGATGGCGTGGACCTCGTGGCCCTGGCGCACCATCTCGTCGGCGATGTACTTGAGGTAGATCCCCTGGCCGCCGGAATAGGGATTTCCGCGGTAGCAGAGGAGGCAAATCTTCAGGGGCTTGTCCGTTCTCATCGCCGCGCCTCGCGCCGGATGGTGATCGGCGGCTGCTGCATCTGCTTCTTCCGCTCCCATTCTCCCTGGAGGATGATCTTTTCCGGGTCGAGCTTCTTGACCACCCGGGCGGGGTTGCCGGCGACGACGACATTGGGCGGCACGTCCCTGGTCACCACCGCGCCGGCGCCGACGATGGAGTTCTCGCCGATGCGGACCCCCTTCAGGACAATGGCCGAGTCGCCCACCCAGGCGCCCCGCTCCAGCACGATGGGTGCGCTCCCGCCGGGCATGCAGGTCCGGTCATGGATGTCGTGCCAGTCCGAATCGGACAGGTAGCAGAAGTTGCCCAGCATGCACCCGTCGCCGATGGTGATGGACGAGGCGGAGCTGACCCGCACGCCGTTCATGACCAGTACGTTGTCCCCTATGGTGATGCTCCCCTCGATGTCACCCAGCTTGATCGTGGAGAGGTTCGTCCGGTAGCCGTTGCCCGCGACGATGACCACCCCCTTGCCGAGGCTGATATTGGGGCCGTAGACCACGACGTTCCAGATTCCCCACACGTTGGGGACGGCGGCGATATGGGTGAATTTTCTCTTAAAAAACAGCTGGTAGTGGAAATACGACCGGACCAGATAGAGAAACGCCCTGATATATGAAAACACGGTCTTTTTTTCGTCTGTATCGAACATGGTCAACACCTGCGCCGGAGATGCGCCGCGGGGGCCCGGCCTTTCTATTCAGTTATTTCAGCGGAGTCTCGGGAATACGCGGTGTCACCGGTCTTCTATTCTCGAAAAATCCATGAGCGTCGCAAAATGCTTCAAAATGCCCTCCAGGACGGCAAGCCTGTTGTCGCGGAGCGACACATCCTTGTCCATGACCAGGACCTTGTCGAAGAACCTGTCTATGATCGGCTTCCCCTCGATCAGGAGCTCAAAGAGCCCGATATAATCGCTCGAGGCTATGCGCGCGTCGATGTCCTCCGCCCGTGAATCGAAGAACCGGTGAAGCTCCTTTTCCTCGTCGCACTGGAAGAGGGACGGGTTGAAGGACAGGGCATAGGCGCCGTTCTCCTTCCGGAAGGCCGAAACGATATTGTTCATCCGCTTGAAGCTGAGGAGCATCTGTGAGAAATTGTCGTTCTTCCTGAACCGGTTGACGCTCTTCGCCCTGCGGTAAAGCTCCAGGAAGTCGCTCGAGCCCGTGGAGAGGCACGCGTCGATCTCGTCGTGGGAAAGCCCGCTTTCCGAGTAGATGGTCTTTGCCCGCACCGCGACGAACTCCACGATCTTGCCGGCCAGGTCTTTGCCGCCGCCGTAATTGCCCGCCACGGAGTCAAGGAGGTCCTTCAGGTTGAGATTGATTTCATTTTTAATGAGGAGCTCCACGATGGCGTTGGACTGGCGCCGCAGGGCGTAGGGGTCCGCCGATCCCTTCGGGATGTTCCCCACGGAGAAGGATCCGAAAATATTGTCGATCTTTTCCGCCAGGGAAAGGACGATGGAGGTCATGGCCGTCGGCTGCGCCTCGCCGCTGTAGCGCGGCTTGTAGTGGTCCTCGATGGCGTCGGCCACGTCCTTCGCCTCGCCGTCCTCCAGTGCGTAGATCTTTCCGATGTGCCCCTGCAGGGAGGGAAACTCGAACACGACAGCGGTCATCAGGTCGGTCTTACAGAGATCCACGGCGCGGGCGATCCGCTCCCGCTGCGGGGCGTCGAGGCCCAGGCGCCCCGCGATGTAATCGGCGATGGCCCGCACCCTGACAACCTTATCGTATATGGAGCCGAGCTCCTTGTGGAAGAGGACGGTTTTCAGCGATTCGACCCTGTCCCCGAGCTTCACCTTTCGGTCCTCGGTGTAGAAGAAGCGCGCGTCGTTGAACCTCGCGGAAATGACCCGCTCGTTCCCGGCCCTGACGTTCGCCGTGGCCGGGTTGTTCGACACGACCAGGAAGGCGTCCGTCAGCCTGCCGCCTCCGTCCACGACGGAAAAGTATTTCTGGTGCTCCCGCATCTCGGCGATGAGGACTATATCGGGGAGGGTCAGGAACTGGCGGTCGAAGCGGCAGGTGCAGATATAGGGCCGCTCCACCAGGTAAGTCACGGTCTTGAGGAGCTCCTCGTCCTCGAGGAGCTTTCCGCCCGCTTTCGCGGCCGCCTCGGCCAGGTCCTTCCGGATCATCTCCATCCGCTCCTCCTGGTTCACGATGACCCCGTTCTTTTTCAGGATATCGTCGTAGGCGCCGATACCCGTGATCTCAATCATGGTATTGTTCTGCACGTAGTGGCCCCGCGTCATATTCGAGGAGGCGATGCCGTCGACCTCAAAAGGTATCACTGTCCCGTTGAAGAGTATCACGAAGTAGCGGATGGGCCTCGGGAAGGTCACGGTCTTATCGCTCCACCGCATCCGCTTCGGGAAGGGAATGGCGCTGACGATCTGGGTGATGATGCCGGGCAGGAGCTCCTCTGTTTTCTTCGAATCGAGCTTTTTCTTCGCGAACACGTAGGACCCCTTGTCGGACTCCCTGGTGAACACGTCACCGGCGGAGATGCCGTTGCCCTTGACAAAACCCTCCAGGGCCTTCGTGGGCTTCCCCGACCCGTCATAGGCGGCCTTCACCGAGGGACCCTTGAGCTCAACCTCCTCCTCGCGCTGCGACGCCGCAAGCTTCGAAATGAGCACCGCTGTCCGCCGCGGCGTGGCGTACACCTCGATGGAATCGAAATCGATGCGGTTCCCGCCAAGGTTCTCGACAAACACCTTTTTCACGGCCTCGATGGCCGGCGGGATATACCCGGCGGGGATTTCCTCGGTGCCTATTTCCAGTAAAAAATTAGCGTCCTTCAGCATGTACATCGCTCCGGTCCATGATTTCAACGGCGCACGGGGAGGCCTCTCCCGGCTTGCCCTCGGCTGCCTGTGTATACAGGGATGCCCCGCGGGGTAATGAGTCAATTCATTTTTTGGGTCTATAACTCCAGGCGTTTCACAGTTACCCCTCTCATTTTTCACGGGTTCCGCAGCAGGCGGAAGTGAACCGATTGTTTATCCGAATTTTTCAGGGCCTCGCCTGATTCATCGTAAGAATTATCTTTCACCCGAGTGCGCCTCAGATTCACAGCAATCCATCCGGCGCTACTATGCGCTCTTCTCGCAGCAGGACAAAATCGAATGAGACATAAACGATTTTCACAACGTGGCCCATGATCTCTGCCAGGCCAAGACCTGGCTGATTTTTTCGCACCCGCCAGAGCGGCATAATCACATCAGAGGCATGTCATTGAAAATGTTCTCGCTGTGATATGTGGCTCCATACCTGCACGAAGATTTAAGCGATAAAAATATTACAATGCAAGTTCCGCATATAATATACTATTTGACATCATCATGGCTTTAGAAATACTAACTTAAATTTAAGGATTACTTATATTTATCATGAGGTTTATATATGGAAATAATTATTGCGAAAGATTATGAAGAAATGAGCCGAATATCAGCGGAGATAATCGCCAGCGAGGTCAGGAAAAAGCATGATCTGACCCTGGGACTGGCAACGGGTGACACCCCCATCGGAACCTACAAAGAACTTGTCAAAGTCTATAACGAAGAAGGACTTGACTTTTCAAAGGCAACCACTTTTAATCTGGATGAATATGTGGGACTGGCCCCCCTTCATGAAAACAGCTACAATTATTTCATGAAGGAGAACCTGTTCAAGCACGTGAACATCAACCCTTCACGGGTATTCGTACCGCAGGGAAACACCAACGACCCGGAGATCTTCTGCGAATGGTATGAAAAGAAAATAAAGGAGTCCGGCGGCATCGACCTCCAGATACTCGGGATCGGGAGAGACGGCCATATCGCTTTTAACGAGCCGGGATCTTCTTTCGCAAGCCGGACAAGGGTAAAGGCCCTCTACAAGGAAACCATAGAGGACAACGCCAGGTTCTTTACAAAGGAGGAAGATGTGCCGCGCTTCGCCATTACCATGGGTATCGGAACGATCCTGGAGGCGCGGAAAATCCTCTTGATCGCCAACGGCAAGAAAAAAGCCGAGGTCTGCGCGAAATTCATCGAGGGACCCGTGACATCGATGATAACGGCGTCCGCCCTGCAGCTCCATTGCCACGTGACGGTCGTCCTTGACAGGGACGCAGCCTCCATGCTTACCCGCACGGAGTATTATAACTGGGTGCGCGACAATAAAAAACTTGTTCAGAAAAAGATCGGCAGGTAATCAAACAAGAAGGTGCGAGACAACAATGTCACAACTACTGGCAAACCTGACAGGCGGCATCCTGAAAGAATCCGAATTCCTTAAAAGCATTGAGCTTCTAAAGAATGATTCGTACAAAAGCAGGCTTTTCAAGGATGCCGTCAGAACGCTGAGCGACGAAGAAATCGACCAATTAAAGAAACAGGGCAATATCTGCGATGACTGGGGCGCCCTGCTGGTTGCGGATGGATTTACCGCCGACTGCATATTCAGCAGCGCCTTTCACGGCTCCTGCCGCCTCGGGGCACTGGACGGGACGCGGTCCGCGATCGACTGCTCAACGTCCCTTCCCGCGGGAATTTACCGCAGCACCATCATCAATGCCGAAATAGGAAACGGATGCGTCATCCATGATGCAGGCATCATCTCAAACTGCGTGGTGAACGACGGCGCCGTGCTGGTGAGGAACGGATCCATAACCGCGTCCGGATCCTGCACCTTCGGCAACGGAGTGGAAATTGCCGTCGGCAACGAAACCGGCGGGAGAGAGATACTATCCTACGCGGAGCTGACGATTCCCGTCGCCGAGGCCGTGGCAAAGAGAAGGTCCGACAGGCTTCTTTTGAATGATTATAAAGAATTCATCGGCCGGTACGTGGAAAAATGCACCGCACCGGCGGGATATATCGGGAAACGGGCGATAATAAGGAATTCGTCAACCATCGAAGACGCCTATGTCGGGGACGGCGTCGTCATCTTCGGCGCCACTCTTGTCAAAAACTGCACCATCCTCGCGACCCCTGAAGAGAAAACAGAGATCCGCGACGGCGCCTTTGTGCGGGACTCCTGCATCCAATGGGGAAGCGAGGTCGCGTCCATGGCTCTTGTCGATAAATCCGTCCTGTGCGAGCATTCCCACGTGGAGCGCCATGGGAAGGTTACCATGAGCGTCATCGGGCCCAATACGGGCATAGCCGAGGGCGAAGTGACCTCATGCCTCCTCGGGCCCTTCGTCGGATTTCACCACCAGTCGATGCTCATCGCCGGCATATGGCCCGAGGGGAAGGGCAACATTGCCTACGGCGCGAACATAGGGTCCAACCACACCTCGAAGTCTCCCGACCAGGAGATCTGGTGCGGCGAAGGCCTTTTTTTCGGCCTCGGGACGAATATCAAGTTCCCGTCCGACTTCACAAAGGCGCCCTATTCGATCATCGCGACGGGCGTTGATACGCTGCCGCAGAAGCTGGTATTTCCCTTTTCCCTGATAAACAAGCCGGCCCCTGTGGCGCCGGGCGTTCCCCCCTCCTTTAACGAGCTCTTCCCCGGGTGGGTCCTCTCCAATAACATCTATGCCATACGAAGAAACGAGGGCAAGTATAAGAAACGAAACAAGGCCCGCAGGTCGTCATTCACCTTTGCGGTATTCAGGCCGGATATTATCGACCTGATGGTGCTTGCGAGAGATGCGCTGAAGCAAGCCGTCCCGGTGAAAGCATTTTACACGGATGCCGACATCCCCGGCATCGGAAAAAATTTCATGACCGACCGGAGCAGGATGAGCGGCATCGAGGCCTATGAGCTATATATCGAGTATTACTGCCTGACGCAGATGCTGAATCGCGTTATTTCCCTGCGAGCGGAAGGAAAGGCCGGCGCGCTCGCCGGGATCCATGACGAGGCGACCGGTGACCGGGACTGGGAGCACGCGCGGAAGCTTATCGAGGCGGAGGGGCACCGCGGCAGAACCCTCAGGGACAGCCTCGCGCGCCTGATCGATATTCTCAGGTCGATATCGGAAAGCACCCTCTCTTCAAAGGCGCGCGACGACGCGCGGGGCGCGAGGATCATCCCCGATTATTACGACGTCAACACCGCGGCGTGCGACGATTCATTCATCAAGGAAACGGTGAAAGAAACGGCGGGATTGACAGAACAGATCCAGGCTATCATCAAAACGCTGTGATACCGCAGCAGGGTAATTAACGGGCACAATGGCGAAGGCTGGTATCGGATTCCGTATCAGCCCTTTTTCTTGCGGAAATAAATGAAGGGATTGATGTTCCTGCCGTTCTGGATAATTTCGAAATGGAGATGGGCCCCGGTGGAGCGCCCCGTGTTGCCGCTTACGGCAACGCTCTGGCCCTGCTTCACGTACTGGCCGGTGCGCACCATGACCCTCGACAGATGGGCATACACCGTCTTCCACCCGCCGGGATGGGCGATGATGACGGTCCTGCCGTAGCCGCCGAGCCACCCGGTATAGGTGACCTGGCCGTACTTCGACGCCCGCACCGGCTGAAATATGCAGCGGATGTCAAGGCCGGGGTGAAATTCCGAGTGGCTCGGGTCCCAGGGGTCCCGGCGCCATCCGTACCCGCAGGTGATGAACCTGCCGAAGGCCGGCCACAGGAACCCGGAAAAAGTGTTCAGCGGCTTCGCGTCCGGGATGAAGAGAACCGTGTTGGAGGCGACGAAATCAGGGTTCCTGATATTGTTTTCCTCGATGATTTTCTTCAGGGAGACCTTGTATTTTCGGGCGATGGATACCAGCTCGCCCCCCTTCTGCATCTTCAGCAGCAGGCCGTCCTTGTTCGGTATTTTCAGCACCATCCCGTTTTTTAAAATGCTGTCGGCGGTGAGGTTGTTGGTTCCCCGGATCGTATCAACGGAAACGCCGTATTTCTTCGCTATTTTTTGCAGCGATTCGCCGTTCCCGATGCGGTGCTCGCTGATCACCAGCTTCTGCGATTGTCCGGGCGACGCGTAATCGGTCTGCTTCGATTGAAGGAGATTTTTCTTGATCGCTTCATCATCGATAACGACCGGTTCCTTCTCCTTTGATGGATACAGGGAAAAGACGACGATGACCGCCGCCAGCGCGATCCCCAGGGCCGCCGCCAGCTTCTTCCGGTGCGCCGACATCCGGGGATGGCTCAACAGGGATATTGTCGGCAGCGTGATGACGGATTTTTTAAGCCGCGGGGCCCTCATCTGGAATAGACGGATCTCCGGGACCTTCATCCGGATGGTCTTGATGAATATTTTCTTCTGACCTATATATACGACGACGATCTCGTTCGAAAAAATCGAAATGGTGAATTTGCTGAACTTGATTGTTTTAGAAAAAATCTTTTTCATATGGTCGCAACGCTGTTCGTCCTCACGAAAGCGAACGGAGCCCCCTCACTTCTTATTCGGCAGATTCGATAGAATTATTTACATGTTTACCGCTGTCGGAATGCTATTCAAAAACAGCATCGGCGGATGTGCTCCTCATGGCGGATACTGGTTCCGGACAAGTCAACGGGCCGGTGTTAACGGGAACCGATATTCCTGATATCGGTAGTCTCGCCCTGGGAAGAGCCGCCGTGAAAGGATTCTTCGATAACTTTCTTGGTATCCTTTTTATGTCCCCCGGTAATGTTAAAATTTCCGGAAACCACAACCCCCTTCTGAAGCAGGACCGAGGGGGCGTTGATATCGCCCAGTATCTTGCCGGTCTCCAGCAACCGCACCTCGTTTCGCGCGGAGATGTTGCCGATGACGGTGCCTGCTATGACGACTGATTTGGCGACGATATCGGTTTTCACCTTGCCGGTCTCACCCACGACAAGCTCCTCGTCGGTTTTGATCTCACCTTCGAACTTGCCGTCGATACGGAGCGACCCGCTGATATAGAATTTTCCTTCGAAGACCGAGCCTTCTCCGATGGTGCTGTTCATGCCATCATTTTTCGACGCCATATCATTTCTCCCTGTGCCAATATAGGAATTTATATTTTACATAAAGCATCGTTCGACAAAGTAAAGCAAAAAATACCCGTTGAAAAAAAATTTTCCCGCACGCTGTTCAGAGTCCCGCGGCGGCGTTATGTTACATAGCGCCTTAAAACACGATGCACGATTGGGGGATTTTCATGTCATTCAAAGTACCGACGGACACCACCGAAAGCTTCCTTCCCCCGAAAATCCTTTCGCTGATCCTCATGAAATCGTCCATGGTCACCCTGTTGATGTAGTCCACGACCTCGCCGAAGCCGAAGCTCCGCCTGAAGGTGATCTCGTCCTTCGCGAGCTGCCCCATGCGCACCTCGACGCTCTCAAGACTCAGGGCCAGGTTGCCCTTCATGAAGTCCTTTGCGTCCTGGAGCTCCTCTGCGGTGATCCCCTGCGTGGCGATATCGCGGCACTCCACGCCGATCAGTTCCACGGCCCGCTTGTAGTTTTCCGGCAGCGTCGCGCAGTAGATACCGAAGACGCCGCTGTCGCTGTATGACGAGTGAAAGGAATAGATGGAATAGCTGATGCCTTCTTTTTCGCGGATGTTCTGAAAGAGCCGAGACGACATGCTGCCGCCCAGGACCGTGCTCAGGATGTAGAGGCCCCACCGGTCGTCGTCGTCGCGCCTGATCCCCCCGGTGCCGAGGCAGAAATGCACCTGTTCGAGGTCCTTCTCCAGATGAAAGTAATCGACGCGGCTCGGGGAGCGCGGCGCCGGCGCCGGCGCCGCGGCCGTGCCGTTGGTTCGGGAGAAATATTTCGCCGTGAGCCGCTCCGCCTCCTCGCGGCTGAAGTTCCCTGCGAGGGCGAGGACCACGTTGTCGTTGCGGTACTGGCTCTCGAAAAAACCAACGAGCTTCTCCCGCGTGGTGCCGCGGATGCTCTCGTGGGTCCCCAGGATGGGATGGCTCAGGGGATGGCCCTTGAGCATGTTTTCCATGAACATGTCATGGATGAGCTCGTCGGGAGCGTCCTCGTACATCCTGATCTCTTCCATGACGACATTCTTCTCTTTTTCGAGCTCGCCGGAATCGAAGAGCGAATCGTAGAAGGTCTCCGCGAGGAGCTGCATCGCCAGCTCGATATGATCGGAGACGACATTGATGTAATAGCAGGTGTATTCCCGGTTCGTGGCTGCGTTATGCTGGCCCCCGACGCGATCCACGATCCGGGCTATGTCCCTGGCGGAATAATTCTTCGTGCCCTTGAAGAGCATATGCTCGATGAAGTGGGCGTACCCGTGCTGGTCATCGGTCTCGTTGCGGGAGCCCGATTTGATCCAGAGCCCCACCGAGACCGAGACGACGCCCTCGATCGGCTCGAGCAGCACGGATAATCCGTTATCCTGTCTGTATCTGTATACCATCAACGAACCGGTTCGATCATAAGGCGTCTTTTCTGCTCAGGTCGATCCGGCCCCGATCATCGACCTTGATGACCTTGACCTTGACCCGGTCGCCGATATTCACGACGTCCTCGACCTTGTTGACCCGGGTGACGTCAAGCTTGGAAATATGGATGAGCCCTTCCTTGCCGGGCATGATCTCGACCATGGCGCCGAATTCGAAGATGCGGCGCACCGTTCCCTCGTAGACCTTGTTAATCTCCACTTCCTCCGTGAGACCCATGATGAAGTCCTCGGCTTTCGCCACCGACTCCTGGTCCGGACCGGTAAGGGTCACCGATCCGTCGTCCTCGACGTTGATGTCGGTGCCGGTCTCTTCTATGATCTGGCGTATCACCTTGCCGCCCGGCCCTATGACCGCGCCGATCTTCTCGGGATTGATCATGATGGTCTTGATGAGCGGCGCGTAAGGCGAGAGTTTCTTCTCCGGCTTCGGAATTATCTGGTTCATGATGCCCAGTATATGGAGACGACCTTCTTTTGCCTGTTCGAGGGCGACTTTCATGATCGCGGGCGTAATCCCCTGGATCTTGATGTCCATCTGGAAGGCGGTGACGCCGGTCTCCGTGCCGGTGACCTTGAAGTCCATGTCGCCCAGGTGGTCCTCGAGGCCGATGATGTCGCTCAGGATCGCGTACTTATCGCCTTCCATGACCAGGCCCATGGCGATGCCCGCCACGGCGGCCTTGAGGGGGACGCCGGCATTGAACATCGACAGGGAGCCGGAACATACCGACGCCATGGATGAGGACCCGTTTGATTCGAGTATCTCGGAGACCTGGCGGATGGTGTAGGGAAAAACATTCTTGTCCGGAATCGCATATTCAAGAGCGCGCTCCGCCAGCATGCCGTGGCCGATCTCCCGGCGTCCCACGCCGCCATGGCGGCCTGTCTCACCGACGGAGAAGGGCGGGAAATGGTAATGAAGCATGAAGCTCTTCTCGCCCTCGCCTTCGATGTCATCCATGCGCTGGACATCGTCTACAGACCCAAGAGTCGTGACGCCAAGGCTCTGGGTCTCGCCCCGGGTGAACACCGCGGAGCCGTGGGCCCTCGGCAGGATGCCCACCATGATGTCGATGGGCCGTATCACCTTCAGGCCGCGCCCGTCGGCACGCTCGCCTTTTTCCAGGATGCGCCTGCGCACGAACTCGCCGTCCAGATCGTCGATGGCGCCGGCCGCCTGGCCGATCGTTTCAGGGTAGAGCTCGGCGAGCTCCTTTTTCGCCCTTTCGATGATCTCGTTCTTGGCGTCTTCCCGCTCGTGCTTGATCTTGTATTGCGACAGTTGATCAACGTCATTAGAATACCGTTTTACGATTTCTTCCTTCAGCTTCTCGTCGGGAATGTAAGGCGTATACTTGAAAGGCTTTTTGCCGACGGCCCTGGCTAGCTCTTCCTGCGTGGCGCAGATTTTCCTGATCTGCTCATGGGCGACCTCAACAGCGGCGATCATGTCGGCCTCGGAAATATTTTTCGCCGATCCCTCGATCATGGTCACCGCGGTCTTGGTACCCGCGACGACGACATCGATATCGCTCTCAGCGTCCTCGGCAAAAGTGGGGTTTATGATCCACTGCCCCTTCACCCGGCCGACACGCACCGCTCCCACCGGCCCGAGGAACGGGACCCCGGACACGGCCAGCGCCGCTGATGCCGCGTTGATTGCCAGGATATCATGCTGGTTCTTCCGGTCCGCGGACCAAACGTAAATAATTATCTGGACTTCGTTAATGAAATCCTTCGGGAAGAGCGGCCGTATGGGACGGTCCGTGAGACGGCTTGTCAGCACCTCTTTATCGCTGGGCCGCGACTCCCTTTTGATGAAGCCGCCCGGAAATTTACCGGCGGCATAGGCTTTCTCGCGATAGTCGACGGTCAGGGGAAAAAAATCCTGCCCCTCCTTGATTTCTCTCGATACCACCGCTGACGCGAACACGACCACTTCCCCGTAAGAAACCGCGACGGCACCGTCGGCCTGTTTCGCCAGGTACCCGGTGTTGAAGCTGAGCTTCTCTTTGCCAACCTCTACATTGAATTCGATAGACATAGCTATTACCTCTTTACTGTTGCTTGTCGCTCCGACGGGATGCCGGCCGCCAACATGGTTACGCCAGAATATAGAGGTCAGAGATTGCCCCGACCGGGGTCATGACAATGTCTGGCTCCTATATTCCGGACTTCGTGCACAAGCATATTCAGCGGATGGCGAACATCTCCGTGGAGCTGTGATCCGGGCCCGGTTATCTCCGGATGCCCAGTTCCTTGATAAGTCCGCGATAGCGGCCAAGGTCTTTCTTCTTGAGATAGTCAAGGAGCCGTCTTCTCTGGCCGACAAGTTTCAGCAGGCCGCGGCGGGAATGAAAATCCTTCGCGTGGACCTTGAAATGCTCCATTAACTGATTGATGCGGTCAGTCAGAAGGGCAATCTGAACCTCCGGGGAACCGGTGTCCTTGTCATGAGTCTTGAATTTTTCGATGATCTCTTTCTTCTGATTCATCTTCGCTACTATCCTCCCAGTGGGTTAATATCGGGCAAGTGCGTGATAGTACGCTCTCCCCTAATCCCTTCCGTCTTGGAAGGGGATCATTATTAGACTTGTTTTCAAGTTTAATAATCAACATACATGCCCCCGACGCCGAAGGCGGCGGGGGCATGTATCTATCATTAACGCTTAATAACGAATTTATTATGTCCCTATTCAGGAATTAAATACATTCAAATATTTAATATGCCATTTTTGGATATCCACATCGGCAATTGCAATAAGATTTTCACTTTCATCAATAATAATGAAGGTTTTTCCTCCCTTATCGTCGATAACAAGGGCCCCTTCCCTGGGAAATAACGACCCGTTCAGGATCCGCCGGCGGGCCGAGGCATCGGCGACGATTTTCCCGTAGGGCTCCAGGGCCTCGGCGGGGCGCATATGGAAGGGACGCTCAGGACCCTCGCCCCTCAGGTATGATTCGAGCTCCGGGATGGTGACGGCGTTCTCTATGGTGAAAACGCCAGCCCCGGTCCGCCGCAGCCGGGCCAGGTGCGCGCCGGTGCCGAGCATCTCGCCCAGGTCCCGCGCCAGGGAACGGACATAGGTCCCCTTGGTGCAGCGGACGCGGAAGGTGAAACGCCCCTCTTCGAGGACCGTGTCAAGGATCTCGAAGTCATGGACCCGTATCGTCCGCGGCCGGAGATCGACCTTCTCGCCACTGTGCGCCCGGTCCGACGCCCGGCGGCCGTTAACCTTCAATGCCGAATAGAGGGGCGGCTGCTGGAGGAGCTCTCCGGTGAGACGCGCCGCGCAGGACTCAATATCGCCGCGGGTCACGGCCCCGAAGGGCCGCTCGGAGGTGACGGCCCCCTCGCAGTCATCCGTATCGGTGCTCACGCCGAGCCTCACCGTGCCGGTATAACTCTTGTCGTCCTCGAGGAGGTACCGGGCCAACTTCGTTGACCGGCCGTTGCACACGATCAGGAGCCCCGACGCGAAACGGTCCAGGGTTCCCGCGTGCCCGGTCCTTTCCGCGCCGGTGATGCGCTGCACCCGGCTTATGGTGTCATAGGAGGTGATCCCCTCGGGCTTGTCGATGAGGAGTATATCGTCGCTCAGGTCATGGCGGCCGGCAACGCCCCGTTGGTCCTCCGCCCCTTTACTCATCGTCAGACGCACCGCCGTCTCCCTCGCCGGGCTCCCGCCCGTCTTCATCTTTCATCTCCTTCTCTTCCAGCTTGTTCAGGAGATCGACCATGTTCACTCCTTCGACCAGGGACGAATCAAGGAAGAATGATATCTTAGGGGTGACCCTGATGCCGAGGCTCTTGCCGACCTTGTGCTGGACATAGGGCGTCGCCGACTTAAGGCCCTCCAGGGTTTTGCGCATGGCCCGGGGGTCCCCCAGGACCGAAATGCCGATCTTCGCCGTGGAATAATCCTTGGCGAGCTCGACGCCGGTCACGGTGGCAAAGCCGATCCGGGGGTCCTTTATCTCACGGATGAGCAAATCGGATACGATCCTGTGTATCTGCTCCTCAATCTTTTCTCTTCTGTAACTCATGGTTGTGCCTGTGCTGTTTGATGCCCTCACTCGCGCTCCGCGCGCCTTCTCCCATTTAGCTTGATAAAAAGGAGAGGGGTTTCTTTATAATTGCCTCGGACGATCTCCCCTTCTCCTTTCTTCCGTGTTCAATGGGAGAAGGGGCCGGGGGATGAGGGTACCTCGTTTCTGGCTGGAGGGTGAGGGGACCTGTGTGCTACAAATTTTTTGTAGGAATATATAGTACCAGTTTCTTGTTATATTGACACACTGCCATTGGCGTCATATCGTCTTGGCTATTTCAACCAGCCTGTACACCTCGAAGCTGTCCCCTTCCTTCACATCGTTGAAATTGTCGAGACCGAAGCCGAACTCCTGTCCAGCGGCAACCTCGGACACGTCGTCCTTGAAGCGCTTCAGGGACTTCAGGGCGCCGTCGAAAACGACAACGCCGTCCCGCAGGAGCCGCATCTTGCTGCTCCGCTCGATCTTTCCCGTGTTCAGCATGGCGCCGGCGATGGTCCCGACCTTGGATATCTTGAACACCTGCTTCACGTCGCCGGAACCGGTGACCTCTTCCCGTATCTCCGGGGAGAGCATCCCCTCCATGGCGGCTTTGATGGAGTCGGTGACCTCGAAGATGACGTTGAAGAACTTGATCGACACGTTCTCGCGCTCGGCGATTTCCGAAACCTTGCCGGTGGGCCGCACGTGGTACCCGATGATGACCGCGTTCGACGCGGACGCAAGCATGACGTCCGATTCATTGATGCCGCCGGTACCGGTGTGGATAACCTTGACCCGCACCTCGCCGATGGAGAGCTTCTCCAGCGACTCTTTCAGCGCCTGGCTGGAGCCGTCGACGTCGGCCTTGACGATGATGCGAAGCTCCTGCACCTCGCCCTCGCGGATCATCTCGTTCAGGGACTCCAGGGTGACTTTCTTGACCTTCTTTGCCGATTCGGCCCGCTTGTACTCGAGGCGCTTCTGCGATATCTGCTTGGCCGTCTTGTCCGATTCGACTCCCTCGAAGGGGTCCCCGGCGGAGGGCACGCCCGATATGCCAAGGACCTCTACCGGGGTCGCCGGACCCGCCACCTCGATGGGCTTGCCCAGGTCGTCGAACATGGCGCGCACCTTCCCGGAAAAAACGCCGATGACAAAGGGATCGCCCACATGAAGCGAGCCGTTCTGTATGAGGACCGTGGACACGGCGCCGCGGCCCATGTCCAGCTTCGATTCTATGACCGTGCCCCGCGCGAGGAGCTTCGAGTTCGCCTTCAGCTCCAGCATCTCGGCCTGGATGAGGATGAGCTCCAGCAGGGCGTCGATATTCTTGACGAACTTGGCGCTGATCTCCGCGAAGAGGGTATGGCCGCCCCAGGACTCCTGCACCAGGTCGTACTTCGCGAGCTCGTGCTTGACCTTGTCCGGGTTGGCCTCCGGGAGGTCCACCTTGTTTATAGCCACGATGATGGGGACCCCGGCGTCCTTGGCGTGGTTGATCGCCTCGATGGTCTGGGGCATGACGCCGTCGTTCGCAGCCACGACGAGCACGACAATATCCGTTATCTTTGCGCCGCGGGCCCGCATGGTGGTGAAGGCCTCGTGGCCCGGCGTGTCGAGGAATGTTATCTTCTTCTCGCCTATCTTGACGCTGTAGGCGCCGATGTGCTGGGTTATACCGCCGAATTCCTGGTCGATGATATTGGTTTTTCTGATGGCGTCCAGGAGCTTTGTCTTGCCGTGATCGACGTGGCCCATGACCGTGACGACCGGCGGGCGCGTGACGTTGTCTTCAGGACGATCGTCCTCGACATGCTTGATGACGGTCTCGTCGTAGAGGGATACCACCTTCACGTTAGTGCCGTATTCCGACGCGAGGATCTCGGCCGTCTCCGCATCGATGACCTGGTTGATGGTGGCCATGACGCCCAGGTGCATCAGCTTGGCGATGACGTCCGCCGCCTTGATGTTCAGCTTCTTGGCCAGCTCGCCGACCGATATATTTTCGGTTATATGGATCTCCCCGGGGGCCTGGGCCTCGCGCCGCCGTTCTTCGGCGGTCTTCTTCCGGAGGGTGATCTCCTTTTCTTCCTGTTCCTTCTTATATTTTCGTTTATCTTTTTCCTTGGTTTTCTTTCGCTTCTTATCTTTGCTGTCGCCTATGGCTGACGTCGGTTTATCGCCTCCCGTAGCCCCTGTCGCGCCCGGCCCCGCCTGCCGCGCAGGACGTCCCGGACCGCCCTGGGGACGCCCCGGACCGCCCTGGGGACGCCCCGGACCGCCTTGGGGACGCCCCGGACCGCCCTGGGGACGCCCCGGACCGCCCTGAGGACGCCCCGGACCGCCTTCCCTTCGCGGCGGCCTTTCTCCCTCTCTTCTCTGACCTGCCGGACGCGCTCCGGCAGGGGAACGGCGTTCTGCCGTCGTCGGGGCCTCTTCACGCTCAGGTTTCCCGGGCTCTTCCTTTTTTACAGGCTCTTCCACGGCTTCGGCGCCTTCCTTCCCCTCTTTGGGGACCTGCACCTTCCGCTTCAGCTTGATTTTCTTTCCCTTTTTGCTGTCCTCGATCTGCTGGGCCTTCCGTTTTTTGATGGCCTCGATCTTTTTCTCGATGAGAAATATATTTTTTTCCTGAAGATCAGATTCTTCGGTTTCGCAGGCGATTTCCAGTTCCCGGCACACTTCCATCATATCTTCCCACGAGATATGATTTCTTCTGGCTATTTCAATGGCTTTCATGTATCAGTTTGTCATCCTTCGCATTATAGATTACGGGGTATCGAAATCCCGCCTGCGCTCCTCAGCGCACCACCAGGGCCGAACCGTGCCGGAGCCTATTCTTCCTCTTTCGGTTTTTCCTGCCCGTCGGTCCCCTTTGTCCCCTCTGATGTTTCCGTGCCTTCTTCAGAACTTTTCTCCGTGCCCGGGTCCTCCTCTGATGCTTTCTCTGATTCTCCTTCCTCTGATTCATCGAAATCAACGCTTTCGGCGATTATCTCAAGTATTTTTTTGGCGGTTTTCTCGCCGATGCCGTCGATGGCCATGAGCTCTTCCAGCGATTTTTCCACGAGATCCTCGACGGAGAAGACCCCGCCGTTCTCCAGGAGCTTGATGGTCCTCGTCTCGAGGCCGGGCAGCTCTGACAGCGGCGTTTCGTCCTCGTTGACCTTCGAGAAGAGCTGCTCCACGATGGCGCGCGACTCGCTCGAGGAGAGGAAGTCGCGGTACGAATCCTCGGTCTTGATGTCAATGTCGAAGCCGCAGAGCTTCGACGCCAGGCGCACGTTGTGGCCCGCCTTGCCCAGGGCCAGGTGCTTCTGGTCGTTGTCGATAACGGCTATGACGCCGCCATCGGATTTCTCGACGATTTCATGGACCTTCGCCGGGGTCAGGGCGTTGCCCGCCATGATCTTCCGGTCCTCGAACCATTCCACGACATCGATCTTCTCGCCCTCGAGCTCCCGCACGATCGACTGGATGCGGATGCCCTTCATGCCGACGCAGGCGCCGACGGAATCGACATCATCGCGCTCGCTCGTGACGGCCACCTTGGTGCGCATTCCCGGCTCGCGCACGACCTTGACGATGCGGACAACGCCGTCATATATTTCCGGAATCTCCATTTCGAAGAGCTTCTCGATGAAGGTGGGGTGCGTGCGGGACAGGATGATGCTCGGTCCCTTGGAGTTCTTCTGCACGGCGAGAATGAGCGCCTTCACCCGGTCGCCCACCTTGTAGTGCTCAAGGGGGTTCTGCTCGCGGGCCGGGAGTATTCCCTCGGTGCGGCCCAGGTCGATGTAGATGGCGTCCTTGGTCTTGCGCTGGAGAAAGCCGTTGATGAGCTCTCCCTCCTTGTCGACGAATTCGCCGTATATGATGTTCTTCTCAGCTTCCTTTATCTTCTGGATGATGACCTGCTTCGCGGTCTGGGCAGCGATCCTTCCAAACGATTCAAGGGGATCCTCCTCGACCTCGATGTCGTCCCCCAGCTGGGCGTTCGGGGCGATCCGGGAGGCCTCGCCGGCCGATATCTCCTCGGCCCTGTTCCGGACCGTCTTGACGACCATTTTCTTGGACACGACCTTCACGCTGTTCTTGTCCCGGTCGAAAACGACCCGCACGTTGTCGATCATGCCGTACTGCTTCTTGAACGCGGACAGCATCGCGGATTCCACGATCTGCTCGATATATTCCCGGGGGATTCCCTTGTCGGTCGCTATTTCGTGTAATGCCTCAAAAAAATTCTTGCTCATGGCTCCTGCACCTTTTTAATAATCAAGATTAGCGCTGATAATCACATCGAATGGAATTTCCGTTGTTCCCTTTTCATGGGAAACCGCCACGGTCGCATCGGTCATATCACCGATGGTGCCCTTGACGACCCGGCGGCCGCCATCATCTTCATAAATGACCTTCACCGGGGCACCGGGAAACCGCCTGAACTCGGAGCTGTTGCGCAGCAGCCTGTTGAGGCCCGGCGATGATACTTCCAGGGAGTAGTTCGGCAGGTCTTCCTCGGCGTCCAGCCGCGCTGACAGCTCCCGTGAGAATTTCTCGCAATCGAGGTGCGATATCCCGGCGAGGCTGTCAATCTTAACATGAATCTGGGAATTCTCTCCTTTATAAAGGATTGAGGATTCGTAAATCAGGTAGCCCAGGGCGCCGGCGGTATCCTCGATAAGCTCCAACATTCGTTCTTTGATCTGCACGACTGTATATCCATAGTAAAAGAGAGTGGGTGGCCCACTCTCCTGTCAATCGCTCATCACAATACCCAACATCATCTTAACTGAACCACTATCAACTATGGCCCTATAGATTGCAAGCTTTTTTTACAGGGCCTTCTCCGGCTCGATGACAATCCTGTTCCGGCCCGCATTCTTGGCCGCGTACATGCGTCCGTCGGCGATCTTGACCAGCTCTTCCGCGGCAGCCGCCCCCTGGTCAAGCTCGCGGTTATCGGCGATGCCTCCGCTGAAGGTGACATGGATCTGGGCATTCTCGAAGGTATATTGCTCCCGGTCGATGGAGTCCTTGATCCTCTGCAACACTTCGAAGGATTCCTTCTTGTTGCAGTCCTTGAAGAGGATTATGAATTCCTCGCCGCCGTACCGGGCCACCAGGTCATAGGGCCTGACGCTCTTTTTCAGATAATCGGCGAGCTGTCTCAGGACGAAGTCCCCCGCCTGATGCCCCAGGGTGTCATTGATATTCTTGAAATGATCGATATCGATCAGGGCTATGGAAAAGCATTTCCGCGTGTTACGCCGGCCGTGCTCCACGATCTTGTCGAGGTATTCGAAGAAATAGCGCCGGTTATGGACCCCGGTCAGGGGATCGGTGATGGTCTGTTCGCGGAGCTCATGCTCCTGCTTCTTTTTGATGAGGGCCGAGCGGATCCGGGCGCGCAGCTCTATCTCGTTGAACGGCTTTTTGATATAGTCAACGCCGCCGGATTCAAAGCCCCGTTCCACGTCCTTGCCCGTGTCCTTCGATGTGATAAAAATGATGGGAATATCGGCGAATTTTTCGATGCTCGACAATTTCTTTGCGATCTGGAATCCGTCCTCCCCCGGCATGACCACGTCCAGGAGGATGATCGACGGGGTTTCGCGCTTCAGGACATGCCACATCTCCTCGCCGCAGGAGGCGCTCAGGAAGGTATAATCTTCAAGGAGTTTCGTTAATAACGCGGTATCGACACGGGAGTCATCGACCAATAAAATCGTTTCAGCCACGGGTTCATGTTCCTCCTGACATTCACGGGATGCCTGGAAAGCGGACACGGCGAGTCCGTGTTGCTATGGTCATAGCTTTGATTTGTACGCTTTCCCTGTCAAACAGTAAAAGGTTTTTTTTATTAATTTAAGGGCTGTTCGTAAAATTTAAAACGGCCGCACCGTCCCTGGCGGCATTGAATAGTTTTACCTGGTTCGTCAGTGCGAGGGAAGCGAACAATCCTGTCATTATTCAGGTAAAAAACCGCTATCTCATGATCCATTGCTTTGAGCATGGTCGAGATCGCTTCGTCGTGGAATTTATCCCGAGCCTGTCGAGGGACTCCTCGCGATGACCGTGGAGAGTAAAATTTAAGTCAGCGTCGTTTTTCTTCTTGCCACAATACCGGCAAAAGAAGAATCTGCTTTAAATTCATAAAGGAACCGCAATGTCCATTCTCGAAAACCTTAACGAAAACCAGAAAAAAGCCGTTTTGCATACCGAAGGCCCCCTCCTTATTCTTGCCGGTGCCGGCTCCGGCAAGACCAGGGTCATAACCCACCGGATCGCCTACCTGGTGGGAGAAAAGCGTGTTCCCCCCACCGCCATATTCGCCGTCACCTTCACCAACAAGGCAACGGAGGAGATGAAGAACCGCATCATCAGGCTCATCGGCCCCCAGGGGGCCAGCGTGTTCATCAAGACCTTTCACGCCGCATCCGTGTACATCCTGCGGCGCTACGGGGAGCGGATCGGCATCCCGTCTTCATTTTCCATTTACGACACGTCCGACCAGGCGACGCTGGTGAAGGAGATCCTTCTCCAGATGCGACTGGACCCGAAAAAGATCCGGCCCGAGTCGATCGTGTCAAAAATATCTGAGGTGAAGGACAAGGCCGAGCTGATCGACGGCGCCGACCCCGGTCTCCTGGCGCAGAAAACGCATTTCTATGATTTCCAGGAGATCTATGACGAGTACCACCGGCTGATGGCCAAGAACAACGCCCTTGACTTCAACGATCTCCTTATCAAGACCGTGCAGCTCCTCCGCTCGGACGCCGATGCCCTCGGGCGTCTCCAGCGCCAGTGGTCGTACTTCATGGTCGACGAATACCAGGACACCAACTACGCCCAGTACCTGATCGCCAAGCACCTGGCCTCGGCGAGCAGGAACATCTGCGTCGTCGGCGACGACGACCAGTCGATCTACTCGTGGCGCGGCGCCGATATCCGCAACATCCTGAACTTCGAAAAGGATTACCTGGGCGCCGCCGTCGTCACCCTTGACAAAAACTACCGGTCGCGACAGCCGATACTCTCCGCTGCGGCATCGGTGATCAGGAACAACGTGAACCGGAAGGAGAAGAACCTGAACGCGCACAAGGGCGAGGGAGAAGCGGTGGTGTGGTGCAAGACAAACAACGAGTACGGCGAGGCGGAATACGTGGTGAACACCATCATGTCGCTGAAGCACCGGGAAAACCTTTCCAGCGGCGACTTCGCCATCTTCTACCGCACCAACGCCCAGTCCCGCGTGTTCGAAGATCGCCTCAGAAAAGAGAACATTCCCTACCGCGTCGTGGGAGGCATGAAGTTCTACGAACGCAAGGAGATCAAGGACATCCTTGCCTACCTGAAATTCATCGTGAACCCCCTCGACCTGATATCCATGCTCCGCATCATCAACACCCCGGCCCGGGGCATCGGCAGGGTGACCATCGACAAGATCCGCGACCACGCCGCACGGGACGGCGAGCCGGAATGGAACGTGATTCGGGATAACCGGCTCGGCGAGAAGCTCCCCAAGGGGCTTGTCGACTTCAGAAGCCTCATGCTGAAATGCCAGGAATCGGCCCGGGAGATACCGCGGACCAAGCTGTCCGATTTCGTGAGCCAGGTCCTGGAGCTCTCCGGCTATGTCAAGACCCTCGAGGAGGATGACTCGATGGAGAGCCGCTCCCGCCTGGAGAACATAAGCGAGCTCGTGAACAGCATCTACGATTACGAGCAGGTGTACCCCGAGGCGACCCTCGACCAGTTCTTGCAGGACATCTCCCTGTACACGTCCGAGGAAAACCCGGAGGAAGACCCCGACAGCAGGACCGCCATGGTCACCCTGATGACCGTGCACAACGCCAAGGGCCTCGAGTACCCGGTGGTGTTCCTCACGGGGATGGAGGAGGACATCTTCCCCCACCGCCTTTCATCGGACACCGAGGAGGGGATCGAGGAGGAGCGGCGCCTCTGCTACGTGGGGATCACCCGGGCCATGGAGCGCGTCTACATCACCTGCGCCGAGCTGCGGCGGACCTTCCACGAGATATTCCACAAGGAGCCGTCGCGGTTCATCTTCGAGATACCCCCCGACCTCCTCAATATGCAGGAATTCTATTCCAGCAGCTACCAGAACGGCGCTTCCTTCCGCAATCCCTACGGCGTGAAGAAGACCTACGCCGAATCCCACTTTGACGCCGATGACGGCACCGGCGACGAAGCGGCTGAAGAGCCGGCAGCGGAGGACTCCGCGGCCGGACGAAGCGATTCGAAGTTCAGGATCAGGGACAGCGTGCTCCATCCGAAGTACGGCATCGGCCGGGTCCTCAGCATCGAGGGCTCCGGCGACAACGTGAAGCTCACCATCCTCTTCGGCAAGTCGAGCAAGACCTTCCTGGAGAAATACACTCCCCTGGAGAAGGCGGATTGATCGATGCAAGGATTAAGGCCTTGCTACAATACCCGCCACCCCGCAATAACCGAAAGAGACAATGACTGCAGCGGCTTACGGGCCGTTGAGACAATGCTGTAGCTCAGGTCGATTCCCACCAGGAAGCCCTTCCACGCATCGTAGTAACAGCCGGCGGAAACCCCGAAGACATTGAGGTTCTCGATGATGTTCCTTTTGAAAATGGGAAGATACGGGTCCCGGGACGTGTAATAAATCCGGGAAAGTCCGTCCCAGATGCGGCCGTACACGGTAAGGGTGTTGCGGGGAAGCTTGAATGGATACCGGTAAACTATCGCCGGATATACCTGCACCTGGGAAAGCCTCGCACGGTACCGCATCGGGTCATCCTTGTAATCCATTGCAGCGTACCGGCAATGAACTTCCGGAGAGAGGCCAAATAAATTAATATAATACACGCCGGCGGTGAAGGAAACCAGGTGGCCGGGTTTGTATGCACTTCCGTAATCGGCCACGGGAAAATAACCGCCGTAGCCCGCGAAAAGAGCGACATACTCCCTGCTTGTCGGATCGAAGAAGGCAGGGCTCCTCTTGGCGATTTTATTTTTCACGGGTCGTTGATCGGCATCTTCGGAAGTTTTATCTTGCCGCGCCGGTTCATTGGTCAATGGATCGTCAGGCTTTTTATCGTTCTTTTGCGGTTCGGCACCGTTCGTTTTTTCTTCCGCATCGTCGGCAACGCTCTTCACCTCCGGATCTTTTGCATGAGAACCCGGCAGCGCCATAATGACCGCGGCATTCAGCACAAGAAAGGAAATCAGCACCATGCCGCAAAGGCCTTTTTGTAAATTCATTTTTATCATGGTTCGGAGCACTTGAATAATCCTTATTTTTACATTGAAAAACGCCCACAGGTCCCTTTTCATATGAAAATATATGAAGGTTACGGGACAAATTTTGTTTTTCTAGGATGCCATAATAACGTATGCATCCATTAATTACTTATAATCCGATCCTTTCAAGCCGAAAATTAATGACAGAGATATTGATCCCATGATGCCAATGAAAAAACCATTATCCATCATCTTCATTTTATTATTAGGCGCCTCCTGCGGGACCGTGCAGTCGCCCGGGCCTGCCGGTGTTTCTCCATTGAAGAGCCTCTTTGAGCTGTGCGAATCCGACCTGGAAAAAGCGAAAAAAGTCATCATAGAACGGGACCTGGTCAAGATGCTTACTCACCTCCAGCTCATGGACAACGGCGGCGACAAGTACTATCTCCTTGAACGAGACAGCATCACCTCGATGATCAAGGCTGTCACCGCAGGGGTATATTCCGACTTCATCCTTATAAATAAGGAAGGGACCGTTGTGTATACCATGGAAAACAACGGGATCTTCGCCAAGAACGTCAGGACCAGCCTGGGCCGCACCGCCCTCCGCTCCTGCTACGTGAACCGCGATATTAAGCCGTTTATCGCCAGTGTCGCCTCGGCTCCATTCTACTGGGACGGCTATTATATAGCGATCTCATCCGAGGTAAACGCGCCGGGGACTCTGGCGGGGACCTTCATCCTCCTGATCGACATGGAGAAGGTGCAAAAGCTGGTCGGAGAAAAGTCGGTCATTGTCGGGTCCACGGGGACTTACGAGGTCGCCGGGGACCGGAATAAAATTCACACCGCCTATGTTGATTTTGACAGGATCGACCTTTCATCGCCGTGCAGCGACCTCGCCGTGCGCCGCTTCTCCCGCTCCACCGGCGGAAGCGCCGCGTACCGTCTCTTCAACTACAGCAACCTGCGGTGGATTATTATTACCGAGTAATCATTGTTTATTGCCCCGGACCGGGGCGAGGATTTTTGCGAGAGGAAGAGGGTGGCATCCCTCTTCCTCTCGCGCTCTTCATCACCCCGCTCGCTCAGGCGCCGCGAGGGGCTAGGCGATTAACTCAGCCGCATTCACTTCGCTGCGCTTCGTTCGGTGCGGCTTCAGACAACAATCGCCTATCAGAATCCGCCCTTCGGGCGGATGTTTTGATTGCCTAGATATTGTTAGTAAAAGAAAATTGTAAACCCGTAGCCTTAATACTGCAGGTATTCATAGTAACATCTATAACGAGTCGCCGGGCACGAGGACCGGCGTCGCGAGGATGCCCCAGGATGGGGCTTCCGGAGCGAAAGGAGCGAGACTCTTATAGACATCGCCTTAAAACGAACATTCACCGAAAGCATTCAAGAGCCGATAGAACTGAAAGTTATAAACAACATCAAGCCATAGCCCCCGCCGGCATTGAGGCGGCGCGGGGGGTGGGATCGAAAGGGCCACCTTTTTCTCGACATCCTGTCGAGTGGCGGCAGGCGGGCATCCTGCCCGCTCGATGTTGTGTCCGCGCTGACACCCCCTCCCTTTTATAGTACGCCGACCCGCCTCCGGGTCAAGACTTGGATTTGTCTTGAGAGACAATTTTATAAACTTTTTCATGGATATCGCTGAAGAGATGGGGAAACTCGAAGGAGTCGGAGAGGAGGACCACAAGCTTTTTCGCGTACTCCACAAGCTTCGCGTCGTTGATGCTCCTGATGTTCCCGTCGATGATGCCGCGCAGCACGCCGGGAAACAGCGCGGCCAGATCGGCAATGTTTTTTCGCACGAATTCGCGCACGCCCTTGCCCGATATCTCGTCCATATCCGGTTCCTCATCCTCCATGAAGGAGATGACGAACTGGCCGGGCCGGATCTTCCGGTATTCCTCGATGGTGAAGTTGTTTTTGAGCAGCACGGTGACGTCGGCGTTGCCGAAGATATTCTCCGCGGTGGTCGCCAGCCCCCCCTGGTTCTCCAGGGCCAGCATCGCCTTTTCGCTATTGTCGAACCCGAGGATCCTCCGGAAGCCGATCTTGTCCAGCACCCGGGCCAGGCGCACCGCGCTCAGGTCGATGCCGATGAAGCCGACGGTCGTTTCCTCGGCCTTGATGCGGTACTTCATCATGACCTTTATGATGAGAGCCAGCAGGAACAGCGGGATGTCGTCATGCTCCAGGGAAATCACCGGCACGGTGATGTCCGAAAAGAGCATGTCGTAGAGCATGATCGAGGCCTCGTCAATGCGGGTGACGCGGAGGGCGGAATAGTTCTGCTCGATTTTCTTCAGCACCTGGATCACGTCTTCCGGGTGCTCGAAGCGCACCGCCAGGGGAAACCCGTTCAGGCCCGCGAACCTGTTGATGATCACGGCATCCCGTTCGGCGCCGACAAATTCATGGAGGAGATGCACCCGGGAGCCTTCGTCGGTCGCCTTGATGCCTGAAATCAGGCCGACGTTCCGCACGATGCTGGTGTAGCGCCGTCCGTCCTCGCCCTTGATCTTCTCCTGCATCAGGTCGGCGGCGCCCAGCACCGAGGTGTTGAAATCGGTGACGTTCTCAACGGGCATCTTCCCGGAGACCGAGAGAAGGCCGCCCACGATCCTCTCCTCGATCACGTTCCTGACCGATATGAAGCGGTACTTGTCGCCGGCGCTGCTTATGATGGTGATGAACTCCTCGAACCGCTTCAGACTGTCTGAGGCGATGCGGAGGCTGTAGAGGTAGCCGTCGTCCGACTCCTCGATGTGCTGGAGCTCGAGGAGGTCGCATTCCCGCTTGTAGAGCTCGTCAACGAAGCTGGGAAAGCTCTTCTTCTTTATGATGACCGTGATCTCGTTGATCAATCGCATGGGCGGCGCCCCGTCGCTTTCAGTATTCTTTCAGCCTGGTGAAAATCATCCGCCCCGCCGTCGTCTGCAGCACCGAAGTGACCGTTACATCGACCTCGTCGTTCAGCCGCTTCCGTCCGTTCTCGACAACGACCATGGTGCCGTCGTCGAGGTAGCCGATGGCCTGGTTCTGGTCCTTCCCCTCCTTGATGAGCGCGACCCGCATCTCCTCGCCGGGAAGCACCACTGGCTTCAGGGAATTGGAGAGCTGGTTGATGTTCAGGACCGGAACCCCGTGGAACTCGGCCACCTTGTTCAGGTTGAAGTCGTTGGTGATGACCTTGGCGTTCATGATCTTGGCCAGCTTCACGAGCTTCGCGTCCACCTCGTTGATGTCCGCGAAATCCATGTCCGTGATCTTCACCATGATCGACTGGTCCTTCTGCATCTTGTTCAGTATGTCCAGGCCGCGCCGGCCGCGGTTCCTCTTGATCGAGTCCGCCGAGTCGGCGATCATCTGGAGCTCGTTCAGGACGAAGTTGGGGATCACCAGGATGCCCTCGATGAAGCCGGTGTCGCAGATGTCGGCGATCCGTCCGTCGATGATGACGCTGGTATCGAGGATCTTGTAGGCGATCTTTTCGTCCGAGTTCTCCTCGTCGGAGGACACGATCTTGTCCAGGAAGGATATCTCGTCGAAATTGATCACGAAGTACATCATCACGAAAAAGCCCGTCAGGTGATAGATGAGGGGCGTGATGATGTGCGAATACTCGTCGAGGGCCGTGATGTGCAGCGCCCCGTAGGCGAGGTTCAGGAGATGCCCCAGGGTGAAGCCGACGATCAGGCCGATGATCGCGGCGGCGAACATCCGCGCCGAAAAGGTATGGAGCACGTATTCCACGAGGATGAGCACGAGAAGCGAAACGACGCCGGCCACCGCCGCAGCGGCCATGATGATATAAAAGGCCTTATCGACAAAATAGAGCGAGGAAAAGAGCATTGATAATACGATAAATAATATCCGCAAAATAATAATCATGATGGACTCCTTGCATGACGAAATCTGATGCAGGATGCGCGATCCGCATCCATCGCCTCGCCGGGTCGACCAGGCCTCGTCTCGCGAAGACGCGACGCCGGCATGGGATGTACCCGGGAAATGCGGCACCTGAATCCGTTATAATAGTAATAACTGACTGCGGGCAGCTCGGCACCATTCGACTGATATGACCCGGCGCAAACCCGGAGGAAGGGTGTCGCAGGGGCATGGAGCAGGCTTGAACGGTGCGTTGTGCCCGGAAGGGAGCATCCTTGTATAGTGATGAACGGCTCCCTTATTTTTTCGGATGATGAGATGAGAGGGCCTCGGAAACCAGGTTACCGGCTTCCTCCAGGTCGACATTTTTAGACAGGGCAACTTCATGAGTGACAAGCTGATACGCGTTTTCGTAGAGCTTCCGTTCCATTATGGAAAGCTCCTTCTCGCGTCCCCGGCGGTACAGGTCCCGGGCCACCTCGGAAACCTCGTAGATGGAACCGCTTTTCACCTTGTCAATATTGTTCTGGTACCGTTCCTTCCAATCGTCCACCGAGCTTATTTCATTTTTAGTCAGAACGCCGAGAACCTTTTTAATATCCTTTTTCGGTATGATGCTACGTATTCCAATTTGTTCAGCGTTCTTTACCGGGATCATCACCTTCATGCCGCTGTTCAGGATTGTAATAATATAGTATTCGCTTCTCTTGCCTAAAATGACTTTTTTTTCGATGGCCTCTATTCTCCCCACGCCGTGCATGGGATAGACAATATTGTCACCGACCTTGAACATATGAATTCCCTATACCTCACCCTCTCAAATTAAGAGAATTATATCATAAAATTTAATAATTTCAAGAATAATTCTGCAGAAAACAGGTTACAATGCAAAAAATGATGATAAAATAAGAATACTATTGCCTGTACCTCCTTATTACACCGGTTTTTCAGCGTTTTAAGATGGCTTCTGTATACGGTTCCAACCTCCTGTTAAATTTATAGCAAACATGGTTCCCTCCCATGGGAGGGAGGGGCGATTATTAATAGTGTACGTATAAATAATAAAAAATCAAACGAAAATCTCCAAAAAAAGAAGATCAGCGGTCCTGAAACCGGTCACTGACTGCGGAATTTCCTTTCTTCTATGAATCCTTCAATTTCCATGTAGCGTTCCAGGACCGATTTCATGATATCATTGCCGTCGGTGCTGTAGTACTGCGACTGTGCGCCCTCCAGGCCGTACCCGGCCCCGATCTTGCACACGCCCGGTGGCATATCGGGAAACTGCGGGTCCGGCTTCCCTTTATAGAAGCCGTCCATGAAGCGCCCCCAGACAGGAGCCGCCACTTCCGACGCGGCCTGGTGAGTTCCCAGGGAAAGGAACGACTGGTCATAGCCGACCCATACAACAGCCGCGACATCGGGCGTGAAACCGCAGAACCACGCGTCCGACCAGTTGGAGGTGGAGCCGGTTTTGCCGGCGCCCTTCTTGGCATAGCCGCCCTTGATGCGGATCCCCTCGGTGGCTGTACCGCTATCCACGACCTTCATCATGAGCTGCGTCATGATCCAGGCGACGTCCTCGCTGATGACCTGTATCGTGCCGTTCTTGGCTTTCCGGGCGAGGATCTCTCCCACCTCCCGCTCGATATTCGCCACCTCGTTGCCGTCCCGGTCGACCACATAGCGCACGGCAAAGGGAATGACGTCCTTGCCCCGGTTGGCGTAAATTGCGTAGCCGGTGGCCATCTCGAAGGGCGTCAGCTCGGACGTTCCCAGTGCAATAGTCGGGTTCGCGCCGAATTCCGTGGGCGGCACCTTGGTCATCTTCGAGGCGTAGTCTATGATCCTGTCGGGCCCCAGCAGGTCGTAGAGCCTGATCGATATGACATTGATGGAGGCGGACAGGGCGTTGCTCACCGGCACCATGCCGCGGTACTCGCCCTCGTAGTTGCCCGGTGTCCAGGTGTTGCCGATGGCGTCCACATCGAGGATGGGCGCGTCGGGAAGGTTAGTCTCCGTGGTCACCAGCCTGTTCTCGATGGCGGCGCCGTACACGAAGGGCTTGAAGGACGAGCCGGGCTGCCGCCTGGCCTGGACGGAGCGATTGTACTGGTTCTGGACCTCGAACTTGGAGCCTCCCACCATGGCCTTGATGTAGCTGCTGAAGGGCTCGATGGCGATAATGGCCCCCTCGACGTTCATGACGGAGGAGAGTCCCGTGATCTGGGAATGGTACGCCTCCAGGGACTTGCTGCATCCCGGCGCCTCCGTGAAGAGGGACAGTATCTCCGCCGCGTCGAGGAGATCGTCGGCCATCGTCTGCTTGAAGGCGCCCTCGCCGTCACGGCTGATCGCAACCGACGGGAGAGGGAAAATCATCCGCAGGCCCTCGAAGGAGTCGATCATGCCCGTTTCCATGGCGATGGTCTTGGTCACCGCGCCTTTTACCGAAACCGAGTTCTGCTTCTTCAGGGCGTCTTTTAAAACCCTCTCGGCGATCTTCTGCTCGCGCAGGTTGAGGGTCGTGTACACGCTCAGTCCGTCGTTGTAGACCATCTCATTGCCGAAGCGCGACACGAGGATCTGCCGCACGTAGTCGGTGAAGTACGGGGCCTTGTCCTGAAACTTCGACCGCGCCGTCTTGGTCGGATAATCCATGATGATCGATTCGACGAAGGCGGGCCAGAACTCCTCGTAGATGTGGTCCGCCTTTTTCCTGTCGAGGTAACCCTGGTCAACCATGCGGTTCAGGGTGTCGCGGTTCTTGGCCATGGCCCGCCGCGGGTACTTGATGGGCGACAGGCCGTTGGGACGCGTCGGCAGGCCGGCCAGCACGGAGCTCTCGATGGCGTTGATATACTTGACGTTCTTGTGAAAGAAGAAGCGCGAGGCGGCGGCGACGCCATGGCACCCGTGGCCGAAATAGATCTGGTTGAAATACATCTCCAGGATCTCTTCCTTCGTGAAGCGCTTCTCTATCTGGAGCGCCAGGATCGCCTCCAGGGCCTTGCGGCCGAAGGTTCGCTCCCCCGAGGTAAAGAGCCGCTTGGCCAGCTGCTGGGTGATGGTGGAGCCGCCCTGGGAAATCACCGGCCTGAAGGATTTGATCGAGGCGATGATATTCTTGCCCATGGCCCGCGCAATGGCAGGCGGTGAAATGCCGAAGTGGTCGTAAAAGTCCTGGTCCTCCGCCGACAGGAAGGCGTTCACCAGGCAGGGGGGAAGGTCCTCGAAGGACACGGGATAGCGCCGCTGCTGGAACAGCTCAGCGATCACCTCGCCGTTTACGTCATAGATCCGCGTAGGGATGCTGGGCTGAAAGGCCTTCAGGTTCTCGATGCCGGAGTAGTTTTTGATCTCGGCGGTGACAAAGCCGAACATGAGCCCCCCCAGGAGGCAGAGGCCCATGAACACCTTCAGTGCGATCGTTTCTATCTTGAGTAAATCAATCTTTTCCATTAGACGCAATTCCTGAAAACACGATTCTTCACAAGCATCCGATTCAAATCAACACAAGACCCTATCAGGGCCATTCTAATCGGGATGATCACACTTCCTTCCTGATTATCTTTACCAGATGGGCCACCAGGAACAGGATCACGAAGGCTACGGCCACCCATATGAAAATATAAAACAGGACATGTAAAATGACACCGAGTACTTTTACGACAAAGGGTAATACGTAGAAAAATAACAGAAATAATGACGCCACAATCCCTATATAATAGAAGATCTTCTTAACTGAGTCATCCATAACAACGACCTCTGCAACAGATAAAATATGCACCACTAATTAATTTCACGCCAATAAATCAAATATTTTTTATAAATATTGATTTTTTCTTGATTTAATAGCTTAAAAACAAGGCAATCTTGATAACCTTTAAGGTCTCATTATAGCTATAGTAAAAAATGATGCATAAATCCGCCAATCCCTTCCCCTGGATCATAATCCACCTGGGGTGCGCCATTCTTATCACTCTCTTCCTCATAGCGGCAATAAACCATGTCGGATATGATATCATTGCCATATACCTCCGGACGTCCCGCCGATCCTACCCTGTTCTGTTCTTCTCCCTCTGCGGCGTGTTCATCATTCTGAACATCCTGCTGTCGGCCCGAGCAGCCGGAGCCTATATAAAAAAGAAACGATACATGAGTTTTCGGGCCGCGGCGGCGGTCACTGTCGCCATGGCGGTGATGTTCCTTTCCCTGGCCGAACCATTTCTCAGGATGCAGCGTCGGCCGGCGAATGCCGCTGAGTCATCGGCACGGGAGCGATTCTGGGCGGCCCTAGGGCCGGTGGTCCAGTTCGGCCCCTTTGTCGACCGGAGGACAGATTCGTCCTCCTCCATGGTGATCTGGTACTTTGACCCCTTGAGAAAAGAAGAGCCGGCGATACTGCGCTACGGCAGAAACCCCCTGCCGGCCGCCATGGTGTCATTGCCCGAGGCGGCCGGCGACGGAAAGCGCCACGAGTTCCATCTCACCGGGTTGTCGCCGGCCACCCGCTACTACTACCGGGTCCCCGCCTTCGGTGATACTGTACACTCCTTCATAACGGGCCCGCCTCCCGGGTCCGGCGCTCCCTTCAGTTTCATTGCCGTTGGCGATACCGACAGCTCACGGAAAGGCGGTTACGGCTACTCCTATCTTGAAAACGTGATGAAGGCGGCAGCCGCAACATACCGGGATCGCGGCCAGGAGCCTGCATTTCTGATACACGCCGGAGACATGGTGCGCACCGGGGCAGATATTGACGCGTGGCATCACTTTTTTTCAACGCTCCCCCTGATCGACTCGATACCCATGGCGGTGACCCCGGGAAACCATGACTACCTGGTGGACCGGGGCGCCAACTTCCATTACTTCTTCGGACAGCCGGATTATTTTACCGTCGATTACGGCGACGCGCGACTGTTCTTCATCCATCCCTTTGACGGCCCGGGAACCACCCTGGACGGGCCCGTCATCACCACCGGGAAGGAACAGTACCGCTGGCTGCGCCGGGAGCTGGCCCGCGGCTCCGGCAGGAAGTGGACCATCGTCGTCATCCACACCCCGATCCTTTCAACGGGAGATTACGGCGTGAACGAGCTCCTGGCGGCCCAGTATCTCCAGCTCTTCAGAGAGCACCGGGTCGACCTGGTCATCTCCGGCCATGACCACAACTTCGATTCGTATCACGTTGACGAAAGGGCCGATTGGGGAGGCACCCTTTACATTGTAACGGGAACCGGTGGGTCCACCGTCGACTCATACATCATGGATCGTCCGTCACGGCGCTGGCTCCACTGGCGCCATGACAGGAATTCGCCCCATGGCCTGTACCAGCGCGATCCTTACACCAGGGCCTATCACCGCTACGGTGAGCTTTCCTGGGGTTATACCGACGTTGAAGTTCGAAGCAACGCCCTGTCCGTGTCCTATTACCGGTGGCTCGATTTGGAATCATTCATAGGAATCACCGGCCAGGACAGACACCGGTGGGACATGGTCTATTTGAGCAATGACGAACTGGCACGGAACAACCTGCTTCAGGCGACCAGGGTAAAACAAATTGACAAGAAAAAATAAACCTGTCACTGAAACATCATACTGCAAGGAAGAGCCATAATGGAGCTGAAAACCATAACCGGCACCCCGGGACGGTGCCGCCAATTTATCCGTGACCGGCTCCCTCTCGACTTCGGATTCATGAGCGGCCTGACAGCCGCGCTCATGGCCTATTTCCTGTTCATGTTCCAGAGGCGCTACGGTATCAGGCCCTTCGATCTATCCTTTACGTCGGCATTCTACATATGTTACAGCTTCTTCACCGCATTCATAGCCGCACAGCTGATCAACCTGGCTTCGCACCGCCTGAGGCCGCTGCGCCTTGCCATGAACATCCTGTTCATGGCCCTCTTCGTGCTGATTCATTCCTACCATCTTATCACCCACATACCCCTGGACTCCGGCCTCATCATCGACAACTTTACCCTCGGCTTCTACGGAGAGTCCTGGTATACCATCATCGGGGTCTTTCCGCCGGCACTCTTCATCGGCCTCGGCATATTCATTGTTATCCTCCTTATAATCCACTGGAGGAAGGGAATCCTCTGGTCGCCCCGGCACTACCGCAATGGCGGTGTAAAAACCGCTGTCGCCGCCGCCCTCTATGCCCTGGTCCTGATCCTGCCCCTGCGGACCCATGACGAATTCACCGGCCTGCTGCGGGGTCTCGTGCGCTATCCCTTCCAGGACCCGATGTCCCATGTCAGCGTCACCGGTTATCCTTATTTGAAGAACTTCACGGCGACGCCGGGATTGCAAAGGGGTGCGGCCAAACCGAACATCATCCTGGTGATGGTCGAATCGTATAACGCCAATGTTATCATGAAAAAAACCCCGGACGGCAGGGAGATAACGCCGGTCTTCAACTCCCTTATCCGCAGCGGCGTGTACGCCGAGCGTTTTTACGGCAATTCCGTCCAAACCTGCAAGGGCCAGGCCGCAACGCTCCTTTCGGTCATTCCCAGCATCCGCGGAAAGATATTCACTTCCTTTCCGGAACTCTCCTTCAAGGCCCTTCCCGCGATTCTCGGTGATGCCGGGTATGAAACCCTGTTCATGCAGGGGGCGGAAAGCCTCGCCTTCGATAACACCGAGGCCGTCATGAGAAAGGCCGGCTTCAACGATATTCATTCAGCCTATGAATTCATTACCGATGGGGACAAGGGCCAGGTCTGGGGTTGGGGCCCCGAAGACAGCCTTTTTTACCGGATATGCCTCAGGCGCATGGATGAGATCCACGGGAAGAACGGCGGGAAGCCGATCTTCGCAACCCTGGCTACAACATCCAACCACATGTGGTTCGACCAT
Source organism: Spirochaetota bacterium (assembly GCA_017999915.1). NCBI lineage: Bacteria > Pseudomonadati > Spirochaetota > Spirochaetota bacterium. The sequence continues at coordinate 129,429 of JAGNKX010000001.1, forward strand.
GTGCCAAAAGACAAGCGCAAGATGTATCCCGATCCCCGGGACATTGCCCAGCGCTACGCCAATTCGATACATCTCTCCGACCAGGGCCTGCAGGAACTATTGAAGGGCATTGCCGCGCGTCCCTGGCTGGCGGACACGGTCCTGATCATTACGGGGGACCACAGCTTTCCCCTGGATGAGCATGGCATTTCGCATAATGAGATCGGCTTCTACGAGGAGCTCTTCCGCACTCCCTTGCTGATCCTCTGGAAGGACCGGCTCCGACCGCGGGTAATCAACGGGCCCTTTTCCCAGCTTAACATAGCTCCCACGGTCCTGGATATGGCGGGCATAGCCGGAGTAAAGACACATTTTCTCGGCCAGTCACTGCTTTCCCCCGGAGCTGTACCAAAACCGGTGTACCTTGTCCAGCCCTATAACGGTCAGTACCTTGGCGTGGTGGCCTATCCATTCAAGTATGTACGCCATACCGAAACAGGCAAAGAATACCTTTTCAATCTACAGCTTGATCCCAATGAAGAGAACAACCTTGTTGGCCGATCAAGCCGGAAGGTATTGGCATTATTACGCAGGGGACTCCGCGATATTTACGTGAACCAGAAGGTGCTTACCTCGAACAGGCTGTGGCCGCCAGGGAAAGGGGAATAAAACTGCACATTCCTTCTACTTAAGAACCAGCTTCACCTTTGTCCCTGCGGTAAGATGCTCCACTTTCTTACCATTGACCACCATAGAGCTCTTTTCCTCCGTCACCTGTACCACGGCAACGGAGCCTTTCAGGCTCTTGAGCTTGCCTTCAGCGGCATGAAGCCACCCGGTGGTTTCCATCCCGAATAAATTTTTAGTGAAAAACTTATAGACGCCGAGCGCCGCCCCTCCATCAATCACAGGCGCGCTGTCAAGCCGGACCGTCACGACCCGGCCAGCTTTCCCGACCACCGTGCCGGTATATTCAATAACCTGTGCGGCACTATTCGATCCTATAAGTAAAATGGTAATGATAGATGCTCCGATCAATCCAGATATCATTCTCATACTATTTCTCCTATGGGTTTTCATCATGGGTCCCGACCGATAAATCAAAAAGGGCTGTCTTAAAACCACACTCTGGAATGTGATATAAGACAGCCCGGAGTTCTCGTGAACTATCGCGCGATAGTCTACAGGTTCTTCTCCACATTGTTCTCGCGGTAAACGATCTTGTCGGGATAAATCTGTATATATTCAAAGGCCTTGAATTTCTTTCCCTTGATGACGGTGTCTTCGCCTAACTGGGCCTGAATGAACAAGACCGAGTACGTAGGCTTACCGCCCATGGTGCCGCTGGCCACACCGGGCTCTATGCGGGTCATGGCGGGAAGCTCCACTCCCATGACCTTATGCTTTTCATTTATGGTTATGACCGAGGGCATTTCAGGCTTTTCAAAAATGATGCTGTCATTATATTGCAGCAGCGTCCCCTTCTTAAAAACATAGGGGAAGGCCTTGCCGTAATTGATGTCCGCGACGGGCTGGTCCGCCCCCAGCGTAACAGTGGCCAGGAGACCCTTATCCTTCGTCTTAATTGCAGACCCGGCGGTAAAGGTGGTGCCCTGAATCACTTCACTTTTAGATAAAACACGTTCATCTCCCTGCTGGCCCCCTTTCTTGCAGGCCATAGCGGCAACCAAGACAACAATCGATAAAAGGAATAAACGTTTCAATACAAGCCTCCTTAATAATGTAGTATTATTTCTTAATTATCCATTTTGCACTATTTTATTAATAATTCAACAACTTTATAGGATGCATAACACAGATAGTCCCTTGAGATCATAGGGCCGGCATTTCGCGTGTGACGCCTGAAACATCCGCGATGTTACCAAACCGTCATGATTACAGAAGTTAGCTTGACTGAAAATTAAAAATCTGATATATTACATATAAAAGCACAGTTACAGACCGTGGAGGTATGATCATGCAATCGGCAGAAAAGAGCGCCTTTAAGATAAAAACCCCCAGCGGCCTGTCAGGGCGGGTCCAGTGGCTCCGGGACTATTATTTCCGCGGGGCGGACCGGCCCTGGACCAACGAACAGACCTCCTGGACCACCGGCGCGCCCTGGGACACGGTGTACAACGAGATGACCTATTACATCGTGCCGGAGACCTACATGCTCCAGCAGACCCTCCGCTCCTCCTTCAAGCTGGCGGCCCGCGAGGTGAGGCTCGTCCCCGAATTCTGGTCATGGAGCCTGCCGGAGCGCCGGGCCTGGTTCACCAGGGAGGTGATGGTGAATTATCTGCCGCAAGAGATACTCCCCGGCGACCTCATCGCCGGCGGCCGCTTCAACGTCCAATGCTCTCTCTGCCTCACAAAAGAAGAAAGCGACGAATTCGACTCGATGATCCTCGGGAAAAAAGGGGCCCGCGCCCTGGTTCAGTGGTTCCATGACCACGGCTACGGCAACGCCGGGGCCACGAGCGGCCACCTCATTCCGGGGTACGAGCGCGCCCTTCACCTCGGGTGGAAGGGAATCCACGCTGACCTGGTTTCCCGGTTCAACGCCCTGCCGGCGGAAGAGCACCGGGGCCCCAGGGGAGCCCAGCTCCGGGCCATGATGACGGCAGCCACCATGCCCCGGGACCTGGCCGCGAAATACGCCGCCCTCTGCCGGGACCTGGCGGCGAAGGAGACAGAGTCGGCTAGGAAACGTGAGCTTGGCCAGATAGCTGAGAATCTCGGCCGCGTTCCCTGGGAGCCGCCGGTCACGTTCTGGGAGGCGGTGCAGGCCCTGTGGCTTACCCACATGCTCGTCATGAGCGACGAGAACTATCCAGGTCCGGGCGTCTCCTTCGGAAGGATCGACCAGTACCTCCTCCCCTACTGGGAGCGCTCCCTTGCCGAAGGAATGGACCGGGAATTCGGCAAGGAGATCCTCAGGTGCTTCTGGATCAAGTGCAACCACGCCTACGACGCCATGATTCGGACCGGCAACAACGGGATCACGGCCGGCTACGGACAGCTCATAACGCTTTCCGGCATGGGGCGGGACGGGAAGGACACGACCAACGATCTCACCTACGCCATGCTTGAGGTGATCGACGAGCTCTCGCCAATCCTTGAGCCGAAGCCGAACGTGCGCCTCCACAGGCAAAGCCCCGATGACCTGCTCGACAAGGTCATCGATATGATCTCCTCAAGCCAGGGGGCGCCCTTTCTCCTGAACTTCGACGAGCGGTCCATGGCGGGCATGATGCTGGAAGGCCGCAGGGGCGGCCTCGGGCACCTCATCAACGAGCACGACGTCGCGGACTATGCCCCCGTGGGGTGCCTTGAAAACACCATGGCGGGCAACGACCGCTCCGGCACCGTGGACAACAACATCAATCTCCTGAAGGCCGTCGAGCTGGCCCTGACCGGCGGAAAGGACCTGCTCCCCCACGTGGATATCATGACCGGCAAGGTCGAAAAGATCCGCAGGGACGGACCCGATACCGGCGACGCGACACGCTTCACATCCTGGGAGCAGTTCTGGAAGGCCTATCTGCGGCAGACGGCCTATATCATACAAAAATGCGTGGAGGTCCAGGAAGCGTCCGAATCGGCGCGGGCGAAATTCTTCCGCACCCCCTATCTCTCCTGCCTGGTGAAGGGCTGCGCGGACAAGGGGAAGGACGTGACCCAGGGCGGCGCCGAGATCAGCTTCACCACCATGGAGGCGGTCACCTTCGCCACCACCGTTGACTCCCTCCTAGCGATCAGGCACCTCGTGTTCGAAGAAAAAAAATGCACTATAGCAGAGCTGATACAGGCCCTGAAGGACAACTGGGAAGGCCATGAAGTGCTGCAGGCCCTGGCAAAGAACCGGGCCCCCAAGTACGGCAGGGACGACGACAACGCCGACCGCCTGGCCCTCGATGTGATGAAGGCCTGGACCGATGAGACCTGGAAGCATAAGACAAAATCGACGGGACGGCAGTTCAGGCCCGGCATGCTCTCGTGGAACTACTGGGCCGGCGACGGCTACATCATGGCGGCGAGCCCCGACGGAAGGCCCCGGGGAAAGTTCCTCTCCAACGCCATCTGCCCTTCCAACGGCGCGGACATCAACGGCCCGTCGGCCAATGCCAATTCCGTGGGCAAGGCCCTGGGGGGAAAAGCCACCGGCGGAGCCGGCGACTGGGGCGGCTACCTGAACCTGCTCCCCAACGGAGCGAGCCACACCATCACCTTCAATCCCTCCATGGTGCGCGACCCGGAGCACCGCGGCAAGTTCAGGGCCTTTCTCCGGGGATACATTGAAAACGGCGGCACCGCCCTGCAGGTGAACATGCTTGACCCGGACGTCCTTCGCGACGCCCAGAAGCACCCCCAGGATTACCGGCACCTGCTGGTGCGCATCACCGGCTACAACGCCTACTTCGTAACCGTGGGCAAAGAGCTCCAGGACGAGGTGATCGCCCGGCTCAGCCACGCGCGGATGTGAACCGCGTGAAATTACCATTCGCGGTTTGGCGATGATGGGCCTCATTTCAACGAAGAGGTTATCCGGCACATGAAAAAAACACTCAGGCAGAGAATCCTGCTGACGCTGATGAACAGGTATATGCTGATTTTCATCAATGTCATACTTGTCAGCATCGTCCTGGCAATCATCATCAATGTGACGGCCATGGTGCTGACCCCGGAGAATGATACTGACGAAATGATCCACATGTGCAACGGCATAGCGGTCATTCTCTACGGCTTCGGCGTTGCCATCGAGTTCAGGGGGACCCTGATGAGGATATTCAACCTCTACCCGGCCTTTGCCTCACCCCTGCAGGAAGAGACCGACAGGATATGCAATTCCTACGGCATCTATTTTCTCCTGCTTGGCCTTGTCCAGGAAATACTGGTCCATCTCGTTGTCATGCCGCATCGTCTTTTTCATCTGCACGGCAGAGAGGAATACGTTTTTACAATCTGTGTCTTCATACAAACCATCGTGACCGTTCTCCTGATAATCCTGACCTGCCGGCTGATCTTGATTTCCAGGATGATCCGGCTTCGGGAAGAACGCGAGACTGAGCCGGAGGAGAGCCAGGACTGATGAAACCCGAAAAATCCGACAAGACTCTGACCGGCACCATCCTCGAGATACAGCGCATGTCCACCGAGGACGGCCCGGGACTGCGGACCACGGTCTTTTTCAAGGGATGCTCCCTCCGCTGTCTCTGGTGCCATAACCCGGAAAGCATTGACATGAAACCGCAGCTTCACTGGGTGGAACCGCGCTGCATCGGGTGCAAGCTCTGCATCGAGTTCTGCCCCCACGGGGCCCTGTCCTTTTCGGAGCGGGGCATCGTCATCGACCGCGAAATCTGCAGGGGATGCGGAGCCTGCGCGGACCAGTGCCCCTCCACGGCGCTGGAGCTTCTCGGCCGAACCTGGACCGTCGAGGCCCTGGCGGCGGAAGTCATCAAGGACGCTTCCTATTTCGGATCGACCGGGGGCGTCACCGTTTCAGGGGGAGAAGCCGCCCTGCAGGCGCCCTTCGTGTCGGCATTGCTAAAAGAGCTGAAGGCCCGGGGCATCCATACGGCCCTGGACACGAGCGGCCAGTGCAGCCGTGCTTACCTCGACATGGTGCTCCCGTACACCGACCTCGTCCTCTACGATATCAAGGAAATCGACCCGGAGAGGCACCGCCGGTTCACCGGCAGCGGCAACGAAACGATACTGGAGAACCTCATTCACGTGGCGGGATATATCGGCGCCCGCGTGCTGCCGCGGGAGCTGTGGATCCGCACCCCCGTCATCCCCGGCGCCACGGACAACGTGGAGACCGTCACCGCCATCGGCTCTTTCATCGCCCGCGCCCTCGGCGGGTCCGTGTCGCGGTGGGAGCTATGCGCCTTCAACAACCTCTGCAGGGACAAGTACCGGCGCCTCGGCATGGAGTGGACCTACGGCGGTGCCGGCCTCATCGACCGCGAGACAATGGAGCGGCTGGCCGGCGCTGCCAGGGCGTCCGGCGTCGATCCCGGCATCGTCCTCTGGACCGGGTCTACCTCTCTGGATGACACGGACAATGACGGCGGAAAAAACAGGAAGACCGTACGGGCTTGCTGATTCAACTAATTCAGACAGGGAGATAGCCATGGCTATGATCAAGGGAGAATTCAACCGGGAAGATATGGCGGCGCTGGAGCCGAACGAAAAGGTGGCCCTGGTGGCCACGGTCAATCCCGAGGGCCTTCCACACGTGTCTCTACTCACGTCGCTCCAGGCCAATGGTCCGAAGCAACTGATCCTGGGCGAGTTCTCCCGGGGGCTCAGCAAGGAGTTCATGCAGGAGAACCGCAACATCGGCTTCCTTGTCATGACCCTGGACCGCCGCCTCTGGCGCGGCACGGCGCGGTGGACGCACCTCATGAAGGAAGGCCCGGAGTACCGGATGATGAACGAAAAGCCGATGTTCCGCTACAACACCTATTTCGGCATCAACACGGTCCACTACTTCGACCTGGTGGAGACGACGGAGCGTGATGGGCTCCCCCTGGGATCCATCGCCCTGGCGGTCATAAAAACCGCCCTTGGACGGGGCGGCGCCCGCCGGGCAATCAGCCCGATCCTCAAGCCCTTTGCCCTGTCCATCGTGGACCGCATCGATTCGCTTAAATTTCTCTCATACATCGACGGGGACGGGTTCCCGCGCCTGGTTCCCCTGATCCAGTGCAGGGCCGCCGACAGCGGAAGGCTCGTCTTCTCCACCGGACCCTACGGCGCCGAGCTCGCCGCAATTCCGAAAGGATCGACGGTGGCCGTCTTCGCCATGACCATGAAGATGGAGGACATTCTGGTGCGGGGCGTCTACAACGGAACAAGGAGGCACCGCGGCATCCGCCTCGGTACCATTGACATCACCTGGGCGTACAATTCCATGCCGCCGGTCCACGGACAGATCTATCCTGAAACGGAGCTCAGGCCGGTAACGAGTTTCTGACATGGTGCGCATGGCCCTGATCATTGCCCTTCTTGGAGGAAGCGCCGGGTATGTTCCCAAAAACGATCTGGTCCTGACCATCACCATCTACGCCATCGACAGCCGGAAGCTCTGGACCTATGTTCTTGACACGCGGAGGATTTCCGTGACCCGTCATTTCACCCGGGGCGAGCCTGACCGGGTACTCCTTGAGCGTCCGCTGACCCTGCAAGAGATCAAAAAACTGGACCGTTTCCTCGGCCGCTATCCCTTCGACAGCCTGGAAAAATATTATATCAATGAACGCATTCACGGATCCACCGGAACGGTCTACCATATCAGGATCAACAGGAAAGGGAAGGATTCCTATGTCTTTTACGCCAGGCCCGAATCCCTCCTGGAGCTGAACCGGTTCATCAACAGGCTCCTGCCCAGGCAGTTCCATCTCTGGGATGACGTGCAATAGATTAGAATCCCAGGTAACCCGCCGCCTTGCAGATAAAGTACCCGATCAGGATGATGAACAGGACGATCAGCACAAGGTTCATCCCGCGAAACACCCTGTCCGGTATGTTGTGGTGGATCCGGTGGATTATCATGGCCAGGATGACAAGGTATCCCACAAGGCCCGTCACGCCGGAAACGACAAAGACCAGCCTGAGGATGAACGTCGCCTCGGAAAAAAGACCCAGGTCGATAAAGACCTTGAACCCCACGATCCACCAGAGGACGATGCTCGGGTTGGTGATGGCGAGGGTGAACCCTGTCATGAACCCGTAGGCATGGTTGTTCTTTTTCGCGTCAGGGCCGCCTTCGACCGCCGATGGATGGCCCCGGTACTCCAGGACCGACCGGTAGAGAAGGAACGAAAGGACGGCGGCCCCGAGCAGGTAAAAAACAAGCTGGAACCGGTCCGACATGAGAACGCCCCCCAGGCCGAAGAGGGTGAGAATTCCGTAAACCATGTCCGACGTGCCCGATCCCAGGGCGATCATGACGGCCGGTTTCCTGAGACCCTGCATCGCCTTCTTGACGACCTGGAGCTGCACCGCGCCGATGGGAATGGCGGAGAAGAAGCCGAGGACGATCCCGAAGAGAAGGACGATGGCGTAGCTGATCAGGATATTGTACTTCATCTTTTACTCCGACACCATATAATCCTATTGCCACCTGTCCCCCGGAGGGGGCATGCAGGAATAATTTATAGGCAGCAAAATTTTCAACTATCGCTGCATGGTTAATCAATTGTCGTAATACATGCCGATTAGTAGTTACAAAACGGATCTTATGGAAAGATCAACATCAGAATTATCATGCAAATAATAATTGTAATAAAATCATACTGATTTAGATTCCAGTGATAGATTAGACTTGTTGCGAAACTGCGTCTCGCGCTCGCAGGGGACCCCCTGCGGGGGGCTTTTAAGGGGCTACGCCCCTTAGACCCTTTAAAAAACTTAGTTTTGCAACAACTCTATTATATTACCTCTCAGAATTATACCACATGCCCCCTCCGGGGGACAGGGGGGTCTTCAGGATAAGTCAATGCGTATGGCGCCAGCGACATTCGAGCGGATGGTCCGCACCATTCACACCGGGGTGATGGAGGCCCTGGACCCCGACCTCCGCGCCAGGGCCGAAAAGGTGACCATCGTCATCGCCGACCGGCCTCCCCGGGGCGACGATGACCTCCTCGGCCTCTACGAGGGCATATCCCTTCCGGACCGACATATCGACGACATGGAGGCCGTCGCCGACCGGATCACGCTGTTCCGCCGGTCCCTCCTTGACGCGTGTGAAAGCATTGAGGAGCTGCGTGAAGAAATTCGTATTACCCTGCTCCACGAGCTGGGCCACTATTTTGGATTCGATGAGGACGAGCTCCTCAAACGCGGGTTATGATCGCAGAGGCGCCCGGTCAATCGGGCCGCTCGACCACTTTCACAAAGAGATTTATCGTTTTCCGCTGCCGCCACACGGTCAGCTTCAGGGTCTGACCGGGGGTCATCTCGCCCACTATCTTCAGGAGGTCCATGTACGTTGAGATGTCCCTGTCGTTGATCTTCAGGATGATGTCGCCGACCCTGACGCCGCCTCTCTCCGCCGGGCTTCCCTGGATCACCTCTCCGATGAAGGCGCCCTGGTTCGATTTGAGCCCCAGCTCCTGCGCGTATTCCTCGGTGATCTGGGCTATGCTCACGCCGATGTAGCCGCGCTTGATCTTCTTGTGCGTCTTCAGCTGCTCCAGGATCGAGCGGGCCGTATTGATGGGGATGGCGAAGCCGATGCCCATGTAGCCGCCGGTCTGGGAATAGATCATGCGGTTGATGCCGATCACCTCGCCGTAGATATTGATGAGGGGACCGCCGCTGTTCCCCGGGTTGATGGACGCGTCGGTCTGGATATGGGAGCCTCCCATCATGTCAACGTCCCGGCGGCCGATGGCGCTCACGACCCCGACGGTGAAGGTCCGGTCAAGGCCGAAGGGATTGCCGATGGCGACGGCCCAGTCGCCCACCTGCACCCGGTCCGAATCTCCCAGGTACACGGGCTTCAGTTTCGTCGGCGCGTTTATTTTCAGCAGGGCCAGGTCGGTTCGCTCGTCCGAACCGACGATGGTGGCCTTGTAGGTCTTTTCATTGATACCCACCGTGACCGTGTCGACGCCGGCCACGACATGATGATTGGTACAGACATATCCGTCCTCGGATATGATGAAGCCGGAGCCGAGGCCGCGGCGCCGCTCGGTGCGGGGACGGTTGGCACCGCCGCCGAAAAACTCCCTCATGAAGGGATCGTCGAAAAAGGGATTGGGCTGGACCCGCACCACCTGTTCCGTAGTGATAAACACGACCCGCTCCTTGTAGAGGTTGAAGATCTTCCGGAACGTGTCCTGTATTTCCACCGCCCCCGCGGATTCGGCTTCCTTGCGGAGGGGGGACTGTCCGATGTCGCCGAAGAGGGTTGAATCGCCCGATTTAAAACAGGAGAACTGGTACAGCGCGAACATGACGGTCAGGACCGCCAGGGGGACAATAAGCTTAAGTTTTTCCTTCATCATCTTCCTCTCCTCTGGTATCAGATAAACATTCGGTGCTCTATAGATGATGTTCCCGGCGGCTTGTCGGGACCATTCGGGCTTCCCTTAAAATTCTTTTTTCCTCTGTTTGTTCTCCCGCTCCCTGTCTTTCTCGATTTCCTCACGAAAGATATAACGGTAATCGTTTGAATCATCGGGATTGATCTGTTCCATCTCGACCTTATTTACCTCGGTCTTTTTCTTGCAGGCGTCAAAACCGAGGATCAGCACCCCGATCATCGCTATCTGGATAATACGCATGGCACCCCTTTTCCCTGTCACTTGGTATTGATTGATTGAGGTATTTATTCAAGTATTTTTTGGCATAGAGCAAAAAAATGGAGCCATAAAATTGTAATGCTTCAATATATTACATTTCATATAAAAATGTCATTGCAAGGAGCGAAGCGACAAAGCAATCATGTCATTATTATCACAAATATGCGAGAAAAGGTATAGTATTTTTCACAATTAAATGCACGATCGCTTCGCTTTGCTCGCGATGACAAAAGTAAGAAATAATTCTGATTAAAATTACATACACCAACAATAACAGGAGAGATTATATGATCACACGGATCGACCATGTTGCCATTGCGGTGCGGGACTACGATAGGGCCTATCGTTTTTTTTCAACCCTTCTCGGCGCGGTGCCCGGCACCAGCAGCCGCGTCGACTCCATGAAGTACCTGTGGCAGAACTTTTCCCTGGGAGACCTGAGCAGGCTCGAACTCCTGACCGCGACCGGGTCCGGCAGTTTCCTCGACGGCTTCCTTGCAAAAAAGGACGGGGGAGTCCATCATATCACCATGCAGACGCCGGACATAAAAAAAGCCGCGGCGGAGCTTGAGCGGAACGGCATTCCCTACTTCGGATACCAGGAGTACGGGGACGCGTGGAAAGAGCTCTTCATACACCCGAACCACGCCTTCGGCGTCCTGATCCAGATAGCGGAATTTACCGCCGATGACTGGCTCGCGCCGTCCGTGAAGATGCAGGAAGGGAAAAAATTCAAGGTCACCGGGAAAAAAGGCGGCTGCGACCTGTCTTTTTCCCATCCCGGGGGCGGAACCGTGACCATCACCCTGAGCGCGGAAGAAATGGACCGTTTAGGCAAAGAACTCGTTGACAAATCGTCTATTTCGTGATACTTTTTAATCAGCAGTGCAGGGAGGGGCGGGCCATGATCATCAAAACGGACGTAAAAAATCTATCTCTGGACAAGGCCGCGTATACCCGGAAAACCCCCGATATACCTTTGTACAGGAATATTCATGAGAACACTCCCCCGTCCACGAAGAGCATATCGGACAGGCTCAGCGTAGAACGCTCCCTCGGGGACGCCCTGAGCATAGCCCAGATGTCTCAGAATGTCATACAAAAAGCCCTTTCCATTTCCTCACGTCTCAAGGGGATTGCCGCCGCTGCGATGGCAACCGGGAGCGTCAACACGCAGGCGTTGAATGAAGCCCTTAATGATATACGCTCCACCATGGAAGTCTACGGCGAAAAGGTGCCGAGTCCGATGCAGCCCGGCGCAGCGCCATCGGCAAAAATCATAGAGATCCCCGACATGAGAGGAGCTCTTTCATCGGTCCGCGACATTGCCGGGACCCTGGAAAAAGGCGGCTACAATCAGTCTGACAGGATCGATGCCGCCGCCAGAAATCTGAACGAGCTTCTTACAAAATACAGAATTGCCGAGAACAGGATAACGGACATCATGAGGGAAACAGCCGCCGGGTATGCTCCTGCAACGCCTGCCAGATCCAGAGAACTGCTCGGGCAGATTACTGCCGCGATCACAAGCAATCCGGACTACGCTCTTTCAGTCCAGGGAAACATAAATCACACCGTGGCAGAACGGCTCATGGCCTGAAATGTAATAAGGATCGCCGGGAGATCGCGTTTATTCTAAATCATGCCAAACTGTTCGTTCATCACCGCAGATCATATCAAAATTCGGGATGCAACCTTCTGGGAATCCGGATTTGCAACAATTACGGGATCGATGTTCCTCATGAGCGTGAACGCGGTCTGCGAGACGCACTCCATATAAAAATTTTAAAAAAAAATAGATTTATCTTGACTTTAAATTAATTTTAATTTACATGATCATAATATAAGGTATTTTTTCTCACCTGATAATTCTTGTTACATAAAAAAAGAGATCGTGTAAAACTTGATTGAGTGTTGAAATAATTTCGAGGCAAATTAGGAGCTTCGTTAATTAATACGATGCATTTTATTACCGGATCATTGATATATCACAAATACGATTGAACCATAGCGATGACGAGCAAACAGGGAACACAACCAAACAGACCGCTTCACGATGAATATCCCCCTATTCATTCTAAAAACAGCAAATCATGCCTCAAAAATAGAGAAATCTCCCCGGACGGAACATCCAGCAGAGCACAGCTTGAATCAATAAGCCGGTATTATAATTACCTCGGCGCCACGAAGGATGATCCTTCGCCGCACAAAGACGTAAACGGCTGCTTCGCAGTCCGCCTGGCCCTGTTCTTGATTGAAACAATATCGAGCAGGCGTTACGCCCTCGATGATGAAGGCTGTTTGGGCGGCGATTTTTACCGTCACTGCATGAAGTCAGACCGGGACCTGGCGATGGAAATCAACGATCCCGACCTGCTCATCATATACATAAAACAGTGTCTCCGCATGATGGATTCCTGCGGCATACTGCTGAGGGACGGAAGTTTCGCGCGGATAAGCGCCCCTGAGGCATCGGCGGCGACGATATTCCACAGGCTCTTCAACTCCTTCTGGAACAGCACACCGTGGGAAGACCTGTTTCCTTCGGATACGGAATCAGCCCGGGAACTCAACGCGGTCAGGGCCATTCTCAAGGACCTGCTCCTTCGCCGGCACGCTTCCGTATCCATCGGCACACTGGCAAACGAATTCTTCGAGATGACCGGTTTCTCCAGCCGGAACAACCTGTTCATGATATCCTTCCTTGATTTCTACTTTTTTACATGGCTCAAACACTTCGGCATGATACGGTATTCGGGCGGAAAGGACCATGCACCGGTGCGCATTACCGTTACCGACCTTGGAAGAAACTCCCTGAAAACATTTTGATCTTGACTCCGGATGAACATTTCCATAATCATACCAGCGGCGGTCTTTAATCAGTCTACTTGAGGTACCATATGAAAAAATATTGGGTATTTGCAGTGGCTTTACTGTTCGCGGTCTCCTGCGGGAAGTACCACGTGAAAAATGAAATTAACAATGGATCCGCCCTGGGGAAACTGAAAAAAACCGGCATTATCATCCGCAAGACCCATAACACTCCCATTGCTTTCAAGCTCATTAAAAAAAACGTGTCCCAGTGGCTTGAGCCGTACAAGAAGGTCAATCAACTGGTGCTCATTGAAAAAACCAGCAAGGCCCTTGACACCGCGATGACGGAATCGGAACGATTTCTGCAATTTTCCGGGAAAGGCGACTTCCAGTTTTATCAGACCATCGGCATATTGACTCATTACTTGAATAAAAACAAGGATGAGCTGGATAAAATAAAGGCCGAAAACGATCTTGACAGTCTCCTCATATATGAATTGGACGCGGGATATTCGCTGGAACTGCAGTATACCGACTTCGGCTCCATGATCATTATCGTCGATAATAACAACAAGATTCTAAGCATGGACCGCCAGTATGATAAATACGAGACCTTTGAGATCGACAAGGATATAATGAAGGAAGAGCTTCTGGATCTGATAAGCAACCGGCTTATTGATCAAATAACGAAGCTCAAATACGTTAAGGAAAAGTGAGCAACTGTGGAGACGGCGGGAGTCGAACCCGCGTCCTACAATCCAGCCCTACAGCCTCTACATGCTTATCCTGTTCATTTAATTTAAGATATCCCACCGGGACCAGGCACCGTTAGAAATATCCGAGTTCCCTGTTGTTTCGCCCTCATTCCGGGATCCGAGAAATCGGACTATCCTCTGTTTATGACACTTTCAGCTGCCCCAGAGGAGCAGACCCTCTGAAAGCGTGACAGTTAATTAAGCTGCCAATGCAAAATTATCGTTTGCACTTACGTTAGATCTGCCATGTTTAACGAGTTGACAGCACACTCGGCATGCAACTGTAAAACTGATAATGCAGTCGAAACCAAAATCGTCCCCTGCAGGGATAATATATATAAAAACCTAATAAACGTCAATACTTTGTTCAGTTTTTATTGGATGTAAATCATTATAAAAAAGAAAATTTGTAAGACAAGTGGCCCAAAGGAATACAACCGAATTCGATTTTTCAAGGTTCTCTTGCATAAATAATGAATTTTTCTTTACACTGACCGGTCCAGACAATAATAATCATCCTATGAAAAACTTTACAATAATCGCCCTCACAATCGTCATATTCACTCTATTTTCATATCATGGTGGCGGCAGTAATTCCATGGCACCTGCCATAATGGCCGTCGCTGCCGACGCAGCAGAAGGAGAGATGCCCCTCTCATTCAAAAATGTCATCGGCACATGGAGCCTGATGTATTCGGGAAACTATGGCTATGCCTTCAGCCTCAGCCATAGTTACCGGGCAACGGTTATTCTCTACCTGAACATGGAAATTCTTACATTCAGGGGGGTATATACCATTGAAGAAGGGAACAAACTGCGCATCAACATCAACGAGATGAGGGAAGAACACCGTGGCGGCGGAAAGAACAGGGGCTTTGTAAAGGCCAAGTCTTCCTATTTCCTTTTCGGAGGATACAAAACCAAGAAAGGCGGGCGGGAAACGCTCTATCTCAAGCCCCTTGCCATCATTATCGACGGCAACAATTCCGAAGGGTATTTCGAGCCCCTCATCAAGCTGGCAAAAAGCTGATGATTTCAGTAGAAAGCATAACATTCAGCAACAATGTCGGCCGGCGCCTCGCCGGCAGGATATACCGTGACGACAAAGCCGGAGATACCGGCATCATATTCAGCCACGGACTTTTTTCCAGTAAGGACGGATATAAAATAACCAGGATGGCCGATGACCTCGCCGCGACGAGCCATCCCCTCATGACCTTCGATTTTTCCTGCGCCGGCGAGTCGGGAGGACCGATATCGGACCTTTCGATCCTCCAGGAAGTCGAGGACCTCGCCTCGGCCGTGAGCTATTTCAAAGAGCGGGGAATCAAACGCATCCACCTGATGGGCTCCAGCATGGGCGCCGCCGTCTCAATGCTGTACGCGTCACGGAAAGATCCCGCGATCGAATCCCTTATGCTCATCGCCGCGCCCGTCGATATTCTGGCCATATTCACCGGCGCCACCGGCATAACCGATCCGTCGACGCTGCCCCCCGACGGCATGACCTCCGTGGAGGGGATCGGCATCAAAAACGCCTTCTTCCTCGAAATACCGACGATCAACATGGTGGAAGCCATCCGGATGATCGGCGTTCCGGTCCTTGCCATACACGGCGGCCGTGACGCGGTGGTTGACCCGAAGAATATCGAAATTCTCGAGGACAATCTGGCCACATTCACAAAGACGGTCGTCATCGACGACGGCGACCACGAGCTTACGCGGGACAAGGATATACGGTTCATCAGGGACACGGTCGTCGCCTGGCTCGCGGAAGAATACAGTGCCTATGCTTGATATTGAACGAGGTGCGTCACTGACATGGTTACGGTTTATTTTCTTATCCTGGGGATCATCCTCGTCTGCATCGGCTCCGTCGAGATGATAGCCCCCCTGAGGGCCTTCGATTTCTGGAAGGCCTGGGTATCCAGACAGCAGTTTTTCCTGCACGGCGCGCTCCTCATCATCGCCGGCTTTCCCCTCACCATTTACCAGGGCCCCCTGTCAACGGTCCTTTTCATTTTCGGACTTCTTGCGGTCCTGGCCGGCCCCTTCGTGCTCATCTATCCCGATAAATTCAGGCAGATGTTCCTGGCCATGGCTGAGGAGATGAAGGATGGCGATCTAAAAAAGATAATCTACGCCGAGGGTTTGCTGAGAATGGCCGTGGGGGCCGTCTGCATCGCCAGTTACCTGATACGGTAACGGCCCGGATCCGGACCGGCCAAAAATAACGAAGGCGCGGCTCCGGCGCCGCGCCTTCCGGTTCTTTCATCCGCGACGGCTCTTACCAGAGCTTGATCTTCCCGGCCTTTTTCAAGAGCTGCTTGCCGCCGTCTTCGATCACCTTCTTGCCCGCTTCTTTTCCCGCTTCCAGCAGAACATCGCCGGCCACCTGCTTGATGATATCATCGAGCGACCCCAGCGCAGGATGGGTGAGGGTTGCCGTGGGCTTGCCCGTGGTGCCGGCCACCTTGAATTTCATGTAAACCATCCCATTCTTGTTCAGGAGGGGCTTCATCGCGGCATCTGCTATCTTATCGGGATTGGCGTATTTCTTTGCGCCCAGCTTCTTCAGGCCTGATTCAACCTGTTTACGAATGCCGACCTTCACGGCGCTGTTGCGCTCCTTCAGCAATTCAAGCTCGAGGTTCACGTCCAGTTTCTTGGACGCGGTGTTGTAGGCGCCGTCAAAGAGGAGGCGGCACTCCTTGAGCTTGAGGTTCCCGTTGGAAAGCTTTGCCAGGTTGTTTTTATACCACACGTCCACGTAGGCGAGCTTGGATCCCTTCCACGACTGTTTTCCCTTCAGGAAATTGAGGGAATCCCCGATGTACTTGCCCAGGATGTTGTTGCCGGCGATGGTGTTGAAAATCTGAAGCCCCGTGATCACCCCTTCCGGAGAGCCGGCATGGAGGGATACCTCCGGATCGAGCTTCCGCGTTTTCAGGTCGAAGGGCCGCACGTTGCCGTTCACATCCAGCGTGATATCGAAGGACTCGACGCTTCCCGACTTGACCGGGCCCATGGTACGTATCCCCATGAAGAGGGTGATCTTGGCGTTGTCTTTTTTATTCAGCTCCTTCGGATCTATGGCTATGTTGGATACCAGGGCCGTCATTTTGTATATCTGGAACCGCTGGTCAAGCTTTCCGTCGTAGTAGTTGATGGTCCCGTTCTTGAAGCCCACCTCGCCGATATTGATCGCGACGGGAATATCATCCGCCGTCAACGGTTTTGCGGGCTCTTTCGCCTCTTCGGCCTTCTTTTTCTCCAGCTCTTTCTGCTCCTCCCTGGTCAGCTTCTTCGGCCTGGTGAGGTCGTCAAAATTGAAGGCGCCGGCCTTGCTCTTCGCGACGTTGACCACCGGCGTGTACAGCACGCACTCCTTCAGCTGGAACTGCTTTTTCAGCAGCGGCATGAATTTGAGCTTCAGCCGGAGGGCCTCCATGCTGACGAAAACGTCATTGGCCGGGACCGGTTTCCCTTTCAGCGCTTCAAGCTGTTTTTCAGTCTTGTAGTTGGAAATCGATACCTTTTTCACCTCGATCCCCGATACCACTGAAAGAATGCCCACGTTGATGTCCTGGATCTGTACATGACGGTTTAAAGCCTTGATCATCTGGTTCTGCACGAGCTCCTTATTGACGATAAGAATGATTGCAACACTCGCGGCAACGATGAGCAGTATGATGAAAGCAACGAGTCCGCCCAGTATCTTGAAGATTTTTTTAACCATACAGCGCTCCTTACCATGTAGAATCTGGCAGAAAGAATTGTATATCTCCCTCCAGTGTGAGACGACTTTGTTTATATTTCACGCTGCGCGCCGGGAAATGGTATCCCGGCCCGCGCATTTCTCTCAATTCCAATTCGGCCGTTTCAACGCCGGCCGCCGCTACCATACCACGCCGAAGGTCACACCAGCATTGAACCCGTTATTGAAATAATAGGTGAAGGGGATGTCGATGATGACAGGACCGAAGTTAAGACCCGGCCCGCAGAATACTTTGGGCAGAAATTTGGTCGGCCCTTTTCCTCCCTGTCTTCCATAGGCGTAGGCCAGCCCCGACCCTGCCAGTGAGCCGTTCGTGACAAGTCCCGACGCAGAGTAGTTCATGCGGGAAGACCCGAAGGCGAAGTCGATCCCCACCCCGGCGTGTATGTTAAGGACCCAGAAGAGACGGACGGCCGTGGACATCTCCAGCGGTATCACATACGATTCCGTCTTCACGAAAAGGGTGAACTCCGGCCTCATGGTATAGCCATTGGACGACATCGAAGGCGCTTTGTAGTGGAACCTGGTATTGTTACGCTGCCAGTTCAATCCGGCGCCGATGGAGAGACCGCGCCACAGGACAAACTTGACCGGGGGAGACTTCGGCTGAACTATCTGGTAGTTGAGCATACCGCCGGCGGTGATACCGTTGAATTTAAAATACAGATACGAGTATTTCAGCATGCCGAACTTGGCAGAGATGGTGAAGTCGGCCGGAAGCTTGATTCCCACATTCAGGGCCCAGGCATTCCAGGCGACCCCGATATACACATCGCCCTCCTTGCGCAGCTGCTTGACCAGTCCCTTGTAATACCCCAGGTTCGTCGTGGTGGCCGGGACCTGCGCCGCTCCCATGGTGCCCAGCGTAACCGAGACCTTGTCAAATCCCTGGTAGCCCCGCTGGGTCGCCACCGCCGAGGAATAGGCGCTCGCGTTGGCAAAGCCCTTGACCAGTTTCGCCTGGCGCTGATACGGCAGGAGCGTCTGGTTTATAAACTGCTGAGCGGCTGCATTGTTGAGTGATGTGGTGCCGTAAATCCATGCCCGCGCATCATTGACGCAAAACATGGTCATGACAGCCGCGGCCATGATGATGATATATCTGTTTTTCATCTTCAAAAATCCTCCGTTTCTGAATTTGTTTAATCACGAAATCGATATATATAGTATACTAATATGGAAAAATATAATTCAATAATTTTTTACCGCCATATCTAAAAATTGGAATTTTCATAATAATTGCAATGAAAAATTCAAATTTTTTCAATGAAAGCGACTCCCATCTTTAAACCCCGCCAATGGCGACCTTTTCTTCGCTGCAGATTCGCATAAACTGAACGATGCGAATTATTACCGGGCACAAACAAAAGGGGCGGCGCCTTGCGGCGCCGCCCCCGTTATCTGCCAAATGCGATGCAATGCTATTTCAGGTTTTCTATCAGCACCGCGGCTCCCATGCCGCCGCCGACGCAGAGGGTCGCAATGCCCCACTGGACATCACGGCGCTTCATCTCATTGATGAGGGAGATGGTGATCCGCGCGCCGGTGCAGCCCACCGGATGGCCCAGGGCGATGCCGGAGCCGTTCACGTTGACGATGGAGCGGTCCAGTCCGAGGCCGCGCTCTACCGATACATACTGGGCGGCGAAGGCCTCGTTGCACTCGAAGAGGCCGATGTCGTCGAGCTTCTTGCCGGTCTTCTTCAGCAGCTTCTGCACCGCCGGCACCGGGCCGTAGCCCATCAGGTGCGGCTCGCACCCGGCAATGGCGTTGCCGGCTATGCGGGCCATCGGTTTTTTGCCGAGCTGCTTCGCCTTTTCCATTGAAGTGATGATCATTGCCGCCGCCCCGTCGTTCAGACCGGAGGAATTCCCCGCGGTAACCGTGCCGGCCTTCTTGTCAAAGGCAGGCTTCAGCGCTGCCAGGCTTTCCATGGTGATATCCCGGCGGGCGTGCTCATCGGTGGTGAACATCTTGGGTTCGCCTTTCCTCTGGGGTATGGGCACCGGAATGATCTCGTCCTTGAATTTTCCGCCGTCGATGGCGGCGATCGCCTTCTTGTGGCTCTCGAAAGCCACCTGGTCCTGGTCCTGGCGGGTTATATTGTATTTCTTCGCCAGGTTCTCGGCGGTCTGGCCCATGATGAAGGCCTCACCGAGGAGCTGGCTTCCGGAGTGGAGGAGCTCCCACATGGAGTCGGTGAATTCGCCGTGGGTGAGGCGCAGGCCCCACCGGGCGTTGTGGACCACGTAGGGCGCGTTGCTCATCGACTCGCATCCGCCGGCGAGGACGATGTCGGAGTCTCCGGCGATGATCTGCTGGGACGCGAAGATGGCGGCCTGCATGCCGGAGGCGCACTGGCGCTGGATCGTGGTCGCCGGCACTTCCATGGGGATGCCCGCCTTGAGCGCGGCGGTGCGCGCCGTGTTGGCCTCCATGCTCGTCTGTACACAGTCACCGAAGATGACATCATCGAGCATGTCCCCGGTAACGCCCGCCCTTTTCATCGCCTCCCCCATGACGAGGGCTGCCAGCTGGTATGCCCTGATATCCTTGAGCGATTGGCCGAAGCTCGCGATGGGTGTTCTGCACCCTGATAAGATAACAACCTCTTTGTTCGACATAACAATTCTCCTGAATGATGATGTGCGTTGAAGATTAACAGAGCCGATAGAGTATTTCTACCCGCCACGGTAACGATATGGCATGATATGCCGCTTATCCCCTGTTAAATCCAAACAAGCATCATGGGAGTTATATGTCAAGACAGATAGGAGCCCCGGCCGAGGTATTTGCCGGAACCTGACAGGATGTTCTATGACCCTGCACGCCCTGGTCTTAGCGCAGACATTTGGACGAAAGCCAGCAGGATCCCAATGATATGGGGGAAACCATCGCGGCCCCCGCCGGAGACGGCGGGGCTGCTGCGGCGATCACTTGCCGTAGGTGAGCTTCTTCCCGTCGGAATCGACCTTGACCTTCTGGTCCCCGAGGGATTCGCCGGAAAGGAGCCGCACGGAGAGCGGATCCAGGAGGTGCTTCTGGATCGCCCGCTTGAGGGGACGGGCCCCGAACTGCGGATCGAACCCTTCCTCGACCAGGAACTCCAGCGCCTTCTTCGTGAGCTCCAGGGAAATGCCCCGCTCCCTGAGGCGCGCCGCGACCTGGGCCAGCTGCAGCTTGACGATCTCCCCGATGTTGTTCCGGGAGAGCGGGTTGAATATGATGATCTCGTCCACCCGGTTCAGGAACTCCGGCTTGAAGTGGCCCTTGAGTTCCTGCTCGACGCCGAGCTTCCGCTTTTCGTACGGTATCGACGCGTCGCTGATATAGGACGTCCCGATATTGGAAGTCATGATGATGAGGGTGTTCTTGAAGTCGACCACCCGCCCCTTGGAATCGGTGAGGCGTCCCTCGTCGAGGATCTGCAGAAAGATGTTGAACACGTCGGGGTGCGCCTTCTCGATCTCGTCGAAGAGGACAACCGCGTAGGGACGGCGCCGCACCGCCTCGGTGAGCTGGCCCCCCTCCTCGTATCCGACGTAGCCCGGAGGAGCTCCGATGAGACGCGCCACCGCGTGCTTCTCCATGTACTCGGACATGTCTATGCGGACGATCGCCTTTTCGTCGTTGAACATGAACTGCGCCACCGCCTTGGCGGTCTCGGTCTTGCCCACGCCGGTGGGGCCCAGGAAAATGAAGGAGCCGATGGGCCGGTCCGGGTCCTGGATGCCGGAGCGGGACCGCCTCACGGCGTTCGATATGGCCGTTATCGCCTCATCCTGTCCCACGACGCGCTTCTCCAGAAGCGCTTCCATTTTCAAGAGCTTCTCCTTTTCCCCTTCGAGCATCCGCGACACCGGTATGCCGGTCCACCGGGACACCACGGCCGCGATCTCCTGTTCGGTCACCTCCTCCTTGAGGAGGGTCTTGCCGCCCTGCATCGACTTGAGCTTTTCATTGGCGGCCCCGAGCTGCTTTTCTAAATCTCCGATCTTGCCGTAGCGAATCTCGGCGACAAGGTTAAGGTTGCCCTCCCGCTCGGCCCGCTGCTCCTCCATGCGGAGATGCTCGATCTGCTCCTTGATCTTGCGTATCTGGGTGATCACTTCCTTTTCGTTCTTCCACTGCGCCACCAGGCCGCTCTTGCTCTCGTTCAGGTTCGCCAGCATCTCCTTGATCTTCTCAAGGCGCTCCCGCGACGCCTTGTCCTTTTCCTTCTTGAGGGCCTCGGTTTCAATCGTGAGCTGGCGCACCTTCCGCTCGATCTCGTCGATCTCGATCGGCATGGAGTCTATCTCCATCTTGATGCGCGAGGCCGCCTCGTCCACCAGGTCGATGGCCTTGTCCGGGAGGAAGCGGTCAGTGATGTAGCGCTCGGAAAGGACCGCGGCCGCCACGCAGGCCGAGTCGGAGATACGCACACCGTGGTGCACCTCGTACTTTTCCTTCAGTCCCCGGAGGATCGCGATGGTGTCGTCCACCGTGGGCTCTTTGCACAGTACCGGCTGGAAGCGCCGCTCCAGGGCTTTATCCTTTTCTATATATTTCTGGTATTCGTTGATCGTGGTGGCGCCGATGCAGCGCAGGTCGCCGCGGGCCAGGGCCGGCTTCAGCATGTTGGAGGCGTCGACGGCCCCCTCGGCGGCCCCGGCACCCACCAGGGTGTGGAGCTCGTCGATGAAGAGGATCACGTCGCCGGCCGATTCCTCCACCTCGGTGATAACGGCCTTCAGGCGCTCCTCGAACTCCCCACGGTACTTGGCGCCGGCGATGAGGGCCCCCATGTCGAGGGCGACCAGGCGCTTGTTTTTTAAATTCTCCGGCACGTCCCCCTCGACCATGCGGCGCGCCAGGCCCTCCACGATGGCGGTCTTGCCCACGCCGGGCTCGCCGATCAGGACCGGGTTGTTCTTCGTGCGCCGCGTCAGCACCTGCATGACCCGCCGGATCTCCTCGTTCCTGCCGATCACCGGGTCGAGCTTGTTCATGCGGGCGAGCTTGGTCAGGTCGCGGCTGAACCGCTCCAGGGCGTTGTACTTGTCCTCGGCGCTCTCGTCGTCGGCGCGCTTCGATCCCCGGATGTCCTTGAGGACCTTCAGGATGTTCTCCCTGATGAAGCCGTGCTCGTTCAGGATCTTCCGGGCCTTGCCGCTCCCCTTGGAGGAGAGGGCCAGGATCATGTGCTCGGTGCTCAGGTAGTCGTCCTTCAGGCCGACCGCCTCGTTCCACGCCTCGTTCAGCACGTCCCTCATCGACGCCGACAGGGCGCCGCCGCCGGGACCCGCCCCGACCTGCCGCGGCAGGCCCTTGACGGCCTCATCGGCCTCGTTTCTCAAATCGTTCAGGCGCACGCCGATCTTCTGCGCGATGGAGCCGAAGATGCCGCCTTCCTGGTCGATGAGGGCCAGAAGCAGATGCTCCGGCTGTATCTCGTAATGATTCATATCGGTGGCTATATTCTGGGCCGTGTTCACGGCCTCCTGGGCCTTCAATGTCAATTTGTCCATTCTCATCTCAATTACTCTCCAATAAAAATATCCGCTCCCGATAGGCGCGCAAGCGCTTGCGCGCCTATCGGGAGCGACGCGCCTATGGCACACCTTTTCAATTAATAATGCAAGGATTAAAAAGCAACAGGAAAGAAACACATACAGGATAGAATAAAAATAAAGAAAATTGTTCGGATCGTCAAGGGGATGTGATAAAAAAACCGACGCCCATAAAGGCGGCGCCCATGGCCGACGCCTTTATAGGTTCTTCAAACGCTCTTCAATCATTTTCGCCAGGTTCTGTATATAATGGAAATTCTCGATATCATCGACGAAAAGGATGACGCCCAGGTTGTCCTTGGTGAGAACCAGGGCCCTGTCGTTGTTATAACCGGCGAATTCCGTCATCTTTCGGATCTCCCCCTGGGCGTCCTTCATGGTATTATAAAGGATCATATAGCAGACGATATCATCCCCCAGGGGCGTCTTCTTATTGGTAATGATGGAAACATAGATGCCGGCGATCTTGCTGTAATCCCCGCCTGGATATATCTTATCGGCTAGGCGCTTGATGGCGGCCCTGTCCATCATCCAGGGATTGTCCTTCAGCGTGCTCCGGTAGGGGCCGGGGATTGTGCCGTACATGAAGCCTTCCAGTATATCGGAGTTGGTGATTTTTATCATGTCGATGACGTCCAATTTCAACTGGGAGCTCCCCTTCGATTCGGTTATCAATATCAACGACAGGAGAATACAGGTGGATAATATGGCTTTTTTCATGGCGGGTCTCCCGATTCTGAATAATTCCGCAGGCCGCAAGATAACGCACTGCTTCATCTAGTATATCGGAATATCCGGGCGAAGTCTAAAGAATTTTTTTCATGATGCCCCCGGACCGGATAGCCGGGGAGTCGGTCCTGTTCTCATTGATAGTTATTGACTTTTTCATCAGCGCCGCGCACACTTCACACACTACTTTTCCGGTTGCCGGAGTAATGGCCCTATGGACAGCACGGATTTCACCCTGATGAAAAAAAAGTACCGCCTCAATTACATCGCCCGCATCGTATGGAGCGCGGTGATGCTGGCCTTCGTCTATTATAACTTCGGCGGACCGCTCCTTGTCTTCACCATTACCCATCTTGCCCTCAGCGCCGTCTGGATCGCCCTGGTGGAGTTCGAGTCGCCCCTCATCCTCAACGAGGACCTGCGGTACGTCCGCATCGCCATGGACGCCTTCCTGTACACCCTGGCCATCTATATCACCGGAGGGGCCTACTCTTTCTGCCTGTTGAGCTACATCATCTTCATCATGCTCACTTCGCTCTACATCACGAACCGCTACGGGATATTCGCCATCGTGGCGTGCGTGTCATTCTACAACGCCATGCTTTTGTCGATCCACCTGGGGTATCTCCCCCCGGTGAACATACTTTCCGGCGAGGGCGACGTCCCCGTGAAGACCACCCGCGCCGCCATGCTTATCTCCAATTTCCTGCTGGTTCTCGTGTCGGTCATCATGAACAGGGTCGCCCATACGCTCTATGCGAACCTCATGGAGAGGACCGAAGAGCTCCAGACCGAGCGAAATCACCTGCGCAACCGCAACGAGGTCATAGAGAACGATATGAGGCTCGCGCGCAGGATCCAGGAACAGCTCATTCCCCAGGCGAGTCCCTATCCGTTCATCCGCGCCCTCTACAGGCCAACGGAAGCGGTGGGCGGCGACTTTTTCGATTTCATCGGATTCCGCAACTCGTCGCGGCTGGGAATATTCGTGAGCGACGTGTCGGGCCACGGGGTCCCGGCCGCCTTCATCACCTCCATGATCAAGACCATGATCCTTCAGTCGGGAATGCTGCGAGAGGATCCGGCAGGCCTCCTGATGTACCTCAACGATTTCCTCTTCGGGAAGACGGCTGATAATTTCATAACCGCATTTTACGGTATTTACGATCCCGACGCCCGCTCCATGATATACTCCAACGCGGGACACAATCTTCCCTACCTTCTCTCGGCAAACGGCGTGGGGATGCTGGAGGGAGGGCGATCCATGCCGCTGGCAATCGCCGACAACACCTTCCTCCGCGCCGGCGCCAGTGAGTATCGAAACGCGTCACTTGACATGCAGAGGGGCGACCGCGTGATCTTTTACACCGACGGGCTCACCGAGGAGCGCGGTTCAGACGATTCTCCGGACGTTTTTGAGGAGCCGATGGTGACCCGGCTGCTTCCGGGGGTGCGGGGCTTCTCATGCGGCGCCATCGTCGACAGGATCTACGAGGGCCTGAAGGAATGGAGAGGCTCGGATCGATTCAGGGATGACGTGTGCATCATCTGCATGGAGGTTGACTGAAGGGACCCACGGCCGAGGTTATCCCGGCGCGATACCGCGGTAGAATTCCCCATCTCCACCATCCGACTCCCGGCATCTCATGGTCAAAGACTCTGGACGCTCTGATATTCAATGGCCGATGCCCGGAGCAGCCTTTCGATATCCCCGGCGTTTTCACTCTTGATTCGCACGCAATAGCCGCAATCCGAGCTGAGGTGGCTGGGGACCGGGATCATGGCGTGGGGGAATCCTTTTTTCTTCAGAAGATTTGCAGTCCAGATGGCGTGATTTGTCGAATGAAAAAGAATGACCGAGTACTCCATCGCTCCGTGCCCCTTGAGACAGGATACCTTCATGAATGCGCATCGATACGGCCGCCGCGTCTCCCGCCGGATGCCCGATGGAAGACACGGCGCGTCGTCACTCGTTGCAGCCTAAATTTTTTCAATAAACGCCTCGATCCTGGTCTTCAGCTGCTCCATGTCGCCGGAAGAATAATCGGTCTCGATGGCCAGGAACTGCATGTTCCTGCTGTCGCACAGGTCCTTCACTTTCTTGGACTCCACGAGGTAGGGAGTGCAGAACTGGAGCGAATAGTGGATCACCCCGTCGGCTCCGGATGATGCATAGAGGGCGCTTATGTCCTCGATCCGCTCCTTGTTGGGGGTGAAACAGGCGCAGTTGATCTTCATGTAGCGGTCGACGATATTGTCAAGAAGCTGATCGACACTGCTCCCCGAGTCTTTCACCGCATTCCTCGTGTTGCGCTCGCCCACGCAGGATTCCTCGGCCACTATGGTGGCGCCGCTCGTTTCGACGACAAAGGGAACCTTCCAGTTGGGCACCGCCATGGGGCATCCGGAAACGAGGATTTTTTTCGCGCCGGCCTCTCCGATGGATATCTTTTTCTTGCCGCGCTCTTCCAGCTCATCGCAAAGCTTGGCAACCGAATCGGTGAAGCGCTCGGGATTATCATAAAAAGAGACCTGGTTGACCAGGAGGGCGTCCCGTCCTGAAATGACGAAGGGGTATTTATACCTGATCGCCGCCAGGCGCTGCAGGACGGCGCGCTTTTTGTTCACTGTCTGTATTCCCTTTTTAAGCGACTCGGCGGTGATTTTTCTCCCGGACCTTTTTTCAAGCTCCGCCGTGAACCGCCCGATCTCTTTTTTCCAGAGGGCGCGGTCTGCATCGTTTTTCATCTGGGGGATTTCCATCACATAGACGTCCTTCATTTCGCCGAAGATCTCGTAGGCCTTTTTCTTGCCGTCACAGGTGGTCTCTCCCACGACGAAATCGGCCGCCTGGGTATAGGGGCAGAGCCTCCCGAGCCTGAAGCCCAGGGACGACTTGATCAGTGCGCAGGTGTTGCGGGGAAGGTATTCCTCGACCTTTTCGAAGGCGATCTCGGCGCCGGCGCAGAGTCCGATCTGGACGCCGCCGACGGCGAGGACCAGCTCCTCGGGAACGTACACGCAGAAGGTTCCCACGATGATGTTCCCCTTCGCCTTTTCCTCCATTATTTCCCGTATCCTGAGGCCGTGGACTTCCGATACGACAAAATCGAAATATTTCATGCCTTCGGGCCTGTTTTTCTGCGAAAGAAAAATATCACCGTAGGCCTGGCCAAGAACCGAAAGAAGCTGGTCATGGGATTCGAGGTCCAGTCCCAGTTCCTTCCACATATTTACATATTCACCGCTCATGGTTCCTCCTTTTTTTTCGAAGTAGTATATTATTTTAAGGCTTTAATGATGAAATCATCGCCTGCGCTTCGCACTTCAGCCTTCATGCCGCTCTTATTCAGGGTCCGCAGCACATTTTCCCGCGCCACATCGCTGCTGACCATTATCTCAAATGAAGAAAGGCCCTCGCTGATCGCCTTGCGGGCCAGCACAACCGGCTGGGGACATGACAGTCCCCGTGCATCGATCATATGTTCCGACATGATTTTCTCCTTGGGTTTTAATGATGCGGACAAATCCGCTCAGGATTGCTCATTTTTTTCAGGCTTTCACCGTCATTTTTTCGCGCATGGTGAATCCTATGATTAGGCAGAATATGATCCCGACAATCACGGCCGCCTGCCCGTAGAACCCCGGCCCGCCCACTGTCAGGACTTCTTCGATCATGGCGTCAGGTTTGGCAGCAAAGGCCAGGTTATGGGCAAAGGCGGCGCCTGTCACCATGCCCATTACGAAAACGCCGGCGTCCGCGTCACCTTCGCCGGAAAGAATGAGCTGCCGCCCGGGACAGCCGCCGGCCAGGGCGAAGGCAAGGCCGGCAAGGGTCATGCCGAGAAAATTCCAGAGATGGTTGCTGTGCGCAACGGGCTGGCCTGTAAAGCCGGGTTTAAACGTGCCGAGAAGGAGGTTCCCGACAAAGGCCGTTACGAGTAGGGCCGCCACGCCGCTCATGAGGTGGAAGTCCCTGGCGAGGACAATGTCGCGGATCGAGCCCATGGTGCAGAAGCGGCTGCGCTGCGCTATGACGCCGAATACGAGACCGGCCGCGAGGCTTATCCAGAGGCTTGCATGCATGGAACCCGGGCCCTTGGTGCTGGAGAATATGGGCCCGCCCTCGGAGAAGGATATGCCGAAGGCATTGAACAGCACCAGGGCCGCCATGAAGGCCGGAAATACCCATCCACTGGCCGAGCGGTTCCCGTAAGACCGTCCCAGGCTGTATCCCTTGTTCAGGAACAGAACGCCAACGGAGACGCCGCAGGCAAGACCGAGAAGGCCCAGCAACGAGTTGAGATCGCCGCCGGCCAGGCGGAGCAGGGCCCGCCAGGGACAACCGAGGAACGCCAGGGCTCCGATCATGGCGAAGATGCCGAGGAAGAACCGTATCAGCGTCGATGATCCGGACCTCGGCCTGTATTCCTTCATGACAAGGGAAACAATGAAAGAGCCGAGGACGATCGCCGGAATTTCCGGCCGCAGATACTGAACGACATCGGCCCGGTGCAGGCCGAGGGCCCCGGCTATGTCACGCTCGAAGCAGGCGACGCAGATCCCCATGTTGGGCGGATTGCCGGCCGCCTGCAGCAATACCGCAATAATGCCGATAACAGAGCCGCTAATTATTATGCCGATTTTCGAGGACAGAAAGTTTTTCATGCAGTGCTCCTTTGATGAACAATTAATCAAGGATTCACGCATCCTATTTTTATGTCAATAATTAATAATATGCATAATAAGCATTTATTTTATAGATAATTATGAGCGGGCATTTCCCCTGGAATATTGGATTCGGCCGGAGGATCATCATAGATTCATGGAGATATGCTTTTGCTGTCCCTGCTGCTGCATCGCCTTTCGAAATTTCATGCAAATGCCGCGGGAAGTCACAAGGCGCTTCAGGCACACAGGATGGACTGCCTGCGAAGTGATCGAGTGCGCCCTGTGCGGGAAATGCCTGAAGGTCTGCCCCGTACGGGCGCGGAGCATTGAGAACGACTCTGTCCGGGTCAATGAAGGTTGCATCGGCTGCGGCATATGCGCTGTTCAGTGCCCACAGAAAGCTATAGCCATGAGGCAGATAGCCCAGATGAAAAATGATATTAAAGACTATTTTGAGGGATTGAGCCTGGAATTATGACAGGCAATTCAATGCATCCTCAGCTCGGACCCGGCGGAGGCTGAAGTTCCTGGATGCCTACATGAAACGCTCAAAACGGTCTTTGTCTGCCTTGCAGATGGGGCAGACGCCGGGAGGCTCCTCCCGGGCGCAGAGATAACCGCAGACCTTGCAGCGCCACACCGGCAGGCTCAATTCACGGGCAGGGCCAGCGGCGCCGGCCGATTCCTTTTTCGCCGCCCGTTCCTCCTCCGTCGGTCTCCGCTCCGGTATGGGGGCCAGCTTTTTTTCGCCCCTCGCGATCCTCTGCGATACGTAGAGGCCGCAGTAACACGCGTCATACTCCTCGAGGTCGCTGTCCCGATAGTCGCAGGGGCAGATGATATCGAGATCATCGGGCTTCCGGCCGGAGGCGAGGCGGCAGGGGCAGGCACGGTATCCGTATCTCATCTCATTGACAATGAGGCTCCTCACCAGGTCCCTGGTGAATTCCTCATCTGGTCCGAGGTGGTATCCCGAGGCCTCTGCTTCTTTACGGAGCCTCTGGTAGAGCCTGTCAACGTCTTCGTCGGTGATATTCAGTACCTGCGTCATTTAAGGAGCCCCCGGATCTTTTCCTCGTCAAATCCAACTATGCACTTTTCATTGTTTATTACCAGGGTCGGAAAAGAACACTGGGGATTCCATTGTCGGATGTCATCCTTCACCAGGGCGTTTTCACCACTCTCCAGGAGATCGACATAAACATAGGAATATTCAATTTTTAACTCATCCAGGAGTGTTCTCGCTTTTTTGCACCAGATGCAGGTGCTGAGGGCGTACAGAACTATGGAACCTATGTTTTTTCCTTCAACATGGATCAGTTGGGCCATGAAATGGCTCCTCCTTTTTAGTGTTATATTATCTTTAATAAATAAGAATTTTAATATAATCTGTCTACTATAGTAAACTCTTATAAGATATCAATTATTATATCACACACTGCTTTAATTCTTTTAATAGTTTTGCTGCAATGCTTAATAATCAACGATATTTACCGCCGTCACCGAAGGCGGAGGGGTAAACGTGAGTAATTACAAGTTGTTGTAAAATGTCAAATATTTAACACAGGTTTATTTTTTGATCAGATCTGTCATCATCGCCATGAATTACAAAAATTTTTTATGGCGACATAATATTTTTAATTGACTTTTTATTATGAGCGGCTATATAAGATTAATAGCAAATTAACTATATTATGTTACATTAGATCATCTCTTCCCGAGACGAGATTTTTTTCATTGTTTTTCCATATTTATTTTATTTTGTACATACAAATTAAATCGTATTTAATTCCGGAGATTCTACATGGCTGACGGTACACAATCCAATTTCATACGAAAACGGGATGGAAGGATAGTCCCTTTCAATCCTGAAAAGATAACCGGCGCCATTTACAAAGCCGCCCAGGCGGTAGGCGGCAGCGACCGCACCACCGCCCAGGCCATCTCCGACTCCATAATTGGCATTCTGACCATCATCTATAAGGACGGCCGTATCCCCACGGTGGAGAATGTCCAGGACCTGGTCGAAAAAATGCTCATCGAGCGGGGCCACGCCAAGGTCGCCAAGGCCTACATCCTCTACCGGGAGCAGCACCGGAAGATCCGCGAAGGCAAAAGCCTCCTCACCGAGGGACTGGAACTCATAGAAAGCTACCTGGACCGCTCCGACTGGCGGGTCAACGAGAACAGCAACATGAGC
This sequence comes from Spirochaetota bacterium, assembly GCA_017999915.1. Lineage (NCBI taxonomy): Bacteria > Pseudomonadati > Spirochaetota > Spirochaetota bacterium. The sequence continues at coordinate 160,235 of JAGNKX010000001.1, forward strand.
TATTCCCTCCAGGGGCTCAACAACCATATCGCCACCGCAGTAACCGCCAAGTACTGGCTTGAGCGCATATACCCGCCGGAGATCCGAAACGCCCATGTCAACTGCGATTTCCATATCCACGACCTGGGGCTCCTCTCAGCCTACTGCGTGGGATGGGATCTGCGGGACCTCCTGATACGGGGATTCGGCGGCGTCGCCGGCAAGGTGGAGAGCAGGCCGGCCAAGCATTTCCGCAGCGCCCTGGGCCACGTGGTAAATTTTTTCTACACCCTGCAGGGCGAATCGGCCGGCGCCCAGGCCTTCGCCAACTTCGATACCTACCTGGCCCCCTTCATCTGGTACGACAAGCTTTCCTACAATGAAGTCAAGCAGTGTCTTCAAGAGTTCATCTTCAACATGAACATACCCACCAGGGTTGGGTTTCAGACGCCCTTCACCAACGTGACCCTGGACCTCACGGTGCCGTCCAACATCGCCGGCGAATACGTCATCATCGGCGGCGAGGCCAGGGAAAAGACCTACGGCGAGTTCCAGGACGAGATGGACATGTTCAACATCGCCTTCGCCGAGGCCATGTCGGAGGGGGACGCCAAGAACAGGATATTCACCTTCCCCATCCCCACCTACAACATAAGCAGGGATTTCGACTGGGACAACGCCAAGCTCGACCCGATGTGGGAGATGACCGCGAAGTACGGCATTCCCTACTTCGCCAACTTCATCAATTCCGACATGGACCCGGAAGACGCGCGCTCCATGTGCTGCCGCCTGCGCCTCGACAACCGTGAGCTCCGCAAGCGGGGCGGCGGCCTCTTCGGCGCCAACCCCCTCACCGGGAGCATCGGCGTGGTCACCATCAACCTGCCGCGCGTCGCCTATTCCTCGAAGAACGAGGGCGATTTCTTCGAGTCCCTTGAGCGCCTCATGGTCCTGGCGAAGAACTCCCTGGAGATCAAGCGCAAGGCCCTGGAGAATTTCACGGAGAACAACCTCTACCCGTACACAAAGCACTACCTCTCCGCCATCTACGAGCGGAGCAAGAAATACTGGATCAACCACTTCTCCACCATCGGCCTCATCGGCATGAACGAGACGTGCCTCAACATGCTCAACACGGACATCGCCACCATCGAGGGGAAGGAGTTCGCGCTGAAGGTCCTCGACTTCATGCGCAACCGCATCATGCAGTTCCAGGAGGAGACCGGCAATTTCTACAATCTCGAAGCGACGCCGGCGGAGGGCGTGAGCTACCGCTTCGCCATGCACGACCGGAAGCTCTTCAACGACATCAAGACTTCGGGAACACGGGAGCCCTACTACACCAATTCCGTCCATCTGCCGGTGGGGCACACCGACGACCTTTTCGACGTCCTCGACCACCAGGACGAGCTCCAGACGAAATTCACCGGCGGAACGGTTGTTCACCTGTTTCTCGGCGAAAAGATCAACGATATCGGATCGGTCAAGATGCTGGTGAAGAAGATAGCCGAGAACTACTCGCTGCCCTATTTCACCATTACGCCCACCTTCAGCGTATGCCCGGTTCACGGGTATATCCCGGGGGCGCATAAATTCTGTCCCTACGACCATTCCCAGGACGAGCTTATTGAACACGGTATTGAAGTTGACGGCGCCTAATGCCGATATATAAACCAGGGAATCCGACATAATTCAGATCCCTGGAGCCTTTCCCTCCCCGTTCGGGAGGAGGTTATTTTTAATTCATATGTGGGAGATGTGCGATGAACAAAAAAGAATTAAAGGTTCCGGTTGAAGTCTATTCGCGCGTAGTAGGTTATTTCAGGCCTGTGAACCAGTGGAACAAGGGAAAGCAGGAAGAATTCCGCGAAAGAAAGGTCTACCACGTAGAACAGGCGCCGGTCTATGAATATCAGAGGAATATATAAGACATCGCTGATCGACTACCCCGGGAAGATCAGCGCCGTCCTCTTTACCGGCGGATGCAACCTGCGGTGCCGGTACTGTCACAACCCGGACCTTGCCGGCAACTGGCAGGAGATGGCCCACTCGACCGACGAGGAGGCAATTGACCTCCTCAGGAAGAGGAAGAACCTCATCGACGGCGTCACCATTTCCGGCGGGGAGCCCACTCTTTCGAAAGACCTTTTTTCCTTCGTGGAAAAGATAAAAGAGCTCCAGCTGGCGGTAAAGCTTGACTCCAACGGCCTTCAGCCGGAGGTCCTCCGGAATCTCATAGCCGGCGGCCTCCTTGATTACGCGGCCATTGACATCAAGACCTCCCCCGAAAAGTACAGGGTCCTGACAAACTCGGACGTCGATTTCAGCTGCATCGCCCGGAGCATCGACATTCTGAGGGCCAGCGGGATCGACTACGAGGTGCGCACGACCTGCGTGCCCGCCTATGTCACCATGGATGACCTGACGAGCATCAGGGACGCCATCGGCAGGGTGAAAAAATATTTCCTCCAGCAGTTCCAGAGGGAGACGCGGCTCCTGGACCGGTCGTGGGAGATTATCGAGCCGTACCCTGTTGACACGCTTCGCCGGTTCAGGGAATTCATCCTCACCTTTGCGGATCGGTGCGAGATCCGGGGCATCTGAAAGACCGGCTGCCCCGCGGCACGGGCATTACGATTATGCCCTGCTCATGTCGGAGAGGCCCTTGCTGATTTTCACGTGGGTTTCGCTCCATGCTTCCTTCAGGATTTCCAGCTTCTTCCCCAGAACCCCGCTTTTGTCCAGCGGGCTATTGACAACTTTATATGATGTATCCACAAGGGCGCTCCTGACAGCGGCGCTTGTGATCTTTACCGATTCTATCAGGTCCCGGGCCAGTTGCCGCGAGATAAACTGCTGGGAGCCCTTCCGGTCCGTGGTCTTGTTCTTCGGGTGTTCCGATATGTCAAGGGCGGACGCGTACAGCTTTACGAACTGCCGCACGGCGGGGACCATGACCATCATGGGATCAAGGAGCCTGAACGAGGGCAATCCCTTCTGAAATTCCTTGTTTAAAAAATCGAAGACCAGGATCAGGGAGTTCCGGGCATACTCGGAAACGAACTTGAGGGAAATGTTGAAGGTGCCCGGAGAGTGAAAGAGGTATCGATCCCTTTCCTCCATGACGAGGTCCACGGGTGAAACGGCCGGATGATGGATCGGCTTTTCAAGGGGGTCCCCCATATAGCACAGGTCCTCCAGGATACTCACGATGTCCTGGGTCTTCTCCTGGGCCTTGCCCGCCCTGTCTTTCTCCATGGATCGTATCGCATCTAGGGCGCCCTTGGACGTGCCGGTATATTGCCTGGACAGCTCCTTGAGGCTCCAGTCGCTGATGATCCCATCAATAATGATGCTGAACTTTTCCGGTGTCATGTTCCGCGAGTGCGTAATGATGCCCTTGAGACCCATCTGATGAAGCATCTCCATGACCAGGTTCACGATCTCCTTGGCGGCCATGGGCTTGCGATTTATTTTTATATTCATCTCGAGGCAATAGCCGAGGCTTGCCTTGAAGTTCATGAAGGCCTCGCCGCTCGTCTCGAAGGTATTGTCCCGGGAAATGAGACCGCCCATGATGGAGTTGATCCGGTGAAAAAGATAAATGTCATTCACCTCGTTCAGAAAGGCCCGCAGCAACGGTTCCGCACTGTAAAAGAACGTTTTTTCCCATATCCTCAGGTCCTCTTCAAGCCTCATGGCATGGGTGTTGACTTTCCGCGAATGCCCCGTTGACGCGTATTTCGGATTCTCTTCCTGGTTTTTCTTCTCCTGGTCGGCCATTTCCTTGCGCAGGGCGTCAATCATAACGGAAAGCCTGTATTTTTCCAGGTAACTCTCGTTGAAAAAAACCAGTATCTCCTGATAGGCATAGGTCTCGCCCCCCTTGGCGCTGGCAAAGGCCCGTGTCATCCGGTAATACTGCTCCACCTCTCCCGTCATTTCCGACAGATACTTTCTTATGACGACATCGCCTGCCCTGGTTCCCTTGTCGTACGACAGCTCGGCCAGCCGGTTGATGATATCCAGCAGCTTGTCCCGCTTTTCATCCGCCGACCTGACCTTTCCGCTCAGGTAGGCGCCGGCATGGTAGGTGTCGCCTGACTGTCTCATTTTTTCCCGGATAATGACATCATCTCTTTCATGACCCCGGTGAAAGCCAGGGCGAGGTTGGCGTCTCCCTGGAGCTTCAGGGAGCCGTTCTGGAGGGCGCCCATGAAAGCCTTGTTGTCACCGGAAGCCATGACCTTGAACGCCGTGGCTGCGTCTTTCCAGATCAACGAAATTTCTGCGCCGGGGAAATCCCCGCCGCTTGAAATGACATCCCCATCTTTAAAGGTAAAGAAACGTCCCCTCTTTCCGTCCTCGGTCCTTATGACGAGGGTATAGTTCTTTTCCATAAGCTTCTTTTTAAATTCCGGATATTTTTTCGCGGCCTTTTTTAATTTGGTTTTTAGAATGAACAGCAACAGTGAAAAACGCATACCAGTCTCCTTACTATTTATAATAACCATAGGCGACCCCTCGGTCTACCGTTTCCATTCTGGTTTTTGTGAAAAATTTAATCAAGTTTATTCAAGTTTAAATATGAAAAAAAGCTCTATTTCCACCCAAAACCGCCATCCGCCAAGGAACTTCCCGGCGGGGGGGCCAAACCTGAGGCCATGCGTGAAAAAAAAATTTATCTTTTTCCTTGACTACCAAACATAACATTGTTACGTTTGGCTTAATTAAGCCTATGGGCCAACGGTTCAAACACCGCCATAACAACGTACAACTTCACCATAAAGGAGGACCCCCATGTCAATCGTATCCTGGTCAAAAGATGAAAATGTCGCCATCATATCCATGAACAACGGCGAAAACAGGCAGAACCTCGACTTCGCCATAGCGATGAACAAGGCCATTGACGAGATAGTAGCCGATACCTCAGTACAGGCCCTGATCCTCACTTCGAGCGATGAAAAGAATTTTTCCCAGGGGGTCGATGTCGCGTGGATGGGCCCGCTGTACATGAAGAAAGACTTTCAGCCGATCAAAGACTTCATGTACAAGATGAATGACGTGTTTAAAAAACTGATGCTCTCCCCCATGCCGACCATAGCGGCCATCAACGGCCACGCCTTCGGGAACGGCGCCATCATATCCTGCGCCTGCGACTTCAGGTTCATGCGCGCTGACAAGGGCTTTTTCTGCTTCCCCGAGGTGAACGTGGGAATCCCCCTCCTCTACGGCATGAACGCCTTTGTGAAAAAGGCCGTTCCGATTACCAAGCTCGTGGAGATGCAGTTCGGCGGAAACCGGTACGGCGCCTCCGAGCTGGAGCAGTTCAACATCATAAAGAAGGCCTGCGCGAACCATGAAGAGCTGATGAAGGAGAGCCTGGCCTTCGCCAGGACCTTCCAGAAGAAGCGCGGCATCCTGGGCGAGATGAAAAAGCGCATGTACAAGGACGTCATCGATGTCATGGACGCCATGGACGCGAAGTTCTCCATCGAGCCGGTCTTCCTCATGATCCCGGATTAATACCCGGTGAAAGAACGAAAGGGCCGGGCACACCGGCCGCGGAATAGACCATGAGAAAGAACAACAGGGAGCGAATCCTCAAAACGGCCCGGCAGCTCCTCCCCCGCTACGGCTATAACGGCATCTCCATACGCGCCATCGCGGAGAAGGCAAAGCTCACCACCGGCGCCATCTACTTCCACTTCAAGGACAAGATGGACATCTACAAGACCATCTGCTTTGAGGCCATCGACATTCTCGCAGGCAATTTCCGCGGACGTATGGATAGCAGGAAGACCCCGAGCCAGAAGCTCATTTCAATCTACGATTCGTATATCGACTTCTTTTATAACTACCGTGATCACTACAACATCCTGATGGAGTACAAGGCGCACTATGACCAGGACGTGAAGGACGACTACATCGAGGTGACGAAGAAGCTGAGCGAGATGTACGATCCGATGGAAGAGACGATCCGGGAGGGCATGCAGGACGGCTCGTTCAGGGCCATCGACCCCCGCATGCTCTCGGTGCTCCTGATGGCCGTGACCGAGGGGATGCTGCAGCTCAAAAAGCTGGGGATTTTCGACTACATGAAAATCACCGACAGCGATTTCAGGAAGTTCATGGGTGACACCATCGGAAGGGGCATCATAAGCGATCGGACCAAATGAAGGGGACTTGCAATCATTACAAGAAGCACAGGAGTGTTGATGATGAAAACAAAAATAACCGAAATGTTCGGAATCGAATACCCGATCATCTGCGGCGCCATGATGTGGCTGTGCAAGCCGAAGCTCTGCGCCGCGGTGTCGAACGCCGGAGGCCTGGGAAACCTCACGGCCGGGAACTATGAGAACGAGGAGCAGTTCCGCGAGGCTATCCGGGAGACACGGAAGCTCACGGACAGACCCTTCATGGTCAACGTGACCATTCTCCCCTCGGTGCATATTACCGCCGAGCACCACAAGATGTACCTGCGGGTCTGCGCAGAGGAAAAGGTGGCGGGCCTCGAGATATCCGGCACGCCCCTGGACAAGGCCGCCGGCAAGGATTACATCGAGATGCTCAGGAAGGCGGGCGTGAGGCTCTTCCACAAGGTTGGATCCGTGCGCCACGCCGTGCACGCGGAGAAGATCGGCTACGACGGCATCTACGCCGCCGGCATCGAGGAAGGGGGCCATCCCCTGAACGATGACGTGACCACCATGGTGCTCACGCCGCGCATCGCCGAGGCGGTAAAGATCCCCGTGGTGACCGTGGGCGGCGTCGCCAACGGACGCACCATGGCCGCGGCCCTCGCCCTGGGAGCCCAGGGCGTGATGATGGCTACCCGCTTCGTCGCCACGAAGGAGTGCGAGGTCCACGACAACATCAAGCAGGAGATCGTCCGGCGCCAGGAAAACGAGACGACCCTGATCTGCAAATCCATCGGCCTGCAGGGAAGGGCCATCAAAAACAAGCTGGCCGAGGACGTCCTGTCCCTGGAAGCGCAGCACGCCGGCCTAGATAAGCTCATCCCCCTCATGTCGGGAAAGCGCGTCAAGGAAGCCTGGGAGACCGGGAACGTCGATATCGCTCCGATGATGATGGGCCAGTCGGTGGGACTGGTGAAGGACATCCCCACCTGCAAGGAGCTCATCCAGCGCATGGCGGCCGAAGCGAAAGAGGAGATCGAGCGGGTAAGGAAGATTTTCTGAATAATCTCCCCTCCCTTGATGGGAGGGGCCGGGGGAGGGTGAGTGACCCAACACCCCCTCCTCGTTCCTCCCCCATCAAGGGGGAGGATGTAATATTGCAACTAAAATCAAACCAGGAGAATATATCATGCAAACGAGAATCACGAAGCTTTTCGGAATCAAATATCCGATCATCCTGCCGGGAATGAGCTGGATCAGCGTGCCCGAGCTGGTGGCGGCGGTCTGCAACGCCGGCGGCATCGGCTGGCTCGCCACCGGACCGCTCAACACCGATCAGACCAGGGAATCGATCAAGAAGATCCGCAAGCTTACGAACAAGCCCTTCGGCGCCGGCGCGACCCTGCTCATGCCGGGAGCGCGGGAGAACGCCGAGGTCCTCCTCGAGGAGCAGGTCCCGGTCATCAACGTGTCCCTCGGGAAATGTGACTGGATCGCCCAGCGCGCCCACAAGTACGGCGGCAAGGTCATCGCCACGGTGACGACGGAGAAGCACGCCCTCGCGGCGGAAAAACAGGGCGCGGACGCCCTGCAGGTGACCGGGAACGAGGCAGCGGCCCACGGCAGCCAGGTGACCACTCTGGTCCTTACTCCGGCCATTGCGAAGATCGTGAAGATACCGGTGGTATCCATCGGCGGGTACGCCGACGGTCACGGACTGGCCGCGGCCCTGGCCCTGGGAGCCGACGCCATCGGCATGGGCACGCGCCTTTCAATGACAAAGGAAAGCCCGGTCCACGAGACCACCAAGAAGGCCCAGCTGGAAGCGAGCATCGACGACACCATCTATTCAAACCGCTTTGACGGGCTCTACTGCCGCGTGCTCAAGACGCCCCAGGCGGAGAAATCGATCAAGCAGGGCATCAACCTGTTCAGGGCCATGGTCGCGGGACCGCGGATCGCGAAGGAGATGAAGCTGCCGCTGTTCAAGCTCATGCTGGGGATGCTGGCCCAGCCGGAAAACATGATGAAGCTCGCCCACATGGCCACGGCCTTCGACAAGATCAAATGGGCCACCGAGAAAGGCGACCTGAAATACGGCGTGCACCTGACCGGCCAGATACAGGGACTCATCAACGATCTCCCCACGGTCAAGGAAGTCATCGAGCAGACCGTCAAGGAAGCTAAAGAAGTATATAAAAAAATGGGAACACAATTGAAATAACCTTTCACACGGCAGACCATTAAGGAGGATGTATGTTTGACAATCTTTTCAGCCCCATCACCATCAACAAGACCGTTATAAAGAACCGGATAGCCTACCCGTCCCTGGGACTCATGTATTCCTACGACGGGAACCTGAACGACAGATATTTCAATTTTTATGTCGAGCGCGCCCGCGGGGGCGCCGGCATTGTCACCGTGGGGCCAGTCGGTTTCGATGTGGTCGGGAGCGGAAAGGTGATCCTGGTCCTCGATTCCGACGACAAGATACCGGCCTACGCCAAACTCGCATCCGCCATCAAACAGGAGGGCTCCCGCTCGTGGATACAGCTCTTCCACGCCGGCGCCTATTCCTACTCGAAGTTCATGGGAGGGCCCGACCCGATTGCTCCCTCCCCGATTTATTCCAAGTATTCAAAGCTCGTGCCGCGCGAGATGACGATCGAAGACATCACGGTGGCCCAGGAAGGGTTCGTGGAGGCCGCCCGCCGCGCCAAGGAGGCCGGCTTCGACGGGGTGGAGCTCATCGGCTCGGCCGGGTACCTGATCACGCAGTTCCTCTCGCCCCTGAAGAACCAGCGCACGGACCGGTATGGCGGAAGCTTCGAGAACCGGACCCGCTTTCCGCGCGAGATCCTTGAGATGATGCGTGCGAAACTCGGCCCGGACTACCCGATATCCGTCCGCATGGCGGGCAACGATTTCGTGCCAGGGAGCAACACCAGCTCGGAAACGCCGGCGATCGCGAAGATGTACGAGCAGGCCGGCGTGGACATGCTCAGCGTTACCGGCGGCTGGCATGAGGCGACCATTCCCCAGCTTCCCATGGACGCGCCCCGGTCCGTGTTCTCCTACCTCGCCATGAATGTCAAACGGGAGGTTTCTGTGCCGATAAGCGCATCGAACCGCATATCCGATCCCTACTCTGCCGAGCAGCTTTTGAAAGACGGGTGCTGCGACATCATAAACCTGGGACGGGTGCTCATCGCCGATCCCTACTGGCCGAAGAAGGCCGAGGATGGCCTGGTGGACGAGATCAGGCCCTGCGTGGCCTGCAACCAGGGCTGCACGGACAGCATCTTCAGCGGCAAGGCGATTTTCTGCATCGCCAACGCCAGGGCCGGTTACGAGGGCGAGCGCGCCATCGCGAAGACCTCGTCACCGAAAAAGGTGATGGTCATCGGATCGGGTCCCGGCGGCCTGGAGGCAGCGGCCTGCGCGGCCGAGGCGGGCCACACGGTGGAGCTCTACGAGAAGGCTGACCGGATCGGCGGCCAGCTCTGGATAGCCGGTACGCCGCCCCACAAGCATGAGCTATGGGAGCTCATCGCCTACTACGACGCCATGCTGGACAAGTACGATATCGAGGTGAACCTCGGTCAGGAAGTGACCGTGGATTTAATAAAAGAGAAAAAACCGGACCATGTCATCGTGGCCGAAGGAGCGGAGCCGCTGAAGCCCCGCATCGACGGCATCGACGACCCAAAGGTGGTCTCGGCCTGGGACGTGCTGACCGACGACCCGATGCTCGGGACCAACATCGCCGTCATCGGCGGCGGGGCCGTGGGCCTGGAGACCGCCGAGTTCCTGGCGGTCAAGGGCACCCTCACGCCGGAGGCGATGCATTTTCTCTTCATGTACGAAGGTGAAACGACCGAGCGGCTCCGCGAGCTGTGCACCCGCGGCACGAAGAAGATCACCGTCTTCGAGATGCTGCCCAAGGCCGCGGCGGAGGTGGGCCGGTCAACGCGGTGGGTCCTCATGAACGGCGTGAAGCGCTACGGGATCGAAGTCATAACAGGCGCCAAGGTCACGTCGCTGAAAGGCGGCACGGTCGTGTACGAGCACGGCGGCGCGACCGAATCCCGCCGGTTCGACACCATCGTGAACGCGGTGGGCTCGCGGTCGGTGCGGAAGGTAGCGGACGCCCTCGCCTCGACCGGCATCCCCTGCACGGTCATAGGGGATGGGGACAAGCCGGCCCGGATCGACAAGGCGATCCATGACGCCTTCCTGGCGGTCATGAACCTGAAATAGCCGTCCTATTCATAGGCCTGGTACACGACATAGAGGGCGGCGGCTATAACGAGCTCCACGGAAAGGACGAGAATCCAGACCGAAAAGAAGGGGCGGAAGTGAACGCCGCCGCTGCCGATCGACAGGCCCCATACGAACTTGGAGAGGATTATCCGCAGCACCCAGAAGAAGAACACGACGATGCTTGCCGTGGCGATGGCTTTCTTCCGGGCAAAGGTGATGAGGCCGATGATCATGATGATCCCGCATATCAGCTCGACAACGCCGAATATGATCTCAAGGTTGTAATTGTCGTTCAGGGAGAAGACGCTTTCCTGGAGATGCGGAATGACCCCGATGATCCCCAGTACGATGAAGAACAGGCCCAGCGCGAGCCTCATGATCTTGACGGATACAACTCTGTTCATGGTGCCTCCAGATTGTGTGATTGATGGACTGCTTGATCCTGACGTATGATGTCTGTTTATTGCTTTTTCCGTTGAATAATGTGCCATAGACTCAATAAAATGCACAAGCTTTTTTTATAATAATAGATGGAGGCTCACGGCAGCAGTCGTAAATAGGGGGGCATGGGCCATACCGCTCGTCCGCCTCGTATAACATCCATGTTGACTCGGCGGAATCGGCAACGTCCATGTCGCCTGCTCGCTGGGATGGCCCATGCCCCCTCTAAAATTAAACTGCTACCGGACTCACCGCCACGGATATCGATACCATGCCGGAAGAAACAACCCTTTCATCACGGATCACGCAGAATAGCGCGGGCCAACGGCTCATAGACTTTCTCTGCGGTCGTTTCAAGTACCACGGCCGCGACCGGTGGATAGAAATCATCACCGAAGGCCTTGTGACCGTCAACGGAGCTTCCTCCGATCCCGGCTATGCCCTTAAAAAGAATGACACGGTCTCCTATACGGTCGTTCTGCGGGAGCCTCCCGTCGACAGCGCCATCGCGATCATTCATGAGGAAGAGTCCTTTCTGGTGGCAACCAAGCCGGGAAACCTTCCCTCTCACGCCGACGGCAACTTCATCAAGAACACCTTCATTTACATTCTCCGGCAGCGCATGGCCGGCGGGGGATACAGCGGCCCGGTCAAGCTGGCGCACCGTCTGGACAGGGAGACAAGCGGCATCATGGTGGTGGGGAAGACCGACAGGGCCCATCGGAACCTGGCGAGCCAGTTCGAGGAAGGAACGGTTGAAAAAGAATATCTCGCCGTTGTCCGCGGCCCTGTCTCAGAGGATTCATTCGAAGTGGGAGACGCCATAGGGACCGACGCAGGAAGCGCCATATCGATCAGGAAAAAGGTGGTCCCCCCCGGAACACCCGGCTCGCGCCCCGCCTTCACCCGCTTCGAGGTGATGGAGCGCTTCGCCGAGGCAACCCTGCTTCGCTGCCTGCCCGCAACGGGGCGCACCAACCAGATCAGGGTTCACCTGGACCACGCCGGCCATCCCCTTGTCGGCGACAAGCTCTACGGCAGGAGCGACGAGCAGTTCCTGGAATTCGTCCGGAGGGCCCGGGCCGGAAAGTTCGAACCCCTTCCCTGGATGGAGGCGCCGCGGCATCTCCTCCACGCGAGCAGGCTTTCCTTCTGCCATCCCCTTACCGGGGAGCGTCTCACCTTCTCCTCCCCCATGCCGGACGACATGGCGTTATACATGGAAAAAATCAGAAAACCTCAGGGGTGAAACACGGCCACATCGGTGAGCCCGTCAGCGAGGACATAGGCCCGCACGTCAATCTGGAAGATCGCCATCGCAGGCGATTTAAAAAAATCGGCCAGTCCCGGCAGGCGGTCCGCGTGGTCTTTCAGCCTTCTCGACTTATCCTCGCCGGCGAGCTCGCGAGCCTCTCCCATCGCGGTGATGGCAGCGGTCCGGCTGAAATCCTTCGGATTGCAGATCCTGCTGTCGATGGTGAGGGAGATGTTAGGGTTTTCCGCCAGGTTGCGGTACTTGGTCGTATCGTTCGGCGTGGCGAAAAATATCTTTTTCAGGTCGGGGGAATAGGAAAAAGCGACCAGGCTCCCGTAGGGCTGGCGGTCCGCGGCGGTCGCAAGCACCCCCGTCGCCTGCGATTCGATCATAAGCCGTATCTTGTTCTTCACCGCTTCTTCACGCATGGTTCCTCAGCTTGAGCTCCAACGGATGCGGATCGAGATAATACTGGCCGGCCAGGTATTGCTCCCCCTGTTTCCGCACATGGTGCCTGACAAGCGTAACCGGCACGATAAGGGGAACGAGTTCCCGGCGGTATTGACCGATCACCTCCACGAGCTCCTTTTTTTCATCGGCTCCCAGGCGGTCCTTGAAATAACCGGCCAGGTGCTCGAGAACATTCGCGTTTTTTTTCACCGTCGACCGGCTTCGGAGGGCTTCCATGAAGAGCTCCTCGTATCGGTCCCTGAAGTCCCCTCGGCTCATATCCCCGACCCGGGCCACCAGCTTTCCCAGCTCCTTCTGCTTCGCCGGGCTGTGCGCCATGAGGAGGTATTTGTGCCGGGCATGAAATTCAATGAGCACGGCCGCTCCCTTGGCGCGGGCGCATTCCTCCTTCCATCGGTCAAAAGCGAAAATCCGCACGATAAAGTTTTCCCGAAGGTTTATATCATGGAGCCTTCCTTCATCCTCCACCGGCATCCGGGGAAAGCGCTCCATAAAGGCACGCGCGAAAAGGCCCGCGCCGATTTTCCTTGAATGTCCCGCCCCGTCATACACCTTTACCCGCTCCATGCCGCTTGACGGGGACCCGCTCTTGAAAATGAAACCGCGCAGGTCCGCTTTTTCAAGCTCGTCAAGCTTCGCGCCTATCCAACGGTTCATCGGCCCTGTCATGTCCCTTCCCGTCTTCTGCGTTACCAGGCGGGGGGCCGAAGGGACGCCCGTGAGCCTCATTGCCTCGCGGGGAACTCCGAAACCGGCCTCATACTCAGGGCACACCGGAACGTATTCGACGAAGGTGCCCAGGGTATCAACGAGATAACGGTCCAGCTTGTGGCCGCCGTCATAGCGCACCCTTTCACCGAGGAGGCAGGAACTGATACCGACCCTGATCGTGGCGCCCATGGACTAAATATACTTCACCCGCAGGTCCATGACAATAAAATTCGTGATTTTACGGCGAGAGCGGGATGCCGGAGATAATTACCAACGGTCATTGATTTTGAAGAGGAAGCGGAGCACTGGCATGGCAAGGGGCTTCATCTTTTCGAACGAGGAATAAAGCCATTTCTTTGCCATGATGGCCTCCATGAACTGGTAGGGGATCGACTGGCGGGCTTTTTCCATGTCATCATGAAGATAATTCAGGTAGTCATATTCGATTTTTCTCATTATTCCGGCCTTGATAAAACGCGAAACGGCGGTTGCCTGCCGGAACGATTCCTGTATCGCCTTGACGTCATCGGTCCTGCCCTGATCCAGGTTTCCGCACATTCCCGCGGCCACCAGGGGAACGGTATCCACCGCAGCCCTGAAGGCGATCTTCATGAGAAACACATCATCGTACTGGCTGATGGCACCGTTCTCATCGTAAAGGTAATCCTTTATCAGCCTGACCGGATAGATCAGCCCGGACGCCGGCATATTCTGTTTGCCCACAAGACCCGTGCAATAGGTCCTGCTTTCCAGCCGTTCACGCCGTCGCACCAGCGATGGAACCGATCGACCGGAATCGTCCCACCGTTCATCGAAGAACTGGACATCGCCGGCGGCCACCATGCTTTCATGGAGAATCTGGGGAAAGTAAGGGAATATCGAGGGCATGACGAAATCTTCACTCCTGACAAACCAGTAATAGCATTCATCGCCATCGATGTTATTCTTAAGCATTGTCGCGAATGCCGATACGAGCTCAGCATCCTTTCCGCATTGTTGTATGGCATCGGTTATCCCTATCGAAAGGCCCTGGTATTCCGCCGCCATCAAGGAAAGCTTATCACGGACGCCCCGGTCCTCCCTGTTCAATATCAGGTGCACGGCAATATCAACGGCACCGGCTGCAACGGCAGCCGCTATCCGCACGGAATCAAGGAAACGCCGTATTGTTTCTTCACGGCGGCCATCCATCATTGTCACCAGGTGCACTTTTTTCCTTTTCTTGCCGGAGTAGAGCCCGGCCAGCGTCGGCTGGACCCAGTGGGTATAAAAGCATTTCCGGGGATCAGTGCCGATCCTTATAAGGTAATCAATGGTATTATCTATGCTTATCAGCCCCCGCAGGGTTATGAATGAATGATTGATGAACCGCTTCTTTAAATAGTCGAGCAGTCCCGGTTCAATCCTTCCACTGGCATAGACCTCCGCATCTCCGGTTCCTTCATGGATGGCAAAGAGGGCGGAATCTATGGCGCAGACAAGGCCTTTCATGTATGATTCCATAACCAGGACAAGGTCGTAACCGTATGTCCCCGCCAGTTCGGAGGGCATGGCGAAGCCGCGCTTTTTACAGTTGCCCACATTGGCAAGAAGAAGGTTCCCGTCAAGGTGAACCGCCGGATAGGGGCGGATATTGGTCCAGGGAAGGGGCCCATCCCCGGGGTCCTTCACGAACCGAAGGGCCCGGTAATTGAGGGAATCGATACCGGCGTTTCCCATGAATGCCCAGTTATCCGCGCCGAATTCCTCGTCCGCATTCCCGATGCTGCAGGCGACCTGCTCACGGATATTTGCCGGAACCACGACATCGTCATGGCAGATGAGAGCGTATCCAGCGGGGCAATCGGCGATCACCGAATTGATGAAGGCGTAATAATCGGTTCCGGTTCGCACGCGGGGAGCGGGAAGTCCCAGCCCGGCGAAAAGGGCCTCTTTTCTCCTCCCTCCATCCTCATCGGGGCAGAGGATATATATTTCGAAATTCTCCTTCA
The DNA here is from genome assembly GCA_017999915.1 of Spirochaetota bacterium. Taxonomy (NCBI): domain Bacteria; kingdom Pseudomonadati; phylum Spirochaetota; species Spirochaetota bacterium. The sequence continues at coordinate 175,489 of JAGNKX010000001.1, forward strand.
TCACTCGCCGTTGCTTATCTTGTTATACACATTGAAGTCCGATATCACTATCCGGTCCCTGTGATTTTTCAGGTTGCGGCGGTATCCCTTCAGGGAACGCGTATCCACCTTCCGCTTCACCTCTTTGACCGAATCAATGACCTCCTTGATATACCCCGGGGCATATTCGAGACGCTTCAGGATCCTGATGCCCCGGCGCATGCCCCGGCGCCCCCAGTACTTGTACATGATGTAGATAAAATTCCGCGCCGACCAGAAATATTCGGTGTAATAACGGTACCGGTTGTAGGAAAAATAGTGCCCGGTGAAATGATACACCGCCGCGGGCGGATGATACAGCACCCGGTACCCGGAAAGCCATGCCCGCCAGGAGAGGTCCACGTCCTCGACATACATCCAGAAGAGCTCATCGAATCCCCGTACCTTGCTGAAAAACTCGGAATTCACCAGTATGCAGCATCCCGAGGCCCAGGGGGTCTCACCTGTCTTTTCATCATACCCCTTCGGGTGCTCATAGGGAAGCTGGCGCGCCTCCACGATCGCCACGGGGCCGCCCTGTTCCATGGCGTTCATGAGCTCATGGATGGCGTACTCATGCATGTATACGTCGGGGTTGACTATGAGGAAACTGGGGGTCGGATTGACCGTGGCAAAGGCGAAATTATGGGCTTCCCCGAAACCGCAGGGGCTCCCCTTGTTGATTTCATGGACGCTCACGATGCCCCGCTGCGCGTCACCGGCGTAGAGGCGGTCATTTATGCCGGTGTAATTGACGAGATATAGCTCGATGCCGGATATGCCTTTCTGGAGCATGAGCGAGGGAATCAGCCATGATTCCACTGTCTCCATCTCGCCTCTCGATACCGAACAAAAAACTGTTATTCTGTCATTCATGGCCATGGTATTGTCGTTTACAGCATACTATGCGATCGGTGTTGGCGCGTTACGAAAATCCTTCCGGTGATCCATTGGTATTAATTCTCTACTATTTAAACGCTGATGGATCTCTTTTCAACGATATTTTTTATTTCTTTGATAATTTTCCACCTGGTCGATATTCCGTATGTCAGAATATAAACCGTCGTGATCAACGGTAATTTTATAACAAATGAAATCAAGGACGGTGTCACGTAATAATTGAATGGAATAATGACGACCGCCACACCGACCGTCGCCACAATCGCTCCCTTGAGGGATGACAGCAGCTCCCCGGCATTTATGTTATAGTTCCTTTTCAAAAAGGGGTAGTAGACGAAGACCTGCAGCGAATAGGCGGCGGTGACCAGGACGGCTACTCCCTCGATATTGAAGTATTTCATTACTGGATACAAAAGGGCCAGTTCGGTTATTCCCACGATCAATGTTGATTTAAAAAGAAGTTCCGATTTGCCCACCGCGAGTATGACATTGCCGATAGGCTCCATGAGGCTCCGTATGATGCCGTAGACGCACAGCACGTTGAATGAAATCAGGGCGGGAAGCCATTGGCCGGTGCCGCGGCCGAGAATGAAGTACAGAAAATCATAGGAACATGCAAGCATACCGATATTCACGAAAACGCTGAGAAAGCCGACGAATTCCAGGACCTGCAGATACGATTTCTTTATTCCATCCCTGTCATGCTGTATTTTCGAGAACGCCGGGAACAGGACATTATGGACGGCGTCCTGCACGATGCCGCAGATTATGGAGCCCCAGTTGTAGGCGAGCGTATAAAATCCAAGGACCGCCGATCCCATCACGGACCCGATGATGCCCCTGTCGGCGTTAAAAATGCCGAATATGACGATACCCGACAGGAACAGGTTGCCGCCGAATCGGGTAAACTCCACGGCTACTTTTCGATCGAAGGCGAACCTGATCCGCACCGGCTTCATGTAATTCAGCAAAATGACATTCACGATGACAGAGGCTATATTCGCTATGACAATGCTCCAGAACTTGTATCCGTTTATGGCAAGGATGATTGACAGCGCATAATTGACCAGGGCCGTTCCGGTCTGAGGAATGAACATCCTCTTGTAATCCAGGTCCCTGGTAAGAAGGCAGTGGGGAATGAAGGCGAAATTGCTGACGACAAAATTAAGCGAGAGAATTATTATCACATCGCTGACCGCATCATTGTCAAAAATAAGCTTCGCAAAAGGAGACAGGGCGAAAGCTATGACAAATGCCGCCACACCGATTATAAACTTGAATGTAAAACCGGTGTACAGGTCCCCGTCCGTCAGCTCATGTTTCCTGATCACAGCCCTGCTGATCCCGAAATCGCTGAACTGTACCAGGAAATTAATGAAGATCATGCCGAATCCGATTATTCCGTAATCGTCGGCGGTTAAATTTCTCGCGAGAATTACGTTGGCAGCCGCAGTCAATACAAGGATAAATACTCTCGCCAGGGTATTGTATCCTATGCCGGTTATTGTTTTAAGTGTCAGAGAAGTGTTCATTGTTTTCCATAAAATCGTAGTTTCATCTGAGAGCTTCCGCGCGTATCATCCCTCACAGGGCGGTTTCATGACATGTTCATTCCGGGAGTCCGGGGCTCGCGAGTCCCGGCACAAGTCCCGAATACGGAGATCGTACCGGGATACGTATGGAATCGTCTAAAAGCTGCATCGATGCGTATATGGCATTATTTCTTCCGGGCCACACAGGCAAATTGCATAAAGGCCATGTCTGAGAACATGCCGCGGCATAAGAAATTTACCAATCTGAATCTCCAGCTGAAATTGGTCTTGTTGATTCCGGTGACAGACGAGACCGTGTACCCGGCTGATTCAAACAGCGAGACAATGCTCTTTTCAGTAAAAAATCTCAGGTGGGTATAGTCGAGAATGCCTTCACTCCCATAGGTCCAGTTTTTATGGATCAGCAGGTCTGTCACGACCGGCAGGAATCGTACATTGGGAATGGATGACAGGATGATCCCGTCCTTTTTCATCTTGGGTCTGATTTTTATTAAAATATCGATCGGATCGGCCAGATGCTCAAGAAGATCATTGAATACGATGCAGTCATAAAAAGCGTCGCTCAGCTTGGGAATTGCCCTGTCGATGTCCTGGTTTATGACTTTATCCAGGTTTTTCCTTGCCCGGAGGGCGGCCCCGCTGTTTTTTTCTATTCCATGGATTTGGACATTTGGAAGTCTTTCTTTGACAACCCTGCCGAAATTACCCTCGCCGCATCCCACATCAAGTATTGTTCCGCAATGGCCCGGAATAAAAACCGCCATTTCGCTCCTGGCCCGCGCGTAGTAATCCTGGCTTTTTAGTACTATATCTCTATTCATACCGGTAACACTTCTTTTTGCATATACACATATCCGGAATACGCTTGTCTTTTCCCGATATGGTTGACGGTGCATATGGCTGTCTGTGGATTCTTGAAACCATTATACCTACTTGCAACCAAGATAATGGTCAAGCATCTTTTTTATCAATCGGAATTATTGGGACCATATGTTGAAAACCACACGCCATTAAATTATTCTTTACAATTCCTGTGTTTCTTGTATTATGAGAGTATCGAAAGACAATCGGGAGAGTATGCCGCCGTAGTAAACGCCTGATATCATAGTTTCAGGACAGCGATTATGACCATCGTCAAATACACTCTTCTCTGGATTCCCCTGGTTTTTATCGCAATATGCAACGGGGCGATCCGCGATGTTACCTACAAGAATTCCCTGGGCGACCTCGGCGCGCATCAGCTCTCCACCCTGACCGGCCTCATCCTCTTCGGGATCTACATCTGGGCTATCGGCCTGAAATGGAGGCTTGAATCGGCCCGCCAGGCCGTCGCGGTCGGGTGCATATGGCTTGCCCTCACGGTTGCCTTCGAATTCCTTTTTTTTCACTATGTGGCGGGCCATCCCTGGTCTGTCCTTCTAGACGCCTATAACATACTCGAGGGAAAGGTCTGGGTGCTGGTGCTGATCTTCGTTGCCGTCGCCCCGTACCTGTCCTTCAGGATTCATTCGAAACGGAACAATTAATACGCCTTCAACATGAGGGGAACGGCTATGCCCAAAAAAACTTCTACGGGAACAAAGCTTACCACCACCACGAACGAGCTCCAGGGCAGGGACATCGAATCCCTGAAGAAATCATTCATCCACCATATGGAATACTCCCTGGCCAAAGACGAGTACTCGGCGACGAAGCACGACCGCTACAAGAGCCTGGCCCTCCTCGCCCGGGACCGACTGGTGGAGCGCTGGATCGAAACACAGCAATCCTATTACCGGAACGACGCGAAGCGGATCTACTACCTCTCCCTGGAATTCCTCATGGGCCGGGCCCTGGGGAACTGCCTGATGAACGAGGGAATTTACGATGAAGCGGGCCAGGCCCTCCGCCAGCTCGGCTATGACCTGGAGGAGCTCCGCGAAACGGAATGGGACGCGGGCCTCGGGAACGGCGGCCTAGGCCGCCTTGCGGCCTGCTTCATGGACTCCATGGCGACCCTGGGGCTCCCGGCCTACGGCTACGGCATCCGCTATGAATACGGGATCTTCTTCCAGCAGATCGTGCAGGGATACCAGGCGGAATCGCCGGACAACTGGCTCCGCTACGGCAATCCATGGGAATTCGAGCGTCCCGAAGACCTCTACCCGGTCAAATTTTACGGCAAGATAAACCAGTACTCCGACGACAAGGGGCGGTTCCGGAGCGACTGGGTGGACGCCGAGGAAATCATGGCCATGGCCTACGACACGCCGATCCCCGGATATCGCACCAATACCGTCAACACCATGCGACTCTGGTCCGCCAAGTCGACACGGGATTTCAACCTCGATTTTTTCAACTATGGCGATTATCACCTGGCCGTGGCCGAAAAGGACCACTCCGAGATCATTTCCAAGGTGCTCTATCCCAACGACAACGTCATACAGGGGAAGGAGCTGCGGTTCAAGCAGGAATACTTTTTCGTGTCCGCAACCCTGCAGGATATCGTGCGCCGCTACCGGAAAAACCACGACAACTACGATCAATTCGCCGACAAGGTGGCCATCCAGCTCAACGACACGCACCCCGCCATCGCCATACCGGAGCTCATGCACATCCTTGTCGACCGGGACGGTCTGGACTGGGAAGAGGCCTGGGAGATCACGGTGAAGATCTTCGGCTATACCAACCACACCATTCTCCCGGAAGCCCTGGAACAGTGGCCGGTATCCCTCATCGAGCGGGTCTTGCCGCGTCATATCCAGATCATATACGAAATCAACCGGCGGTTTCTCGACAGCATCAACCGGGCGTTTCCGAACGACCCGGGCCGCCTTTCCCGCATGTCCATCATCGCCGAAGGGCCCGAAAAGCAGGTAAGGATGGCGAACCTGGCCATTGCCGGAAGCCATTCGGTGAACGGCGTCGCCGCCCTCCATACCGAGATACTGAAAACCAGCGTCTTCCGCGACTTTCACCAGATCTGGCCGGAAAAGTTCAACAACAAAACCAACGGCATCACCCAGCGCCGGTGGCTCCGGCTCTGCAACCCGGGGCTTTCAGCCCTTATATCCTCGCGGATCGGCGAAGGGTGGACCACGGATCTCTATGAGCTTAAAAAGCTCGTCCCCCTGGCTGACGACGCCGCGTTCCGGCAGGAGTGGCAGAGCGTAAAAGCCGAGAACAAGAAATTCCTGGCATTGTACATCTGGACGCACAACAGGATCAGGGTCAATCCGGACTCGATCTTCGACTGCCATGTCAAGCGGATGCACGAGTACAAGCGGCAGCTCCTGAACGTGCTCCACGTGATAACACTCTACAACCGCATCACCGGCGGCATGAAGGGATCAGTCGTTCCCCGCACCATCATCTTCGGGGGAAAATCGGCGCCGGGATACTTTTTCGCGAAACTCGTCATCAAGCTCATCAACGCGGTGGCTGACATCGTCAATAACGATCCCCGCGTGGGAGAATCCCTTAAGGTCGTCTTTATCCGCAATTACTGCGTATCCAACGCCGAAAAGATCATTCCCGCCGCGGACCTGTCCGAGCAGATATCCACGGCCGGCACCGAGGCCTCCGGCACCGGCAACATGAAGTTCGCCCTGAACGGGGCCCTCACCATCGGCACCCTGGACGGCGCGAACATCGAGATATGTGAAGAGGTGGGTGGCGAGAACATATTCATCTTCGGACTGACGGCGGGGGAAGTGGAAAAAATGAAATCGGAATGGTACGATCCCAGGCGCTTCTACGATTCAAACCCGGAAATCCGCCAGGCCGTGGACATGATCGGCAACGGCTTCTTCTCCAGGGATCAGCCGGACCTGTTCCGCCCTGTCGCGGAGGCCCTCCTTGGCCGGGGCGACCAGTATATGCGCCTGGCCGACTATGAATCGTATGTTGCCTGCCAGGAACGGGTGAGCAAAACCTTCCTGGACGCCGAGGCCTGGACGCGGATGTCCATCCTGAACGTAGCCGCCATGGGAAAGTTCTCCACCGACCGCACCATACGGGAGTACGCCGACGAGATCTGGGGCGTCAAGCAGGTACGGGTGAAGTGAAGAGACCCTTACCGGGAGACCTTGAAGACGGCGTATACACCGTTGTCCCGGTAATGAAAGTAGAGGGTTTTCCTGTCATGGGAGATGGATGGCGCTTCCACGAAGCCCGACAATGAACCGATACGCTCCGGCGTGCCGAAGGGCTCCCTAAGAAATTTTCTCTTCACCACCAGTATCTCAGGCAGCGAGGTGCATTGATTGACGCGGGTGAAGAAGAGCTCGAGTCCGTCACTGCTGATCGAGGGAGCGTACTCGAGGCGGTCTTCGGTATTGACTCTCTTCAAGATCTCCGCGGAATCGGCGGCAATGTTAAAATCGCCGTTTACCATCCGCGCCATCCCGATATCGGCCTTGTCCGGGACATTGGCCCCCTTAAAATGGGCGCTGGCAAAGTAGAGCGTGTTACCGTCAGGGTTAATCTCTGCGTCCATGACGATCCATCCGGACGTCATCTTATAGATATTCCCGGGCTGAACATCCAGGTCCAGAACGGCGCCGTTCAGGAAATTGCCGCTGAAAAGGCTGGTATGGTCATAATCATATCTGCGCTTGGATATGAAATAGAACCGCCCCTCCTGGTCCATGCTGGGAACTGCGTCAAGGTGCGGTGGATTGCCGTTTGCCCCTTCGATCTTTCCCGCGAAGGTAAAGGTGGCGTCATCGACCCTGCTGGCGTAATACAGGCAGGTATCCTTTCCGTCGTTAAGGCCGTTGAAGAACAGGTAATTGCCGTCCCGCGTTATGAAAGGCTCCATGGCATGGCCCTCAAATCCGGTGACGGTCACCTTTGTCGGACTGCCGAACTCATGGTTGTCCTTTATCGGCTCATGACCCTTCTCGCAGGCCGAGGACACGGATTTGCCTCCGCCCCCGCCGCGATCATGATGGCTGGCGCAGCGCCAGTAGAACACGCCGATGAGAAACAGGAAAAACAGGAAGCATACACGGTAGAGCATTAATAGTTTTTTGTTCGAGGAATTCATGTTCATATATCCATCCATATCATAGAGAGCTGTCCCCCAGGACCCTGCGGCTTTCATCATCAGGGCGAAAAATCCCCGATTGCCAAATTAAAGCCCCCCCGAATCGGGGGGATTGGGGGTCTGAGACAACCCTGTCTTTTTTTATGTACAACCGACGGAATATACAAAAAAGCAAGGGAAGCGGCAATAAAATGTTTCACTTTTTTTGATTTTTTTATTTGACTCGTGATCAATACAAGTTAGCTATACCGAATAACAGGACTTATATGTTATGAATATCGCCACCGGTGAAGACAAACGGCTCCCTTCCCTGGACCTGTTCCGCGGGATAACCATTGCCGCCATGATCCTGGTCAACAACCAGGGAAACTGGAACGCCGTGTATCCGGCCTTCCGCCATGCCGCGTGGCACGGCTGGCTCGGGGCGGATTTCGTGTTCCCCTTCTTTCTCTTTGCCGTGGGCTCGAGCATCCACGTTTCCTTCTCATCGCGCCTCAGGGCCGGCACCGGGCGGGGAGCCCTCTTTAAGAAAGCAGCCAGGCGCACTGTCATTCTGATCGTGCTGGGGCTTATACTGAACCTTTTCCCATTTTTTAATTTTGAAACACTCCGCATCCCCGGCGTACTCCAGAGGATCGGTCTCTGCTATTTTTTCGCTTCAATTATATATCTGTATGGGGGTAAGCAGTTGCTGATCTGGATCACAGCGGCGCTGCTTCTCTTCTACGGCGCCCTTATCCTGTGGGTCACGCCCCAGGGCTTCGGCCACGGCTCCCTGGACCCCTGCTGCAATCTTCCCGGCTTCGTTGATGGCGCCCTGTTCCCGGGCCATACCTATGAACACGCCCCGGTTCCCGGTTTCGATCCCGAGGGGCTCCTCACGACGATTCCCGCCATTGCCAGCGCCATGATGGGAATATTTGCCGCCGCCGCAGCTGAAAGGTCCATGGCCGGGACCCTGCGCCGCTGGATCATCCCCTGCGCGGGGGGCCTTATGGTGGCAGCCGGCATGATACTGGACCTGTTCATCCCCATCAACAAGAACCTCTGGACCCCGAGCTATGTTCTCTTCATGGGCGGCCTGGCCTTAATCATTTTCTTTATCTGCCATTATCTCTGCGACGTCAGGAGATCCCGCGCGGCTGCGGCGCCCTTCCTGATCCTCGGGAGGAACGCCCTTGCGGCATACTTACTCTCCTCCCTGGCCGGCAAGGCCATGATATCATTTTACGTGAAATGCCAGGAAGCTCCGATAACCATAAAGAGCTGCATATTTACCCATGTCTTTGCCCCTTGGTTTGAACCGGCGACAGCCTCTATCCTTTACGCAGCGGCGTATCTCATGCTCTGGTGGGGCTTCATGTACATCCTCTACCGGAAGAAAATTATTGTCAAACTGTAATGGCTTCAAAGGCTGGATAATAAATTTCCATGTAAATGATCAATTGACAGGCCCCTGGAATTTATTTAGTTTTTTATAATTATAGGGGTATTTTATGAAAAAAATGTTTTTCATTTACGCACTGGCATTCGTGATTGCAGTATCAGGGACCGTTATGGCCGGCGGCAAGAGGCAGGGTGAGAAGTGTTTCATGGACAATGAATGCTCCTTCGGGTTGACCTGCACTGACGGCGCCTGCGTGAAGAAAAAAGAATTTGATTTCGGCGGTTCCGGAAAGAACGGCAAGCCGTGCAATATCGACGCCGATTGCATCAACGCCGGGAAGTGCGTCGAAGGTACATTCGGCAAAAAGGTCTGCTCGGGAAACTGATAGCCGCGGCACCGCATCCTGACGAATAAATTGCTTTGAATTTTTAGATTAATGAACGACCATTTATTTACGTATTACCGTTGACATGTTCCGGTCCTGATTTTAAAATAGGCTTGAAGGTGTCTGGACAGACGGTCCGATATTTTCGAACCGGACGGGCTCGCATTGCCGGCAGATTGCGCTGCATACAATAATATTAATCCGGGAAAATCAAATGTTCGATTACTTTTTTCATCCCAGGGGTGTGGCCGTCATCGGCGCGACCGACAGCAATCTAAAAGGGGGCTTTCATATCGTGCGGAACGCCCTGGCCGGCTATAAGGGCGCCCTCTACCCTGTCAACCCCAAGTACAGGGAGATCCTCGGCATACCCTGCTACCCTGACATTGCGTCAATTCCCGGCAGCTTCGACATGGCGGTCTACTTCATACCGGCGAAATTCCTCCCCGAGACCATCCGCGCCTGCGCGTCCAAGGGGGCCCGGGGGATCATCATTGAATCGGCGGGCTTCTCGGAAACCGGTCCCGAAGGAAAAAAGCTCCAGGAGGATTCCGTGGCCCTGGCGCGGCAGCTCGGTGTCCGCCTCTGGGGGCCCAACTGCATGGGATACCTGGACGGCCATTCCCGCAACGTCTTCTCCTTTATGTACTCCGACAAGTGGACCACCCTCATGAAGCCGGGCAACGTCGCCCTCATCGTGCAGAGCGGCATGCTCTCGGCCGGGTTCCTTCTGATGATGATGGATCGCGGCGGCATCGGCTTCAGCAAGGTCTGTTCTATCGGCAACAAGTGCGACCTGAACGAGACCGAGCTCCTGGAATATCTCATCAACGACCCGGAAACGGGCGTCATCGGATGCTACCTTGAGTCGATCATCGACGGCAGGAGATTCATGGAGCTGGCCCGCTCAACGGACAAGCCCGTGGTTGTGCTCAAATCGGGCCGGAGCGATTCCGGCGCGAAGGCGGCCATGAGCCACACCGCGAGCCTCTCCGGCGCGGCAGCAGTGTACACCGGCGCATTCCGCCAGGCGGGTATCATACAGGTGTACGACATGCACGAACTCCTGGATATGGTCCGCGGATTTTCCAAGACCGGCGCCTACAGCCCCGGCGGCAAAACCGCGGTCATGACCTTTTCCGGCGGCGCCGGCATTGTCACCGCGGACCTGCTTGAAGACCGCGGTCTCGGCCTCGCCGACCTGTCGCCGGAAACCATGGCGTCGCTTAAGGAGCTTTTTCCTCCGTGGATGGAACCGTCCCACCCCGTCGACCTGTGGCCCGCTGTGGAGCAGAAGGGCGCCGCTCCGGTGTACATCGGGGCGGCCGAGGCGATCCTCAAAGACCCGGCCGTGGATTCCATGATCCTGGAAACCTTCGCCTGGGAGTTCGGCAAGACCGATTACCTCGTCAACATAGGCGAGCTGAAGAAGAAATACGGCAAGCCCGTGGCGGTATGGCAGATCGGACGGAGCCCGTTGAACGAGCAGTACCGCGCCGTGGCAGAAGACGCGGGACTTCCGGTATTTGAAGAGATCAGCCGGTGCGCCGCCTTTCTTGACGCGGTCAAGCGCCACTTCACGAAAAAGGACGCGTTGCACCGGACAGCCTGAGAAATGCTGGACTGATCAGCGGATTTTCTGCAGCCAGATGCTACCCCCCGGATTTTTGAATACGAGGGGATACCTTTCCCTTAATTCTTTTTCATACATCGTTTCCAGGAAGGTGTTGAACAGCACGATCTTGAAATGCGAGTTGAACTCGAGGAAGGCCCGGAGGAGATACTGCTCGTTCCACGCCCTCCCCTCCTCGATCCACTCCTTCGAATATTCAAAGGGATAGAAGATGTCATGGAAGTGAATGTACACCCCTGCCCGGAGGGCCGGCAGGATCTCATGAAAGATATAATTCACGTCGCTGTGGATCTTCGAAACATGGGTCGAATCGATGAAGAGGATGTCGTTTTCACGGAGATCCCTGAAGACTTCCATCGGCACATCCTGCAGACGCCTTTCATGGATCGTTATTTTCCCCATATCCGACGGTTTGATCAGGCCCTTCAGAACCTCCGGAAACGGCTCGATAAAAGAGCACTTGATGGCGTTATTGAAAAAAAGCTCATTGGTGTCCAGGGTAACGCAAGACGAATATCCGGACCCCGCCTCGATGATGGCGGCCGGCCGGATATGGCGGATCATGCAGTAGAGAAAAATCGCGTCGGAATAGCTGTAGGCGCCATTTGCATAATAATATCTCAGACTGCCGCTCTTTTCATCCGTAAAAGGAAGCTCCCGGTAATAGCGGTCGAATTCATCCAGCAGCGCCAGTTGTCCCGCATCGTTCAGGTCAATTCCCGGCAGTGTAGAAAGAGGCGCGCTCCAGATCTTATCCCGGTCATTCATGACTTCAACGATGGAGGGGATCGGCGAATAGAAGTGCCCCGGCGGAACGAACCTGGTAAAGGTGTCCCGTTCCCTGATCAGGTTATCATGCTCAATGATATAGGCTTTGACGACAGGCACCTGTAATAATATTTTCTTTAAAAGCTTCTCCATGCTGATGCCTTCTTTCATCTGACGCCACGGGGCCGTTTACCCGGCGGGATTTTATCAAGAAGCCTGGCCTTGAACTCCGTACTTTTATCCTGCCATCGGGGCTCGCGGCTCCTGTCGTATTCGAAATAATAGAGATTGGCCTTTGAATAGAGATCCAGGGCGGCCTCCGGCGTTATAGCAATAATGTCAGGAACCGGTATTTCATTAATGTCATTCCTTGCATAAACAAATGAAAACATATGACCGCAGCCATAAAGCCATTTTGCTTCAGCCGGATAATAAGCTATGGTGGAACCTTTCGGTATCGAGGAGCCCGGCAGGGGCGGGTGCAGCAGCGCTTCGGAATTCAGCTTAAAAGCTTCATCAACGCGGTTCATGTCACGGGAAAAATTAATGGCCGATAATGTCATCGGCACGATCACGATAATGCACAGAGCGGCCACCGCGACGGTCCTGTTCCTTGCCTTTTCAAGGAGCCGTGAAACAAACCTGGCATAGAGCATCATGACGGCAACGGCAGGGAGCGCAAAATGCCAGGGTCTGCCGCCGCTGTAGACCGGCAGCATCATGAAGGCGGCAATGAAAAAAAGCAGCCCGAGTAACTTTCTAATTTCATCACGCTCCTTCCGGATAACGATTATCGCCCCGTAATAGAAAACGGCCGCCAGGACCATCAATCCATAGATATTATTGGCATTTGTGCTGTGCACGCGGAATAAGGGCCAGGTTTTATTTGGGAATTTGAATACATGGAAAAGCCAGAGGAAGCCGGAGACTATATTGTTGATGATAATTGCGGGATTGAGACCAATCCGGTATTCCCCCGAGCTGAACGATTCCTGAACCCTGGATAGAAATATAGCAATATAAATGATGGTAATAATTATTACCATCAGCGTCAAAACCAGGCGGTTCCTGAACAAGGCATTACCGGTGGCGACGGTCGTTCTATTGAAGAGAAATTCAAGGATCAAAAAACCAGCAAGAAAAACAGGAAGCCCGATGGCCTGTTCTTTGGATGTGACGGCCAGCAGATAAAGAAACATTGCTATAGCAATCCACGGGAAAGCTTTTTTTCTCTCCAGAAAATTGCCGCAGAAGATGATGCAAAACCAGAGAAGGAAGAACTGGTACAGGAAATCAGTCATGAAGAGATTGTGTATCAGAATGAAAAAAACCGGATGGATGAAGGAGAGGAGCGATGTAAGAAGCGGCGTGATTTCATCTTTAAACAGCTGTCGCGTAAAATAGTAGATAAAAACACTATTAATGGCAAGCATTATAACGCCAAGGACCTGGAATCCCGCGATATTGTGCCAATCGATAAAGGGCGTCACAAGCTGGTAAAAGGTGACAAAGGCCGTGGGACGGTAAAAATATTGACCGAATGATACAAGGAAAGGATTATACAGGGCGATGATATCTTTTAGCGACAGGTTATAATTCCAAAAATAGAAGAGAGACCATTCCGGGCTATACCGTGGATAGGACAGCACCTGGGAATAAACCGCGAGGATTGAAATAATTAATGCGGCACAGTAAAAGATCAAGAAAAACTTTTTGGGCAATCGTTGCGTTCCCGCTGCCATCGCCGATTTTCCCTTGAAAAGAAAAGACCATTGATCCATGATTTTTCTGATAATACTCACAATTCACCGTCCTTAATCACAAATTCCTTATTCCATAGAATGTTACAGGAGAGCACTATCTCTTACCGCTTAAAGTATCAGAGTAATAAGCCAGGATTTCCCACTAATTACGATAATCATTTCATACCTGTCAGCGTCCTTGTCAAATAAAAATCCTGTAAGGCGGCCCTTGCTCCGCCGGCATCGGTGCCGGCAAACTGCTAAACCATTTCAAGAATCCGTACGATAATATCCATAGCGACATAACCGTATCTGACCGCAACTTCGTAATATGGGGAGCACCGCCATGGCAAAAATCACACTGTCCGTATCCATTCTGATGGTAATGATCCTTCTGGGCAACGCCCATGGTTTCGTTGAAAAAAGGCACCAGTGGTGGCAGGTCCATCTCAAGAACCTCGCTGAAGAAAAGGCGCGGGTCATGAAAAACAACGCCCTGGACCGGCAGGTTCTCGGTGTCATAGATGATGAAATGACCAGGGCCCGCGAGATCATTGCGGTCTTTGAAAGCGAAATGAAACATGACGGCTCGCTGGTCCTTGAGACACGGACCATGACAGAGGCCGATATCGCCTCCGAAGCGGCGAGGACCGTTCCGCCCCTGGTGGCGCTCCACCAGTTCCAGGCCCTGGTCAATGAAGCAGGGACCGGCGCCGCCATGGATGAGGCCCGTCAGGCTGTGGAAAAACGCGTACAGGTCATGATACAGAGATCATTCACAAAAGAAAGTCCTGACCTGCTCCGCCGGATCATGGACACGAACATAGGGAAGGATGAATGGAAGAACCTCTCCATCGAATATTTCATCGGCAGGATGATGGCGTCCCGGCGAAACAGCATAGACCATGCCATCGCCGACATCACCGGCCGGGTATCCCTCGCCCTTAAAGGCACCTCCAATAGGACCAACGCCAAGGAACTTCATGGCATGACCGTCAAAGCAGCCCGCGAATACCTCGCGGAGTGCGGCTTCCATGGGTCTCCCCATGACAGCGCAGCCCTGGCGGCTTCCTGGACCTGGAAGAGGATAGAAGCATCCCTGACACGGGACTTCAAAACCTGCAACGGCGTCATTTCCCTCATTCATGGCTCCGGCGGAAACCCGGGCGCGGTCTCCCTTGACCGCATCATGTACTTTTGCAAGAATCCGGCCGAGCTGGAATCGATCCTCTTCAAAGGACAGCATCCCCATCTGGGCGACACCAAGCCATCGGCCGTCCCGGGCCATGGCCGCCAGGGAACGGCTGTCATGATTGAAATACCCGGGCCCCTCCGCGCCAATGATTTGCTTGATGAAATTGACAGGCTGCGCAGGGGAACCATTGGGACCCTTACCGGCAGGGAGGATGGGCAATATTTCGAAAGAATCGATGCCGGCTTCACATCTATCATCAGCCGCCACAGCACGGCGGTGAAAAACCGTTTCGCCCGGGAAGAGGAAAGAATCCGCCTTCTGAAAAGGAAGGACAGCGGCGTGCGAATTGTCAACGAGAAAGAATTCAGTGACGCCCATAACGATTTTAAAAAGGCCCTCTCCATGATCGACGGGTACAGGAACAAATCCATGGAATACCTCCGCATCGTCTCCGAGGGCATGAGGATTGACAGCGCCTCCCTCGCGGAGCAGTATCGCAGCCGCTTTCAGCGGGACCAGGATTATCTTCGGTTTGCGGCGGCGCTGGTGACCGAGTGCTCGCGGCTGTCGTCCTTTGAAGTGCCGGGGATCCACAGGGATTTCTCCCTCGCCATGTCCAGGGTGCGTTCAGTGTATAATTTCATCGATACGGGCCTGAGACTTGAAAAGGAGGACCGGACGCACCTGACCAAGCGCGATTTCGGCGCCATCCGCGATGACAAGATCCAGTTCACGGGCGCCATCAATTCACTCAAAGAAAATATCCGGAACACCTATGGGCGGTACGGCATTCAGCGCTCCTCATCCGCAATGGCAGGTAAAAAAAGCGAATCCTGTCTGAGGGACACGATAGCCCAGGACGAGATCGACGGCCTCTACCGCCATGTGGGACGATGCGTCGAGCTCTTCGAACAGTTCATCTACCCCGAGAAGGCCCTCTTCCGCTATGCCGAACGGTTCAATGCCTTCATGAAAGAGGCCCGCACCGGATCGCCGTCGAAGGAGCTGGAGCAATCGTTGAAGAACGGGTCCCTCTTTTCATCCATGGAGGATTTCGACGGCGCCCGTATAGCCCGCGAGACCGCCACGAAAAGCTATCTCCGGAAGGAAGGAAAGTCGGCCCTGGCGCGGCTTGCCACGCTGCTCCAGCAATATAAAAAGAGCGGTGTTTCCTTCAAGGACGCTCCGGCGGCAGGGTCTTTGGCGGCCCTGGCGGGACGCCTGAACGCAGCGCCGCAGGTGAAAATCGATTCCTGGGTGATGACCGAAAGCAACTGCGCGGAGATCGACGCCAAGGCGATAAAAAAGCTCTCTCTCCTGCTGAACCGCGGGGACATAGCCCCGGCCGCGTCTGCCGGCGCCAACGACATGGCCCGGACCGAGTCCCGGAAGATCGTAGCCATCAAGGAGCCGGAGCTTTCACTGGCCTTTCCCCGCGGCTGGGAAGAGGATTCCATCGGGGAATCCGAATCGTACCTGGGCATCGTCAAATCGCTCCACAGCGGCGACGGCGCCTCCTCGGTGAAGCTCGTCAGGCTCGCCCTGGAGCAGGGCGACATGAAGGATACGGCCGAAGCGTGGATACGAAAATCAGGGTGCAGCCTGGTGGAAAAGAGGTGGGAAAAAACGGGCGATATACGCTATCTCTGGATCCTTGCCAGGGACAAGAACAGGAACATTTTCGAAACCTGCTCGGTTTCAAAGGACGGCTACGCGGTGCTTATCACCGGAAGGAGCGGCAGGGACCGGTACGTGAAATTCAAGGCGCAGTTCAAAAAGATCATCGATTCGTTGCAGATGGAGACGCTGTAAAAGGCGGGAACGGCGCCGCGCCCTAGAGCATATCCTTCCAGCTTCCGCCGACGGTCTCATGGCGCAATCCCTCTTCCAGGATGTCGAGATACTCCTCGCGGTCAATGTGCCGCGCTCCCAGGCTTTCCAGGTGCGAGGTGTACACCTGGCAGTCCACAATGATATACTCCAGCTCCATGAGCTTCCTCACCAGTGTGATGAAGGCGGCCTTTGAGGCGTTGTCCTCCCTGGTGAACATCGATTCGCCGAAAAAGCAATGTCCCAGGGAAAGGCCGTAGAGGCCTCCCACAAGCTCGCCGTTCTTCCATGCCTCGACGGAGTGCGCTACCCCCAGCTCATGGAGTCCCACGTAAGCCTCCAGCATCTCGTCGGTGATCCAGGTGCCGCGCTCTTTTCTGCGCGGCTCCCGGCACCCCTGGATGACGGACCGGAAGTCACGGTCGCAGGTGATGGTGAAAATGTTCCGCCGGAGGACCTGACGCATGGTCTTCGAAACGTAGAGCTCTTCAGGGAAGAGGACAAAGCGGGGATTCGGCGACCACCAGATGATGGGGTCGCCGTCGGAATACCAGGGAAATATGCCGCGACGGTACGCCTCGACGAGCCGCTCGGCCGACAGGTCGCCCCCCACGGCAAGGATGCCGCTCTCTTCAGCCAACTGGACCGGCGGGAACAGGATATCTTTATTCAGCGCGAATATGGCCATGGCTCTCCGGCGTAAAGGGCCCGGACCGCGCGGCGCTCCGGCCTTTGGCAATCACCCTAGCACCATATTCAAAATATGCCAGCAAAAAATGCGCCGCCCCTGCCATAAAAGCATTGATATTTTTAATCGGAGAATGACGATGCTACGACAATAAACGAGGTCTATCGTTGCCGATCATCCTGAAATTCATCCTGTTCCAGCTTCTCATCATTGTGCCGTTCATCGCGGGCACCCTGGCGAGAAGATACTTCATCGATCCGGCTGCCGCGGCGAAAAAGATCATCAGGTTCAACCTCATCGCGCTGGAGCCGCCGGTCATCCTCTGGACCATCTGGGGCCTGAGGATCAGCCCGGACCTGGCCTTCCTTCCCGCGGCGGGACTGCTGATCGTTCTGTCGGGTTTCGCGGCCGGCTCCCTCATGGCCCCCCTGCTCCGCCTTCGGGGCGCGGCCAGGAAAACCTTTCTCATCAGCTCGTCACTGGCCAATCACGGCTTTACCATGGGCGGGTTCTTCTGCTATATCCTGCTGGGCGAGACCGGCCTCGGACTCTCGTCAATCTTTCTCGTCTATTTCGTTCCTTACACCTTTCTGATAATCTTTTCCTATGCGCGGGCCGGCGCCGGGAGGCCTTTCCACGCTCACATCAGGGATTTCCTGGCCGGCTCCAGGAACATGCCCCTGTACGCCTCCCTGGCCGCCCTGGCCCTCCTGGCATCGGGCATACCCCGGCCCGCGCTGCGCCCCCCGGTGGAGCCCCTCATCATGGCCTCGGTGGCCCTCTACTACTGGACCCTTGGCCTGACAACGGCAGTGAAGGAGATCACGCCTCTCCGCCGGGAGCACCTGGCCCTGGGGGCGATCAAATTCATCCTGATACCGGCCCTGACATGGCTGCTTCTCACGGCTCTTCCACTTGGCAGCGGCATGAAATCCGTCATACGGATCCAGTCCTTCATGCCGGCGGCCATATACTCGGTGGTCACGTCGGTGCTCTTTGACCTGGATTCCCCCCTGGCGTCATCCCTCTTCGTGGTCAACACCATGATCTTCATCTTTATCGTTGTGCCGGCCATGGCGCTGCTCCATCAGGCCGGCCTCTGGTAGGGATTATTTCAGCGGCGGCGCAGCTTCCCGGCAAGATCGGCAAGGCGCGCCTTCAGGGTGTGACGCTCCGAATCAAAGAACTTCTCCCCGCTTTCGGTCAGGGGATAGTCGCCGTTATACACAAGGCCGACGATATCATCAAAACGCCTTCTGATGATGAGGGCATTCTCGTCAAGGTAGCCGATATCGATCAGCTCTAGGAGGATGAGGGCCTCCACGTCATTGATGAGCTCCTTTGGAAGGTCCCCGGGCCCTCCATGGTGATGCAGGTCCATCAGCCGTGACAGCGCCGGATAGTAATTCCTCCTGTGTTTCTGGAGGGCCCTTATTTCTTTTTTATAGTCCATGGCTGTCCCGCGGCGATCATTCCCTGCGCCGATCGAACACTTCCATTATGGCCTCGGCCATGAGGCGGTATCCCTCGACGTTGGGGTGCACCATGTCCGCCTGGACCAGGCTGTGGATATCGGTCCCCTCGGACATCTTTTTCTTCCAGTACTGGTGGACCAGGGCGATGGGAATGCTCTCTTCGCTGGAAACCTCGCTGAGCCTGCTGTAGAAATTCTCAGCCATGAAATCAACGTCCTGGTGCATGATCGGCACCGATGTCAGGAGGAGGATTTCAGCGTCTGTATCGGTCCGTATGTGGTCCACGATGGTTTTTATCGTGTTCTTGAACTGCGCCGGCGGCACCCCGGTGAAAGCGTCATTGAGGGCGAACTGGACGAACACAAGGTCCGGGTCGCCGTCAAGAACGTCCTCGCGGAGGCGGTACAATCCCCCCTCTGCCGTATCGCCGGGGATGCCCCGGTTGAGGATCGACACGTCGCAGTCAGGAAAAAGGGATTGGAGCATTTCGGCGATGAAATCGAGATATCCCTTCCTCACCATCCACCCCTGGGTGAGGGAGTCGCCGAGGGCGATAATTTTTAAATGTTCGCCCGATGTGAGCTTCTTAATCGATTTTTGCAGTTTCAATGTCTTCTCCCATATCTTAACTGAAACATCATCGATGAGCCCCCTGTATTAGTAAATCATATATCCACAGGGACTCATTAAAAATTGGGCATTTACATCCGCTCCCAGGAATGCCAAAAATCTGCTTAATAACTTATTCACATTGAATTTTTAGCTGTTACAGTTCAAAAAAATAGTAATTAATTGATTAAATGAATAAATTTATATATTAATTATGCTAAAATTATACATTTTTTTTTGATATATAAATATTAATATTGATTTTAGAGATACCCTGTACTACACTAATATCCTGCCAAAAAATATGTCACGTGGTTCAAACTCAACGGGAGCTGGTTATGAAAATAGAAATCACCATCCTTGGACTTTTAATGGAAGAAAACCTTTACGGCTATGAGATCAAGAAAAAAATCGTGGAGCGTCTTGAAGATTACGTGGACATCAAATTCGGCTCCATCTACTACGCCATAAAAAAGGCCGTTGACAATGGCTGGGTGAAGCGTGTCGGCACGGAAAAGGACAGCGGGAACCCAGAGCGGTACATCTATGAAATAATGCCGAACGGAAAGAAATATTACAAAAAGCTCCTGAAGCAGTATTTCGACAAGACCATGATCCACTTCGACATCGACATCGTGCTCATGTTCATCAACTACCTCACGGAAGAGCAGAAGAAGCAGTTCATCGAACAGCGGACATCGATGCTCAAGGAAAAGCTGGACGCCATCAAGAAGAAAATCGACGAGGACAAGACGCAGCCCGGCGAGCAATCCTATCATGAAATTTTCACGTACCTGGAGCAGCACCTGAAGGCGGAGATGAACTGGCTGAAGTCGCTGAACTGGTAGTGGGCCGCTCTCAGAGCGAGTCCACGAGATCCTGGAGAAAATCGGCCTTCTTTTCCATCACCACGTCCTCCAGCCTGTTTTTCAGCAGGGTCAAATCATGATGGGCTCGGCGCGACAGCATCGCCTTCTTGTCCCCGCCTGCCGCTTCCCTGTCCAGGAGCTGCTCAGCCAGCGACTTGTTGACGGTCTCGATCCTGGCGACATTGTAATAATGCCGGCGCGCCAGGGTCATGGCAATATTGAGGAGGAAGTCATCCTGCTTTTCCGCAACCTCCTTCAGATCATTTTTGCGGACCCTGGTCATGATGACCGTGTTTTTAGCCTTCAGCGTCGCGGCCCGGTTCTCCCCCAGGAGAAGGGCCATCTCGCCGATGACCGTCCCCGGCTGGTCGATCATGCTGATCTTGCTCCCGTTCAGGAATAGATCGATGGCGCCGCTCTTGAGGATGAAGAGCTCATCACCCGGCGTGTTTTCCTCGCAAATGACCGAACCGCGCTGGTACTCGATTTCCTTGTCCGACAGTGACGCGGCGACGGTCATGGTGGAAGGCTCTGAGGATTTGACATAGGCCTCGCCTTTCTTGCTGGTGAGCGTGCCGTCATATTGTTCGACCAGCTCCTTCAGCCACGGGAGGCGCCGCTTGTCGTACTCCTGCTTGAGGCGGCCGACGATGGAATAATAGGCCGTGGCGTATTCGCGCATTTTGCTCTCTTCACCCTCGAGATCTTTCAGGTTCTTCTGCAGAATCTTATTGGTGAGCATGACCTGCTTTGCCAGGACCATGGCCGCGTTCAGGGCGAAGGAATAATTGCTGAGGCCGGCAATGAATTTTTCCAGTGATATTTTTTTTATATCGCTGCCGCCGTCCGCCACGGCGGTCTCAATGCGGCCGCTGTCCGTCCCGAGGAATTTCTTCATGATAATTTCAGTGGATCCGACAATGAGGTTTTTCCCGGAAATGGCGTACTTGTCGACGTTGGAGAGATAGAAATAGACGGATCCTTCGCTCAGGAAAAATACCGAGTCCGCCGCCCCTGTGGCGGCATACAATTTCAAGTAATTACCGCTCATGGTTGTGGCTACCGGCTCGTTTATTTCAGGACGCCCTTAATGGTCTCCAGGAGCTCTTCCTTGTTGAATGGCTTCTGGACATAGGCAGCGGCATGAATCGTGTGGTCGTTCAGCTTGATCGTTTTTTCATTAAGGGCCGAGACCACGATTACTCGCGCTTTCGGATCGTATTCGCAAATAGACTGGACCGCCTTGATGCCATCGACGCCGCCCATGGTGATGTCCATGGTGACAAAATCAGGCTTCAGCGATTTATATTTTTCAACGCCGTCGGCGCCGTTGTCCGCCTCGTCAAGGACCTTGTGTCCGCCGCTTTCAATGGATTCGCGAAGTATTTTTCTCATAAATTTGGAATCATCAACAATCAATGCAGCTGCCATTGGATCCACCTGTATGGATGAATTAAATACCTTGGAATTATACTGAAAAACAACCCCTTCGAGTTTTTCAGATATCCTCATGAACAATTATACAATAATAGTTTTACTGATCAATAACTTTTATTTTTTTTCTGGATAATAATATCCGCCACAGGCTGCCTGCCCGGAAGGATGACATACTTCTTGACATAACCATGTGATTAGATAATCATTACCCTGTGGGCAACTCTCGCATTCAGAACGCGACAATGAAAGTGCCTCCAAGAAACATATACATTCGATTTTTCGAGGTCCCTGCATTTAAAAAAGGCCTCGTATATGAAGAATTAATCCCTGATTCGACATAACAGCCCTGCAAGGAGATTATACAATGCGCCGTATTGCGCCCCTTCTCATGTTAACGCTGATACTATCCTGTACGCCTAAATATATCATCGATCACGGGCGGCCCGTCAGGCCCCTGGATCTTCCAAAAGACGATGCCGCCCATTACACGGCCCAGATGGAGTGGTGGTATTATACCGGGCACCTTCGGGCCGATGACGGGACCGAGTACGGATTCGAGGTCACTTTTTTCAAGCGCCTCACCGGAGAGGACAGGGCGCCGGCATGTCTCTTCAGGATGCCTGCACACTGGATCAAGGAGGTCGCCATGCTGGGCCATTTCGCGGTCACCGACCTGGATCAGAAGAAATTCAAGGCTGCCGAGATCCACAACCTTGCCAGGCAATGGAAGGCGGACCCCGACCACTACCATGTAGCCATCAACGGATGGTCCGCCGAAGCTAAGGAGGGCTCCCACATGGTCAGCGCCTCCATGTGCGGCTATTCGGTGGACCTCAAGCTGACGCCCAACAAGGCTGCGGCGCTGAACGGACCGGGCGGCATACTCGACAAGGGCGTCAATACCAACTACTATTATTCCTACACCAACATGGGAGTCGAGGGCACCATTACCGTAAAAGGTAAAAAGAAGACCGTCACAGGCAAGGCCTGGATGGACCATGAATTCGGCCCCATGAGCCTTCTTTCAAAGAAGATCGGATGGGACTGGTTCAGCATCCAGTTGGAGAACAACACGGAGCTCATGATATACCTCATCAAGGAGAACGACAGCGTGGTGCCCCACTCGGGCGGGAACTACGTGGACGCGGAAGGCAAGACCCGTCTCCTCGCGCTTTCCGACATCGAAGTGACGTCAACCGCCGCCTGGACAAGCCCGAAAACCAAGGCGGTATATCCCGCCCGGTGGACTATCGCCATCAAGCCCCTGAACCTGCTGCTCCATGTTAAGCCGATGCTGGCCGAGCAGGAGTTGACGCTCAATCCCGTGACCTACTGGGAAGGAGCGGTGACGGTGGAAGGCTCGGCGGGGGGACAGGCCGTCGCCGGCAGGGGCTACATCGAGCTCGTGGGATATGATAAAAAATCATCTTTTGATAAATACAAGCACACGACGAAATGACGGCTGAAAGGGGATCCAGGTACCTTCTCCAGGTGCAGAAAACGGTGGGACGCGCCATCAATCGCTACGGCCTTATCGCCGCCGGAGACCGGATCGCCGTGGGAGTTTCGGGCGGGAAGGATTCCGTCGTGCTCCTCGAAACCCTGGCGGTGCGGCGCCGGTGGATACCGATACATTACGAAATCCACGCCCTGCACATCAACGTGAAAAATATCACCGCCGAACTCGACCGGGACTACTACGAAAAGCTGTGCGCCGACCTGGACATCACCTTCCATCACCGGTCGATTGCAATCGATCTTGACCGCGACCCCTCCAAGACCGTCTGCTTCGTATGTGCCTGGCACCGGCGCAAGGAGCTCTTCACCCTCGTCAAGGAGCTCCGATGCGGGCGACTAGCCCTGGGCCACCACATGGACGACGCGCTGGAGACCCTGTTGCTGAACATGACTTTCAACGGCTCCATCAGCTCGATGCCGCCGAAGCTCTCCATGTTCGGTGGCGAGTTCGATATCATTCGTCCGCTGATACTGCTCAAGGAAAAGGAAGTGGAGCGGTACGCCAGGATCAGGGAGTTCCCGGTGCCCCGATCCCAGTGCCCCTACGGCGACACGACCCGCAGGGCCGACATGAAGCGCCTCATCGGCGAGCTGGCGCGCATGAACAAAAAAGCGAAGAACAATATCTTTCGGGCCATGTCGAATATACACGGCGACTATCTGCCGCCTGAATAAATTATAACTGAAACGCATCCATGCCCTGAACAATGGGTATAGCCCTGTCTCTGGAAACGAAATAATATGATACAGGATGAGCGGATCACATACCTGAACAAAAACCATGCCGTGAAGGGGGACTACGTTCTCTACTGGATGCAGCAGTCCCAGCGGGCCGAGTGCAACCATGCCCTGGAATTCGCGGTGGCACGGGCGAACGAGCGTTCATCGCCCCTCCTGGTTTTTTTCGGAATAACTCCCTCCTTCCCGGAAGCCAACGAGCGGCATTACCGTTTCATGATAGAAGGGCTCCGCCACACGAAGGCGCTTTTAAAAAAACGCGGCATCGCCATGACGGTCCGTATCTGCTCACCCGATCTTGGAGCCGTGGAGCTCTCCCGCCATGCCGCCCTGGTCGTGACGGACCGCGGGTACCTGCGCATCCAGCGGCAGTGGCGTTCCCGTGCGGCGGCGGAGATGAAATGCCCCCTCATACAGGTCGAGAGCGACGCCATCGTGCCGGTCGAAACGGCATCGCCCAAGGAAGCATACACGGCGGGGACCCTCCGGCCGAAGATCCTGGCCCTGCTCCCCTTTTACCTGAAGCCGCTGCGCCATGGGCGCCTTCAAGTCGATTCGGCCGGCCTGAAGGGCCAATCCCTGGACCTTGATGACCTTGACGCGGTCATGGAAAAAATCGATTGCGACCGCGCTGTCGGGCCGGTGAGCTGGATTCGGGGCGGCACCGGTGAGGCAAAGCGTCTTTTGCGCCGCTTCATTGCGGAAAAGCTCGACAGCGTGCCGCACAGCAGGAACGACCCGTCGCTGGACTGCGTGTCCCACCTGTCTCCCTATCTTCACTTCGGACAGATATCGCCGCTCCACGTGGCCCTGGAAGTGCTGAAAACAAAATCGCCGGGCAGGGATGTTTTTCTGGAGGAGCTCATCGTGCGCCGCGAGCTCGGATTCAATTTCGTCTTCTATAACAGCTCTTACGATACGATAGGATGCCTCCCGGAGTGGGCGCTGAAGACGCTGAATAAACATGGCAGGGACCGGCGCGAATATCTTTACGACAGGGGCGCTCTCGAAAGCGCCCGCACCCATGACCCCTACTGGAACGCGGCGCAGAAGGAACTGCTCCTCCGGGGGGCGATCCACGGGTACATGCGCATGTACTGGGGAAAAAAAATTCTCGAGTGGTCACCGTCTCCCGAAGAGGCCTTCGCGACGGCCCTGGCCCTCAACAACAGATACAGCCTTGACGGCAGGGACCCGAACAGCTTCGCCGGCGTGGCCTGGTGCTTCGGCAAGCATGACCGCCCCTGGGCCGAGCGGCCAATCTTCGGCACCGTCAGGTACATGAACGACAGGGGCCTCGAGCGGAAGTTCGACATGGACCGTTACATCGAGCGGGTCGACTCGGCCGAATAACGCCGGGCCCTGAAGGTGACCTATACCTTGAAATAACTCACCGACGATTTCAGCGCCGCGGCCGCTTCGGCGACAGACTGCGACGTGCTTGCGATCTCTTCGGCGCCGGCGGAATAGGTGTCGCTGAGGTGCGTGATGGTGTTCATTGACTGGGTTATCTCGTAGACGCCTATCTTCTGCTCTCCCGTCGCGATCTTTATGTCCTCGGACCTCGACTTGAGCATCATGACATTTTCCTGCACCGTGCTGTTCGTCTGCATCTGCGAGGCCATGGCGTTATTGATCTGCTTCATGCCGTTTTCAATGGAATCGACGCCGTGGATGATCCGCTGGAGCGTCTCCGTCGTGCCGATGATCTCCTTCATTCCCTTCGAAATCTCGACATTGCTCATCGTAATGAGGGACGTGATCTCGCTGATGCTGTGCGCCGTCTGGTCCGCGAGCTTGGAAATCTCCTCGGCCACCACGGCAAAGCCGCGGCCCGCCTCGCCGGCGCGGGCGGCCTCGATCGACGCGTTCAGCGAGAGGAGGTTGATCCGGTCCGAGATATCGTTGATGATGTTGACGATGTTCATCATGTCGTTGGAACTGCGGGTGACGGCGTTCATCGTCTCGTTCATGTTCTTGAGGGACTGCTCGCCCGCCTGGATGTCGGCGGCGATCGCCTGGGTGACGGCGAAGGTCTCCTTCACCGAGGAGCTCATCCCGTGGATGTACTGGGACAGGAGCTGCATGTGCTCGATGAGGTGCATCAGGTCGTTGAAGAGGTCCACCGTGTTGCCCGCCACGCTGCCGATGCTTGAGGACATCTCCTCCATCGACGCCGTTATTTCCTCCGCGTTGGCCGCTTCCTGCTGCGCCGATTCGGAGAACTGGTTCGACGTCGACGCCATCTGCTCGGACGACGCCGCCAGCTGGGTCGACATGGAAACGATATCGCCGGCTATGCCGCGGATCCGCTCCGAGAGGATGTTCATTGACGTACCGAGCATCCCGATCTCGTTGCCGCCGCTATTCTCAATCCTCCCGCCGGTGAAGTCCCCCTGGGCGAAGGTGACGGCCCGCTCGCGGAGCTCTGACAGGGGAGCGAAACGCTCGCTGAAGCTTTTGTACAGCAGCGCCGTGGCGATGCAGAGCCAGAACATCGTCATGCCGGCCATCCAGTAGAGGAGTGTAAGGGAGTACTTCTCAAGGTCCACCGACTCCGCGTTATCGATTTTCGACACAGCCGCATACAAGTCCCCGAGGGCGTGGTTTCCCACCGTTATAGCGGTGACGATGAGGATCAAGCACAGGACGAAGCAGATGGTGATGGCCCCGGCGACGATCTGGCCGGCCAGGGAGCCGAGGACGGTCCTTGTCCTGTCGGAAATAACATGATCCGCCTGGCGGAACATATCGAGCTCTGAAAATCTTTTTATCAGCTCCTTGGCGACGTAATTGTAATGGATGAGTGAAATGGTGATGACGCAGGCCCCGGCTATCCAGAGGTTCAGGAGCTGCTGAAACCGGATGCCGGATATGAGGGAGACCCCGATGCTCACGACGAGAAATCCCAACGTCCATCGGGCCACGATGCTTACAGAAGACAACACGTTGAAGCTGTTGAAACGTTCGCGCACGCCTATTTTCAGAATATCGTCGATCTGACCGCCGCGGTCGAGGGCGGAACAGTATTTCCTGAAGGGTCTGAATAGAAAGCGGTACCATAGCGCATTGAGTATCAGGAATATTACCGCCGTGACGCCTACGGTTATGATGAAGGCATAAACCTGTTTCTCGCTCAGCGTAACGCTGTACAGATACACGGCGACCACCAGCGGAATGACGATCAGATAGGAAATGCCGTCAGTAAGAAACATGCATTTGAAAAAAAAACGACGAAGAAGCCTTGAAGCACTATCCCTGTGTTCCATATGTCCCCCAACGAATATCTTTTTTTTGAAAAACCCTGATGGCCACACCTTGACGCCATCATAACTAATTATTCATTAAACAGCTATCGTGCCCTGTTTGTTTGTTTTGAATCGTCACGATACATCAGTCTTGCTGCAAAAAGGTCATTTCTCCTCACCCCGGCAAGGGGGGTTCGAAATGACATATTCAGAAAAGCTAAAAGCTTATTGAATGCTTCGCAATCGGGCGCGATCAATCGCAGCCGTAGCGGTGCAGCCCGATTATTTTTTTTCCTCCACTATTCGAATGGCCACGTCGTCATTGACGATTTCAGCCACGGCCGTGCCGCCTCCGGCAAGCCTGCCGAAGAGGACCTCGTCGACAAAGTATTTCTTTATCTTGTCCTGCACCAGGCGGTCGATCTCCCGGGCGCCGAACTTCGGCGAATATCCCTTGCCGCCGAGCCAGCGATAGCATTCATCGGTCACCTCGAGGACGATATGCTTCTCAGCGAGCTGCTTCCGGAAGAGATCGATCGACTTTTTCACGATCTGCACGATGACATCCATGTCGAGATCGTTGAACTTCACGACCGCGTCGAGGCGGTTCCTGAATTCAGGCGAGAAGATCCGGTCCACGGCGTCCTTGATTGCGGTCTCAGTGACCGTGCGGTCCTCGAAGCCCATCTGGGCCTTGCCGATCTCCCTGGCCCCGGCGTTGGAGGTCATGATGATGATGACGTTGCGGAAGTCCGCCTTCTTGCCGGTGTTGTCCGTGAGGGTGGCGTAGTCCATCACCTGTAGGAGCGTGTTGAATATGTCCTGGTGCGCTTTCTCGATCTCGTCAAGGAGAAGCACGGCGTAGGGCGTTTTCCTGATCGCCTCGGTGAGGAGGCCCCCCTCCTCGTACCCGACATAGCCCGGAGGCGCGCCGATGAGCCGCGCCACCGTGTGCTTCTCCTGGTATTCGCTCATGTCGTAGCGATGGAGCTTCACCCCGAGGGTCTGGGCCAGCTGCCGCGCCAGCTCGGTCTTGCCCACGCCGGTGGGGCCGACGAAGAGGAACGACGCGATGGGCCGGTCCGGGTTGCCGAAGCCGGCTCGGTTGCGCTTGATCGCCTCGCACACGTGCTCGATGGCGCCGTCCTGGCCGAAAATCTGCCGCTTCAGCTCCGCCTCGATGTCCTTCAGCCTTGTCGTTTCCGAGGAGGAGACGCTCTTTTCCGGTATCTTGGCCATCTTGGCGATGACCTTCTCGATGTCATGGACGGTTATCGAAATCTCCTCGTCGTCGCTCTCGCGGTACATCCTGGTGAAGGCGCCCGCCTCGTCAATGACGTCGATGGCCTTGTCCGGCAGGAATCGGTCGTTGATGTACTTAGAGGAGAGCTCCACCGCCGCCCGCAGTGCATCGTCGGAATATTTCACATTGTGGTATTTCTCGTAGCGCTCCTGGAGCCCCGCCAGGATATCGCGGGTCTCCTCCATGGTCGTTTCCGGGATCTCGATCTTCTGGAAGCGCCGCGACAGGGCGCGGTCCTTGTCGAAATACTTCTTGTACTCCTCGTAGGTGGTGGTGCCGATGCACTTCACCTTGCCGTGCGAGAGGAGGGGTTTCAGCATGTTCGACGCGTCCATGGACCCTCCCGACACGGCGCCGGCACCCACCACGGTGTGGATCTCGTCGATGAAGAGGATGACGTTCTTCATCCCCTGGAGCTCGGCGATGACCTTTTTCATCCGCTCCTCGAAATCGCCCCGGAACCGCGTGCCGGCTATGAGGGAGCCCATGTCCAGGGAATATATCTTCGCGTCCTGGAGGGGCCGCGGCACCTCGCCGCGGGCTATGAACTGGGCCAGCCCCTCGGTGATGGCGGTCTTGCCCACGCCGGGATCGCCCACGTGGATGGGGTTGTTCTTTATGCGGCGGCAGAGGACCTGCACCGTGCGCTCGATGATGTCCTTCCTGCCGATGAGGGGATCGAGCTCTCCCGCCCCGGCCTTTTCGGTGAGCTCCGTGGTGAAGGCCTCGACCGCTTTTTTAGCGCCCTTTTTCTTTTCCCGCACGTCCGGCTCCGCCTCGGGCTCCCCTGCCATTTCCGCTTCCCCTTCATGGTCGGGAGGATACTGCGAAATGCCATGGGAGATGTAATTCAGCAGGCTGTAGCGCGTGATCCCCTCCTCCTGGAGGAAAAAGGCGGCGAAGGATTCGCTCTCGTCGAATATCGAAACCAGCACGTCGCTTATATCCAGCTCGTCCTTCTGGGCCGAGGAGGTGTGCCAGATGGCCCGTTCGAGGACGTTCTTGAAACCCTCGGACTGGACCGGCTCCTCGGCCTCCACCGTGGTGATGTGCTTGGTGAAGAATTCCTTGATCTTGCGGCTCAGGTTATCGATGTCTCCTCCGCTCCCCCGGATGATGTCCTTCCCCGTTTCATTGAACAGCGTCGCGTACAATACGTGTTCCGGGGTGAGATATTCGTGCTTCCGCATCTTGGCCTCCTGGAAGGCGGCCATCAGTATATTGTTTAATTCGTGGTTTATTTCCATCACGCTTCCTCGTATGAGCATTTCAGCGGGAATTCCCGCGCCCGCGCCATCTGGTGAACCTGTCCCACCTTGGTGACGGCGATATCAAAGGTGTAGACGCCGCACATCCCGGCCCCCTTCTTGTGGACGTCCATCATGACCTGCACGGCCTTGGCGGAGGGCATGCGAAATATCTTCATGAGAACCTCAACGACAAAATCCATGGTGGTATAATGGTCGTTGTGAAGGATGACCCGGAACATCTTCGGCTCATCGAGCCTCTTCTCGGTCTTGAGGCTCTGATCCTCGTCAAACTGGTATCCTGCACCCCTATTATCCGGCATATTCCTCCTCCGAATATGCAGCCACTGGCATATTAATTATACAAAGGAACGGCAATTTTGTCACATTTTTAGAAAAAATATTATGCACTCTGGATCCCCTTTTTATGTCCAGACAACAGGGAATGTCGCTATTTTTCAATTCTTTTATAATCTTCCCTGGTCCAGGTCTCGGACGACCAGTCGAAGGTTTCATGGGGATGGAAGTGGCCCTTGTAGGCCATATGCCGGTTTTCTACTATATAATACCCGAGATAATAATAGGCAAGGCCCAGTGACGCTGCATGTTCCGCTTCCCTGATGACGCTGTAGGTGCCGAGGCGGTATTCCTCAAAGGATGTCCGGTAGATATAATACACCGAGCTCAACCCCTTGAGGGATAAATCTATAAAACCGATCCCTATGAGCTCCCCCCGGTGGTAATACTCGGACTGCATCGTGGGGCAGGACCTGGTGTAAAAGGCGGCGAAAAAATCATTCTCGTCGCTCTCCTTGCCGAAGCGGTTCAATGAGTGGTCGCGGTATATCTCGTATATCTCGTCCCGGTAATCAAGATCCCTGAAGCGCACCTCTATGGCGTCGCAGCGGCGCGCCACCCGGCGCTGGCTCTTGGTGGGCGCCAGTTCCCCGGCGATGACCCGCAGGGGAACGCATTTCCGGCAGTCGCCGCAGCTCGGCCGGAAGTAATATTCGCCGAACTTCCGCCATCCCCTGCTGAAAAGCTCTTCCAGGTCGGTGGCCGATAGGTCGTAGGCGAAAAAGTACTCGAACCGGCACTGTCGGTCCGGCAGGTAGGAGCAGGGCCCCCAGGGGCTCAACTGCGCTTCTTGAAGGAGTATCATAGTATCAGCTGCAGCGCCCCGAGGATGGCCATGGAAAAAACGAGGGTGTAGGAATACATTCCGCTGAATTCATTGGCTTCCTTGTTTCTGAACAACAGGTGAATGACGCCATGAAATATGAGAAAACTATTAATAATGATGGTGAAAACGCCATACGAGGCGCTGCCGCTGTTCATGATAAAATAGAGGATAATGAAGCAGAGGGGCAGATGAAGGATCGAAAATACCAGATAACCACGCTCTTCCGGCATGTCCTTCAAAACGACAAAGAGCTTCCATTCCTTTCTGCGGATTGCGTCCATCTCGTGGAGGATCAGGAGCGAAATGTTGAGTATGAAGAGATAGTTCTTAACCATATGCCGGCCCCTTATAATAATGATTTTTCATTTCAAAAAAGCATTTTTCCATTACCTTGTCATCGCGAGCAAAGCGAAGCGATCTTGCTATTGATCCAGCAATAGACCTTCTAAAAGATAACGTGTTTCATGCAAATCCATGCGGATTACTTCACCGCGCCCAGTTTGATCAGCGTGTCAATCTGATCCTGATTTGCGTTTGTTTTCCTGGATATGGTCAACGCTGTTTCCCCTGACTTGGTCACTATGTTTACATTGGCGCCTTTTTTTGCAAGATATTCAATTCCCTGGGAAAAATCATGGCTCAGGTACCCGCCCCCGCCTTTCTTTGACGCCGGGTATGACATGACGCGGGAAAGCATGCTCAGCAGCACAGATATCCCGTAATTATCCACCGAGTTGATATTACCGCCATTTTTAATAAAAAAATCTATATCATTGAAAAACTTGCTCCATCCGCCATACACCTCGGTATACACCAACAGGTCATAGAGCATTGTCTGCCCGTGTGAATCCCTGATATTTATATCAGCGCCCTTTTTCAAGAGATAGGAGCATATCTCATGATCATAACCGGCAAGATGGAGCGGGGGCGTTCCATTTTTATTGGGTAAATTCGGATCAGCGCCATGTTTAAAAAGGACCACAAGGTATTTATTAATTGTCCTGTAGTATTCCTTCTTTTGCAGCAGATGCGTCAACGGTGTTTCTCCCTTGTCGTTATAGCCATTGACATTAGTGCGATTGACCGCGCGGGAAAATGCCTTGAAATCTTCATTGTCAATCGCTATACAAATAGCATTGTTCTCCTGGGCGAATATGGAGAGCGAAAAGGCGCATATAACAATTCCGAGTAAATTCTTTATCACGACAGTTCCTCCGATTATTTCCCCTTTATATCGGATTAATTGAATATATCTCTAATAGATCCGTGGCATCAACAGTTTTATGTTTTTCATCTATTCTATCTATTGATCTGAAAAATGATTAATCAACACTTTTTCTTCAAATGTTGATTTTATTTCAATGATTATCACATAACAGTAGTTATTTTATTTTCATTTTAAGTCGATCTTGAAAAAATTCAGCGCAAGAAAAAATTTTCAACTTTTAGAGACATAATCCATAAAATAATTGACATTTTTTTGATATGTGTTATATTTTTTCATAAGCAGTTAAAAATGAAAGAAAAAATAATCATAAAAGATCTTCGCAAATCATTTGGACCCAAGGTTGTTCTTGATGGTCTCGATCTTACTGTGTACGATAGCGAAATACTCTGCATCATCGGCATCAGCGGCGTGGGAAAATCAGTCATCCTGAAAAATCTTATCGGCATTCTCGATCCCGACAGCGGCTCCATTCATGTGGACGGCGTTGAATTCACCGGCGCGGACGCTGAAACACGCCACCGCATCCTCGCGAAATACGGAATTCTCTTCCAGGGAGCGGCGCTCTTCGATTCGCTCAACATATACGATAACGTTGCCTTTGGCCTCAGAAGAAAAAAAGTCCCGGAGGAGACGATAGAAAAGACGGTGACGGAGATGCTCGAGAACGTCGGCCTCAGGGGAGTTGAATCAAAACGTGTTTCTGAACTCTCCGGAGGCATGCAGAAGCGCGCTGGACTCGCCCGGTCCATCGCGCTGCGGCCTGAGATCATGCTCTACGACGAGCCGACGACGGGTGTTGACCCCATAACCGGCGGCGCCGTGGACCGCCTCATCAAGAAGATGCGCGACACCTTCGGCATCACCTCGATCGTGGTGACCCACGACATGCGCTCCGCCTACCGGCTGGCAGACCGCATCGCGATGCTCTACGAGGGAAAAATAATTTACGCGGGACCGCCTGACATCTTCAGATCAACCGACAATGCGCACGTGCGTCAATTCATCGAGGGGAAGGCCCATGGACCGATTCATGTGCTCTGACATGCATTCACACAGTGAATGGCGCCGTGTCAGCGATGACCACGCAACGATGAAGTCGAATTTTCTGAACCAACTCGCGCTTCAATCAATGCAAGGAACGACTTCGCGACGCGATCACCCATCAGCGAAAAATATTTTCTTCATCGACGACGATACTATCATCACAAACGCGCGCATCGGGGAATTAATGCGCGAAGAAGAGCGCGACGGAATTGAAATTAAAAACAAATTTAGTGCGCTTAAAAAACATTTTTTTCTAGACAAGAAAAAATTAATATAGTACAATGCACACAAGTTCAAAAAAAGAGAGAAAGTATAAATGAATTCGTACACGCACAGCATCGGAACATTCATCGGCAAAGGCGGTACGGAAATTTTTTTCCAGAACTGGAGCGTCGATAATCCCCGCGGCATCCTCATCATCGTTCACGGCGTCGGAGAGCATTCCGGCAGATACGGCAACATCATCAATGAACTCAAGGGCTCCAACGTATCGGTGTACGCCCTCGATCACCGCGGACACGGAAAATCAGGCGGAAAGACCGGCCACGTTGAATCCTTCATGGATTACGTGTACGATCTCAAGATATTCATCGATCTCATCAAGGAAGATATCAACGATAACCGGTTGATTCTTCTCGGTCACAGCATGGGCGGCGTCATCGCCGGCAAATACGCTCTCACCTATTCCGAAGACATAGACGCACTCATCCTCTCCTCGCCCGGGTTTGTGCCGGCAATAGAGGTTCCCGCGTGGAAAACGAGCCTGGCGGGCATATTATCGCGGTATCTTCCTTCTTTCACCATGGCGACAGGTCTTGATCCCAAGGGCCTCTCCCGCGATCCGGTCGTAGTCGACGAATATGAAAACGACCGCATGGTGCACGGACAGGTGTCCGCCCGCTGGTACACGGAGATGATCAAGACCGCGGAAGAATGCATGAACAGGGCGATGGAGATCCGCATGCCCCTTCTTGTTTTTCACGGCGATGCGGACAAGATCGTCGACTACCGCGGCAGCGAAACATTTTTCAACAACGCGTCATCGGTGAGCAAAGAGCTGCATATACTGAAAGGCTTTTACCACGAGACCATGAACGACTCTGAAAAAAAATTAATTTTACCGGTCGTGGTCAAGTGGATCGGAACCGTTGTCGGCAGGAAAAAAACATCAAAAGATGCTAAAAAAAGCAAGCCGGCGAAGCCGATAATTAAAACGGCAAAGAAATCTGTTGCAAAAGCAGCAAATATATCTTTAAAGAAGGGCTCCCCCACAAGGGGCGCTAAAAACCAATAAAAAAAAGGAGTAAAAAAAATCGTGGGAACAACAAAAAAAACCGCTAAAAAAACCGTGAAGAAAGCAGCAAAGAAGACTGCGAAAAAAGCAACCAAGAAGAAAAAATAAGTTGTTAAGACGGCGGGGCAAAAACCCCGCCATTTTTTATCCTTCCGTACGTTAAAACGATTCGTTCAGCAGTGTGATTCCGACGATCCCATCTCTCCATCATAAGCATTGAATCAAGAATGACAATGGAACAGCACTAAGGCATTGAAGTGTTTCCTGCTTCTGCATGCAAAGCCATCAACCGGTTTTTTATTCCGAGAATAATGATCGGAGCAGGAAACGCGAATCATTAAAGACAGGCACGCACGAGGGGAACGGGCACCTTGCAGTGCATCCAGAGGCAGCGACATGTTACCTCCGAACCGGGCCCGAAAAACCGGATCACCTGCCGGGGTGGAAAATTGTCCCGAACAGACGGAAGCGGGATTAATCCAGGAAAACCTCTATTTTATTATTGCCGCTTCGCATGGCCCGCTTCACGGCCAGCTCGGTCTTTTTTATCAGGGCGTCAAGGACCAGGTCGTTCAGGAGATTACTGTCAACGGAATTGTTTTTCGATATCTGAGTCGGATCAAGCTCCGCAATACCGATGGCGAGGTTGATCTGCAATTTCAAATCGTTTACATCGATCGGCTTTTTTGTAAAAGCCGACATGATCCGCTTGGCGACTTTCTCGGCGTTGCCCCTCCCCGATCCGGGAAGAAAAATCAGAAAATCGGAAACCGTGTAACGTCCCAGCTTGTCATAGGGCCTGCAGGACACCTTAATCCTTCTGCCGCTCTCCACCAGGACCTCATCCATGACCGAAATGCCGTGCAGATCGACCATTTCCTTAAAATTCGTAATGGTTGCCACCATCGCCGATATATACTTCGTCTCCCGCGCGGCCCGGCCCATCTCCTTGAGAACTTCATCCAGGAGCGAGCGGCGGTTAAACAGGCCGGTCACGGGGTCTTCCTTGACCAGGGTCAGCATTTTCTTCTTGCTGCGCATCAGCTCTTCCTCGATCTTGATGATCCGCTCGGCGATCTTCATGCGGGACAGCATCTCGTCCTTGCCAAACGGCTTGAACACATAATCATTGGCGCCGGCCTGAAGGAACTTTTCAATGCCCCCTTCACGCTCCCGCGCGGTGACCACCAGGATGAAGATGTATTTACTCGTCTTGATCTTGCGTATTCGACGGCACAGCGTGTCGATATCGAAATCGCCGGAAGCCCAGTTTATTATGACCGTTTGTACCGCGTTTTTTTGTATGTCCACGGGAACATCATCGATTTTATCCGAGACAAAGAGCTTGGGTTTGTACCCCTTCAAGGAACTGGTCACCGCGGATTTGAAGGACTGGTTGCTGTTTACCAATAACACATTCATAAGTTACTCCCCTTGGGGCGGAATCGTACGCGTTCAGGCGCCGAAGGCGGACGCGCATGGCGCGTGCCGCCGCAGTTTCAGGAGCGTCCCGAAACATACTTAATACTAGTATGCCAATATTAATTTGTCAATAACTAAATGGAGATCGCCGCCGCGACCCTTTGCGCCCGGGCCGGCCACGATGCACATCATGACTGTTAGTGTATCTCGATGCGTGAGGGAAGCAGGTAGAGCGCCTTTTCATCCCTAAGCCTTATGTATTCCGCGTTCCGCACCAGCTCCCGAATCTGCTCGGCAAGCATCTTGAATTCCGGAAGCTTGAACAGCTCAAAGAGGGGACCCCGCTCATCGGGATACTTTTCAACATCGTAGCGTCCGTCGATTCCGGCCAGGTGCCGTGCGTATTCGACCGCTGTTATTATGCCCCCGGCCTCATCGGCAAGGGCCCTGTCAAGGGCCTGGGACCCGGAAAAGACCCTCCCCTCGGCCACCCGGGCAATGTCTGCGGCGCTTATTTTCCGCGCTTCCATGACCTTGCCGGTGAAGCGGTCATAGGTGAAATCGATCCCCTTCTGGAACAATTTCAGCTCTTTATCGGTCAACCGGCGCGATTCCGAGAAAATGTCCGCGAATTCGCTCATCTTGATGACATCCTTGGTGATCCCGATCTTTTTGTACAGCTCCTCCAGGGTCAGCTTGCCAAACACGACTCCGATGGACCCGGTCGTCGTGCCGGGATTGGAAAAAATCCTGTCGCCGGTGCAGGCCACGTAATACCCCCCCGAAGCGGCGATATTCCCGAAGGAAAACACCACCGGCTTCCGGTATTTTTTCTTCAGCCTTGCCAGGGCGTTCCACATGAGGTCCGATGCCGCTGCCGACCCGCCTCCCGAATTGACGCGTATGACCACGGCCGCCGTTACCGGGTCCCGGAAAGCCTCATCAAGCGCCTTCCGGTACGTCTCGTCGCCGATGGACCTGAACCATCCCGTATCAAAGGAGGCGCCGCCCACGATGGAGCCCTCAACGACGACAACGGCGATCTTCGGTGTCATGCCCCACCGGTGGTCAACCCGTGCCATGGCCATGTACGATGATATCGTCACCGTTGAAGCGCCGCCGCCTATCTCTTCAAGGGCATCGTCGGCATACCCGATGGAATCGACGAAGCGCCTTGTCACCGCCTCTGACGGATCAAGGGAGCCCCGGCTGAAGATGTCATCGACAACCTCCCTCGAAATCCCGCGGTCCGTCATGATGTCGGCCAGGTACTGCCGGTTAAGCTCCTCCAGGAGGGAGGTGATATTCTCGCGGAACGCGTCGGACATGTGCTCCCGAGTGAAGGCCTCGTTAAAGGACTTGTACGTGCCGCGCTTGATCGATTCGTACTGCACCCCCACCTTGTCCATCAATCCCTTGAAGAAATAGACCTGGGCCTTGAGTCCCGTGATATAAAAGGGGCTGTTGGGCGTAAACCATATCCGGTCGGCGGCGGACGCGAGATAGTATTCCCTGTTCCCTGGGCCCGCCATGACGGCATACACCTTCTTGCCTCTTGAACGCGCCTTCTTCAGTCCACGGCGCAGCTCCTGAATCTGGCCGAAGCCGAAAGCGGCATTTTTGATATGCACGATGATGCCTTCGATCGAGACGTCGCCGCCGGCCCGGTCGATCGCGGCGACGAGATCGTAGAAAACCGCCGCTTCCTTCCCCCAGAAGCTCCGCTTCTCGATTTCACTCATGGCGCCGTCGATTACGATCTTCAGGAATCGGCCCTTTCCCGGAAGAACCAGGGCTGAATCGTTCGATGCCAGCGGTATGGAGAAACCGACGCTGTTACGGCCCGATGCCTCTCCGTTGTTCATGGAGCGGTAGTAATGCGGCGCGATGCCCGCTGACGGATAGGTACGGAAATAGAGAGGAAAGGACACACCGAATAAAAAATCAAGGTTCCGGTCTCCGGTCACGAAGAGGGATATGTCATACCAGAGGCGCAGGTCCGCCGTAGCCCTGTAATTCAGATCAGAGGCCGAGCCTCCCTTCTCGTGCACGATATCCAGCGAAAGAGTGAGGCGTTCCCAGTAGGGCCTGATGGAAATCGAGTAGATCTGCCGCCACCTGATCCTGTTGCCGTTGACGATCCCCCATGCGTCATCCATGACGAATCCCAGGGAGACGTATTTCCAGGGCCGGAGAAGGAGGCCGACGTCAACACCCCGGTATCCCTTGAAGCATCGCACCGACGACCAGCTGAATGAATAGCTCAAACCGAAGCCGAAAATATTCCTGACCATGACGCCCTTGGTGAAGGAAAAATAGTCGGCCCCGGCATGGTCGAAGCATTTTCCCTTATTTATATAAATGTCCTGGAACCGCCCGTAGAGAAAGGTGAAGCCGTAGTACCCGGCCTGGATTAAGTGATCGCCGCTTTTTCTCCCGTCATAAAAGGAATACTGGTAGGCCAGAAGAGGCGTGGTCTTGAGATCGGCAAACACGGGATTAATGGTCTGGCCGAAGGGACCGGCACTGTGACTTGCTGATCCGCGCTCCTGTATCGTGAAGTGATTTTCCGCCGCGTCAAGGGTAGCCGCCGGAAGATGCATCGCCAGAAACAGAACGGAAAACAAACGCGTTATGGCAAATGCGGTTTTTTTCATCTCTTTTCCTGCAAATCCATAAGGAAAAACCATGAACTGCGGGTAGCGGACACGAGGAGCATGATCATTCCGGCCATGACCAGCGAGAGGCTCTGCGCGTCCAGGAAAAAGAGCACGTGGAGCGACGCGAAGATAATGGCGCTGAAAGCGATGGCCGGCAGTCCGTAACGCCGGAGAGCCGGCATATACTCTTTCATGAGCAGCCGCGAGATAAGGCCCCGCGCCGCAGCATACAGACCCGAGGCGCCGATGCAGGTGAGGGGAATGCCGATCCCGGCCGTGGACTGGTCCGGGATGAGGAAGGTTAGGGATACGCTGATGATCGACAGGAAGAGCCCGAAGGTCTGCCGCGAGTAGAACATCAGGTGGGCATTGTCCCGGTGCCGGATGATGGACCTGTTCAGGGATACCGATACAAACAGGAGTCCCAGAAGGGTTGCCGCGCATCCCATGATCGTGGCATAGAATACCTGCCATTGGCCCACCTGCCTGCTGAAATCGGTCATAATCCGGCCGCTCCTGTTGCCTTAATTTTTCAAAAATCAATTATTTTGAGCAATATGTCAACAGTAATACAGTGTACTCCGGGCCTTGATTTATGGGCGATCATGGAATGAACATTCTGATCGGACTGTTTCGATGATTATAGTGAGTGAACCAGCAATATCCCGTCCCTATCGATATCTGCCATAAAAAGGGCTGGACAGGACCCTCGATGTCAATACAATCCACATCAACAATCTTCATTATC
This sequence comes from Spirochaetota bacterium, assembly GCA_017999915.1. Classification (NCBI taxonomy): domain Bacteria; kingdom Pseudomonadati; phylum Spirochaetota; species Spirochaetota bacterium. The sequence continues at coordinate 214,640 of JAGNKX010000001.1, forward strand.
GGATCATTCACGAAAAGGGGAGGCCCGTCATGGCGTTATTCGAAAAGGCGATACTTGCAATTATAAGCTTATCTGTTCTCTTTTTTTCAATGCCGCTCCGGGCAGCTGAAATGAAGGTCAAATACAGCACGGGAGAGAGCGTCATAGTGAGAAGCAAGGCCGACGAAAAGTCGAAACCGATTGAGAGGCTTTCAAAGGGAGAGGCGGTTCTTTTTCTGGGGGAAATCAGCGGCAACCGTTCCCGGATAACCATCAACAAAAAAGAGCATAACGAGCCGTGGATTAAAATCAGGACGGCAAAAACCGGTTCGCAGAATGAAGGATGGGTCTATTCCCCACTGCTGGCCGATAAACCCATTTTGACCAAACGATTCGCGGTGATCGCCTTCACCGACACGACCGAGGTCAGTGAGGACTGGAACTGGTTTTTCCATGATATAACGACGGCCTTTAAAGGTACGGATATCCACGTCATCCATGTAACGAAAGAATCGCATCTGGCCATCGGCCCGCCGGCCGCTCCCTTTGATATTATCGATTTAAGCGAATACCTGAAGAAGAACGGCAGCGGATACCTCTGTTATAAAAATGGAGAGATCAAATACGTTCCATACGATACGAGCGATCAAACGATCAGGATCGCAAAGGAATTCTTCGGCAGGCGCTGAACGCGCCCGTGACCGGGTGGAGTGGCAAAGAATCCGCCATGGTTTTACAAGCCGCTCCGGGACAGAAGTTTTGTGAAATCTTCTTTGATGATTTCAAATATTTCATCAACGCTGCACGTTCCATCTATTATAAGGAAGCGCTCATCGGCGATGGAAAGAAAATTATCCCGCACCTTTTGTAAAAATGATTCCTTCTCGAATATCTCCTTCCCCTCCCCTCTGCCCGTCACCCTCTGCATCGCCCTGTCGGGCGGGATATCCACGAAATAGACGCGGTCCGGTTCCGGGAAGCTCATTTTCCGGTTCTCGGCAATGATCGTCTCCGGCGCCAGGCCCGCCGCGCCCTGGTATGCCGCGTTGGAATAGTAGTACCGGTCCATGACGATGATCCTGTTTTCCTTCAGGGCCGGAATTATGTTTTTCTCCGCGTCATCCTGCCGGTCGAGGATGAAGAGCCTCATCTGCTCCGCCGCCGGCGCCATCTCCTTCTCCTTGAGCATGGTCCGTATCTTGCGCCCCCAGGGTCCGTCTGTGGGCTCCACGAGCTTTACCGCCGGAAGCCCCAGCGATAGGGCGTGTTTAAAGAGGAGATCGCACTGCGTGGATTTTCCCGATCCGTCGATCCCCTCGAAGACAATAAAGAGAGGACGATTCATGAAGACGCACCCCCGCGGTCGTTCCGCAGAGCCGGCATGACGCGCTCGACAAAGATCATGGCCGCTGAAACGGCGGCTATATTCAACCCGAGGAACCCCGCCAGGGGGATGAAGGTCATCAGGAACACAGAGGCCCCCACACCGGCGACGGTCCTCCTGAAACGCCAGGCCACGGTCATCTTTTCACGGAACCGATACCGCCGTCGCTCCAGGGGAAAGTCGAAGAACTGGAAGCCGATAAAAAACGACGTGGCCAGGAAGCCCGTGACCGAATAGAGAACGCTCCCCGCGGCCGGAATCAGGTTCAGGAAAAGGAGCAGAAGCTGGACCAGGATGATCAGGCCCAGGAGCTTGATCACGTTGCCGACCACGCGGAACACGTCCTTGATGGCCGCGGCGAAGGAAAGCTTTTCATCGAACATGGAGCCGGTCAAGGTCTCCTCCACCTTCCGGGAAAGGAAATCGTTGAAGGGCGCGGTAATGACGCTTCCCAGAATGGAATATAGAAGAACGATCAGGATGGCCAGCGCCAGAAACAGCAGCGGGGCCAGGATAAATTCGATGGCCCTGTTGTACCAGGCGGAGCCGGAAACCAGACCCAGCAGCGGATCATAAACCGTTGTAAAAATGAAGAAGACCGTCGATGACAGGATGATGATGTTCAGCAGAAAGGGAATCACGAAATATTTCGCCATTCCCCTGTTCGATCGGACGAAGCGCAGGGCCCGCGGCGCCGCGGCCAGGCCGCGGAAGAACGAATCGTCCGCCCGCGCGTTTTCCCTGAAGAGCCCCGGTGCAGTGGTTTTCCCGCCCATGATCATTCCTCCGGCATCGCCGTCTCTTTCCAGGCCGCCCGCCTGAGCCGGTCCATGATGGCGAGCCCCAGGCCGTTCTCCGGAACGGCCTCAGCCATGATGACCCGGACATTCATCCGGTCGAGACGGTGGAGTGCGGAGAACAGGTTCGCCGCCGCTTCCTTCAGGTCTCCGTCGGTGGAAAGGATCTCTGTGCGGCCTGCCGGCACTTCAAAGGCCGGTTTCTTAAAGAGCAGGAATCCCGCGTCGCTGCGGGAAAAGTCGATCTGGCGGATCGATTCCGCAAGATAGACCGAGATCGACGGCGAATAGTGCGACGGCAGCTGTCCCGGCGCCTCGGGGCCCTGAGCAGCCAGGGCCCCCCGCTCCACCGGACCGATCACAGATTCAATCTCTTCAACGGGAACGCCGCCGGGACGGAGTATGACGCTCCGCTCCCCGTCGAGTTTTATGATCGTGGACTCAACGCCCACCGCGCAGTCCCCGCCGTCTATGATCATGTCCACACGGTCCCCCATCTGGTCCAGCACATGAGACGCCTTGGTTGGGCTGATATACCCGAAGCGGTTCGCGCTGGGCGCCGCGATGGGCGTACCGGACCCAATGATGAGGTCCCGCGCGATCAGGTGATCCGGCATCCGTATCGCCACGGTGTCGAGGCCGGCCGTGACGATGTCCGGCACCAGCCCGTGCTTGGGCAGCACCAGGGTGAGGGGCCCTGGCCAGAACCTGCCCGCGAGCCTCCCGGCGCGCCGGTCCATACCGGTCGTGAGCCGCTTCATCTGGGAAAGGTCGGCGATATGGACGATAAGGGGATCGAAGAGGGGCCGCCCCTTCGCCTCGAAAATGCGCGCCACCGCTAGGGGATTGAAGGCGTCCGCGCCGAGGCCATAGACCGTTTCCGTGGGAAAGGCAACGATTCCGCCAGACTTGATGATGCCCGCGGCCTTTCTCATCACCCTTCTTGAAGGATGGGATATCCCCATGGTCCCTTCGGCGGCCCCGGATAACCGGGATACCGCCCCCCTGGCCAGATCATACAGAGACGCGATCTTCATAATGACCGATCATTGCCGCACGGTTCGGGAAATTACAAGAAAAATCCTGCAGCATAGAAAAAATAAATAGGACTTTTCCTGGCCGTGATCGCCATTTTCATTTCCCTGACAGGCTGTCAGGTATCATCACAGCCGCCCCTAATACTTCTTGACAAAACCCTCAATTCCATTGAGGTACTATACCATAGCGGTAATTATGACGGTGGAAAAAAAATACCAGGACAAGCTCATCTCCCCCGAGGATCTCCGGGAGATCATCAAGCCGGGAAACAGGGTCTTCCTGAGCAGCGGCCCCGCCATGCCCGCACGGTCGGTGGAGGCCATCGTCGCGTCGGAGAGCTCCAACCTCCAGGACCTGGAGCTCATCCAGCTCATCACCCTCGGCGACTTGCTCACCGGGGAAGCTTGCTACGAACGGAAATACCGCCTCAAGACTTTCAACATCGGCGAGAGCATCAGCTGCGAGTTCAGCGAAGGGAACGTCGACTTCATCCCGGCCAACCTCATGGAGATACCCCTCCTCCTGAAAAGCGGAGCGGTGGGCATCGACGTGGCCATCGTCACCGCGTCGCCGCCGGACCGGAACGGCTTCATGAGCCTCGGCATCGCCGTGGACGTGTCCAACATCGCCGTGCAGAAGGCGCCGGTCGTGGTGGCCGAGATCAACCCCGCCATGCCCGTGACCTACGGCGAGACCATGATCCACCTCGACCAGGTGCACCATCTGGTCGAGAGCGACCGGCCCATACTGGAGCGGCCCTGGAAAAAATGGGATGACCAGCTCGACCGCATCGGCTGGCACATCGCCAACCTCATCGAGGACGGCTCCACCGTGTCGCTCCACGCGGGGCGCACCTACGACGCCATAGCCTCCCACCTGACGAGAAAGAGAAACCTGGGCATATACACCAACGTCATCTCCGACTGGGTCATGGAGCTGGTGGAGGCCGGCGTCATTCCCTACAACCGGAGCCGCTACCGGGGCGGCCAGGTGACCTCCAGCTACTGCTACGGCACCCGGGACCTCTACGATTACGTGGACCGCAATCCCATCTTCGAGTTCTACCCGATCGCGCGCCTGGTGCACCCTAACGTGACCCGGCGAATCCCCGGCCTGATCAGCATCATGAACGTCCAGCAGATAGACGTGTCCGGCGAATCGGTCATATTCTATCCCGGGGACAACCTCCTCTCCGGCTACGAAAGCAAGTTCATCTTCGCCATGGGGGCGGCCCTGGCCAGGCGGGGCAAGACCATCATCGCCGTCCGCTCCGTGGACCCGGAGGGGAGGAGCAACATCGTCATCTCCCACGACCGCAACCGCGAGCGGGTCCGGGCCACCCTGGGCTACGCACGCTACGTGGTGACCGAATACGGGGTCGCCAATCTCTTCGGCAAATCGATCCGCGAGCGGGTCCTCTCCCTCATCGACATAGCCCACCCGGATCACCGCGAAGGCCTGCTGGAGCAGGCCAAGCAGTTCGGCTACGTGTACAAGGACCAGATATACGTCATCAAGAACGCCAAGAACTATCCCGTGGAGCTCGAGACCGTCAAGTCCTTCAAGGACAGCCTGGAGGTGAAGTTCAGGCCGATCAAGCCCTCCGACGAGGACCTGATGCGGCGCCTCTTCTACCAGTTCTCCGACGAATCGAAATACCTCCGCTATTTCGCCCGCGTCCAGACCATGCCGCACCGGAAGATGCAGGAGTACGTCAACATCGATTACGTTGACACGGTCTCTATCGTGGGGATCATCAGCCGGGACCGTTCGGAGGAGATCATCGCCGAGGCGCGCTACTCCTTCTATCCCAGGGAAAAGATACACGAGCTCGCCTTTATCGTCGAAGATATATTCCAGGGCAAGGGGATCGCCACCTTCATGGTCGATTACCTCCTGAAGATAGGGAAGGAGCGGGGCCTCGCCGCGCTCTGCGCCACGGTGCTCCCGGAAAACAAGAAGATGCTCAAGGTCTTCGACAAATCGAGCGTCGAGCACACGGCAAAATATTCCGACGGAGTCATTGTCGTCACCTTCAAGTTGCAATGATGCAACTGGACAACATTACATGGATTAGAGGATTCAGTCATGAAACACTTTTACGGGATGATCATTTGCGCCGCCCTTGGGGCGCTAACGGCGCTGCCGGCGACGGCGGGGAAGTCATCTCCGGTCACGCCGGAAGAGTCGAACCGCATCATCGCCTTGTCCTTCGAGCGGGGCATCGAGCTGCACAAGAAATACAGCGGCGTTGAATCGCTGCGGAAAGAAATCATTTCCGAGTTCGATCCGGAGACAAAAAAGCTCAAGAGCGTTTCGGAAGTGACCATGAAGCGGAAGGACTTCTTTTACAGCACTCCGGAGGTTGAAGTCCTCGCCTACAAAAAAGACGGCAAGGAGATGGAGCCTTCAAAGTTCCGCGTCATGAAAGCCATGCCGCTCTTTCCGGTCTTCGATGAGAAGGGCCGCGACAATTACGCCATAACCGTCACGGAGCGGATAACCTTTAACGGCAGGGAATGCTACCGCGTTCAGGTGGAGCCGCGGAAAGAGACATCGCGTCATTTCAGGGGCAGTTTCCTTGTCACGGTGAGGGGAATGGAGACGATCTATATCGAAGGGACCATGGCCAAGCTCGGTTTTCCCATAAAGGAATTCAGGATATCGCTGAACACTAAAAACATAGACAATGTCCCGCTGACGCAAACAGGAAAGGTCCATATACGGGTCAATGTGCCGCTATTTTATCCCGACACCATTCTTGAATCAACCCTGACGACAATAGAAACCAAGCTGATGAAGTGAAGAAGGCGGCACATAGACCACTTTTCCGGAAAGGTCCCGCCGGATCCGGCGGGCCTTCAGCGGGCCACCTACCCCTCTGAAGCGTAGGTGCTTATGATCTTCTCCCAGACTGAGATGAGGGCGGGATCATTGGAGCTGGCGATCCTTGAATTGCGCAGCACGTCGAAACGCCCCCCCTCCAGCCACGTATAGATGCGCGACGCCGCTATGGCCGCGTTATCCGTGCCGTGGCACACCTTTACAAGCCTGCGCATCTCCTCCAGGGAGAGAAAATTTCGGTACCCGTTGAGGATAATGATAAAAAAGGTGCCGTCCTTCCCCTCCTCAATGGCGGCGGTGGCGGCCGGCGGCTTCGGGCCAGCCAGCTCCTTTTTGAGGGAGTATTCTTTGAGGACGCGCTCGTTATGGGCCAGGATAGCGGCGTCCTGTATCAGTTTCTTCAGGCTATCGTCGTCAAGGGTCGCCGCAAGGGCCGAGATCTGCACAAGCATCTGTTTCCGGAGGGTCCTGCTTTGCGCGTCGGTCCTGACCGGCGGTTTCGGTATAGCGGAAGATTTTTTCGCCACCGCAGGTTTATTCACGGCTTTTGGCTTCTTTACGGCTTTCGATCGCTTTACAGGTTTAGTCTTCTTAGCCGCCGGCTTCTTTATAGCGGCCTTTTTTGTAGTCTTTTTAGCTTTTGATGCTTTCGATCCAGCTGGTTTCTTCGCCATCGTCCCCCATCCTCCTATATCATCCTTTCAAAGGTCAAGAGATATAAACCAATACCACAGGGAGTTAAGAAAATCAATACTTTTCTTCAATATTGTGTTCCGGGAGGCGGAAAAAGCATAAAACATGGCGTATAACCCGCTTTTATAACTCCCAGTGGACCACTAATTTCACTTGACGGGGGAATTGTCTCTGGAAATAAGTATCAATTCAACGGGTGCGGTTCCCCATGGGTATGGAATGCCCCGGGATGAACATACTGTCAGGTCGCACCCCGTGGCCCTGGAACAGACATGAAACGAGACTTTAAATACCGCGAGATACCGTATAACTACACCTCTTTTTCGGATCGTGAGATTATACTGAAATACTATGACCAGGAGACCCTGGACATCATCGACGTCCTGCGCCATCAGAGGGTCACCGGACGCAGCGCCAAGCTCCTCAACGAAACCATCGGCGATTTCTTCATCATTGACAGGAATCCCTATATTTACAATGACTTCCTTGAAGACAAGACCAAGCTGCGCCGCCTTAAGGCCCTTCACGAAAAGCGCCTGGCCATCATAGCCTCCGCGGCCAACAACAATCCCCTCGTCGCCAGGCTCCTCGACCGCACCAGGAGCCTCGATGAGGCCTTCTTCGACGGTTTTGCCGCGACGAAGCGGTTCCGCTTCAGGGCCTACCATGAGCTCCGCCAGGCCACCGCCCGGGACAACATCCACTTCGATCCCTTTCACCGGGTGGCCCATGTCACCGACGCCTCGGACTGGCGCGTCGAGTATCCTGCCGTCGTGGTCTACCCGGACAGCGTCGGCGAAATGCCGGGGATCATCCGCGCCGCCCGCAGGCTCGGCCTTGCCGTGATTCCCCGGGGCGGCGGCACGGGACTGACCGGCGGCGCCGTGCCGGTCCAAAAAAACACCCTCATCATCAACACTGAAAAACTCCAGGCCATCGGGCCCATCACCATGGTGAGGGAAGGCGGCCAGGACATACCGGTCATATCGGTCGAGTCCGGCGCCGTTACGGAAGACGTGATCGAGCACTGCGGCCGCCACGGCTACATCTTCGCCACGGACCCGACATCGGCCTGGGCCTCCACCATCGGCGGGAACATCGCAGAGAACGCCGGCGGCAAGAAGTGCGTCATGTGGGGCACCGCCATCGACAACATCCTCAGCTTCCGAATCGTGAACGCCCTGGGGCAGGTCCTTGAGGTGAAGCGCCGCGACCACCCCTATCACAAAATCCGCGAGGACGACACGGTGACCTTTGACGTGATCTGCGAGGGCGCCCCTGTCAAAACGATCATCCTGAAAGGCACCGATATCCGCAAAAAGGGCCTCGGCAAGGACATTACCAACAAGGCCCTGGGAGGGCTCCCGGGCATACAGAAGGAGGGCGGCGACGGCCTCATCATCGACGCCACCTTCATCCTCTACCGGCCCTTTGCCCACCGCAGCACCATATGCCTCGAGTTCTACGGAACGAACATGAAGAACGCCGCCATGGCGATCGTGACCATCAAGAACGCCTTTGACGGCGAGGGCGGCGCGAACCTCACGGCCCTGGAGCATTTCGACGAGCAGTACGTATCGGCCATCAATTACCGGAACAAGTCCGAGCGCATCGAGCGGCCCAAGGCCGTTCTCCTCATCGACGTCGAATCGAACGATCAGGCGGAGGTTGACGAAGCCTGCTCCCGGATCGCCGCCATGGTGAAGCCCTATAACACCGAGGTCATCGTGGCCCGCACCGAGGCCGAAAGCGCCATATTCTGGGCCGACCGGAAAAACCTGGGCGCCATAGCGAAGCACACCAACGCCTTCAAGCTCAACGAGGACATCGTCATCCCCCTGGAGGCGCTCCCCGCCTTCGCCGATTTTGTCGAGCGCCTCAACCTCCGCAAGGAGTTCACGAACACGCTGAGCGCCATCGCCCGCGCCGACGACTACCTGGCCGGTCGAGATCGCGCCGCCCTCCAGGAATTCACCCTGGGCCGTATCGACGCCTGCCGCGCCCATCTCGGCGAGGTAAGAGGGCGCTACGCCGCGTGGCTGGAGCAGATCGACGACGACGATCCAGCCGGCATATTCCGGCAGATACAGGACGGCGCCGTCGCCGTGTCCTTCAAGGAAGACGTGAACCGGTACATCCCGAAAATACTCCACGGCTATACCGACATGATCGACCAGATCAACGACGTCATCGGCGCCGAGCGGAAGAGAAAGGTCATCATCGCCACGCACATGCACGCCGGCGACGGGAACATCCACGTGAACATCCCGGTCCATTCCAACGACTACGCCATGATGCAGGAGGCAGACGAAACGGCCGGCATCGTGATGAAGCAGGCCGTAGCCCTGGGCGGCGTCATATCCGGGGAGCACGGCATCGGCCTCACCAAGCTCCGCTACATCGACCGGGTCATCCTCGACGACTTCGACCGGTACATCCGGGAGACCGACCCGGACGACATCTTCAACCCGGGAAAGCTCACGCCGGACTTTCCGCTCTCGCGCATCTACACGCCCTCCTTCAACCTCCTCGAGCTGGAGGCCTTCATACTGGAGGCGACGGACCTGGAGGAGCTCATGGGCTCCATGGCGTCGTGCGTGCGCTGCGGCAAGTGCAAGGCCACGTGCAACACCCACTATCCCGGCGGCACCATGTTCTTCAACCCCCGGAACAAGATCCTCGGCGTGGCCCTGGTCATGGAGGCGGTGCTCTACGACGCCCAGACCTCCACGACCTTCTTCAAGAACTTCCGCAAGCTGCAGGACATTTCGGACCACTGCACCATCTGCCATAAATGCGCCATACCCTGCCCGGTCAAGATAGACTTCGGCAATATCAGCCTCATGATCCGGAAGCTCCTGGTGGCGCGCCGGAAGAAGAGCTTCAAGCTCATAACCCAGATCGCCCTCTTTATCATACGCCGCAAGGGCTATTACTTCAACATGGCGGTGCGGCCCGTCATGTACCGCCTGGGCTACAATGCCCTGAGGTTCGGCTATTTCGCGCTCAGGCCGTTCCGCGCCATCGGCCGGAACATCGCGCCGAAGCTGTACGCCATCTTCAGCTCGCCGCTGCCGGGCGACGCCGGGGAGCGCCCACTGAGGGAGCGCCTTGGCCTCAAGGGGGCCCACAACATCTACTCCTTCGAAAATCCCGATCTGCCGGTAAAAAAAAGCGTCGTCTACTTCCCGGGCTGCGGCTCCGAGCGGATGTTTCCCGAGATCAGCATGGCGGTCATCGCACTCCTCTACCGCGCCGGCGTGCGGGTCGTGATACCGCCGGAATACCTCTGCTGCGGCTACCCCTTCCTGGCCAACGGCCAGGAAGACCGCGCCAACATCAAGAGCTACGAGAACCGGATCCTCCTCCACCGCATCAACGACATCATCGGCTACATGGACATCTCCGACATCATCGTCTCCTGCGGAACCTGCTACGACATGCTGGAAAAATACGAGGTCGAGAACATCTTCAGCGGCGCCCGCCTCACCGACATCGCGGAATTCATCTGCCGGGAAGACCTGTACCGGGCGGAGCCGGGAGCGACGGAGCCACTCCTCTACCACGAGCCGTGCCACACGCCCATGAAGGCCGCCGGCTCGGACAGGGTCCTGGCGAAGCTTTTCGGAGCCCCTCCCCGCCAGGTGCCCTTCTGCTGCGGCGAGGCCGGAACGATGTCTCTGTCCAGGCCGGACATCTCCGAAACCATACGGGACCGGAAGACCCTTCTCATAGAGGCCGCGGAATCGCGGAGCGACGATCTTGTTCTCACGGCCTGTCCCAGCTGCGTCCAGGGACTTTCCCGGAGCCGCCGTGAAACGGGGCTGGCGGCGAAGCATGTCGCGGTCTACGCAGCGGAGCGGTTCCTGGGCGAACGGTGGAAGCGCGAGTTCCTGCGAGAAATAAAGAAGCGCGGCTGCGAGACCATCCTCTTTTAGCTAAAATTCCCGTTCACCGTCAAAATTGGCATGAATTATTTTTCCAAAAAGTCATTATTTTTTGTTTTTCCACGACATAATCATTATTATGTGTTTACCGGTTGTTATGAAGAGAGGTTGATAGTTACGAACAATACCAATAAATAGAAAATATATAAACCACTATGCATAATATGGAGGGTTTGCGTTTTCTCTGACATATCAGCCGTACGTTTTTCAGTGGGTAGATAAAATGATAAAAAAAACGATTCTATCATTAATACTATCCGCAACGGCCTGTATCGGCTGCAGCAGGGGACTGGTGGACAATCCCGATTCTGTTCTCTTCTTTTTAAACCCACTTCAGGATACCCTGAAAATAGTTTCTTTCTTTCCCGCGGACGGCGCTATTGACGTTCCCATATCATCGGCGGTAACGGCGGAATTCAACCTCGATGTATCACCCTCAACCATCAACAGCAAGACATTCATTGTGGCTGATGGAGCGTACATTCCGGTTCCCGGCACCTATGCCTATGATCCGCAAAGCAGAACCGCGACCTTCAAGCCCTCGGCTGTGCTGGTATATGTGACCGATTATAATGTCCTGATAACATCCGATGTCAGGGATCTGAGCGGAAACAACCTGGTCGATGAAAAAATATGGTTCTTCTACACCATTTCGGACGGGACGATACAGGCCCCGACCTTTAATCCCGCGGGCGGGACCTATGAAGGCACCCAAAGCATCACTATCACATGCGCCGATCCTGGGGCGACGATCAGATATACGACAAACGGGATTGATCCCTCCAGCTCATCGGGCACAATATACAGCGGCCCCATCACGGTAAGTCAAAACACCGCTTCCCCCCCCATAAAAGCCATCGCTTACCGGTCCGGATATGCCGATTCATCTATCGCCACAGCAACGTATTACATACAGGTCATGACGCCGACCATTGACCCTCCGGCCGGGACCTACAGCAGCAACCAGACCCTTGATCTTTCGACGGCAACAACCGCACCGGGCACGTCGATTAAATACACCACCGACGGTACCGATCCACTAGGAGGAACGGTCTACAGCGCACCCTTCATGATAACAGCGCCCGGCACGACCGTCAAGGCCATAGCGCTCAATCCGCTCATGACGAACAGCCCCGTGCTGACAGCGGTGTATGTCATCGATACCACCCAGGTGGCGCCGCCGGTGTTCACGCCACCCATCGGTACCTATACATCACCATTTAATGTCACCATGACATGCGCCACGGCCGGCGCCACGATTAAATACACCATCGACGGAAGCAACCCCTCGGCAACGAACGGCATCGAGGGAACCTCGGTGCGCCTGACTGACACCACGGTGCTGAAGGCCTACGCCTATCTCTCCGGCATGACCGACTCAACCATCACCAACAGCGCCGGTGTCCCTTACGTGTTCGCGCCGAGAATAACGGCGATCGTTCCCAGCAAGGGCCCCAATACCGCTCCCGTTTCGGTAACGATCAAGGGATCCTACTTCAAGGCCGGCGCAACGGCACGGTTGAAACTGGCCGGATACTCCGACATAACGGCATCGCCCGTTACCGTCGTGGATGATACCACCATCACCTGCACCTTCGACATCACCGGGGCTTTCACGACAAAGTGGGACCTGGTCGTGACCAATACCGACGGCGGGTCATCGACGAACGTTAAATATTTCAGGATCTACTGAGGCGGGGCGTCGTCACTTCCGGCTTGTTTTCTTGCCCGATTTTTTCTCAACCATCGAAAGGCGTGCCTCGTGGAGATGGTAATGCACATCGGATCGCCCGATGATCGTGTCATCGTGGGTCACGACCACTATGGAGAGGCCCTCTTTATCCTTGATCTCCATGAAGAGGTTCAGGATATCCCTGCCGGTTTCGTTGTCCAGGTTCCCCGTCGGCTCATCGGCGATGATGATCTCCGGCCTGTTGATGATGGCCCGGGCTATGGCGACGCGCTGGCGCTCGCCGCCGGAGAGGGTGGACGGGTACTGGTGCATGATGTCGTGGAGGCTCAGGAACTCGACAAGGCGGTCCACGTCTTTCCGGTTCTTCGCCCCGGCGCGGCTGATCAGCGTGGGGTAGACGATATTCTGATACGCCGTCATATCCGGGAGCAGGTTGAAGAACTGGAACACGAAGCCGATCTTCCTGTTGCGGAAGCGGGAGCGCCTGAAATCAAGCCAGGAGAAGATGTCCTTGTCGTTGAAACAGACCGATCCTGAATCGGGCTTCAGCAGCCCGGACATGACGCCGAGGAGCGTCGATTTGCCGGAGCCGGACTTTCCGGAAATGGAAATCATGGTCCCTTCCCTGACGTCAAGGCTCACGCTGTCGAGGATCACCCTCTTTCCGAAGGACTTGGATACGTCTTTAACGATCAGCATAGGGACGCCCTCACTTGCGTACCGCCTTGAACAGGTTGATATTGGCGGCGAAGAGGGCCGGCAGCAGGGCCGATACCGCCGATATGACAATGGAAAAGAGGAGCGCCATGGAAAGGACTTCCCGGCCGGCTCCCTGGACGACGATCCCGCTGAAGGCAGGGATCCATATAGAAATCTTGTGGGCCAGGTACCGGAGGGCCAACTGACCAGAATAAAAGCCTATGACTCCGTAGAGGAGCCCCACCACGGAGGACTCCGCCATGAAGGTGAGCACGATTTCGGCCTTTGACACGCCCAGGATCCTCTTCAGGGAGAACTTCTGGCTCATGTTATAGACGATGTTCATGTAGGAGTTGAATATCGATATGACGGTCAGGACCAGGAAGGCGCCGATGATCAGCAGGGAGAACTGGTCGAAGATCTTCAGCATCTCGCCGGTCTTCTGGGCTATGTCGTTCTGCGATTCCACGGTGAGGCCCATGGCCTTGATCCTCCGCGCCGTCTCGGGGAGCCTCTTGACGTCTTTCACCTTCGCGTAGATCATGACCGTGTTGTAGCCCTTCCTCGGCTTTCCCGTGTCGAGGCGGTGCTTCGCGGCGAAGCCCAGGATGAAATCCGAGGGGACCACGGCCCCGATGAAAGCGAAGAGGTCCGTGAAGGAATGGATCTCCGCGTCTATGGAGAGCTCGTTGTTCTTGTCCGCGCCGGCCGCCGGCGTGGTGACGATGATCTGGAGCGGCAGCCCCCGCAGGGTCCGCTCATCCATCTGGGGCGCGTCAATCACGGAAAAGTAATTGTTCAGCAGGTCGATGAAGGCCTTGGGGGCCATGATCGGCACCGGCGTCCGGCTCCTGAACCTTTCCCACTGCGGGTCTTTCCCCCTGAAGAAGCGCCGGTCAATGCCGCACAGGGGCATGTGTATCCTCCGCGCCTGCCCCATCATCTCCCCGCGGATCCTCACCTCGTAATCAAGCTTGATCACGGGGAACACCTCCGTGACGTCGGGGAGCGACCTGATCGCGTTCACCCTGCCGGGGGCAATGGTTTTATTCAGGTTCGCCGCGTGGGCGAAAAGCTTGTTCTTTCCCGGGGAATAGGGATAGATGACGAGCTCGTTGATATTGAGCTTGCCGAACAGATTCGCCTCGATGTAATTCTTGATGGAATCGCGCAGGGAGGTGTACACCACCAGGAAGGATATCAGGAAGAGTATTCCAAAACTGGAAAGGAGCGCCTTCAGGATATTCTTTAATGAGTCGCCGATTAAGATTTTAATGGCATTGAACATGGTCTTTACACGATGGCCGTTCCGCTCCCGGTTGTTACCGGCTTAAAGGCCCGGAAATTGGGATTTAAGCCAATTCATCGGATACCGTCAAGTATATTATTCCACTCTGTCTGTAACGTCAAGCCCCATGGTAACTCTGGCATCTCTCCTATGGTATCGGTTACAGAAGAATTCTCATAGATTGATGAATAACTTGTTGCGAAACTGCATCTCGCGCTCGCAGGATAGCCCCTGCGGGGGCTTTTAAGGGGCTTCGCCCCTTAACCCCGATTAAATGATTCAGATTTTCAACAACTCTAATAACTTCTTATATTGCCAAGCCGTTCTAATGATGTATTCAATTTCTAAAATTGTATTGCGCGTCCTATTCCGGTATATACAATATCCAAAACGATAGTAAAGGGTCCATGACTATGAATGATCGCCGCCTTTCCCCATTACAACTCGCAGGCTTTGCCATGGGTCTTTTCGCGGTCCAGAGCTTCTGGGGCTTTACATGGGCCACCCTTCCCCTGTACCTCAAGGGCTTCGCGGAGTCCAACACCGTTACGGGGATCATGCTTTCAACGGCGGGCGTGACCGGCCTCGTTCTCCCGGTCCTCTCAGGGGCCCTCTCGGACAGGATCAACACGCCCTGGGGAAGGCGGCGTCCCCTCATTGCCGCAGGCTGGTTCCTCACCTGCGCGATGCTCCTCCTCATGCCGCACCTGGGATCCCTCCCGGCGGCGCTCCCGGCGATGATCATCGCCTACGCGGGCTTCTTCATGGCCATCGGCCCTTACTTCTCCCTCCTGCCCGACATGGTGCCCGCGACCCAGCGGGGCACGGCGTCGGGCGTCATGTTCCTGGTGGGCGGGACGGGAATGCTGAGCTATCTTTTTTTCGCGGCGCGCCTCTGGGACCAGTCACACCTGCGACCCTTTCTCTGGACGGTGGGTGCCATCATAGTTTCCAGCGCCGTCATGTGCATTTCTGTGAGTGAGCGCCCCGGTCCCGGCGTCCCTGTGAAAAGGAGCGGCCTCATCAATGAAGCCCTGAGGAACAGGGAAACCGCCCGCTTTTTCGCGGGGATGATCCTCTGGTGGGTGGGACTCTGGATGGTGAGCGCCTTTTTCGTCATCGCCTGCAGGGACCTCTTCAGCGTGAGCACCGAGCGGGCCGTCCGGGCCTTTTTGATTTTTAACGCGGCCTTCGTGCTCTTCGCCCTGCCGTCGGGAATACTGGCCACGCGCCTGGGCTTCAAGCGGGTTCTGGTCGCCGCGCTGATCTTCCTGGCCGGAGGTCTCCTGTGCATTCCCTTGCTGAAGGATTATACCGCCTCAATTCCGTTCCTGATCATTACCGGGGCTGCCTACGGCGCGGTCATCGCAGTGTCATATCCGTTCTTTCTCAGGCTCATCCCGGCCGATAAAACTGCGGCCTTTGTCGGGATCTACATGGCGTGCCAGAACGGGACGCTCCTCCTGGGTCCGGCCATCGGAGGAATCATCCTGGACCGGTTCGGCTATACCGCTCTTTTCTTTTCCGCCGCTGCGTTTATTATCGCGGGGATGGGGGTATTGCTGACGGTACGATCGGGGAAAAGCGGCGCTGTCACGGTTATTTAAAATTTTAACTTCCCGTCACAGGACCGTTCTTATCATTTAATTAACATTACTAATTGGAAACATCCATGATCAAATATCTGGTATTAGCTTGCATCGTTCTTCTCCAGGGTGTTGTCGCGGCCCAGGAGCCGGGCCCCGTCATGGTGGCCCTTCCCTTCGATTCAGATGAAAAAAGCGCCCGGGCCGCCGCTGACCTCCACGGAGCGTTCAGCAATCAGGTCCTGGAGAAATACAATTTTACGATAAAAAATGCCGACTTGGCCAAACCCGTGCGGTTGCCTGAGGGTCTCCACGAAAAAGAAGATATCGTACGAATCGTCCAGGCTGGTAAGGACGCCGGCGCATCGTACATCCTCCTGGGACGGGCTTCCTCCTATCCGGAGGGGGCTTCCGCCGAGATATATGTTGTGTCCGCGGATGGAAAAAAGATCCTGTATAAAACCGGGTGCTCCTTTACCGGAACGGACGCCCCCAAAGCCGCTGATATCCTTTCCGGAAGGATCAGCCTTTTTCTGAAAAAGACGCCCATCCCACGGGTAAATGAATGCGCGGCCAGCCGCGGCGATTCATCGGAAAAGATCGCCCTGTCATGGGAGCGGACAAAAGACACGAATCAATACGCGGTGTACCGCTCATACTTCGAGCAGGGACCCTTCACGCATGTGGCCTCTGTTGAGGGAACGTCCTATGATGATGCCGACGCCGAACCGGGCCTCCAGTACTGGTATGCCCTGGGGCCCGTGGTTGATTCGGTACCCTGCGAGCCGGGAAAAGCCTCGCCGGGATACCGCAGGGCCGATCCCCCACGGGGACAGGATATCGACAGGCTCATCAGGGAACGGACAAAACCGGTGCCGGTCGTCAGGAACGACACCGAGAAAAAGAAGGCCGCCTCCTACGAAACCTTCCTGAAGGGCTACTACAAGAACCCCGTGGAGCTCTCCATCGTTCTCAACATCATCAAGTCCTACGTGAAAAAAGGCGCGGTCACCGTCCTGGACGGTTTCGATCGATACGATATCAACCTGGAGCGGCGGGAGATCATGCTCGTCGATGAGAGGTACCGCTACGCCGTGCTCTTCACCTCGACACGGCTCATCCGGATTTTTTACGAAGCCCAGATGAAGAATCCCGAGCCGGAAACCAAAAAGGATCTAACGGACATCCTGGTAAAGAACATGATCGCCTTCTGCGTGTTCCGCGAAGAAAGGGCCATAACCGACGGGGACAACCGCACAAGGTACGTGCCCTGCTACGACGCCATAGGCGTCGCCACGGAGCTGCACAGGAACTGCCGTGACTGGAAGAAACACACCATGATCTTCGGCACGGGGAACAAGGACCTGGAAGAGAAGATCAAGCAGGCCCGGAAGAAGGGTGAATGACATAAAAAGAGACCGCCGTTACCGGCGGTCTCCCTGTTCAGCGTAATCAGTGCTCTTATTGAAGACGCTTCTCCAGCCCTGCAAGCTCCTCCAGGAGCTCCTTCGGGAGCCATGAACCGAACTTGGCGTAGTGCTCCTTGATGAGGGCGATCTCTTTTTTCCAGCCCTCGCGATCGACCGTGAGAAGCTCTTTCATATCATCCCCGGTCACGCCGGAAAGGCCGGAAATGTCTATGGCGTCCGGCGCGGGCATGTACCCGATGGGGGTTTCCACGGCCTTTCCCTCGCCGCTGCAGCGCTCGAAGACCCACTTGAGGACCCGGCTGTTCTCGCCGTATCCCGGCCAGAGCCACTTGCCGTCAGAGGTCTTGCGGAACCAGTTAACGTAGAAAATCTTGGGCAGCTTGTCCGCGGCGGTGCGATTACCAGTCTCGATCCAGTGTTTGAAGTAATCCCCCATGTGGTAGCCGCAGAAGGGAAGCATTGCAAAGGGATCGCGGCGCACGGTGCCGGCGGCCAGGTCAAGGGCGGCGGCGGTCACCTCGGAGCCGACGATGGATCCCAGGAACACGCCGTGGTTCCAGTTAAATGACTGGTGCACCAGGGGAATGGTGCTCGGCCTGCGCCCGCCGAAGAGGAAGGCGCTTATGGGCACGCCGTTCGGGTCTTCCCAGGACGGGTCGACGCCGGGGCACTGCCGCGCCGGCGCGGTGAAGCGCGCGTTGGGATGGGCGGCCGGCTTATCCGATTTTCCTTCCTCCCACTCGTTGCCGGTCCAGTCGATGAGCTTCCCCGGCGCCTTGTATCCGATCCCCTCCCACCAGACATCGCCGTCGCCGGTGAGGGCCACGTTGGTATAGATGGTGTTGCGGTCGATAGACTTCATGGCGTTGGGGTTTGACTGCATCGAGGTCCCCGGCGCCACGCCGAAGAAGCCCGCCTCCGGGTTGATGGCGTAGAGGCGGCCGTCCTTTCCGAACTTCATCCACGCGATATCGTCGCCCACGCACTCAACCTTCCATCCAGGGATGGTGGGGATTAGCATGGCCAGGTTCGTCTTGCCGCAGGCGGAGGGGAACGCGCCGGCGATGTACTTCTTTTCTCCCTTCGGGCTGGTAATGCCGAGGATGAGCATGTGCTCCGCCAGCCATCCTTCCTCCCGGGCTATCACAGAAGCGATCCGGAGGGCCAGGCATTTCTTCCCGAGAAGGGCGTTGCCGCCGTACCCGGACCCGTAGGACCAGATGGTGTGCTCTTCGGGAAAGTGGGATATGTATTTCTTGTCAAGGGGCGCGCAGGGCCACTTGCCGTTGTCACTTTCGCCGGGCTTCAGGGGCTTGCCCACGGAATGCATGCAGGGGACGAAGTCGCCCGTTTCTCCGAGCACCTCAAGCACCTTTTTCCCAACCCTCGTCATGATATGCATGTTCACCACCACGTAGGGCGAATCTGTTATCTCGACGCCGATCTTCGATATGGGGGATCCCACCGGGCCCATGCTGAAGGGTATGACGTACATGGTGCGGCCCTTCATGCAGCCCTTGTACAGGTCCTTCATTATCAGCTTGAGCTCTTGGGGATCGATCCAGTTGTTGGTGGGGCCCGCCTGATCCTGCGTACGGGACGCGATATAGGTCCTGTTCTCGACCCGGGCCACGTCGGAAGGATCGGAGCGGAAGAGGTAGCATTGGGGAAGCCTGTCTTTATTGAGAGGTATCGCTATTCCCTCATCAACGGCAATCTTGATCATGCGGTCGTATTCCTCCTTGGAACCATCGCACCAGTAAATGCTTTCCGGGGTCGTCATGGCAGCCATTTCATCGACCCATGCAATGAGTTTCTGATTTTTCGTCATCGCCCTTCTCCTGTAATTATTGCGGTAAACAAACGTTATAGTCAACTGTATCTGACGGCCATCCTTTAACACCATACACCATAGTCAAGCAAAAACATCGGACCATCTGATACATTCGGGTCAGAAAAACACGCATGAAAATATGCGGGATTATTTCTTTGCATTGATGCGGGCACGGCGCCGCCCGTTATCCGGGGGCGCGGATTCCGTGATGACAGATGCGGATATGACATGGGCACACCCGGCGTGCCGGATGTGCCCATGGTTACATTGCAGCGATTCAAATGACGGCGCGGCGCTTCTAGACCACTCCGTAGGCCAGCATCGATTTCGCGACCTTGAGGAAACCGGCGATGTTTGCTCCCATCACATAGTCGCCTTTTTTTCCGTACGCTTCGGAGGCGCCGAGGCACGATTTGTGGATGCTCTTCATGATGCCGTGAAGCTTGGCGTCCACTTCTTCGCGGCTCCATGACAGCCTCATGCTGTTCTGGGTCATCTCGAGGCCGGAAGTCGAAACGCCGCCGGCGTTGGCCGCCTTGCCGGGGCCGTAGAGCACGTTGTACTCCTGGTACACCTTGATGGCGTCCGGGGTCGACGGCATGTTGGCGCCTTCGCTGATGCAGTAGCACCCGTTCTTGACCAGGGCTTCCGCGTTCTTCGCGTTGATCTCGTTCTGGGTCGCGGAGGGGAAGGCGCAGTCGACCTTCAGGCTCTGCTCCCTGATCACGTCCCACACGCTGAGTCCCTCGAAGTACTTGGCGTTGTACTTGGCCGCGTATTCCTTGATCCTGCCCCGCTTGATCTCTTTCAGGTCTATGACGTAGGCCAGCTTGTCCTTGTCGATTCCCTTTTCGTCCACGATGGTGCCGCTGGAGTCGCTCAGGGTGATGACCTTGCCGCCCAGGGAGTTTATTTTCTCTACCGTGTACTGGGCCACGTTGCCGGAGCCGCTGACCGCGCATATCTTGTCGTTGAAGTCCTTTCCCTGGGTGGAAAGCATTTCCCCGGCGAAATAGACCGCGCCGTAGCCGGTCGCTTCCGGGCGGATCAGGCTTCCGCCGTAATCAAGGCCCTTGCCGGTGAGCACGCCGGTGTGCTCGTTCCTTATTTTCTTGTAATAGCCGTACAAGAAACCGATCTCCCTTCCCCCGACGCCGATGTCGCCGGCCGGCACGTCGCAATCCGCGCCTATATGGCGGAAGAGCTCACGCATGAAGGACTGGGTGAACTTCATGACTTCCATATCTGATTTGCCCTTCGGGTCAAAGTCCGATCCTCCCTTGGCGCCGCCCATCGGAAGGGTGGTGAGGGAATTCTTGAAAATCTGCTCGAATCCGAGGAACTTGATGATCCCCAGATTGACGGAGGGGTGGAACCGGAGGCCTCCCTTGTAGGGGCCGATGGCGTTGTTGAACTGGACCCTGAAGCCCCTGTTCACCTGGACGTCGCCCTTGTCATCGAGCCAGGGAACGCGGAACATGATGACCCGGTCCGGTTCCACGATCCTTTCATATATTTTCGCTTTTACGAGTTCGGGATGCTTCTTGACTGTGGGCTCGAGGGTCGTCAGAACCTCTTCAACGGCCTGGTGAAATTCCTTCTGCTCCGGATCCTGCCGCCGTACCTTGTCGATAACCTCATTGATTACGCTGGACATATGCTTCTCCTGATTATTAAGTTTGAATAACGTGTTATCTGTCGCCAGATGAACCTGTATGAAAGCCGAGAACGAGAACGCAAAACAAGCGAAATGCATCCTGCTTTAGTTATGATAAAAAATATTTTAGAATAACTAAATCATTAGCATGGCTAATTATTTTGCCAAAAATTGTCAATATTAATGAAGCATCAAAGGCACTGGTGAATGTTACATCCATGTAAACTTATTGTATCGGCAGGAATCCGGTGAGTGAATGCTCAATACCTTGATCTATCCCGTCATTGCGAGGAGTCCCTCGACAGCTGTCACTCACCGGTGCTCAAAACATACCAGCTTCTGGACATTGATATCCGCGATGAGCCGTATGGCGAAATCGACATCATAGACGTGAAGGACCTCGCCAAAGAGAGCGTCCTCCTGGAGAATATCAGCGGTGATATTTTTATATTTGCCCAGGAGCTGCGGGTTGAAATTCATACCCTCTTTGTCGGGGATTATCGCTATGTAGTAAGTGTCGCTTTCCACGATGTCCTGAAAAAAGTGGGTCCCGTAAGAAATGTCCGGGATCAGGTCGTCCCTCATGACCGCGATCTCGACTATGACCGAGGCGTTGTTTATCTCGAAGTATTTCACGGGAACCCCGAGGGCCGGCGTCGTCGTTCCCCACCGTCCCGGGCCGATCAGCATGACGGGAAACTCGCTGCGGTTGCCCGCCTTCCTGTTTATTTTCCCTATAAGATGGGCCAGGCTGTACTTGTCAGATTGTGAGAGCTCGCTGTATTTACGGGGATCAACAAAGATGACCCACTTGATATCGGAGGTTATGCAGCCGCCGAGAAAATTCCCCTCGGACCTGAAAAAAAGCTTCTCCGCCGGGACATTGTCCGGCATGGGGGCATTGTCGGTATGGCAGCGGAAATGCTGCGGCCGGCACTGGAGCAGGTTGATCCGGTAATTGCCGTCGGCGGTGAAGTTCACCGCGTATTCGATGTCCACCGGGTTCTCATAGGTCTCCTCGAGGATCTTCATGATCATCTGCATATCCTTCACGAAGGGGGTCTTGAGGATGAAATCATCGAAATTCACCAGCCATGATTCGGCGTCCGTCGCGCCGCGCTCCCGCATCTTCTCCTCGACTTCACTGTCGCGCATGCCCACGAAGGACTTCACGGTTTCCCTGCCGTCCTTGAAAAAATCGGCCACATCGATCGTTTCCAGCCTGTTGTCCGTGATGTTGAGCACGTCCAGGTGCCGCTGCGAGAACTTCCGCGCATCCCCCATTCCCGACTGCGGCTTCTGCAGGGGATTGTCGAGGGCGATGATCCTCGGGTAGTCTCCCTCGACCCGGTTGACGGCCCGGGTGCCGAGGCCGATGACGTTGCGCAGCATGCCGGCGGCGGGATCCATGTCCCGGTTCCATATGTAATGATTGTAGGACAGGCCGACCCCGGCCATGTCGGGATAGAAATTGGTGCCGTGGTACGATCCGGAAACACGCATGACCAGGAGGCCCATCTGCTCGTCGAGCTTCTGCAGCCCCTTGTTCATCCGGTAGGTCAGGGCGTCGTCCCCCATGACGCTGGCGAATATCTGCTTCACCGCCTTTTCAAATTCTACGTAGCGCACGTCCGGAGAGGCCTGGTTGACCAGGAACAGGCTCTCGTACTTCCCGGCGAAGGCGTTCCCGTAGGCGTCCTCCAGGAGGCTTGAGGAGCGCACGATGATGGGCGACTGGCCGAAATACTCGATAATCCTCTGGAAGGTCCCCTTTATTTCGTCCGGGAAGCTTCCCTCGGGGATCAGCTGGCGAAGCGTCGCGGCGGCGGTGTAATATCCCTCGTCGGTCTTGTGCTCCATGAAGAGCTTCCACCATCCGTTATGGACGATATAGGTGTAGAACACATCGGAGCCGATGTAGAAGGAGTCGTGGGCTTCCTGGAGGCGCTCCCACTTCACCCGGTTCTTCTTCAGCAATATCTTCCTGGCGAGGATCATGCCGACGGCCTTGCCGCCGATAAATCCGGTCCCGATGAGGTGGTCCTTCAATTCCAGAAAATCGTCGAGGGTCAGGTATTCCTGGGCCAGGGACAGGATCTTCTCGTCGCGGCCCATGATCATCCGGCAGAGCTGGCGCACCATCGCCTCGCGCTCCTCCCTGTTGTTCTGTCCCATCGCCAGGTCTTCCGCTTTCAGGAAGGTCCGGTCCCAGTAATCGAGGATGCGCAGGGTGCTTTCAAGGCCCCGCTTCTGGATATGCTTCACCAGGTACGTCGCCTCGATGCTGTCGATGATGGGGGTGAAGGCGTTTCCCTTCTTCAGATGGGGGAAGAACATGGTCGGCGTGTACCGGTTCAGCACCTTCAGGGGATGGATGTAGAAATTGGTCTCCGCGTTGTACACGTCGATGAGGAGCTGCGTGGTTTCCCTGATCCGCGCCACGGTCTTGAAGGAATGGTTATTCCGCAGCAGGGCGAAATAGGCTATGGTATCCAGCTTGAAAAGATAGGGGCAGGTGATGCTGAAAAAATTGCCCAGCATCAGGTCCGTCGCCCAGGCCGACTGCAGGTCGGAGAGGCAGTCGAAGACATAGAACACCTCGTTCCCCTCCTGGCCGATGATGCCGTGGAGGGTCGTGGTAAAGAGCTCGAAGCCGCGCTGCGCGTCAAGCTCGTACGCCGCCGAATACTGGTGCGGCGCGAGGAGCGGCTCGTGGGTCGCGAAGCGTATGTACACGACCCTCCGGCCCTGCTTCAGCGCCATGTTGGCGAAGGGAAGTACGAACTGCTCGTAGTCGTAGAGGGTATCGACCTGCCAGACCACGTTATCGCCCAGCCTCAGGCTGTCGCACACCTCGTCAAGGCTGGGTAATCCGGTGCTGATTTTCATCAGAGTCTTCATTGCAAACATTCCCTCGTGTCAGATTCGCGATAATGCCCTATGCCAGTATATAATAAAACACACATTTCCCGGCGCCGACGCAACGCCAGCGGGAGACAAAAATATCGGTGAGCAGCAGCGAGTCTCCTTCGGCGACGATGATGCTCTCCTCATTCATAAAAACTTCCAGCGACCCTTCGGTTACAATGATAAATTCTTTTCCCTTGTGGAGCAGTATGGGGCCTTCGATCGTCCTATTCCGCTCCAGCGTGATGCAATACGACTGCATGCCATATCGATCCGTCTCGATCATGGCGGCTATATCCGCCTCCCGGTGAGCCAGCGGAATACGGGCGCTCTTTTTTGTGAACGCGTATCCGCGGGCGGCGCCGCCAGGGGACGCCAGACCGAAAAAATAATCTATGGGCTTGCTGAATACGGAAGACAGCTGGATCAATGTCTGCAGCGAGGGGGTGATGATGTCGTTTTCAATCTGCGAAACGGCCCCGGGTGTCATTGAGAGGGACATCGCCAGCTCGGCCTGGGTCATGCGGGCCTCTTTTCGCAGGTTCTTCACCTTTTCGCCGATCTTGAACGACTCCGACGCTTTCTTGTCGTCGAAGACAATGTTGTTGTCGATTATTCGAAAGAAGCTCGGCTGTGATCCGTAGAGCGGCGTGCGGTCCTGGAGCTTGTGGACCTGCAGCTCGTAATATTCCGAATCCGTGGCCTTGACGGAAAACACGATCTGAGTGATGTGCATGATGCCGGCGATGAATTCCCGCGAATGGGCCTCGCGGCGGATGATCCAGTAGGCAAGAGCATTGAGGTCATAGAGCTTGGGACAGGTAAAGGTAAAAAAATCAAGGACGGCCGATTCGTCCTTCCAGAGCTCATGCATGCCCGTAACGCCGTCAAAGATATAGAAGGTGCCCTCCTTTTTGTGTTTCAGCTCGATTTCGTTCAGGATGCTGACAAAGGAGGTTATGTTTTTCGGATTCTCTATTTTAATGATACGGTCACTGTCGTACTGTTCGCTGTTATAAAAATCGAGAAACACGCTGTCACCGTTGCCCTTCCCATGGGTAAAGGCATCCACCAGGATCGCGTTTTTCCGCTTAAACAGGTAGTCATACCGCTTGAAGATTGTCTGGGGCGAGAAATTAAAATTGATATAAATGATAGTATTGCTAAAATCCTTGGAGGAATCAAAAAAGCACCTGATAAAATCCTCTACGGGAACCCCGTCAGCCGCCTCCCAAACGACATTATCGCCATTTTTCAATCCGCCCGTCAATTTATCGAGGTATGTCAAGCCTGTGCTAATCATAGTCTACATCCTTGGTTGCGAATCAAAATAACAGCAACCTGTTGTGATCATACTATTTATAATATAATCTGTGTCTATTAAGAATTACTTAATTTATTATTAGATATATTTAATTTTACAATATTGTAATAAACAGACTCGCTGTGGAACCGCGTCACACGCTCGGCCGACGCCTTTTTGCACATCCTGTGCGGCGTCGGCACTGCAACATCCTGTTGGGCGCATGGAGCCCCTGCGGGGAGAGGGGCTTATGAGGGGCTTCGCCCCTCAACCCCGGTATAAAGAATTAAATACGCAGAAATTCCAATGATTCATGGAGCGTACCCATAACATTGTCAATTATAGAAATGAATACCCGCGCACAGGGAGAACCGCGGAGCAGAGAGTGGCGACCGCCATATCGGCGGGCACTGGATTTATTGCACACTGCCCCAAGGGGACGTGTCTTTTATTTCAACATACGGCATGGATCCGGTTAAATCCGATGATCTTCCCGGATGATAACCCTGCTTCCGCCATGAAGGCTCACATTCCAGTTTTTCGGCGCTTTCACCACCTTGAGCCTGTCAAGCTCGCCGATCTCCTTAAGCCTTCGGTATATCAATTGCCACGCGCAGCTGCGGTCAGGCCTCACTTCGCACCGGTCTTCCCGCGACCCGCCGCAGGGTCCGTTGAGCATATGCTTGGCGCACCTGGTGACGGGGCATATTCCCCCGTATTCATGGAGGACGCATTTCCCGCAGGCCGCGCATTTCTCTGTCCAGACCGCCCGCTCTTCGAGAATGCCTATAAACTCCGTGTCAAGGCCGGCGTAGACCGGCTTGTTGTACCGCTCGGCGACGGCCTGCACGCCGGCGCCGCAGCCGAGGGAGAGTATGATGTCGTTCCGGCTGATCGCTTCCGCCGCCTTCTCCAGGAAAATATTATCGCACTGGCGCTCGATGGTCAGCTCCTCGATCTCCAGCGGAAGGCTCCTCAGCCGGGCCGCTATGCGAAGGGCCGACGAGATGATGCTCACCTCGCGCTCGCCGCCGGCCAGGCACACGGTCACGCAGGTGCCGCATCCCAGCACCAGCACTTTTTTCTTTCCCTGCAGCATGTCGATGAGCTCGGGAATGCTTTTTCTCTGCGCTACTATCATACGCATATCTCCTGATTGACTGATTGGTTGGTTTTTTTCAGCGGGTTGGGCCCGAGCTGCCTCACCGTCTCTATCATTTCATTGATATGATCAACTAAAAGCCGCGCGCCGGCCGCGGATACATTCACCATGCGAATGCGGCTTTCATCCAGGCCGCTTTCCGAAAGAAAGGACCGAGTATAGCGGACCCTGCCCTTGGCCAGAAGATTACCCTCCGAGAAATGGCATCCCCCCTCCAGGCACCCGGCGACGAGAATGCCGTCGGCGCCCCTCTCGAAGGCCTTCATGAAAAACTCGACCTCGAGCCTTCCGGTGCAGGGGGTCCGGATGATACGCACATTGGTCGGGTACTGCAGCCGCATGGAGCCGGCCAGGTCCGCTGCTGAATAAGAACAGTACTGGCAGCAAAAGGCTATGATCAACGGCTCGAAATATTCATCACTCATGTATTTCCTCTTTCATGCATAATTTCCTGTTTTATTTCATCGTCCCTCTGGGTTATGGGAGGCCGGCCATCCTCATTTTTTCTTTCCGGCAGCGGCATAATCCGCGATATAGTTATCCAGCAGTTTTTCCAGCATGGTGTTGAACTGCCGTGACTCGAAATGATTGAGCTGTATGGCCCGTGCCGGGCACTCAGAGGCGCATATGCCGCAGCCCATGCATTTCGCAGCCATGATCTCCCCCTTGCCGTCGACGTTCATGAAGGGCGCCCCGTAGGGACAGGCGTGGACGCAGGTCATGCAGGATATGCACTTGTCCTGGTTCACTTCCGACACCTGGGCCCCGACCTCGAGATGGGTCTTCGACAGGACCGTGGCGGCGCGCGACGCCGCGGCCCTGGCCTGGGAAATGTTCTCATCGATCATTTTCGGCGAATGGGCGAGTCCGCAGAGGTACACACCTTCCGTGGCGAAATCGACCGGGCGCAGCTTGATGTGGGCTTCCAGGAAAAAACCGTCATTGTTGAGCTGCAGCTTCAGCATGTCCGACAACCGCCGGTTATCGGGAGAGGCCTTGATCCCCGTGCTCTGGATCACCTTGTCCGCTTCGATCTCGATCGGTTCGGGAAGATCGGGGCTCGTGAGGGAGACGATGAGCATGTTTTCCTCGTAATACACTTCCGGCTGCTTGGTTTCGCTGTAGCGGAGAAACACGATGCCGGCCTTGCGCGCCCGCTGATAGTGCTTTTCCCTGAATCCGTAGGTCCTGATGTCCCGGTACAGGATATAGATATTGACTTCGGGGTTCTTCTCCTTGAGTATCAGGGCATTCTTGACCGCCATGGAACAGCACACCCGGCTGCAATAGGGCGTTTCCCTGTTGCGCGAGCCGACGCACTGGATCATGACGATGTTCTTCACGTTCCGGGCGAAATGCTCTTCGTGGATAAGCTGCTCCAGCTCGAGCTGGGTGAGGATGTTGTCCGATTCGCCGTAGAGATATTCAAGGGGCCGCGCCGGCTCCGCTCCGGTGGCGACAATGACGGCCCCGCAGGACACTTCTACGCCCTTGCCGTTACCGGCTTTCATCTCCGTCAGCGTGGCTGTGAAATTGCCGATATGGCCATGGACCGAATCGACCTCGCAGTTCAGGTGGGTCGCGATGTTGCGGTGGCCCTTTACTCTCCGAATGAGGTCATTCATGAATTCCGCGGTGTTGTCGCAATCAAGGGTGGAGTGGATGAGTGACATCTGCCCCCCCAGCTTCCCCGACTTTTCGACCAGGGACACGGAGAACCCCTGCTCCGCCAGGGAAAGCGCCGCGGTCATGCCGGAGAGACCCCCGCCGATGACCAGGCCGTTCTGGTTAATCGCGATCGATTCCCCCGTGAGGGGCTTCAGGAGCCCCGCCCGGGCGATGGACATCCGCACCAGCTCGATGGCCTTCAGGGTCGCGTGGTCCGGATCGGACGAATGCACCCACGAGCACTGGTCCCGTATGTTGGCCAGCTCGAAGAGGTAGGGGTTCAGGCCCGCCTCGCGCAATGTCTCGCGGAAGAGCGGCTCGTGGGTCCGCGGGGTGCAGGAGGCGACCACGACCCGGTTGAGACGGTATTCGGCGATGCGCTTCTTGATCTCCGAAAGGCTCGAATCGGAGCAGGTGTACATCGTGTGGGAGGCGACGACCACATTGGGATCGCCGGCTATGGCGTTCGTCACTTTTTCCACGTCAACGGTCGAGGCTATGTTGATTCCGCAGTGGCACACGAACACGCCGATCCTCGGCTCCTCGTCCGTCGTATCGTGCTCTACCGGGTATTTCTTCTTCGCGATGAGGGTGTTGCGGGACCCGGCCAGCAGCTCCATCGACAGGGACGCGGCCGCGCTCGCCTGGGTCACCGTTTCCGGAATGTCCTTCGGCTCCTGGAAGGCGCCGGCCACGAACACGCCGGGCCGCGACGTCTCCATGGGCGCGTACCGGCTGGTCTTGCAGAAACCCGACTGGTCCAGCTCGATGCCGAGGCGCGCCATGCCTTCGGAAATATCGGTCTTGGGGTCCATGCCGACGGCCAGGACCACCAGGTCAAAATCGCGCTCCTCGTGCCGGAACCGCTCATTGAGGAAGCGGAGCCTGATGTCCCCCGTTCCGGGGACCTGGAGGGCCCTAGAGGGAATGCTCTTTATGTACGCGATATTGTCCCTGGCCCTGGCCCGCTCGTAGTACTGGTCGAAATCCTTCCCGAAGGCACGTATGTCCATGTAGAATATGGACGCCTCCATGCCGTCAATGTGCTCGTCCGCCACCAGGGCCTGCTTCGTCGTGGCCATGCAGCAGATGGAGGAACAGTATTCGTTGCCGCACCTGGAGTCGCGGGAGCCGACGCACTGGATCCAGGCTATGCGCTTCGCCTCCCTGCCGTCGTCCCGCCGCACCACGTGGCCGCCGTAGGGACCGGCCGCGGAAAGCATCCGCTCGAACTGGACGCTGGTGAGCACATTGGAATAACGGTTGTAGCCGAATTCGCCCTTCCGCTCAGCGTCAAACTCCCTGAAGCCGGGGGCCAGGATGACGGACCCTATCTCCAGGCCGAAAGACTCTTCCCTCATATCGTGGACGACGGCCTTCTTGTCGCAGGCGGCGACGCACTCCATGCACTCGGAGCAGACAGCGCAGTTCAGGCATCGCTCCGCTTCGGCCAGGGCCTCTTCAACGGAAAAGGCGGCTTCAACCTCGTCAAAGCCGGCGATCCTGGCGTCCGCCGGAAGATGGACAGCCGTGGCCCGGGATTTCTTTTCAATATGTTTCAGGGATGGAAGCATCTCCTCAGGCACGGGCCGCACCGTTGATTCAAAGCGGTCGGAGAGCATGTCCTTGCCGTCCAGGTAGCGCTCTATCGATTCGGCCGCTCGCTTCCCCGCAGCCACCGCCTGGATAACGCTGGCCGGACCGGAGGCGTTGTCGCCGCCGGCGAATATTCCCTTAAGGGACGTTTCCATGGTGCGGGGATCGACCTTGAAGCAGCCCCGCTCCGCGTCGGCGCCGATATGCTTGAGGAATTCCCCATCCGTCATCTGGCCGATGGCCACGATGACCTGGGTTGTGTCTATTATCGTGAGATTCTTATCATTGTATTCGGGGCTGAATCTTCCCTTTTCGTCAAAGACCCTGAGGCACTCTTTAAATTCTATTCCTGTGACGGAATCGCCGCCGAGGATGCGGCGGGGCCCCCAGCCGTTGCGTATGACGATCCCTTCAGCCAGAGTCGCCTCTATCTCTTCCCGGTATGCCGGCATTTGATCACGCCGCTCCAGGGAAACCAGCTCCACCTGCGTCGCGCCGAGGCGGACAGCCGTCCGCGCCACGTCCACAGCGACATTGCCGCCGCCTATGACCACGACCTTCTTTTCAACAGCGGGCCAGCTTCCCGGCTCGCCCGCCTGGCGCAGAAAATCCACGCCGCCCGAGACGCCCTTCTTCTCCTCTCCCTCGATGCCGAGCTTCCTGCCGCCATGGGCGCCGGCGCTGATGAAAATTGCGTCAAATCCCTTCTTCAGCTCATCCAGGGTCTTGTCCTTACCGATGCTGCAGCCGGCGACGATGGTGACGCCCTTTCTCTTGATAAGATCTATTTCATAATCGAGGATGTCCTGGGGAAGACGGTAGCGGGGTATCCCCCACCGGAGCATGCCGCCGGCGTCGCTCCTGGCCTCGAAAATCGTCACCGCCAGACCCCTGTCGGCCAGGTCGCCGGCGCAGGTGAGTCCCGCGGGGCCTGCGCCGATTATGGCGACCTTCCTGGCTTTTTCGGAAGGCGTCTTCTGTTCCGGCAGAGGGAGCTCCCCGGACCGAACCAGCATCATCTCCTGGTCCGAGGCGAAGCGCTTGAGCTGCCTGATGGCCAGGGCCGAATCCACCTGCGAGCGGGTGCACTCGCCCTCGCAGGGGGCCGGACAGACCCGGCCGCATATGGCTGAGAGGGGATTCCGCTCCCTGATGAGGTTTACGGCCTTCACATACTCTTTCTTCCTGATCAGCTGGATATACCCCTGTACGTTGATGTTCGCGGGGCAGGTGGCCTTGCAGGGAGCGTGGCCCAGCTTCTGGATCGCGGGCTTGTTGGGGATCGCCTGGGCCGAATATTTCTGCACGACCTTCCGCTTCCCGAGGCCGCGGTTGAACCGGTCCTCCACCTCCACCGGACAGGCCTTGGTGCAGTCGCCGCAGTCGTTGCATATCTTTTCATCGATATAGCGGGGCGACTTTTTGATACGGGCCGTGAAATTGCCCGGCACGCCCTCGAGCTTTTCGATCTCGCAGAGGGTGTGTATCTCGATATTATGATTTCTCGCGCATTCGACCAGCTTCGGCGACACGATGCAGGTCGCACAGTCGCCGGTGGGAAAGGTCTTGTCCAGGTGGGCCATCATGCCGCCGATGGCCGCGGATTTTTCCACCAGGTGCACCTTGAAGCCGGAATTGGCCAGGTCAAGGGCAGCCTGGACTCCCGCGATTCCGCCGCCCTGGACCAGGACCGCGCCGATTATCTTGTTCGTATCTTTTTCCATGGTTGATTACCTTCTCGCCACCGACGCCGCAATCGCCTTCGGTGAATGTATCAGCTTGCTCAGCCCGAGACTGTGATGGGAAATGCCAAGGCACAATCCGAGGAGCTGTGTTATATACAGGACCGGCAGGGGGCTTTGGCTTTCGCCCTGGCGCATATCCAGGTTGATCTGGCACATGGGGCAGGCCACGGCGATGCAGTCCGCGCCGGCTTCCCGGGCCAAATCAACGATGCCGCCGGAGAGTATTTCCACCAGGTCGGACCTAGTCAGGGTCAGGGAGGCGCCGCAGCATTCCACCTTGTGGGGCCACTCCAGGCTCTCTCCGCCCATGGCGGCGACCAGCCTATCCATGGACACCGGGTTCTCCGGATCGTCGAAGCCGGTCACCTCGGCGGGACGGACCAGTAGGCATCCGTAATATGAAGCTACCTTTATGCCGCCGAGGGAATGGGTTATGGCCCCCTTGAGGGCCTCGATCCCCAGGTCCTCGAGGAGGACCTCGATGAAATGACGCACCGGCACGGAGCCGTCATAGTCCCGGCCGATGGCGCTGGCCACCCGCTCCCGCGCTCCGGGATTGTTCCTTATTTCATGATTGGCGATCTTCATCCTGCTGTAACAGGAGGCGCAGCTGACGACCATGTCCAGACCCCTATCCTTCACCTTGAGAAGGTTCGCGGCGGCAAGTGAGAGAGCCAGGTCGTGGTTTACCTGGTGCGCCGGCGTGGAGCCGCAGCAGGTCCATCCGCCGGGCTCAACGAGATCGATCCCGAGGGCCTTTGCAACCGCCTTCGTCGAGCTGTACTGGTCACGGGCGGTCGATTCCGCCGAACATCCGGGGTAATATGCGTATTTCATTTTCCTTTATCCTTGTCAGCGCCGGTCATGGCGAATATCCGCTTCACCGTCCTGCGGTCCGCCCCGAAGGGGGGAAGAAGAGCTATCTTTCCCTTTCTCAGTATGGCGGGAACCTTGTCCGTATCCTTCATATAGGTCGATGTGCCGATCTTGTAAAGGATCATGGCGCCCATGTCGTAGGTGCGGCCGAAATATTTCATCGTTCCCAGCAGGATCCTGTTCATCAGCGGCATGTTGCCATTTGGCTTTTCGGCTTTCATCCTCTCGGCCAGGACCTTCAGGGAGTCCATGAGGGCGGAGCTGTCGATTTTCATGGGACAGCGGCTGAAGCAGGTTCCGCAGCCGGCGCACATCCAGATGAATTCATTCCGGAGGAGCTCCTCGCCGGCCCCCATCTGCAGCTGCTTGATGATCTCCGACGGCGAGGACCCCGCATGGACGGATACGGGGCATCCGCCGGCGCACCGTTTGCACTGCAGGCAGAGGTCGATGGTCACGTCCGACGATTCCTCGACGATGCGCTTCAGCTCCTTTTTCATTTTTTCTTTCGTGATTCGTAAAGGCATTCCGGATTTCCGTCCTTTGTTAAAATTATATCTTTCTAGGTTTCGGTGCCGATATCGCAGGAAACGGGCTCATTCTCAAAGACGACATCCTCCTCGATAAACTCATCGTCTATGACCGGCACAGGCCTGTCGCCGGCCGTGCGGGCGGCTCCCTGCGGCACGACCTTGCGGAACACCTGGAGGGGACTCCGCATTTTGTCGTTCACGGCAAGGAGAACATCGATCGGGATATTGAAAAGGCGCTCGTTCTCTTCCAGGTAAGGAAGGATGAGCTTCCAGTCCTTCTCCTCCAGCGCCTCGATCACGCCGCCGTTGAGCTGCTGGTCCACCAGGGTCTTCCGCGGATCA
This sequence comes from Spirochaetota bacterium, assembly GCA_017999915.1. Classification (NCBI taxonomy): domain Bacteria; kingdom Pseudomonadati; phylum Spirochaetota; species Spirochaetota bacterium. The sequence goes on from JAGNKX010000001.1 coordinate 247,641, forward strand.
CGCACGTAGATCGCTCCGCCAGAGGCCAGGGAAAAGATGTTGCTCCCCGGATAGGGCTCTTCCATTTCAACGACACGGCCGTCATCGTCGAAGGTTACGCCGTTCAGGATCACGAAGCCGCCTTCATTGTGCGGGTCGCCGGCCATGAAGGATTCGCCCAGGAAATCGAGACAGGTGCCGTTGATGACCACCCGGGGGCACCCGACCGAGTTAATGAGGGGCCGGCCGGCGGCGTTGCCCATGACGTAGATACTGCCGCCCTTGGCGCCGTAGAGGAATGTCTGGCCCGTGTCGCCGTATATGACGAGCTTTCCGCTTTTTATGATCTGTCCCAGCTGGTCCTGGGCGTTGTTGTGGACCGATATGGTCATGCCGTCGATGCCGGAGGCAAGGTAGTCGCCGGAGCTGTCATACACGTCAATGGTCACATCCTCCGTGCCGGGGCCCAGTCCGTTCCCGATATAGCGCTGGCCTATGCATCCGAAGGATATGAAGCGCCGCCACCCCTTCATGTACGCGTCCATGAGAAGCGAGGCGTCGCTCCCCTCGCCCTCCGGAGGGAACCCGGAGGCGTTGATCGCCAGGACCGTTTCGTGGCGCGCCGGGGCCCGCAGGGTATGGCGGGTGTCGAGGTCAATCAATCGATAACCGATTTCAGCTGCGGCGCCGCCGTCATCAAGGCGGGGAAATCCCTTGAAGATTCCCGTGAGCTCGCTTCGCACGATGTGGAGGATATGGCTCCGCTTTTTCCCGCCCGTCGGATACCGCCGGTCATTGAGCAGGGTCAGGGCCCTGATCGCGATCTCGGCCGTGGCCGTGTCCTTGATCCCGCCGGTGATCATCCTGAGAACGGCCCGCAGGTCGTCATAGGTCCAACCGGGAATGCCGTCGCGGACATAGCTGAAGAGATCGTACCCGCCGTTCTCCATGAGGCGCCTGATGTCGCTTTCCACGGACGCGGCCATGGCATGGCTGAGATAGGCCTCGGAGGTGAAATCGCACGGTTCAGTGTCCCTGGGCATGGCAACGGGCTTCCCGAACTTATCCGTGCAGGAAAGCCTTAGCCTCCCCTCGGAATTTTTCGCGATATTAAATATGAAGGCGCCGCCGTCGGTGTGGCTTCCGCCCCGGGCGTTCCAGTAGCGGTCGGCCACCGGGCATATCCGGGGATCGTCATTGGAAAGGCTGAGGAGCGTCGCGTCGATGGCCTGCTTTTCCGATCCGATGAGACCCACCTGAACCTCGCCGTCGCAGAAGGCGAACACCTGGGGGCGAAGCATGGCGGTATCGGTGATGCCGAGGAGCTGGAACTGCTTCCGGACCGCGTCGTTCCGCGCTATGATGAAGAACCAGGGCCCGTCCGGCGAGCCGTGTATGTGCGTGGCCTGAATGGCCCGGTAGACGCCCTGTTTATCCTCAGGGAGCCGGTCGAAGTCGAGCTCCGTCGTGGGGGCCATGGCCTCGATGATGTATTCAAGAGGATAGCGGTAGGTGCGGTTCAGCAGGTCGAAGAGCAGGACCGATACCTCGGTGTCGGTGAGGAACTGGGGACGGATGTTCCTCTGCAGCAGGTGCTCGGAAACGGAATGGTAATTGGCGAAGTCCCCGTTGTGCACCAGGGCAACGTTCACTCCCGTGAAGGGGTGGGCCCCGGCGGGGTGCCAGACGCGGCCCTTGGTAGGGAAGCGCTGGTGGGCGATCCAGACATGGGCGCGGAGGTCCTCGATCATGTAATACTGGGTCACCGCCTCAGCGTATCCGACAACCTTCAGGATCATCATGTTCCTGCCGTTGGATAGGACGAAGGCCTGCTTGTCCCCCAGGGAGGCGTAAAAGGTCTGGTTGAGCCTGAAGCTGTTCTGGTTCAGGAATTCCTCTTCCCCTTCGCGGCGGTCCAGATCGAGGAGTTTATTTTCATTAATAAAAGAATCAAGCACCGCCGGTTTGACACGCACGAAATAGCGGCACACGTCCGGCGGCCTCACTTCCAGGCCGGGGACCTTTTTCCAGTCATCGACCGTATCGAGCATCGCCCTGTGGGCTATGTCAAAGAAAGGATCGATGAATTGTTTTTCCACCTCGGGCTGCGACGCCGGGTCCAGATAGGCCACGTGGACCATGTAGCAGTCGTCGAGGATTTCCCTGGTCACGCCGAGCTCTTCCGGCACGAATCCCACCGCCGCTATGCCGCCGCCCTTGCCGTTGCCGCGGTTGTGCATCTGCTTGGAGGGCTCGTGAATGTGCTTGCCCGGGACAGGCTCGGAGCAGCAGAAACCGACGACGCCGCAGCCACCCTCCTCTTCGCATTTCCCGGCCTTCGCCGGCAACCCGAATTCCGCGACGAGCCTTTTCCTGGAATCGATGATGTGTTCTATCAGGTTGTTCTTCACGCCTTGCGCTCCACGTCATTAGTATAGTCTAGATGCATCAGCAGATCCGAACGGCCCCGCAGCTTCTTGATGCTGTCGAGGCCCAGCCGCCGGAGGATCCTCATGAGCTCGTTCCTCCAGGCATTGTAAGTGTTGATAAGCCGCTGGGTTCCCCATTCCAGATCGATCTTCCGCACCAGCTTCTTGTCGGTGGTAGCGATGCAGCGGGGGCATCCGCGGCCGGCAGAGCAGCGCCCGCACCGAACGCACCCGAGGGCGACCATTTCCATGGTGCCGACGATGACCCCGTCCGCTCCCATGGCGATGGCCTTGGCCACGTCGTAGGGATTGCGTATGCCGCCGCTGGCCATGAGCGTGACGTGTTCCCGCACACCTTCGGCCACAAGGAAATTATGGACCTTGGGGATGGCGTATTCGATGGGCATGGCGATGTTCTTCTTGGCGATATCCGGGGCCGCGCCGGTGCCGCCGTACCCGCCGTCGATGTGCACGATGTGGGTGCCGGCGAAATAGCTCCCCACCGCCACCATGTCCACGTCGGTCGGTGTTGAAACCTTCGTCGAAACGAGGCAGCGGCGGTTCATGTGCTTGATCCAGTCGAGGTGCTTCATGTGGTCTTCTATGGAGTAGACGCTGTGGAAGGGGAAAGGGGAAAAGAGCGATATCCCCACCACTGTTTCCCGCATCCGCGCCACGGCCGGGGTGTTCTTGTCCCCCAGGAGGTGTCCGCCGAGGCCCGGCTTCGCTCCCTGGGCGTATTTGAACTCGACGATGGGGACCCGCTGGATTGTCTCCTCGCGCACGCCGAAAAGGCCGGTGGCGACCTGGGTGATCACGTGATCGTCATAGGGCCTCATCCGCTCCATGTATCCGCCCTCGCCGGTGCAGGTGAAGGTGTTCCACGCCACGGCGGCCCGGGCCTTGGAAAGCTGCGTCGTATTGCTGACCGAGCCAAAGGACATCCCGCCTCCGTACCAGGGGACGTCAATCCTGATTTTCGCGCGGCCGTCATTGCGGCGGTTCAGCTCTATGCCGATATCGATGTCTTCAAGTTTTACCCGAACCGGGGGCGTTTCCGGAAACCTGAACCGGATGCGGTCAAAACCGCCGCCGGAGTTCCCGGTCTCAAAATCAAATTCGTAATCCTCGTTCGGGACCTCGCCGGTCTCGGCCATTTTCCACGTGGCCAGGATCATGTTCGCGGTCCACCGGTAGTCCCCGAGGGCCTTCATCATCGGATTTTCCTCTATCGTCAGGGCTCCCCGGGGGCAGGCGGTGATGCAGTAGCGTCCCTTTTTTTCGCACCGGGGTCCGATGCAGAGATGGCTCCTGGGCGCGGCGAAATACTTGTATCCCGGCTTCAGGACATGGACGCCCTGGGGACAGGTCGCTGCGCAGGCGCCGCAGAGGGCGCATTTCTCCTCGTCCCGGTAAATGACGTATTTGGCGAATTCATTGCGATAGCGCGGCGGCGCGTGACGGATCGTGCGCTCCTGCTTGAACTGAGGAGTCCGCGTCTTGAGGGTTTTTTCCGGAATGATGTCCTCAAGCCTGCAGTCGAGTTCCAAAAAGTTTGCCAAAGGTCTCCTCCTCAAGTTGTTCGAAAAACATCGCCCTGCCCACGTCTCCCCGGAGGCGGCGGGCGTCGCGCATCCCCATGGCTCCCATGAGCTCGATCAGCTGGTTGTGCCAGGCGCTGATCAGGTTCGTCATCCGGCCCACGGCATATTCCATGGTCACGTCCCGTATCTTGGCCGGGCATAGGTGACCCGCACTGCACCTGTCGCAAAGATGGCATTCCAGGGCTATGAGCAGCGGCAGCTCCACTGAAACCAAATCGGCGCCGCAGATGATGCCCTTGGCCATGTGCTCGGGAAGGGCGATGCCGCCGCCCGCCACCACCGTGACCTCGTCGCGGATTCCCTTCCGGATCAGCGCCGTGTGGATGGTCCTGATCATGTCCTTGATGAACCTGGGTTTGGCCGCGCCTATCTCGCTGCCGTTGGTGTCAGCCACCACATGGATGACCTCGACGCCGCCGGCGGCCAGCTCCTCGGCGCGGCCGATGCCGTCGGCGTCCATGTTGATCCGCACCGACACGATGATGTTCCTGTTTATCCGTTTGAATTCCTCAATCCGTTCCCTGACATTCCCGCCATAGGGAATCTCGACGAGCCTTGTTTTTGCCACTATGTCGGAAGGGAGCATCTTCGCGTCATGATCGAAGAAGAAGGCCAGATGGGGAAGATACAGTTCCGGATTGTTCATCGCCACAGGCCATTTGCCGGAATCGATGATTGCAATGAGGTCGGTCCTGAAGGCCGTTTCGGCGATAAAGGATTCAAGGACCGGCAATGAATAGTTCGACGGTATCATGTCTATTAAAAGCGGCATGGGAAGGGAGAGCAGGGGAGGAAGATCGGCACCCACCTGCGCGTCGCCGAAGGAAAGGTACGAGTTCTTTGACCCGACATCCACCGCGGTGCTGATATACTCGCGGCCGTGGATCCCGTCCCTGGTGGGCCTCACGATCTCCGACATATCGGTCCACATCGAATCGAAGCCGTGGCCGGAAAATCTCCCCCCGTACCCGGCGCCGGACACTGGAATCTTGGCGGTCTCGGCCTGGAGCCACGTGGTATGGATGATCTCCGGCCTCCAGTAGCCGTTGCCGAGGTTCTCATAGGCCGGGTTAATGGAAAGGCGCAGCAGGTTCTTCGTGCATTCCTGCACGCAGGAGAGGCAGCCCATGCAGTCGAAGAAAAGGGCGTCCACGTCCTCGAGGTTCCTGATGTATTTCATCTCGTCCCTGTGGCGGTCGTATACGCACGCTTTTTTCACGCAGTTATGGCACCGCGCGCAATCCTCGCGCCAGTCGACGATGCCGTATTTTCCGACGCGGGGCCGGCGCGGCGGCACCGGTTTCGTTTCGATATGATATTTCTTGGGCATGGCGTCACATCTCCCCTTCCATTTAGTCTTTGACGGATAGGCCCGATTCCCCCAGGAGCCGCGGTATGATTTCTTCCTTGCCGCCCGAGAGAACATGGATTCCCCGGACGCCCTTCATGTTCTTCAGGGCCTGGATGGTTTCGACGCAGATGGCAAGGCCTTCCTTTTTCTGGGCCGCCCCGTCTCCGGCCGATCGCAGCCGCTCCACCACGCTGTCGGGGATCTGGAACTCGGTGTAGGCATTCCGGAGACGCTCGGCCTCTTCGGCGCTCTCCAGGGGAAGGACCCCGGCAAGGATCGCCGTGGTCGCGCCAATGCCCGCCTGCTGCGCCGCCGCAAGCCACTGTCCGAATTCTTCGACATTAAAAACTGCCTGGGTCTGTATGAAAGCGGCGCCGCTTTCGGCCTTTTGGGCAAGGCGCAGCATGTTCAACTCGATGGGTTTCAGGGAGGGATTTGCCACCGCCCCTGCGGTCATGGAAAAAGAGCCGCCGATCCTGGCCCCGTTCAGGAGTTCTCCCTTGTGCGTCATGGCCTTGACCATGGCCAGGAGCTGGGTCGAATCGATGTCATAGACATTGGCCGACTCGGCGCTGTCCGTCAGGCTCTGGTGGTAGCCGGAAAGGCAGAGCAGGTTCCTGATCCCCAGCGTCGCGGCGCCCAGCAGGTCTGACTGGAGGGCTATGCGGTTCCTGTCGCGGGTGACGACCTGGAATATCGGCTCTATCCCGGACTGGGCCAGCAATACCGAGGCCGCAAGGCTCGACTGGGCGACCCCGAAGGGATTATCGGACACGTTGACGGCCGAGGGCACCGCCTGCAGCGCCTGGAGGGCGCTTTTCATCGACGCGCCGTCGGTTTCAGCCTTCGGCAGGTATTCGGCGGTGACGATGAAATCCCCGTTCTGTATCTGATCGCTGAGCGTTTTTCCTGTTTTCATGTTCAATTCCAGTCTATAAAAATATCTTTATTTATTGCCGCACCGGAGGCCGGACAGGGTCCCACGGGGTCAGGCTGTCAGAGCTGCCATGTTCTTGATGGAATCGCTAAATTCATGCAGCCGCGACAGGACCGGCTCGAGCCCCTGACCATTCACTGTTAATACCGCCATGCGGTCTTTTCCCATCCCAATTTCTTCAAGCAACGAATTGACTTCCTCGACCCGCTTGGGCGACCTGAGGTTTCCTTCAAGATAGTGGCATTTATTTTTCTCGCAGGTGATCATCAGGAGACCGTCGGCGCCCTTTTCGAAGGCCTTGATGAGATAGAGCAGATTGGCCTTGCCCGAACAGGGGAGGCTGATGATCCGGTATTCGATTTCTTCATCGGCATGTACCGCGCGGTTCAATTCATCGCCATCCAGGCTGTTGGCGCAATAAAAGATGTATAATTTAACCTGCTTCTTTGTCGTACTATTCACAAGGCCCCTCTGACGAGTAGAGTATGAATCTTACCGAAGACGCATCACATGGTGCAGACGAAAAATTTTTCACTGCACAAATTTTGAAAACACTTTTCAGAGTGATAACTTTATCGTCAAGAAGAACTCTCATCAACAAATACGATTGAAAGCATTAATCTGAAAATTTTATTTTCATGTAACATTAATTTTAGCATTGCTAAACTTAATGTTAGAATAAATAAAATTTTACATAAATGTAATGTGAAATTTATTATAGTTATAGTATATTATTTCTGAGATTTACATAACGACTTGTTGCGATTCAGGCAGTTGATTTTTCATTTAAGATTCAATTCAGGAGAACTTGTTTCATGTCAGACTCGTTGCCACCTCAGGAAGGACTCTACAACAGCGCCCACGAACACGATTCATGCGGCATCGGTTTCGTCGCTCACATAAAAGGAAAACGCTCCCACGAGATAATCGAGCGCGGCCTTGAAGTTCTTGAGCGCATGGAACACCGCGGAGCCGAAAGCGCGGACAACAAGACCGGCGACGGGGCCGGCATTCTCATGCAGATACCCCACGATCTGTACCGGGATGATATGGCCGCGCTCCCCGGTCCGGGAGAGTACGGCACCGGCATCGTATTCCTTCCCCGGAAGAAGAGCGAGGCCGAATCGTGCATGGCGGAACTGGAGCGCGTCGTCGGCGAGGAGGGCCTGTCCGTCATAGGATGGCGGGACATAGCCGTCGATAACTCGGTCCTGGGAACAATTTCAAAGGCTTCCGAACCGGCCATGAAGCAGATCTTCGTTTCCGGCGACGTCCCGATAGACAGGGACCTCCTCGAACGGAAGCTGTACGTCATACGGAAAATGACAGAGGACGCCATCAGGAATTCCTCCCACAGGGAAAAGCACCTCTTTTATATACCCTCCCTGTCGGGCAGGACCATCGTGTACAAGGGGATGCTCATGCCCGCGCAGGTGCGCCATTATTACCGCGACCTCAGGGACCCCCGCGCGGCCAGCGCCGTGGCCCTGGTCCACTCGCGTTTCAGCACAAACACCTTTCCGTCCTGGGACCTGGCCCAGCCCTTCCGGATGCTCGCCCATAACGGCGAGATCAACACCGTCAAGGGAAACCGGTTCTGGATGTCGGCCCGCGAATCCACCTTCGCGTCATCCGTGTTCGGAGACGAGCTGAAAAAAACAATGCCGGTCATCGAGCCGGGCAAAAGCGATTCGGCATCCTTTGACAACGTCCTGGAAATGCTCTACTACAACGGCCGGTCCCTTCCCCACGCCCTCATGATGCTCATACCGGAATCATGGAACGAGAAAAACCCCATACCGGAAGAGCTGAAATATTTCTACGAGTTCCACTCCACCTTCATGGAGCCGTGGGACGGTCCCGCCTCCATGGTCTTCTGCGACGGACGCTACGTGGGGGGCACCCTGGACCGGAACGGACTGCGGCCGTCCCGCTACGTGATCACACGGGACGATCTCATCGTCATGGGATCGGAGGTGGGCGTCCAGACCTTCCCCCCGGAGGCGATCATCTACAAGGGGCGTCTCATGCCGGGCAAGCTGCTCCTCGTTGACATGGAACAGGGCCGCATCATCCCGGACGACGAGATCAAGCGCTCCATTTACACCCGAAAGCCCTATCAGCTCTGGGTCCAGCTCAACCGTATCAACCTGGAGGACCTTGACATGAAGGGTGACGCGCCGGTGGCGGTCGAATCGGAAGCGCTCCACGACCTACACCTCCTCCACGGATACACCCGCGAAGACGTCGAGGACATCATCGTTCCCATGGCGGAGACGGCCCAGGAGCCGACCGGGTCCATGGGGACCGACACTCCCCTGGCGGTCTTTTCGGACAGGCCCCAGCGCCTTTTCAATTACTTCAAGCAGTGCTTCGCCCAGGTGACGAACCCGCCCATAGACCCGATCCGGGAGGAGCTGGTCATGACCCTTACCAGCTACATCGGCGCGCAGAAGAACCTCCTGGACGAGACGCCCGAGCACTGCCGCATGATCAAGTTCAAGAGCCCCATATTCACCAACCGGAACATCGAGACCATCCGGCAGAACACGGATCCCGCGTTCAAGAGCATCACCCTGCCCATGACCTTCCCGGTCAGGACCGCGCCGGGCAGCATGAAGCGTGCCCTCGACAACCTCTGCATGAGCGTTGAGGAAAAAATCGACCAGGGCTATTCCTACATAATACTGTCGGACCGGGGAGCCGACCGGGAGAACGCCCCCATACCATCGCTCCTCGCCTGCGCCGGCGTCCATCACTACCTGATACGGACGAAGAAGCGCACGCGCATCGGACTCATCATAGAAACCGCCGAGGCCCGGGAGGTGATGCATTTCGCCCTCCTCTTCGGGTACGGGGCAAGCGCCGTGAATCCCTACGGCGCCTTCGCCACCATCCATGACCTGGTGCAGAAAGAGGAGCTCAAGAACCTGCGTTACATGAAGGCCGAGGACAATTACATCAAGGCCGTCAACAAGGGGCTTTTGAAAGTATTGTCAAAAATGGGAACCTCCACGCTGCGGAGCTACCGCGGGTCCCAGATCTTCGAGGCAGTCGGCCTCGGCGGGGACCTGATAGAAACCTATTTTACGGGAACGGATTCGCGCATCGGCGGCATCGGCATCGCCGAGGTGGAGCGCGAAGCGCTGATGCATCACGATACCGCCTTCGTGAGAAGGCCGAGGCTCCTCGAGTCCCAGGGCGTATACCAGTTCCGCAAGGAGGGTGAGCGACACGCATGGAACCCGGAGTCGATTCATCTTCTGCAGTGGGCCACCCGGTCCGGCGATTACGCCATTTACAAGAAATTCTCCGACCTGATAAACGGCCTGAACCGGCGTCCCCATTTCATCCGGGGACTCTTCGACTTCAGGAAACAGACGCCCATACCGATAGACGAGGTCGAGAGCGAGAAGAACATCCTGAAGCGCCTCACCACCGGCGCCATGTCCTTCGGGTCCATATCGAAGGAGGCCCACGAGACCATTGCCGCGGCCATGAACGCCATCAGCGGCCGCAGCAATTCCGGCGAGGGGGGCGAAGACCCGGAGCGCTTCACGGCGCACCCGGACGGCGTCTCCACCCGGAGCGCCATCAAGCAGGTCGCCTCGGGAAGGTTCGGCGTCACCAGCAACTACCTGGCCAACGCGGACGAGCTCCAGATCAAGATAGCCCAGGGCGCGAAGCCGGGCGAAGGGGGACAGCTCCCCGGGTACAAGGTCGACAGGACCATCGCAAAGACCAGGCACTCGACCCCGGGGGTCACCCTCATATCGCCGCCGCCGCACCACGACATCTACTCCATCGAAGACCTGGCGCAGCTCATCTTTGACCTTAAGAACGCCAACCCGAAGGCGCGGGTGAGCGTCAAGCTCGTGTCGGAGAGCGGCGTGGGCACCGTCGCTGCCGGCGTCGCCAAGGCCCACGCGGACAACATCCTCATCAGCGGCTTCGAGGGAGGCACCGGCGCGAGCCCCATCAGCTCCATCAAGCACGCGGGGCTTCCCTGGGAGATCGGTCTCGCCGAGACCCACCAGACCCTGGTCATGAACGACCTGCGCGGCCGGGTGCGGCTCCAGACCGACGGCCAGATCAAGACCGGCCGCGAGATCGTGATCGTCGCGCTGCTGGGTGCGGAGGAGTTCGGCTTCGGCACCTCCACCCTCATCGTGCTGGGATGCGTGATGATGCGCAAGTGCCACCAGAACACCTGCCCCGTGGGCGTCGCCACCCAGGACCCTGAGCTCCGGAAGAAATTCACCGGCAGGCCGGAGCACCTCATCAACTTCTTCACCTTCATGGTGCGGGAGGTGCGGGAGATCATGGCGGAGCTGGGCGTCAGGAAGTTCGACGACCTGGTCGGCCGGAGGGACCTCCTTACCGTGCGTGCCATCGACCACTGGAAGGCGAAAACCGTGGACCCGTCTCCCCTTCTCCACATCCCGAAGGAGGCGTCGGTGAACGCAACGCACTGCGTGCAGTCGCAGATACATAAAATTGACGATGTCCTTGACCGAACCCTGATCGAGCGGTCGAGCCCGGCACTGGAGCGCTACGGCCGCATGCCGGTCCAGATCGCGCTCCCCGTCAACAACACCGACCGGGCCGTCGGCACCATGCTCTCCTACGAGGTGTCGAGCCGCTTCGGCGAGGAGGGCCTGCCGGACGACACCATATCGTGCAGTTTCCGGGGCCACGCGGGGCAGAGCTTCGGCGCCTTCCTGGCGCGGGGAATCACCTTTCGCCTCGAGGGAGACGCCAACGACTACCTGGGCAAGGGCCTCTCCGGCGGACGCATCGTCGTGATACCGCCGGCGGGCTGCGCCTTCGTGCCGGAGGAGAGCATCATCATCGGGAATACGGTCCTCTACGGCGCCACCGCGGGCGAGGCCTACATCCGCGGCATAGCCGGGGAGCGCTTCGCCGTGCGCAACAGCGGCGCCGCCGCGGTGGTGGAAGGCACAGGCGACCACTGCGCCGAGTACATGACCGGCGGGCGCATCATCGTCCTCGGGAGGGTGGGCCGTAACTTCGCGGCCGGCATGAGCGGCGGCATCGCCTACGTCCTCGACCGCGACGGGGTGTTCGAGTATTTCTGCAACAGGGGGATGGTGAACCTTTCGACGGTGCGCGAATACGAGGACCAGGAGTTCATCATCGAGCACCTCGAAAAGCACGTCAAGTACACCGGGAGCACCGTCGCCCGGGACATCCTCCACGGCTGGCACGAGGTCCTGCCGAAGTTCGTGAAGGTGCTGCCGCTCGAGTACAAGCGCGCCATGGACGAGATGAAGCTGTCCATGATCGACGAAAAGCTCGCCCGGATACGGGAAGAAGAACAGCTGGGAGTGACATACTGACATGGGAGATCCGAAAGGCTTTATGCATACACGGCGCCAGGAAGCCGGCTACCGGCCGGTGGAAGAGCGCGTCAACGACTACAGCGAAGTGGAGAAGCACCTGCCCGACGACGCCCGCCGGCTCCAGGCCTCGCGCTGCATGGACTGCGGCGTCCCTTTCTGCCACTGGGCATGCCCGGTGTCCAACATCATGCCGGAGTGGCAGGACCGCGTGTACCGGGGTGACTGGAAGGGCGCCTACGAGATCCTCCAGGAGACGAACAACTTTCCCGAGTTCACCGGCAGGGTCTGCCCGGCCCTGTGCGAGGCCTCCTGCGTGCTGTCCATCGGCGACGACGCCGTCACCATCCGCCAGAACGAGCTGGCGGTCATCGAAAAGGCCTGGTCCCTCGGCCTGGTGAAGGCGCAGCCGCCAGAGAGCCGTACCGGGAAAAAGGTCGCCGTCATCGGCGGCGGCCCGGCGGGCCTGGCCTGCGCCGATCTCCTGAACAGGGCCGGCCACAGCGTGACGCTTTTCGAGTCGGCGGACGGCGTGGGGGGATATCTCCGCTACGGCATCCCCGACTTCAAGCTGAACAAGTACATCATCGACCGGCGCGTGAACCTGATGGTCGAGGAAGGGCTTGTCATTAAAACCGGCGTCACCGTCGGGAAAGATCTGCCTGCCTCTTCGCTGCGGAAGGATTTTGACGCGATCTGCATCGCCATCGGCTCCCGGGAGGCGCGGGACCTTCCGATCGAGGGGAGAAACCTCGGGGGCATACACCCGGCCCTGGACTACCTTATTCAGCAGAATCGGGTCGTAAAGGGAGACGCCATTCCGGAGAGCGAGATTATCCGCGCCTATGACAAGAACGTGGTGGTCATCGGCGGCGGCGACACCGGCGCGGACTGCGTGGGCACCGCCAACCGCCAGGGCGCCCGGTCCATCACCCAGCTTGAACTCCTGCCGAAACCGCCGGAGCACCGCACCGCGAAGGAGCCCTGGCCTCTCTGGCCGAAGCTCCTCAAAACCTCCAGCTCCCACGAGGAGGGGTGCGAGAGAATGTGGAACGTGTCCACGGTGAAATTTTCCGGCGTTGATGGCCGGGTAAAACAGATAGTTGCAAAGAAGGTCGAGTGGACCGCCGGCCCCGGCGGGAACCCGGTCATGACAGAGGTGCCGGGATCTGAATTCACCCTGGACGCGGAGCTGGTGCTCCTTGCCATGGGTTTCATTCACCCGGTCCATACCGGCCTGGTCCGTGAACTGGGCCTTGAATTGGACGGACGGGGCAACATCAGGATCGACGAGAATTCCATGACCAGCGTTGAGGGCGTGTTCTCGGCCGGCGATTCGTCCCGGGGCGCCTCCCTCGTGGTGTATGCCATACAGGACGGGAGGAGGGCTGCGGCTTCCATAGACCGGTACCTGTCATAAGCAGCGGAGCGATTTACCCCCAACCCCAAATTATTTGGACAAACGGTAATATTTTACTTGAAAAGGCCCTTTTGCTGTCACAGTATCACACCTGGAGGTTCCCTCAACAAAGGGATACCCTGTCTGGCGATCATTGAATCCTTTACAATAATTATACCGGTTCTCTTAAGATCATGACCGTGGAATACAGGAACCCGGCCCCGACCGTGGACATCATCATTGAAATTGAGAACGATCCTCCTTCGTCCTCCCCCGCCGGGATCGTGCTCATCAAGCGTAAAAATCCACCCTACGGATGGGCGATCCCAGGGGGATTCGTCGATTACGGCGAGACCCTTGAATCAGCCGCTGTCAGGGAGGCCCGCGAGGAGACCGGCCTGGCCGTTACCCTGGTCAGGCAGTTCCATACCTATTCCGATCCGTCCCGGGACCCCCGGAAGCACACCATCACAACCGTATACATTGCGACGGCCCGGGGCACGCCGGTGGGGGCCGATGACGCGGCCGAAGCGCGGATATTCCCCCTTGACGCCCCGCCGGAGGAGATGGCCTTCGACCATGGCGACATTCTCAGGGACTACCGGGAGAGAAAGTATTGACCGTGCACCCGGTGCGGATACGCGCCGGACATAGAACCATATCTTCAGGAGATGCCCGATGAACATTTCCAATACCCTTCTGACGACCCTCGAAATCACCCTCGATACCATTTTCAAGGCTTCCGGCACGGACCTACGCGTCCACGGCCTTGAAAACGTGCCGGACCAGCCGGTGCTCTATGTCGTGAACCATTTCACGCGAATGGAAACCTTCCTGATGCCCTATATCATAAAAAAGAAGCTCCGCAAATACCCCATATCCCTGGCCGACAGATCCTTCTTCAGCGGCAAGATGGGCGAGTTCATGGACAGGGTCGGCGCCGTTTCAACGGCGGACCAGAACCGGAACGCCATCCTCATCGGCTCGCTCCTCACGGACAGGCACCCGGTCATCATATTTCCGGAAGGCCAGATGATCAAGGACAAGAAGATTGTCGAAAAGGGCAAATTCATGGTGTACAACACCGGCATCCGGCGGCCCCCCCATACCGGCGCGGCCCGCATCGCCCTCCTATCTCAGTTCATGCGGGAGAAGATCCGCCGCTTCCATGAAAAGAGCGACATGGGCAGGCTTGAACAGATTGCCGCCGCCTACGGCTTCGACCTCCAGGACCTGGGCGGCATTCTCAAAAAAGAAACGTGCATCGTGCCGGTGAACCTGACCTATTACCCGGTCAGGGCCCGGGACAACGCCATAAACAAGCTGGTGGGAAGGTTCGTCAAGGACATGTCCGCCCGCTTCAAGGAGGAGCTCGAGGTCGAGGGCACCATGGTCATGGAAGGCGTTGACATAGACATCAATTTCGGGAAGCCGATCTATGCGAGGGAATACCTTCAATCGAACAGCCAGGTCATGGAGATGCTGGCCGATGATTCCCTCTACCTCTCACCGGATGATTCGAAGAGGCTCTCCGCCCTTGCTCCCCTGGACCTCGCCGTGATGCTCCAGTACATGAACGCGATCTACGGCATGACCACGGTGAACCACGATCACCTGCTTTCATACATCCTTACCCATTACAAGAAAGGATGGATCAGCGAAGATGACCTTAAAAACCGCGCCTTCCTGGCCATGGACAGGATCCGTGCGAGCGGCCTCACCAACTATCACACCGCGCTCCAGAAGAAGCAGTTCTATCTCCTCACGGACGATTTTCATGACAAGTACGCGAATTTCATCGAATCGGCCCTGTCCGACGGCCTCATCTCCCTGAAGGACGGCATCATCCGCAAAAACCGTGGCCGTTTCACCAAGCTCTATGACTTCCACACCATCAGGAAGGACAACATCATGGAGGTGCTCACGAACGAGATCGAGCCCCTCACCGCCCTTACCGCGGCCCTGGACCGCCTGTGCTTCATGCCGGCCTGGTGGATCAGGAGAACGATCCGGAACCGCTTCATCGAGCTGGACAGGAAGCTCTTCGATGAGGATTACATGAAATACGGCATCACGGGCGAAAGCAAGCCGAGGGAGATCGGGCAGCCCTTTTTCCTGAAGCGCCTCTTCAGCCGGAAGGGGATCATTCTGGTCCACGGCTACATGGCAGCGCCCGAGGAGATCAGGCCCCTGGCGGACTTCCTCCACGGGAAGGGATACAACGTCTACGGCGCCCGCCTGCGCGGCCACGGCACAGCGCCGGAAGACCTGGCGACGCGCAACTGGGAGAAGTGGTACGACTCGGTGGGAAGGGCCTACATCATCATGAAAAACTCGATGAAGACCCTGGCCATCGGCGGCTTCTCCACCGGCGCGGGCATCGCCCTGCTGCAGGCGGCGAATAAGCCGGGCAGGTTCCGCGGCGTCATTTCCATCAACGCGCCCCTGAAGCTGCAGAACATATCGTCGCGGCTCTCGTCGGCCGTTGTCATGTGGAACAATTTCCTCACGAGGATCCACGTGAACAAGGGGAAAATGGATTTTGTCACCAACACCCCGGAAAATCCCCATATCAACTATTTCCGCAATCCCGTCGCCGGGGTCAGCGAACTGGGCAGGCTCATGAAGGTCGTGGAAGAGCGCCTTCCCCTCGTCAGGGACCCCGCCCTGATCATTCAGGGCTCCGACGACCCGGTGGTCAACCCGGTAAGCGGCCTGGAGATTTTCGACCGCCTCGGCACTGAGCGGAAACAGCTCATCAGGATTTTCGCGAAGCGCCATGGCATCGTTCGCGGCAGGGAATCTGAAGAGGTGAAGGCAAGGGTCCTGGAGTTCCTGGGCAAGGTCTTCAGCGGCAAGGCCTGAGGCGGGACTACTGCACCTCGATGCCGATAAGGATGATGTCATCCACGAGGGGCGCGCCCTTCCTGAAACGCGTGACCGTATCGATGATACAGTCCAGCTTTCCGCTAATGGTGCGCCGCTCCGGATCTCGAAAAAGGTTCAGAAAATTCTCGTTGTCTGAATCGAGCATCTCCCGCTCTTCGTTGATCGTGTCCGGAATGCCGTCGGTATAGAGAAAAATGCGGTCGCCCGGCCGCAGCTCCACCGAGGCTTCGCCGTAGGAGTTATTCTCGTTCCAGCCCAGCAGGTTACCCCTGGCCTTGATGTACTCGGCTGAATCGCTCTCGCGGCGATACACTATCGGGAAGGGATGGCCGCCCCGGGCGAAGGTGAAGGTAACCCCGCCCTCATGGCGGCTGAAAAGACCGTAGAGGGCCGTCATATAGTAATCGGGCATGTCCCGGTACACCTCGTAATTGATCATCTCGATGTACCGGGAGGGACTGGTGCCGCACTTTCGGCAGGCATGGTTGGATATGGTCCGCACGAGGGAGAGGAACAGCGCCGCGGGAACGCCGTGGCCGGTCACGTCGCCGATGAAGATCCCCAGGCCGCCCTCGGCAAGGATCGTAAAAGAAAAAAAATCGCCGCCCACCGCCTCGAGGGGCAGATACCGGTAATCGATGGCAAGGGGAGGATAGACCGGGACCTCCTTCGGCATGAGGGCCTTCTGGATGATGCGGGCGCTCTCCAGCTCTTTATCCAGTATTTCATTGCGGGCCCTGAGACTGTTTTCGCTGTTCCGCAGCTCGTTCTCGACCTGCTTCCGCTCGATGATCTCCCGGATCAGCTGCTTGTTGATGCCCTTGAGCTCCGCGGTGCGCTCCTGCACGATCATCTCGAGCTTTTCATGGTGGCGCCGCAGCTCCTCTTCCATCTGCTTGCGGTCGCTTATCTCCCGCCCGATCCCCTGCACCGCGTAGGGCTTCCGGTTGCGGTACATGAGAAACGACTTTGTTTCAACGAACACGCATCCGCCCTCCTTTGTGTAGAGGATGAATTCCGTGGGGTTTTTCTGGGCGCCGGTTTCCTTGAGCTCCCTGACCAGCTCTTCCACCATCGGCATCTGGTCGTCGCCGAGGACGTCCCGCAGCGTCAGGGCGGGGATTTCCTCCTTCGAATAGCCGAGGGCGTTGATCCCGGCGCTGTTGACATCGATGAAACGGCCCTTGAAATCATGGATGAATACTATGTCCAGGGAGCGCTCAAAGAGAGAGCGATACCGCTCCTCGCTCTCCTCCAGGGCCATGCGCGCCATCTTCCTGCCCCGGATGTCCCTGGTGCTCCCCTGAATACCGATGGGCTCACCTTTATCGTCAAGGATCCACGACATCGTCGTCTCGATATCTATCACGGAGCCGTCCTTCCCGTACTGCTGCAGCTCCATGGTCCTGATGTTCGCGCGCTCCCCGGCCGGTTTCCGCAGCTCCCGGGCAAGCTCCCCGGAGACGAAGGACACACACTCCGGGAGGAGATACTTCTGCATAGGGATTTCCATGGCTTCTTCGGGGGTGTAGCCGGTCATGGCCGTGACCGACGGGCTGACGTAGGTAAAACGGCCGTCAAGGGTCATGGCCCATATCACGTCGGAGGAATTCTCAGCCAGAAGCCGGTACAGCTCCTCGCTTTTATACAGGTCGGCAATGGTTTTCCTGAAGACCGCCTCCGTCTCCTCAAGCGTTGTTATGCGCCGTCGCAGCTCCTCGATTGTCGGGTCTTTTGGTTCTTCATCCATTGCGTGCCGGATCCTGGCTCAGGGTGAGCTCCAGTCCATCCATCGGGCCTATATGGCAAGGACCTCGATCTCGACGCGGCGATTCTCCTTCCGCCCCTCGTCGGACTTGTTGGTCGCTATGGGCTTCTTTTTGCCGTATCCCTTGCTCACCAGCCTGTTCTTGCCGATCCCCTTGTTGATCAGGTAGTCCACGACGGTCTTGGCCCGCTGCATGGAAAGCTTGTTGTTAGCGGTCTCGGACCCGATATTATCGGTGTGGCCGCTGATCTCCACCTTCATGGTGGGATTTTCCTTCATCAGCTGGATAATCCGGTTCAGCTCGTACTTTGACTCCCTGAGGAGCTTGAAGCTCCTGAACTCAAAATACATGTTATTGAGGACGATATTCGCCCCCACCACGATCGGCTCAAGGAGTATGTCCTCGTTGATCTCCTTGTACTGCTGGAGCCCGGTGAGGTCTATCTTCCGCGAATAGAACATGTAGCCCGGACTCTTGACGGAAAAATCGCATATCTTTCCCTTGTTGAGGATGACGATATACTTCCCGTCATCCTTATTGCTGTGAATGGTAATGGTGCGGTCGTCATGTTTTATGTCCGTGATGTTCAACTCCGCGAACAGTGTCTTGTCAGTGTCCCTTTTATCCCGCACCGTTCCCTTCACGACAACGACCTTGGTCTGCTGGAGGTTTTCGGGAATGGGCACGGAAAAGATCCTCCGGGCGCTTTCCCGTCCGCCCTCGTCCCTGCCCAGGGACTTGGTGTAGTACATGATGTCACCCGACGCGGGAATGGCGATCAGGCTGTCTTCCCCCTTGGTGTTGATGAAGTTCCCCAGGTTGACGGGCTTGCTCCATCCGCCGCTTTCGGTCCTTTCGGTTTTGTAAAGATCGTACCCGCCGGATCCTCCGGGCCTCGTGGAGCTGAAAATGAGGGTCAGGTTGTCCGCCAGGATGACGGGGCCGAACTCGCAGTATTCCGTGTTTATCGGATTGGGCATTTTTCTCGGCTGGCCCCAGGTGTCATCTTTCTTTTCCGCGTAAAAGATGCCCAGCTTGTCCTTGCAGCCGGTCTTCTCCGGGCATTCGCGCACGAAGAACAGGGTGTTGCCGTCAGGCGAAAGGGAAGCAAAGCCTTCGTAGCCGGGCGAATTGACGGGAGCGCCCATGTTCACCGGGGTGGACCAGCGGTCGCCCTTGCGCTGCGATATCCAGAGGTCGCAGTTCCCCAGCCCCCCTTTCCGATCCGACGTGAAAAGAAGCGAGTTCTGGTCGTAGGTGATGAAGCATCCGCCGTCGGCATATCCCGAGTTGATGCTGTCCAGGGCCACCGGCCTGCTCCACTTGTCAAATATCTTCTGCTTCGCGTAAATCTTGTATTTCCTCGGCTCATCGATATCGGCCTGGTATATCATGGTGCGCCCGTCGGCCGATATGGTCGGGCTGTATTCTGAATATTCGTGTCTGGAAAACGCGCTGGTGACCGCCGAGACCGCCACCAGGAGAAAAACGGCAATCAGCGCCACTCTTGACAATGTACTATATTTTCCCATAGCTCAGCCCCTTATTATTCTTCTGTGACATGCTGCGATATTGATATACACCATTCAAGATACAACAGACGATAATATTTTTAATAGACGGTAAATTCTCTGTCAAGTAACAAATAGATGCGGATCCCGGATGGAACGAAGCTTCGGTTCATGACGATGTCTGCGGGCCGACATGATCATTCATTAAGGAACAGGATCAGCAAAACGAAAGCGACGATTGAAAAGGCGGCTGAACAGTAAAAGACCCCGTCCATGCCCCATCCCTGGAAGGCAATGCCGGTGAGGACCGGTCCCACCGTCTGCCCCAGGCGGAGCACCATGGAGTTGACGGACATGAAGGCGCCGCGGAATTCCATCGGGGCGCTCCCGGAAATATGGGTCTGTATGCTGGGAATATTGAGACCATTGGCAAGGCCGTATAACAACACGGGGATGGTCATCATCCAGATGTTGTCCGCGAGAAGCACCAGCATGATGGCGGCGGCATAGGCGATAAAGGAAACCGTGATGATGGTCTTGGGCCTGAAGCGCCGTGAGATCCAGCCGAGGTTAAAGGCGCCGATGATCGTGGTGACCGAGGTCGCCGCCAGCATCAGGCCGATGGTCGACGACGAAGCGTTAAATCTTTGATGCATGAGGAAGGGAAAGTAAGCGAGGAGCGCCCCGTACAGGAGGATAAAGGTCGCCAGCGTCGCCAGGTACGCAGGCATCACTTCCCTGTCCGCGGCGGAGCGCAGGGCCCCGCCCAGGTACTGGCGCAGAGGCGGCATCGCGGCCGGCTCCGGATTCCTGAGCCCATACAAAACGATAATGCCCATCGGCAGTGCCAGAGCCGACAGTAAAAAGGGATAGTTCCATCCCAGCAGGGCCAGGGCCCCGCCCAGGGCCGGATAGATCATGGTGCCGACGCCGAGCACCGACGCGTTGTACCCGAGCGCCTCGGTCCGGTCCTTGCCGGCAAACATGTCGGTAATGACGGTCTGGCCCAGCCCCCCAAGGGCCGACGCGCCCACGCCGTTGATAAAGCGCAGGACCAGGAGAACGGGATACTCGGTGGCAAAGGCGCATGCACCGCCGGCTACGCCGAAGAGCAGCAGGGAGGGAACGATCACTTTTTTTCTTCCGAAGCGGTCGGCAAGAATACCCATGACCGGCGCCAGGATGATGCCGGGGAAGGTGAAGACCGTGATGAGCATGACCACCTCCCCCTCCGTGAGGCCCAGGTCCTTCGCCATGGAGGGGAATGCCGGCGCTATGGAGGTAACGCCGATGGCCGAGATCAGCGTTATCCCGAAAACGATCTGGAGATCGCGGCCGAGCAGTATGCGCCAGTCCCGCTTAATCCTCACCGTGACCGCTTGCACCGTTCATGCCGACCAGCCCGATCCGATGCTCGGCGGCCTGCAGGATCTCACCCATCATCTCCCCATAGGACAGTCCCTCTATGGCGGCCATCTTCGCCATGTGGCCGTCCCAGCACCATCCGGGATTGGGATTCACCTCGAGGAGCTTCGGCTTTCCTTTCGCGTCCAGGCGCCAGTCGAAGCGGCAGTAGTCGCGGCATTCCAGCCGTTCGAACAGCTTCAGGCAGCATTCGATGATCAGCTTGCGGATGTCGTCGGAGATGGCCGCCGGTATGGGGCGCACGGTCCGGTAGGGCGATTCCCGGACCCATTTCGCCTCGTATCCGCATATCTTCGGAAGGTCCGCCGGCAGGAACGAATAATCCTCCTCGATGACCGGCAGCACGCGGTACGACTCCGGAGGATTGCCGATGATGCCGACGCTCAGGTCCTTGCCGGGAAGAAACTCCTCTACCAGGATCGGCTTCTCGTAGCCCAGGCGGTCCCTGATCTCCGAAATGGCGTTCACCAGCTCCTCGATGCCGTTGCAGACACACCGCTGGGTGATGCCGAGGCTGCAGTCGCCGATGTTGGGCTTGCAGATGACCGGAAAGGCGAAGGGGAGATCGAAGGTATTGTCCTCCGCCTTGATGAAGAAGGCCTTGGCCACCGGTATCCCCATTTCCTTGGCAATGCCGCGCACGAGGGACTTGTCGTAGCAGTAGGCCAGGCACTGCGGCCCCGATCCCGTGTAGTTGACGTCCATCATCTCCAGGAGCGAGGGCACGTGGAGCTCCCGGCGGGCGTCGTTGTTGTATCCGTCGTCGCACAGGTTGAAGGCGAAATCGGTGTTCTTCTTGAGCCGCGCCAGGTCGTTGATCAGCGAATCGTGGCTGCTGACGTAGGTGAAATTATAGTCCCGGAGGTCTTTCAGGGCGTCCTTCATCTGGTCGATATCGTACCGCTCGGTGTCCTCGCATAACGGGAAGCGCGCGGGATCCTTTTTCATCGGGTCGCCCAGGACGACCGTCACGTTCTTGATGTCCGTCTTACGCTGGCGGACCGGCGACCAGTCCTTCTTGACCAGGGCGGTCATGACGATATGCTTTTCCGCCATTCCCTGTTCCTGCCCGCGCGGGAAGTCGGCGCAGTCATGGAGCGTGATATCGCTGAAGCCGGCGGCGTTCAGAAGCTCCTGCATGCTGTCGCTGTTGTAGAGCCGCTCCGCGTAGAACTGATCGGCGATGACGCCCTTTTCCACGTGAGTGACTAACTCGCGGGATATGAGACGCTGCTTGTCCACGGAAATCGAGCGCTCCCGGCAGACAAAATGATTCTTGTCGATCCATTCCCACGACCGGGGCTGAAAATGCCTGCGCAGGTGATCGCCGTCGTTCACGTCGACCAGGAGCCGGCCCCACGGCTTCAGCACCCTGAAGACCTCCCGGAGAACGCGCAGGTCGTCATTGACCGTTTCAAAGTAGCCGAAGCTGTTGCCGAGGATGAATATGGCGTCGAAGGTATCGGGCCGGTAGGGGAGCATGCGGGCCTCGCCCTCGCGGAATTTCACGTAGAGGCACTCCTTTTTCGCCTGCACCTTGGCCCTCTGTATGAGGTACCGCGACCGGTCCAGGCCCTCCACGAACTTGAATCCGCGGCGGGCCAACTCGAGGGAATGACGTCCCTGGCCGCAGGAAAGGTCGAGGATTCGATCATCGTGAAGCACGTGGGCGATGCCGGTGAAGAAGTCCACCTCCCGGGCCGTTGTCTGGTGGTCTTCCCCCAGGTCCGGATCGGTTTTCAGATAGAGAGAATTGAAGATTGTATTCCACCAGTCGGGATTGACATATTCTTCCAGGTTTGCCACGGGGCCTAAAGATTTCCTGGCGTGCACCCCCTTCGGCCTGGCCGATACCGGATTATTATTGATTGCTGCTTTCATCGTCACCCCTTACCTCCCCGTTATAAACATTATGTCTCATGCTGTCATATATCTTCACTGCTGCACAGATCGATATCGCCCGAAGTCAGCGCTGCCTGCCACCTGCCTCATACATGCGGTACCATTCCCGGCGGTCCGGAAAAGACCATTATAGCGGTCCACTGGCCGGTTGTTTTTTTCTCCCGCCTATGATAAGGCGTACTATGACAGTGAGTATGAATATCAGGCATGATGAAATAACTCGGCAGGCAGGATGAGCCGTCTTTGGCGCCGCAGAAAGAAGAAAAAGGTTGCCGGGTTATGCCGTTGTCTTTGGTGACCGCATATCGTGGTGGAACCGGGGGGCTCCCCTTCACCGGTTCCCGCCTCTGTCCTTCCTTCGTCCCGGTCATGAAGCCACCCGGAACAGGCGGGAATGATGTTTGCTTGATTCCAATTCTGTTTACCTGTGACAATCCTTGCAAAATTCAAACAGGGATAGAGAACCAATACAATTTATTATACTTTGAAAACAAGATAATACATTACAAAAAAAATTCAATAAAAAAAAGAAAAAACCGCACCATTCATCATGGCTACAATGGGCGACCGGTACGCCTGTCCGAAAATGATAAAAGGGTTGATGCCGGGACGATTATCGGATCACGGGTAGGGGCGCATGGTATTGAAAATCTGTTTTATGAGCAACCGCTCATTAATCCCAATTGATTAATAAAATTTATATTGATTTTTAAAATCCACCATATTAGCGTGGCAGGCGTGATTAAACATATACAGAGATATACAAAATCGGAGGCTTACCTATGAATAATAACATACATCTGCATCATTAACCGACAATCCCCATACTGGATAAGCTCATGATGCCCCGCCATCGCCATAGTTGCGCCACCATGATTGCGGGAAATCACCGCGTGCAATTTCATTGTCTCCTGGACATCGACATTGCACTGGGTATACCGCTCTATTGCCGCACACAGTCTATGGTGCGGGAATACGATGCGCAGCACCAAAAATATTCACAAACAACAGGGAGAAATCAATGAAGCGTTTCAGAATTCTTGCAACAATAGCGTTTATATTCTGTTGTGCGGTTGCCTTTTCAGAATCGCCGGCGGAAATGGGAACCCGGCTCATGAAGTCGAACGACGACCGCCCCGTCTTCGAAAAAGTCAAGGCCAAGGGAACCCTTATCATTTACGACAGCAGCGGAAAGATCAAGTTCACCAAATCCCTCATCATGGGGACCTATACCGTCGGCATGGGATCTGCGGCGACCTTCGCCGAGAAATATCTCGCCTACATGATGTCCCCCGCCGACGACCAGGGCAACTCCTATCTCATGTACCATTACAAAATACGGGACGACGTCAAATGGGTGTACCTGAAGGGGATCCGCAAGGCCAAGAAAGTCACCGGGGCGGACAAAAAACTGAGCTTTTTCGGCAGCGACTTCACCAACGCCGAGGCGAGCAAGCCGAACTTCCTCGAATGGAACTACAAGTACATTGGAGACGAAAAGGTTGAATTCAAGGGAAAGGTCTTTGACTGCTACATGGTCGAATCGACTCCCAAAACCAAGACCATCATGAGCGACCAGGGATGCGGCCGCAGGGTATCGTTCCTGGAGAAAAAGTCGCTCCTCACGCTGCGGCTCGATCTTTATGATGAAAACATGATAAAAGTCAAGGAACTGAGACTTCTTTCCTTTACGACAAAAAATAATGTCAGGGGCCAAAAAGTTAATTACGAAACCGGACTGGAGATGAAAAATGTCAAGACCGGCTCAAAAAGCCACCTGCTCTTTTCAGATTTAAAAACCGAGGAAGAATCTAACCTGCGGACGGACGTTTTTACCGAGCAATACCTGACGCAGAAATGGTGGTAGGATCGATCCGTACCCGATTAAAAAATGGAGGAATACATGAGATCTTTAATAACGGCGTTTTTCGTCGCTCTCGTTCTCTTTTCAGCAAGCTTATCCCATGGCCAGATAGAGGACCTCTCAGAGGGAAAGGATAAGCATGGTGACACAAAGACACAGGGAGAGAGCGGGAAGGATGTTACCTTTGCACTTCATGGATACGCGCAGGCCAACTTTGTCGTATCGAGAAATGACATGGGGGTCGGCGGCAACCGGTGGATCAACTCAAAATACCAGTTTCCCCGGGTGGGCGCCACGCTTCAGCTGGAGCTGGAAGGAAATGCCTATGATATCGCCCATTTCTTTTCAGCGGTGCAGATTGAATACAACGCGGCAGGGGAAAAGACGAACTTCCCGAAGTTCTATTACCCGAACACTTTTTTACAGTACACCTATTATCAATCCATTGCCGATTTCAAGCGGGATGAGATAAGCAAGGCCCCTACCGTCAACGTCCGTGAAACCTATGTGGACCTGTACGGAAAACACGTAACCTTCAGGGCGGGACAGCAGATCATCTCCTGGGGCGAGATCGAAGGGATCGAGGCGCCGTCGGACGTGGTGATACCGTGGGATTTCACCACCATGAGCAACTATTTTGAATTCTCCCGCATCGGCGTTGTCGCCGCGAATCTCACCTTCCATTTCGCCAATCAGCAGCTTCAGTTCATCTGGATGCCGATATTCCAGCCTGGCAAGCTTCCCGAAGAGTCACTGTACCGGAGGGGCGTCACCAGCATCAAGCGCCCCGCCTTTGAGGTCCGCAACGGGGAATACGCAGTCAGGCTGTCAGGGGGGATCGGAAACCAGTTCCGCTACGGCCTCGGGTTCCTCTACGGCTTTGACGACACGCCGGACACAAAGATCACGATGGTGCCAAGCGTTTTTGCGACGCCCTTCGGCTCCCTCATCGTGCCCCAGGCGGTCTTCACCGAGATGTACTACAACCGGGTCATGGTGCCCACCTTTGACATGAACATCGGCTTCGGCGAAGTGCTGTCGTGGAAGGTTTCGGCCAACGCCAATTTCACCAAGGACTTCTACGGTAAAATGGACCTGGTAAAAAATTCCACGGTCACCTATTTGACCGGTCCGGAATCGTCGAACCTCTTCTGGAAAATCTACGCGGGTATCTACCTGGGCCAGCAGTGGACCATCAACTACACGAAGCCGGCTCCTGATACGGATATGATCAACATGGTCTCGAAAATGCAATTGGGGGCAATGCCCAACGGCCAGATCATCGAAGGCTACGGCCAGCAATATCCCTATAAGTGGATGCTCACGGCCAACCTTCAAAGGAATTTTCTTGAAAGTGATGCCCTTGAAATACAGGCCCGGATTGCCCTGTACGCGGATCCGAAGCTGAGAAAGTGGGATTATGTCATCTATCCCTATATGATGTACAAGTTCACCAACGGGGTCAGCACCGCCCTCGGCTTTGTATTCGCCAAACGGATGGGAGAAAACCGGAACATGATCATTTCAGAAACGCGTTACTCCTTCTGATAATTCACCAGTAACATGCATGACAACACTGTCAAAGACAGCCCCACGGGCTGTCTTTTTTTCGGCATATTCCACCCCCCCCCGAGGCTCCTGCATGTTCGGACATGAAAATCCCGCAATACAATGCGGCGCGGTAATCCGCGGGGCAAAGTGTCCCATGATGCTCTTCGATCTCTCATTGCCGAAGCAGGACCATCGGGCTTTCACGCGGCGCCTTAAAATGCATTATCAAAAAAATATAGTTGTAAAAAATAAGCTGTGCAGAGTTTGATGCCTGAAGGCCCGGGCATTTACCATGGAACAGCTGATAAACGACATAATCACGTATCTTCTCCCCAAAAATGACTTTTTTTTGTACTTGTTTCTCTTCATATGCGCCATCATTGAAAATTTATTACCACCCATTCCGGGCGATACCATTACGGTATTGGGCGCCTTCCTGGTCGGCACCGGGAGGCTTTCATTTCTTCTGGTTTATGCCTCCACCACGATAGGCAGCGTGGCGGGATTCATGATTCTCGTGTTTCTTGGCCGCTTCCTGGAACGCGAATTTTTCATGAAAAAAAATTATCGCTTTTTCCCCGCCTCAAGCATCATTGCGGCTGAACGCTGGTTCGCCCGCTACGGCTATTTTGTGGTCCTGGCGAACAGGTTTCTCCCCGGTGTGAGGTCGGTCATATCGCTGGTATCAGGCATAACCAGGCTGAACATGTTGAAAGTATTGCTCCTTTCCGTGATAAGCGCCGCCGTATGGAACCTGATCTGGATCAAGATCGGCTTTATGCTGGGGAACAACTGGCAGACCGTCAGGGAAAAAGCGGGAAGCCTCATCGAGGGATACAATATCGTTGCAGGAGCCATCATAGCTCTGATCGTAATCTGTTTAATAATATATAAACTCATTAAAAAACGAGGGGATAAGAAAGATACCTCTTCTGAATAAAATAAACATCTTTCGGCACATCCGCTCATTTCTCGTTGACCGACTCCGGGTAAATCGATTCCCTGTGCAGGAATAAACCCCCATTTCTAAAAAATACATCCAAAAAATACTTGTTTTTTTATTATACCCTTTGGTAATTGGTATTAAGTTGAACTTTGCATATAGTATGGACATGCCCATATTAAATTCTGTTAAGCTCGGCCAATCCCTATGGCAAAAATTAAGAAGGCTCTTCTCAGCGTGTCCGATAAATCCGGCATTGTTGAATTTGCCAGGGAGCTCGAAACATACGATGTCCAGTTTATATCGACGGGAGGGACCGCGCGGATACTTCGTCAGAATGGGCTGGAGATTATGGATGTGGCGGATTATACCGGCTATCCCGAGATGATGGACGGCAGAGTAAAGACCCTGCATCCGAAGATACACGGGGGCCTGTTTGGCGTCAGGTCCAATCCCGAACACCTTCATGATATGAATGAATATAACATTGAAGGGATCGACATGATCGTGGTCAACGTGAAGCCGGTGGATTCAGCCATGATCAGCCAGAACAGCACGATTGACGACGCGATGAACAGGATTGATATCGGAGGCATTGCGCTTCTCAGGTCTGCGGCCAAGAATTTTAACAGCGTCACGGCCGTCATTGACTCTGGAGATTACGAGTCGGTAATAGGTGAGATGCGGAACAATAACGGCGCCGTGTCTCCTGAATTGAATCTGCAGCTCGCTATCAAGGTGTTTGAAACGACATCCAGATATGACAGCCTGATTTCCGAGTACTTGCGGCAGAAGGCATTACGCGGTTTTTCAGAAAAAAAATATATTGAGATTCCCCGGTATTAATCAGTCGTGGTATTATAGGCAAACCGGCGAAGACCAATAACAAATATAACAATAATAACAATTTAATCGGAGGTAGTACATGGCTGAAGTTACTCTTAAAGAGATTTATCCAGTGCCCGAAAGTTTCAAGAAAAAGGCATACATCAAAAGCCGCGCTGACTACGAAAAAATGTGGAAAGAGTCCCTTGCTGATTCAGACGCCTTCTGGGCAAAGATAGCCGAGGAGTATGTGACCTGGTTTAAGAAATGGGACAAAGTCAACGGCAGCAATTATGCCAAGGACATGAAAGATTTTAAAATCGAGTGGTACAAGGGCGGCAAGCTGAACGTGTCCTACAACTGCCTTGACAGGCACCTGGAAAAAAGAGGGAACCAGTTGGCCCTCATCTGGGAAGGAAACGATCCCAGCGAAACGAGGAAGTTCACCTACAAACAGCTCCATGAAGAAGTCTGCAAATTCGCCAACGTTCTCAAGAAAAACGGCGTTAAGAAAGGCGACCGTGTCACTTTCTATCTGCCGATGATCCCCGAGCTGATGATCGGTATCCTGGCCTCTTCCCGCATCGGCGCCGTTCACTGCGTCGTATTCGGCGGCTTCTCAGCTGAAGCGCTCCGCGACCGCGTCAACGACAGCGGCTCTGAAGTGCTCGTCTCCTGCGACGGCACCTTCCGCGGCGCCAAGGCCGTTCCCCAGAAAGACAACGCCGACAAGGCCCTGACGGAATGCCCGGGCGTCAAGAACCACATCGTCGTGAAACGGGTCGGCGACCAGATCAAGTGCACATGGAACAGCAAGACCGACAAGTGGTGGCATGAAGAAATGGCTTCTGTCGACGCGAAATGCGAACCGGAACAGATTGAAGCGACAGACCCCCTGTTCATCCTCTACACCTCCGGATCGACCGGAAAGCCGAAAGGCGCCATGCACTCAACCGGCGGATACCTTGTATTCACCGCCTTCACCCACAAGATGATCTTCGACTACCATGACGGCGACATCTACTGGTGTACCGCTGACATCGGCTGGGTAACCGGACACTCCTACATCTGCTACGGTCCTCTCTGCAACGGCGCAACGACCGTCATGTTCGAAGGCGTTCCCAACTATCCGGATCCGGGCCGTTTCTGGGCAGTCGTCGAGAAGCACAAAGTCAACATATTCTACACCGCTCCGACCGCCATCCGCGCCATCGCGAAAGAAGGCGACAGCTGGGTAGACAAGCACAACATCAAGACCCTCCAGCTCCTCGGATCAGTGGGCGAGCCCCTGAACCCGGAAGCATGGAACTGGTACTATCAGAAGATCGGCCGCGGCGAGTGCCCGATCGTCGACACCTGGTGGCAAACCGAGACCGGCGGCATCCTCATCACCCCGCTTCCCGGCGCCATTGACATCAAACCCGCCATGGCTACGGTTCCCTTCTTCGGCGTCGAGCCCAGCATCGTCGACGATGAAGGCAAGGTGCTCGAGGGCGTCTGCACCGGCAACCTTTGCATCAATCGTTCATGGCCTGGCCAGATGATAGGCGTGTACGGAGATCCCAAGCGGATGTTCGACACCTATTTCGCGCAGTTCCCGGGCAAATACTTCACCGGTGACGGCTGCAAACGCGACAAAGACGGCTACTATCAGATCACCGGCCGCGTTGACGACGTTATCAACGTATCCGGACACCGGATGGGCACCGCCGAGGTCGAATCGGCCCTCGTATCCAACAAGAACGTGGCCGAGTCCGCCGTTGTCGGTTATCCGCACCCGATCAAGGGCCAGTCGATCTACGCGTTCGTAACGCTGAAATCCGGCATCGCCAAGACCGATGACCTCAAGAAAGAGCTTATCGCGACCGTCCGCAAGGAGATCGGCCCCATCGCAACACCGGATATCATCCAGTGGGCGGACGTTCTTCCCAAGACCCGTTCCGGCAAGATCATGCGCCGGATCCTCAAGAAGATCGCGGCCAGCGACTTCGACAAGAGCGGCATGGGCGACACCTCGACCCTCGCCGACCCGACCGTCGTCGATACGCTGATCGCGGGCGCCAAGGAAGCTCAGGGCAAGAAGTAAGTCGCTTGTAACGAAAACAGAAAAAGCGGCGATGAAAATCGCCGCTTTTTTTTGCCTTTAGCGCCGGGCAAAATGCACATTATGCATTAATGGACTTGACTTGCCTGTTATAACATTTCTTGATATATACAAAAATGACGATCAATGACAGGTGATTTCACTATGCACAAAGTGTTGGCGCAGATACTGGCGGTTCTAGTGTCATTGGCTGCATCCTGCACACCATCTTCACGGGAGGGAATTGCCGGCGACCCCGTTTCTTCATCAGCATCATCCCAAAAAATGATATTGCAGGAAGACGGCCACTGCCATCAGCGCGAATTCCCGGAAGGAAGTAACTGCTATTTGAGCAGTCTCAGGGAGCAACACTGCAGTGACTGCGGGACAAGGGAAAAGCTCTACGCCCTCGGATACCGGGTCGGCACAGGCCCACGCCCATGGGGATTCAGGCTCGGCATTGTCCGTATTCCCGCCGGCAGGGCTGCCGAATTCGAGGCTTTTGCGACAAGGAATTACCCGGCAAAATGCTCGGGCACCATCATCCTTCCTCCATGCAATCCCGACGCAACGAGCATGAATGTCGACATAATATGGCCTTCCTGGGTCAGATTTGAGCAATAATCAACCAGTCAACCCGACCTGGAAAAACATCTATCTGCTTGACTTTTCGCTGAATGATACATATTTTATGGTGTTGTTCCAGAAACGGAAATTTTCAATCCCCGCGAAAGGCGCCAGTCGCGGATCGAGGTCCCGTCAGCATGAAACATTTCGATACGGCATTGAGAGTCATCATCGCACTGCTGCTGATCGGCGGCTATATCGTCATGGCCGTCTCCAGGGACCTCTTTCTGATCCAGACAGCCTACTGGAAAAGGCTCATGGCTGTGTGCGGCCTGGTTTTCTACATCGTCGCCCTCGGCGCCATCCTGATATCCCACAGGAACAGCGCGCGGCCTCTATGGGAGCTGCCCCTGGCCTTCATGGCTCCCTATCTTCTTTACGCTATCCTCTTTCTCTCCTTTGATCCGTCCTCGAAGGAGCTGTGGCGCTTCACCGGGGCTTTCCAGTTCATATCGATCTCCGGCGGATTTTTCCTGGGCATCGTCCTCTCCCCCCTGATAGCGGTCGCCATCGGGTCATACACCGGCAGGGAGGCCCTCGATTTCACCGTCCTGGGCTTTCGTTTCATCGACAGAATAGGCCTCAGAGCCTTCGGTATCGTGCTGGGCGCGGGCCTCCTGACTGCCCTTATGTACGTTACCTGGCTCCTTGTCGCGGAGATCCGTGAAATCAGCATCATGAAAAAAATCTTTTTTTTCCTGGTCCTCCTTGGCAACACGTCCCTGTTCGCGTACTACTCCTACACGCTGACGAGATTCGGCGCCGGCGTTAAGATGTGATGGCCGCCGTGATGACCGACTATCCGGACATAAGGCATTCCGGCACGAATAAAACCTTTGACAAGGATACGGGCTGGACCGAGACAGCGGTTTCCATCGAGCAGGACGGAGGCGCCGTGACCGTCACAGAGATCACAAACGAAAACGGCGCCGAAATCGCCCGAAAAACCGGCACGGGACTCATCAGCGCGGTCTACCCCGCGTTGCACCTGGTCCGGATAACCATGGAGGACGGGACACGCAGGTATTTCAACACGGCGAAAAATGAATTCGACAATTCGGCTGAGCTCATCTTCAGGCGTTCCTCATTGAAAGGCTTCGATTACAGGAACGTGGACCACCTTCTGATCATACGACGCCATCTCCACGCCATAGCCTCGGTGTTTCTACAGATGCCTCCCCTCGTCGACGATGCCCGCCTGGAATGGTCGCGGAGCGGCCCGGTCGAGGAGGGCCGCCTCGGCGATTTGATGACTATTCGCGCAACCCTTCAGGACGACGGCGCGGGCGCCGACTGGTTCGGCGCCTGGATCACCCTGTGCGGCACCCCTCCGGGCTACAGCGTCCGCACCTATTTCCGCCGCGAGGGTAGCGAGAACTGGGACATCGTCGTCACCTGCCCTCCGGAATGGCATCCGAAGGTGAACGGCGTTATCGACGGTATTTTAAAGAACCATTGAGAGGATTCGACCCATGGATGATCGGCCGCGGCAGATCCCGGTTTCAGAATGCAGGATATGCAAAAACCTGAAAGACCTTGAGACATCGTTCGTGAAGTTCGGCTGGGATGAAGGCAACATGTATCTCCCGGACGCCGCAAAAGAGCTGGTCCCGGCTCAGGACCTCAGGGCGCCGGGCTGTGAAAATCATCACGTCAAACAATGTCCCCTCTGCGGCCGCCTGTACCGATATGACATGACCCATGATTATTATATCAACGGAAGCGAGGACGAAGAGACCCTCAGGCGTCTCACGCCGGAGGAAATACGGCTTTTTCTATTGTCCCGGAAGGAACCATGACCCGGCTGAAATGACAGGAGGTAACGGCAATGACCATCGAACGTCTCATCAAGGTCTTTGACACGAAACGCGACCCCTACATGGAATGGCACGACGGCCCCAGCCTCCAGGAAGTCGACTCTGCCATGGCTGGCCTGGCCCAGGAAGAACGCGTTGCAGCGTCGCGCATCGTGGCGGAGCGCATACGGTGCGGCTATGATCCCTACCTCGGCAGGGCCGCGGAGCTCCTCGGCACGGAGGAATGCCGGAAGGCCCTGGAAGAGGCCCTGGCGTCAGGGCCGGGAACGATCGGCACGGGAAACATCGCCAGGAACATACTGACCATGGGCCGAAGCGATGATGCCGTCGCCGCCCTGCGGTCCATCGTGGCAAACCGGTCCCTCGGATGGTCGGACCGGATCAACGCCCTGGTGAACCTGAAGATCGCCATCGGCGCCTCCGGCGCAGACCGGCCGATATCGGATTTCATAACCCCTGAGTTCGAATCGGTTATATTCGAAGCCGTGACGGACAATGACTACCTGGTGCGCTACCACGCAGCGGAGGCTCTTCTGAAGGCAGCCGGCGATAAAATGGAATTGTCCGCTCACAAGGAACTCTTCGGTTATATCTGCGGAAAACACGCCGTTGACGGCTCGCCCGACAGTGAGGACCGCGAAGGCTTCCTGAGGGCCGCAGAGATGCTGCGAAGGATGTTACGTTAATAATTCATTGTGCAACAGGACGCCTTCACAACCGGCGCCCATCGCCATCCTACTTCTTTTTGCTGAAGTATTCCTGGAAAAGCTCGCGGTTCATGTTCAGGAGGCGGTCCCGTATCTGGGTTATGTTCTCGAAGTTGTAGCTCTGGATGCTGTAGTAGTCCAGGAGCCAGAGGTACTTGGTGATGAGGCGGGGCATTATGTTCGATGCCTCGACCTGGCCCTTGTTCATCTTCTGAAAGGTGAGCTCCAGGTTGTAGATGTCCTTCTGTATCCCTTCCACCTGGTGGGCGCTCAGGTTGCGCTTCACGTAAAACACGTCGTGGATAAAGCCGTAAATAGGGATCCACTCCGCGATATCCTTGAAATCGGCCCGCTCCTTTTTGACGATCTCCACTAGCTCCGTGATCGGCTTCGCCCTGAGCACGGTCAGGTCGATCTCGGCCGGGTCGATGAAGAAAGCCTCGCGGAAGGAGAGAAGGCTCTTTGTCGTGTCCCCTACGTGGAAATAGGCCTCTCCCAGGATCGCCATGAGCCTCGCGTTGCTCTTGTAGGAGCCCTTGGCGTACTCCAGCGTCTCGATGGCGTGCTTGTATTCCTCCAGCCGCAGAAAGCATTCTCCCAGGTTCAGGAGGAACTGGAAATTGCTGGACGTGTCCTGCTGCTCCCTGAAGGCAAACTTGTAATTGTCGGCTGCCTTGAAAAAAATATACCTCATTGCGAACTTGAATGCCGACGAGGAGACCATGTTCTTGCTCTCCGCGTACTCGTTGAACACCTCCCACTGTCCCATCAGGTACTCGGCGGTGTCCTTCCCCTCTTCAAGGGTCTTCATCTCCTTTTCACGGTTGTTCCAGAATTTCGCAACCCGGTACGCTTCGATGAGGCCGGGATAATCAGCGTCGATGTCCATCAGCTCGTCGACTTTGGCGACGGCGGCCGCGAATTCTCCCTTTTCGAGATGCTGATACACTTCGTTGATTCCGTTCAGGATCGGGTCATCGGAAAATGTTAGTTGGCCGTTCTTGTCCATCGTCTCTTATAGCTCTACGAAGTTTCCCCAGTTCCGCTTGTCGCTCTGGTGGGTGAAGATGATCACCTGCCGCCTGTTCGAAATATAGGACACCAGATCCCTGAAGCGATTGCATCGATCATCATCCATAAACTGGAACGGTTCGTCAATCAATAATGGGAGCGCCGTATCCTCGTTTATGAGAAAATCGGAGAGGGTGCATTTGATGGACAGCAGGAGCGCGTGGATGACCGGCGGCGTCATTTCCTCGATCATCTTGTTTTCGGTTATCATCTGAAGCACGGCGGCGTCGTCGATCTTGGTTATGTACTGGTTCCCGGTCAGGTGGTTGAACTTTTCCAGGGTACCGTCCAGCAGCTTCCGCAGCTGCTTTTCCTCGCTGCGCTCGACGGCCCGGGTCAGCATGCGCGTAATGAATTCCATCGAGTTGCGGTTGACCTTCCATTTCTTCAGCGTGCGGTCAATGGCGTTCTTTTCCTCGATGAGGGCGTTCATGGCGCCGCTGTTACCCGATGCCTGGAGAAATTCGCTGTCGATCTGCTGTAAAATCCTCTCCTTGGTCTCTATCTTTTCTTTTATGATGGCCAGCTCCGTGCCGATATTCCGGATCAGATCCTCGATCTTGCTTGTTTCGTTCTCGATATCGTCGACGATATTCAGGGTATCGATGCTGTTGTGAATCTCGTTTTTGATGATCTCCTCTTCCCGTTTCAGTTCGTCCAGCTTTTTCTGTATCTTGACCATGTACTCTTCTTCCTTTAAAGAGCTCTTGATCATCGCCAGGTCTTTTTTCCGCTCCGTGTAATTGACGTAATCTTCGAAATACTGGAGAAGAAGCTCGTAAATTTCAGTGAGCTTGTAGTCTTCCAGCAAGACCTTGCTCTTCTCCATGAGGACCGTGATCCGTTCCTTGAACTGCTTTTTTTCCTCTTCCAGCTTTTCCAATTCCTTGTCGTTCCTGAAAACCAGCATGCTTATGGCGATGGCGGCATTGGCTATCACGGCAGCTCCGAGAATAGCGATCAGCAGATAGAGATCCTTGGCAGGGTTCCCGCCGTTCTTTATCAGGATGCCCGCCAGTGCCGAGAGGGCAACGGCGGAAACGACGACGGCCGTCTTCTTGAGCCTCCTGCGCTTGCGTTCTTTTCTAAAGAAGAAATTATCGATCTTTTCATTGAGATTCCTGACATCGTTGAACACTTCCTGGAGACGGTCAAGGTTCGTGCTGTCGTTTATGTCGATCCCGCTGAACTGCGGGAACATGGCGTCAAGCTCGGTCTTCATTTCTGTCATTGATTCAATCTTTTGCTGCTCCTTCTGGATCTCATCCTTGATGCCCTCGAATTCATCCTTGAGCTCCTCGACCTTGTGCAGGTTCTCGATGATCTTGTTCAGTATCTCCCTCTGGCTGTTGAGTGAATTGAGTGAATTATTCAGCTCATCCACCTCGCTCTGTATCGTGTTTTTCTCCCTCCGCAGCTTGTCATGGCGCGAACCGCTTATGTCCATGATCTGTATCTTCTTCTCAAGGTCCCGCTTGGCGTCCTCCAGGCGTGAAACCTCCGGGGGAAGACCCGGGTTGGCGCGGATGCCGCTCTCGAAGGTATTGATCATATTGAGATAATGATTGTAAAAACCGGTGTTTTCATCAAGGATGATCCGTTTCAACACTGATAGATCGATGGTGCTGTCTTTGGCGATATCGGATGATGCCGGCATGAAGGATGAATTGACAAAGGCGGCGCAGTCGATCCTGTTCAGGAACTGCCGCAACATCCTGCTTTCGAAATCATCATCGCTGAAGCTCTGATTTTTGTTTCCCGCGGTGCCGTCCGACTTCACCTCGGAATAGATTATCTTCTCCGCGTTGTTGTGGATAAACTGTATCCGGTAACTCTTGTCGCTGGTCGTGCAGATGCGGTAGTACCCGTTGTCCGTGAGCGAAAAAAAGAGGTCCAGATACAGGGAGTTCCATACGTCATCCCCCAGGAACTTGCGATCCGTGAACTTGCCCCACATCACATCGATCATGCCGCGCGCCAGGAGACTCTTACCCGAGCCGTTCCTGCCGTAGACGATGTTCAACCGGTCGCTGAAATTGATCACGCGGTTATCGAAGAGCCCGTGTTTGTACACCATGCATTTTATATACTGCACAGCCATTCCTCCAGGTTTGTAAACCCGTCCCGGGTAATTTTGTTCAGTGATGCGGCGAGATCGCTTTTATCTATATCGTGGGGCAGGCCGCCCTGGTCAATCTGCTCCTTGATTATTTTATAGAATTCACCGCGCAGGGAATTCTCATACTGGTACTCCTCGATGAGGGAGTCAATGGTGGGCTCGCTCTTGTCAACAAGGTCCAGCTTGAAAAACTCATTTTTGTATTTCTGGAGCTCATACTGGCGGAGGACAAAATCGCGCTTCCCGGTCATTATGATCTGCTGTATCGTTTTCTTTGACTTGTTGTTTTCCAGCAGCTCCTTGATGGGCCCCATGGTCAACAGGTCGGAGCACGCCACGAGGTTCCGGTACAGCTTCATGGAATTCACGGTGAGACGCTTTATCTGGTAGAGCCTGTTTTCCTTTATGACGATGGAAATGACATAGCGGTCGCCCATCTCGTCGAACGACGTCGCCTCCGGTGTGCCGGGGCATACTCCGATGATCCGGTCCATGATCTTGAACATCTTGAAGCTGTGGCAGAAGCCGAAGGCGTAGAAGTCAAGCCCCAGGGCCTTGATGTCGTTTTTCTGAAGGCGGTATACCAGGAAATCGTTCTTTTCGTTGTCAAAATCAAAATCGACATGGAACAGGCCTATATGGAATCCCTCGTCGGAGATCTTTTTTATCTTCGAGATATCGTACCCCATGGTTCCGGACAGGCCGTACACGTACACCTTCTGTCCGTTCTTCATATACAGGTAGGGAGCCGGGGCCGTGGTGCTCGAAAAAAGGCACGAGGCGTTGAAATCAAGGACGAAGGGCATGACCGTGTCCTTGTTGTTCAGCTCGCCCCTTCCCGGGGTGTACACGATTTCGGTCCCCGCGCTCCGGAGGCCCCTGAACTCGTTCTTGATCAGGTCGATGGTGTCGTTCCCGACGGTCCCGCCGTCGATGAGATCCCCGCCGATGAGGAACAGGTCGTGGCCCCGCGCTATGGCCGCAATGCGCTTGAATGTGTTCACCCGGGCGTAATCGGGAATATGGATCTCATTGTTCCTGATCCCCAGGTGAATATCCGACATGAAAAGAATCTTTATTTCGCTATCCATAGGAACGTTCCATTGAATGGTGGAAAAAATACGCATCAGACGTGCTATCTATATTGTCGTTTAAAAACGCGCAATTCTAAAGTTTTTATATACAAACTAAATATCGACTATCGGACAACCACCTATCGGGTATCTTAATCTCCCGATGTAATCCCCATCCCCTCGGTCCATCTCTATCGAACCTCACCCCGCCTCCGGCGCGCCCTCTCCCATTGAGAATGGATAAAAGGAGAGGGCTCCTCTTCAAATCCCCTTCTCCGTTCTTCTAATTCTCAATGGGAGTAGGGGCTGGGGGATGATGGCATAAAGCATGAACAGAGCATGGGTGAGGTGTAAATTTTTTAATTGACAAATACCCATTCAACGACAAAAAGACTCATCTATATCCCCGGTCGGGTTCATCGCTATCAATGATCCTGACAAGACATAATGTTTGACGGCTTCATAGTAAGCCGATGGCGCTAATACAGGTTCAGAGAGTTATACAATGACAGATAAAGGCACATCCCGCGAAGAGAAATTCAGGTATTTCGGCCATATCGGCCGTATAGCGGTCATATTTTTCATCGGCTTTTCGATCTTTCTGGTCGTTTCAACGATCATGCTGATATTCCTGACCAAACCCGAGCGGGAGGTCATCGTCCCCGACGTTGAAGGCAAACAGTTCACCGAGGTCTACAACAGCCTCATCCGGAAAGGGATCAAGCCGGAAATCAAATTCAAGGACATCGCCGATATCGACGACGGCACGGTCCTCTCCCAGTACCCGAAAAAAGGAAAGGTCGTTCCGGAGAACAGCAGGATCAAGCTGCTGGTGAGCAGGTCGGAATACTACATCGAGGTGCCGGCCCTTGCCGGCAAGGAGCTTCCTCTGGCCCTGAGCACGCTGAGGAACATACATCGCCACGACAAGACCCTGTCCCTCGGCACCGGCGTCATATCCTACATTCCGTCGAATACCACTGCGGACAACATCGTGATAGACCAGAGCCCCCGGCCCGGCGAAAAGGTCACGCCGGACCGGAAGATAAACCTCCTTGTATCGACAGGGAAAATCGCCCCTGACGCGACCATGCCAGGCGTCGTCGGCCAATCCATCGAGCTCTGCTACGATCTCCTTCGCGCCAAGGGGCTCACGGTCACCGAAGAGATCGTGGCGACGGACGACATGGCTAAAAGCGGCCTGGTCGTTTCGCAGACCCCGGCGATGGGAGCCGCTATTCAAAAGGGCGACAACTGCACGGTCCAGGTCAGCCACTGCAAGCTCGAGAAGCACCCCTATGCCGCCTACGAAAAGATAGAATACCAGATACCCAATGACGAAAAGCAGGGTGTCTATGAAGCATATATCGAGGACGGACATTCAAAAAGGATCCGCTTCTCGAAGAAAGCGGGCCCGGGCCAGAAGATATCCTTTGTATTCAGGCGCGAGGGGAACGCGATCATAACGTTCCGCTGCGATAAAAAACAGATAGATGATATGGCCATCAATGTCGATTGACGGAAAAAAAATACTCATTTCCCCCTCCATCATAGCGTCCGACCTGACGACCATGGGCATGCGGGTGAAGACCTTCGACAGCGGTCTCGTGGACCTGCTCCACCTCGACGTGATGGACGGTAACTTTGTCCCCAACCTGACCTTCGGCCCGGGCTACATCAGGGATCTGAAAAAGCAGAGCTCCATCCCCCTGGACGTGCACCTGATGATAGAGCGGCCGGAGCGCTCCATCCAGGAGTATATCGACATTGCTCCCTGGGCCATAACCATCCACTACGAGAGCACGCGCTTCCCTGCAAGGGTCCTCCAGCAGTTACGGAAGGCAGGCATTATAGCGGGTATCGCCGTCAATCCCGCAACGCCGGTGGAATCGATCTTCGACCTGGTCTCCTATGCGGACATGGTCCTCATCATGTCGGTGGATCCCGGCTTCTACGGCCAGGCCTTCATGGAGCCCGCCATCGGCAGGATACAAAAGCTCTCGAAATTTCTCGCCTCGCTACCTGAACGGAAGATGATGATCCAGGTGGACGGCGGCATCGGCCCGGATAACATCGCCCGTGTCGTTTCAGCCGGCGCCACGGTCATCGTCGCCGGCAACTCCGCCTTCAAGGGAGGAGATGTCAATAATAACGTCAGGGAGCTGATCGAACGCGCACATACAGGCTTGTAAATAGACAATAGCATTCATTGTACGATCCGCCCTGTCCTCATCCCTGTCTATAATGTCCCTGTTACGCGGATAGAATTAATTTCAGATAACACCGATGCATCGCTTTGAACGGATCCGATGAGAGAGCACCTTCCTGGTCAGTATAGAGCATGATTCATCGTAGCCCCGACTGGGCCCGTAGACAGGGTATGGGTGGAAATAAACTGATTAATTTCCCCTTTTTGGCTATTTTCTATTGACAAAAAAAGAGGGGTAAAAATAAATAAATTCCTAATCATTACAGGAGGACTGTTGTGACTGTCAAGATACGCTTACAGAGAGTGGGAACGAAAAAGAAGCCATTTTATCGCATCATAGCCGTTGACGGCAGGGAAAAAAGGGACGGCAAGTGCATCGATCAGCTGGGACGCTATCAGCCGATCGTAGAGGGCGAGCAATTCACCATCGACGAGACGAAGTTATTCCACTGGCTTGGAAAAGGCGCGGAACCGACTCATACCATCATGCAACTTTTAAAAAAGAAGGGGTTGTGGCAAAAGTTTAAAAGCGCCAAATAATTCAACAGGAGGCGGAAATGAACTACAAAGAACTCGTTGATTACATGGTGAAGTCCCTTGTTGATCATCCCGACCAGGTGGAAATACGAGAGGTTGAAGGAGAAAAGTCGACAATCCTCGAGCTGCGGGTAACGAAAGAAGATATAGGAAAGGTGATCGGAAAACACGGCAGAATAGCACGGGCGATACGGACCATCATTAACGCTTCCGCGACAAAATCTGGAAAACGGGTGGTGCTGGAAATACTCGATTAATGACAGATGATTATATCCGCATAGCTGTTGTCACCGGGGCCCACGGCCTGAACGGCCGCCTGAAGGTCCTGGTGATCTCTGATATCAGGGAACGTTTTAACGCAGGCAGATCCGTATTCATAAAGACCAAGACCGATATCCGGGAATTCAAGATACTGAATTTTATCGAGCAGAAGGGGAAAACCGGACTCCTGGAGCTCGAGGGCATACATGACCGGGACGCCGTCCAATCGCTGAAAGGCTCGGAAATCTGCATCGATAAGGCCGAAGCCGAACGAACGCGAAGCGACCTGGAAGAGGACAGTTTTTATTATTACGATGTTATCGGATGTTCCGTGTATTACAACGATGCTCCTTTCGGCACCGTGACGGACATCCTTGAAGCCGGGTCAGGAGAAATACTGATCATTTCGAACGAGGCGGGAAGGCAGTTCATGGTCCCCTTCGTGGAATCGATGGTGGACACGACGAACATACGGGACGGAAGACTGGATATTCATCCTGTTGAGGGACTCTTTGAAGTTTAAGATTGTAACCCTGTTCCCCGATTTTTTCTCTTCCCCGCTCCGAACGGGGCTCCTCGGGAAGGCGGTCGCATCGGGGACCATCGGCGTTACGATAACCGATATACGCGATTTTTCGACGGACCGGTACCGCAGCTGCGACGATTATCCCTACGGCGGCGGGTCCGGAATGGTGCTCATGCCGGGCCCCCTGGACGGGGCTATTGAAAGCGTGAAGGAATCGGGCACCAAGGTGGTGCTCACCTCCGCGTCAGGGACGCTTCTCACCCAGGACCTGGTCAAGGAGCTTCACGGGCACCGCGATCTCTGCCTCGTATGCGGCCACTACGAGGGCGTGGACCAGCGGGTGATCGACCGGCACGTTGATTACGAGATCTCCATCGGCGATTACGTACTCTCCGGCGGAGAGTACGCGGCCCTGGCGATCATCGACGCGGTGTCCCGGTACGTGCCGGGTTTCATGTCCAACAGCGGATCCCTGACGGAGGAAAGCTTCGAGCTGGACCTGCTGGAATATCCTCATTACACGCGGCCCGAGGATTTTTCAGGCATGAAGGTGCCGGCGGTGCTGACGGGCGGCAATCACGCGCTGATACGGGAATGGCGGCGCGGTGAAAGCATCGAGAAGACTAAACGGGTTCGTCCGGATCTATACAGGAAACATCTTATCAGAAAAATATCAGGAGAATGAGCGATGGATATCATGCAGGAAATTGAAAAGAAAATAAAGCCGGTTGAAAGGACCATAAACTTCGAAATCGGCGACACGGTTCGCGTCCACTACCGCATCGTTGAGGGAAACCGCGAGCGGATCCAGGTCTACGAGGGGATCGTGATCGCCATTGACAACAAGGGCATGAGCAAGACCTTCACGGTCCGGAAGCTTTCCTTTGACGTGGGCGTCGAGCGTATTTTCCCGGTCTATTCAACGCGGATCGCCAAGATCGATGTGATCCGGAAGGGAAAAACCCGCCGCGCCAAGCTCTACTATTTACGGGAACGGACAGGTAAATCCGCCAAGCTGCGCGAGAAGACGGCAAAGGGCGGCAAGAAGCACTCGGCAGCGGCCACTGACGTTCCGGGAACACACGCCGCTCCGGAGGCAACGGCCGAAGGAACGACCCCGCAGGAATCATAATATCCCGGACGAGGGAACACGGTGGAATCCCTCCACAAAACGTACGGCAAGACTGCAAAAAAAAAGGCGGGCGATGAGTCCGCCTTTTCACATGGACCCACCTTCGCCATTGAAAAAATTCTCCTTGAAGACGGTTTATCCCTCATCGCGGGCGTCGATGAAGTGGGTAGAGGCGCCCTGGCCGGGCCCCTCTGCGTCGGCATGGTCATCTACGACGCAGCCCTCATCCTTTCCGAAGACGGCCCCATCCACGGCATCAATGACTCGAAAAAACTGAGCCCGCGGCAGCGCAGGACCGGCCTTGACCTCATAGGCGCCCGGGCACTCCATACGTCATCCATCCTGGTATCGCACCGCACCGTAGACCGGCTTAATATAAATGGCGCCACTGAATTTGCACTAAACAGGCTTTTAGCGAGTATATCTATCAGGCCTGACATAATTCTCCTGGATGGAAATTTTTCTTTTCATTCCGCGGTTCCCATTCGTTCTATACTTAAAGGCGACGCGAAATCGATATCCATCGCGTCTGCCTCCATTGTGGCGAAAGTACGGCGCGACACGGTCATGGAACGGTTCGATGACATATATCCGGGCTATTCGTTCCGGAGAAACAAGGGCTACGGCACGGTGCAGCATATGGAAGCTCTCTCCGGCCTGGGCCTCTCTCCGATCCACCGGAGAAGCTACGAGCCGGCCCGTACCATGGCGGCATCCATCGGGATTCCCGGATGAGAATTGAATCGACCAGCACCATCAGGGTCTCCGGAAGAAGCGGGACCGTTGACCACCTTGCCGGTCTCCAGAAAGGAGCGGAGATAACCGCGCGGATCGTTGATCGCAAAAGCGGCCGCGATGCGATCCTTGAAATCGGCGGGAAACGGATCCATGCCGAATTTCAGAAGGGGATACCGGCCGGCGCCATGATAACCCTGAAGCTCGATGAGATTAAGGACGGCTCGCTCTTATTCAAGATGGTCGACCCCGGAGGAAGGGACGCCCTGGCGAGGCGCTTTCTTGAGGCGACAATTGCCGACATGGGCCTGATACAGAAGAACATGGGGAGCGCCCTGGCAAAGCACCCGGCGGGGATTTTCGAGTTGAACGCCCTCCTCCTGGGCCTTACGCCCAAGTCGGATAAAAAAGAGGACGGCCTGACCCGTTTCCTCGGCCGGCTTTTGAAGCTGGGCGTTGACAGAGGGGCGGTCACGGACCTGTCCATCCTCCTTTCAGGCGCCCGTTTTGACTCGAAAGCGCTCCACTCTCTTTTTTTGCTGCTCGGTTTTGACGGGGAGCGGATCCGTAAGTGGACCAGGGGAAAACCCGGCAATCATGATTCTATGATCGGCGCCATTATGAACGAGATTGACCGCCTGGAAGAGGGCGA
Organism: Spirochaetota bacterium; assembly: GCA_017999915.1. Taxonomy (NCBI): domain Bacteria; kingdom Pseudomonadati; phylum Spirochaetota; species Spirochaetota bacterium. Next base: position 290,928 of record JAGNKX010000001.1, read on the forward strand.
AACAAAAGAAACGGTACTGCGACAACTCATCGGTTATGCGACACAGGCCGCTGAAATGCCGGCCGGGTATGTTACGGGGGAGCTTCCCTTCCATGATGGTGACGACCTGCGTCCGGTGCGCTTCCTGGGAAAGGGTGACGCCTGGGTCTTCAGTGTCGATTTTTCAGGCCTGGGCCGCGTCGAGGTTCTCGCGCGGACCATCGGGGACGAATACCCGGTGACCGTATTCTGCGAAACCAGGGAAGCACTGGAGGCCCTGAAGGGATCAGCCGAGATGCTTGCGAAAAACATGAAAAATATAGGTTCGGGTATTCATGTAAATTTCTACAATACCGATCAGGCCATAAATAAAATAGTTGAAATTTATTCATATTACTCTCTTAATAGTGTATTTGATATACGGGTATAGGATGAAAGACGATAGAGCAGGGGCGGCGCTGGAATATTCCGGTGATGTCCCTAAAATACTCGCCGTTGCCAGGGGGATACTGGTCGAACGTCTGATACAGATCGCCAGGGAGCACAATATTACCATCTATCGCGATTCGGATCTCGTCCAGGTGCTTGCGCAACTACCGGTGGGCAGCGAAATACCGGAAACCTTGTTCAAGGCCGTCTCCGAAGTACTCGCATACTGCTATCGGATCAATTCGGAGTTTAAAGCAAAACTGGACGGCATGGGATTAGTATAATGGCCAAGATGAGAAAAATATCCGTGGAGGAGCTGAGGCCCGGGATGGTGTACGACAAGCCCATCTACGTGGACAGCAACAACATGCTCATCACCGCCAACTCCCCCATCCGTGAAGCAGACATCAAAAAGCTCATGACCTGGGGGATCACCGAAGTCGAGACGTCGGGCATCCTGGTCAAGCGCATGGAAGTGGGCGAAGAAAAAGCCCCTGCCGCCGACAATGGCGGCGCCGCAGAGGCCGCCCCCGCGAAGCCCTCGGACATCGATAATGAAAAGAAAATCGTCAGCGATTACAACGATCTGCTGAAGAAGCGCAAGAGCCTCATCGAAGTGCACAACCGGGCGCGGAACGCCGTTGAAGCCGCCTACAAGGCGGTCCGCAACAACATTCCATTTGAGACGCGCGACCTCGAAGACACGGTCCAGAGCATCATAAAGCTCCTGAAAGACAACAGCAATATTTTTCTATTCCTGTACGGCCTCGACGAGGGCAAGGATTATACCCTGACACATTCGGTCAACGTGACCTTTTACTCCCTGATCATCGGCACCGCCCTGAAGTACAACCCTGTCAAGCTGAACGACCTGGGCCTGGGGACCCTCCTCATCGACGCGGGCATGATCAAGCTCCCGGTGTACATCATCCACAAGCAGTCGAACCTGACGGATCAGGAATTCAACCAGATAAAGACGCACCCCCTCCTCGGCTACAAGGCGCTGAAGGACCTCGGCAAGATCAAGGAGACCTCGGCGATCATATCGCTCCAGCACCATGAGCAGTTCGACGGCAAGGGCTATCCACGGGGTCTCCGGGGCAACGATATAGACGAGTTCGCCCGCATCGCCGCCATCGCCGACAGTTACGAGGCGCAGATATCAAACCGGAGCTACCGGAAAAAGGTCTATTTCTATCACGCGATGCGTAATCTCCTGTCGAGCGGCGTCAACAAGTTCGACCCGGTCATTCTGCGCATATTTCTCTCCCGCATGTCCGTCTACCCCATCGGCTCCCTCGTGGAGCTGAACGACGGCGCCATCGGCATCATCATCGGTTCGGTGCCGGAAAAGCCACTCCGCCCGATCATCAAGGTCATTTTCGACAAGGACCGCCGGCGGATAGAGGACACCACCATCATAAGCCTCCTGACGGAATCCTCGCTCTATATCGTCAGGGCCCTGGACGAGGCCGAAGTGGGCATCAACATCTTCGACGTGCTGTAGGCGGCGGTGCCGGGGAACCTCCATAACCGTAATCTCGGGACCGACGGCGAAGAGCGCGCCGCGGCCTTTCTCGAGGAAAACCGGTTCAGCATCATCGCGCGCAATTACCGCTTCGGCAAATACGGGGAGATCGACATCATCGCCCGCAATGGAGACCTCGTCATCTTCGCTGAAGTTAAAAGCCGGGGCACCGAGCGCTACGGCGGTGCCCTCTATTCCATCAGCTCCAGGAAAAAGAGCTCTCTCAAGACCGCCGCCCGGGCGTTCATCGCAGCGACGCCTGAAGTCAACCTGCCCGCCATCACCTTTCGCTTTGACCTGATATCGATACGGAATGATTCCATTGAATGGATCGAGGACATGTTCCGGTAGGGGGCGCGGCCGCCCGGCCAATCATCCCCTGAGGGTACGGTATTCGCGCACCATCTTCCTGTTGATCATGGTCATGACGAAGGGGAAGAGCCTGTTGATCCACCAGAGCGCTTTCGCGTGAAAGGGGAATATTATCAACGCCCTGTTCCTGGCCACGCCTTTAAGGATGATCTCCGCCGCGCGCTCCGGCGAGATGAGGCGCCGGGGCATCCGCTTCATGTAGGTGTCATGGTCCGTCCCGATGATCTCGAGTGCGTCATAGAAGGAGGTCCTCACGATCCCCGGGCATACCAGGGTCATGCGCACACCCAGGTCCGAGGTCTCGTGGCGCAGTGCCTGGGTGAGGCCCACCACGCCGTACTTGGCCGCGGTGTAGGGCGCGTTGATCGAAAAGGGGGCGAACCCGGCCATGGACGCGATGTTGACGATATGGCCGCTCCCACGGCGCGCCATGACCGCGTAGGCGGCCATGGTGCCGTAAAGCACGCCGAAAAGGTTCACGTCGAAGATCTTCCGCCACTGGGGGATGGTCAGGTCCCGGGCGTCCGCCGAAATGCCGATGCCGGCGTTGTTGAAAAAGAAATCCAGGGACCCGAATTCGACGGCCGCGTCCTCAACGACCCTGAACACGGCGCTTTCATCCGCCACATCGAGGGCCACGGCGCGGGCATGGAATCCCAGGGACGAGATCTCCGAGGCAGTGCGCTCCGCCTCCTCGCCGTTTATATCTGCGACCACGACCCTGGCGCCCAGCGCAGCCAGGCCGCGGCAGAGTGCCCTCCCCATGCCGGAGGCCCCGCCCGTGACAATGGCGACTTTGCCTGTATATGCCTGTACCATATTATTATCAGAACACCTTTGAATGTTCATCAGGAAGGAAAGGCTTTCTTGGCTTTCAATTTAAAAAAACTAGTCAGCTTCAGCATTGTTAAAACCTTCATGATCTCCGGATCGACATGGGTCATGGTGATGGTCCGTTTCGAGCCTGAAAGGTGCTGAACGAACTTTACAAAGGTCGCGATGGCGGTTGAATCAATGGACGTGACCGCATCCATGTTAAATTCGATGTCCTTGGTGCTGGACTCAGCGGCTTTTTTAAGCTTCTCCAGCATGTCCCCGGCATTAACGATGCCGAGATTGGAATCGGTGAAACAGATCTCCAGAACATCACTATCATGTACCTGTATCATGGTGTCCTACACTATCATCCGAGTGATTTTTTTTACCGGTGATATCATATAATCAATATGGATGGAAAATTTTACAACAAAATATTTTTTTCCGCTTCAGCTTCACTGCATTTATTGCGCAAAATATCACGACCGTTAAACAGGGGTCTCTTTCAGCGTTAATAATGATTGACACATCCGGAGAGCATTCTTACCGTTTCGGCCGATCAAGGGAATAAGAGGAATACAACAAATGAATAAAAATGGACTGTTCAATACCGGGAAGATTGGCTCCATCACACTCAGAAACAGGACCATTCGGTCCGCGGGTTTCGAAGGCATGTGCCCCGGCGGCATCCCCTCGGAATCGCTCATCAACTACCATCGCTCCGTGGCAGCCGGCGGGATCGGCATGACCACCGTGGCTTATGTGTCGGTGACCAACGGCGGGCGAACCTTCAGCCACCAGGCGTGGATGCGGCCCGAGGCCGTTCCCCACTTTAAAAAGCTCACCGACGCCGTTCACCGCGAGGGAGCGGCGGCCTCGGTCCAGCTGGGTCACGCAGGCAATATGGGAGACCGCAAGGTTTCCGGTGAGCGGGCGATTTCCCCGTCGGGACGGTTCTGCCTCTTCGGCATCACCCTTCCCAGAAAAATGACCGAATCCGATATCGAGGAAATGGCCCGGGCCCACGGCAGGGCCGCGGCGCTGGCGCGGGAAGCGGGCTTTGACGCGGTGGAGATACACGCGGGCCACGGTTATCTCATAAGCCAGTTCCTTTCGCCCTTTACCAACCACCGCGGGGACAAATTCGGCGGCCCCCTCGAAAACCGCGCACGGTTCCTCAGGATGGTCATGGCGGAGGTGAAAAAGGCGGCGGGAAATAAAATCGCCGTGCTGGTGAAAACGAACCTTGACGACGGCTTTTCGGGCGGGATGGGAGTCGATGAGGGGATCGCCGTGGCGAAAATCCTGGAGGAAGAAGGGGCCGACGCCCTGGTCCTCTCCGGCGGCTTCGTGAGCAAGACCCCCTTTTACATGATGCGCGGCCTTACTCCCCACCGGGAGCTCATCAGCTACCAGTCTGATCCTTTAATAAAGCTGGGAATGATGGCCTTTTCACGCGTCATGATCAAGGACTATCCGTACACCGAGGCCTACTTCCTCGAAGACGCCCTGAAGGTGAGAAAGGCGGTGAAGCTCCCCCTGGTCTATGTTGGCGGCCTCGTATCCCGGAAAAAAATAGAAGAGGTCATGGCACAGGGCTTCGATTACGTGGCCCTGGCCCGGGCCCTGGTGGCCGATCCCGGCTTCGTGAACGAGATTCGCAAGGACCCGGCCCATGTGTCAAAGTGCCTGCGCTGCGGCCCCTGCAACAGCTGCGTGGCCACCATGTACATGGGCGAGATGCGCTGCACCTTCGAGGGGTGAGGATATAGACATTTCATAAATAGTATTTCCCCTCCCTTGATGCCAGGGAATTGGGGAGAGGCAATCATAAGCGGCGTCGCCTTTCAGCGAACAGGCAGCCAGGATGGCTGCCGGAGCCGCTAGGACAGGATGTACTATTTGCGGCGGAGTGAGCGAAAGGTGCGCCGCTTATATCATTAAATCACCATAACTTCTGTTGAATCACTCGCCCGGCTCCCTGACGTAGAGCTGCCTCGCGATCCAGTGCATAGGCATTTTCCTCCGGAACAGCAGAAAGTACGCCGCCGCTGAAAAGGCCGGTATGCCGATACAGTACGCCGCTAGAAGGCTCCCGGTGAGCTCCCTGATCCCCATGACCGCCAGGGCCGCCAGGATCGCCAGGCCGAGGCAAACAACCCACTGAGTTCCCAGGTATAAGGCAAGGATCTTCGGGGCGCCCGGTACATTGTCCGAGGGGATGGTCCTGTCCATCCGGGCCCCCTCACGGGTGAATGCGACAAAGCCGTACACGAGCATGGGGGCGAAGCATAGGCCCATGAACACCAGGGTCCACCACACCCTGCTGGCGTAAAAGAACGAAACTCCCATGAGCTTCCCCGGTTCCCAGAGGGCGCCGTCATTCACGCTCATGTCATAGAGAAACCGCTGGTACCCGGTACAGTCCCAGCCGCACACGAGGATGAACCAGAAAATGATCCACGCCACCATCCAGTTGGCGTGTGCCCCATAGTAGTTCTTCTTCTTGACCAGCAGGAAGGTTGTCCAGTAGCCCAGGATCCCCTGGGTGATATTGGTAATGGCGAAGATGGTCACCAGCCAGGCCGGAATGTCGCTGAACTTCGTGGCCACCTGCATGGTTTCCCACTGGGTGTGCTCCCAGAGCAGATACAGGCCCGAGGGCGCGAAGAATATTGAAAGAAATAGAAGGATGAATATATACCATTTATTATTAAAGGGTTTTACCTCCTTTTCAAGCTGCCGCGCGGCGGCCGCCGCGAAGGTCGCGCCAAAGGCGTACGACCATACCACATCAACTTGTACCATGAAAGACCTCCATTTTGTTATATAAGGCACCGGCGCCGACTGCGCCGGGTTCCCCTGCTTCGCAAAGCAAAGTCCGGCCTTGCCAAGAAGGCCGATCCGAACCGCCCCTATTGGTGCTTCGCTATAAGACTTTCCACGGAAATGCCGGCGGCCCCGCAGTCGGTCACGATCATATCTATTATCTCTTCAACGAGCCTGCTGTTTTTCTTCAGCTTCTCCACCGCCCCTTTATCCGGAACCGTCTTGTCCAGGTAGGTGAAGTAAAACTGCAATGACGCCTTTTCAATACTCTCATAGGACGCGCCGGCACTGAGGACGTTTCTTATATTATTCTTATCGTTATTGATGATCCCCAGTAGGATTCCTTTGTCCTTAACGAACTTCGCGAGCCTGGTTGCCAGTATTCTCCGGATGTAAGCATCGCTCTTGGTCCGCGTATCGATGGCGCGCTCCTCCTCCGTTCCCCTGGCGGCGTTGCTGTACTTTCTGTCAGGCGCCACGGTCCGCAGCCTTTTCAGGGTATCATAAGGATAGCTCTTCATGACCGCGTAGGCCACCTTTTTGGGGATGTTCCCGGCCGGGTCCACCAGGAGCTTGTAAATGAACTTCGTCCTGTTCCTGCCCAGGAACTCCATGTCGAAAAGACCGTTCATCACCGTCACCCGGACACAGCCCCTTTTAAGAGGAACATTGATTTCATCGGTGGCGGCGAATGAGATGGCGGCCCTGCCTCTATCCCACTCATACACTGTTTTGTCCTTCAACGCCACGTCCCGTTCCTGGATGATGGGGGGCTTCAATCCCAGGTATATGGCCATGGTGTTGCGATCGTATCTCTTTTCCACCCGGGCAACGGTGCAGTCCGCGATCCAGTTGGGATAGGCCGGCACATCCCGGAGGACCTCGCCGATGACCTCCATCTTCTCATCGATGGCGGTGACCGCCATGTATTCCATCAAATCGGTTCCCATGACCGAACGCTCGTAGACTTTTATGCCGCCGCTGCTTTTCACCAGCGACCACCCCCCGGCGGCACCGGCCTGTGATACATTCAAGACACCTGCCCAAAGAAAGATGACCAGAATTCCATGAAACCTCTTCATAGCACCTCCATATGACATTCTTTGTATCTGTCAAAGCTCCATCTGTCAGATATATAATGCAGGAAACGTGCCAGAGAAAAAAATCACCCCCTCCCGCCCCTCGATAATCCGGAAATCGGGAGAATTAATGCAAAGTGCCGCGGCCGAGCATTCGATTTCCTTATTTATCTTCTCCTGACCACCCTCATCTTGTGAAGGAGAGGGGGGTCAGGGGATGAGGTCTAGCCGGCAGAGGCATTGAAGCCAGGATGATCTGTCCCACAATGGAATCATCTGTCCCGGTTTTCGGACAAATATGCAGTAACTTTACCCAGTTGGAATTGAGATAAACACTGACCTGTTGCAAAACTGTCATTTCAGCGAATCCCGGTATTCCGGGATGAGGAGAAATCTTATCAAGGAAACCCCACATTTTAGATTTCTCACCCCCGCAAGCGGGGTTCAAAACGACAAATTCAGGAAAACAGTTATTCGGAGATTCTATATTTCTGGAGCTTGTTGAAAAGGGTTGATTTGGGAAGACCGGTTATTTCAGCCGTTTTCCTTACATTGCCCCCGGTCTGCCTGAATGCGGCTGAAAGAAATTCCCGCTCGATGCGCTCCATATCAGCCGCGACATCGCAGCCGTTTCGGATCGCCTCCTCAATATAACCCTTCAGGGAGGAGTAAAAATCCATCATCCGCGACGTGTCGGAGGTGGTGCAGATCGCCTCAAGGTCTTTTTCGGATATGCTGTTCTTGTCCGTCATGACCAGCATGCGATGGACCAGGTTCTCCAGCTCCCGCACGTTGCCCCGCCACTCCTGCGACGTGAGGAAGCGCATGGCGGACACGGTGAACTCGATGTTCCGGGCGCCGGTATAATCATACTTTTTGATGAAGTGCTCCACCAGCGGGGGAATATCCTCACGCCGCTCCCGGAGGGGGGGCACGTATATCGGGAGACCGTTTATCCGGTAGAAGAGGTCCTCGCGGAATTCTCCCTCCTGGATCTTTTCCTCCAGGTTCTGGTTCGTCGCGGTGATGACCCGCACGTCAACCCTGATGGAAGACTCGCCGCCGATGCGCTGAAACTCCCCCTCCTGGAGCACCCGGAGGAGCTTCGTCTGGAGTCTCGGGCTCATGTCCCCGATCTCGTCGAGGAAGATGGTGCCCCCGCCGGCGAGCTCGAACTTTCCCCGGCGCTGGCGGTCCGCGCCGGTGAAGGAGCCCCGCTCGTGGCCGAAGAGCTCGCTCTCCAGGAGCTCCGCGGGAATGGCCGAACAGTTCAGCTTGATGAAGGGCTTGTCCCGCCGCGGACCCAGGGCGTACAGGGCGTCGGCGATGAGCTCCTTGCCGGTGCCGCTTTCGCCCCTGATGATGACGGGGATGGTGGACCTCGCCGCCTTTTCTATGATGCCGTAGATCTCCTTCATGGCGCCGCTCTGGCCGATGATGTTCTGAAAGCGCGATGAGTAATCGAGCTCTTCGTGAAGGTATACGCTCTCGTTCTTCAGCTGTTCCAGCAGCCGGGAATTCTTTATCGAAATGGCCGCCTGCTCCGACAGGACCCCGAGAAGGGTCCGGTCATGCTCGGAAAAGACCCTCTCCTCGCTGCCGGCAGACACCAGGGCGCCCGCGGCGGCGCCGTCCACAGTCACGGGGAGGCCATAGAGGCTCCGGATGGGGCCGTTCTTCATGGCGGCAGCGCGGCCCCGGATTCCGGTCATACTTTCGGGAGGCGCCGCCAGGACCGCGGCCGTGTCGATAATCTTTTTCCCGATCCTCCACTCCATGGCATCTTCAGTAGAACAGCCGGCTGCCCCTGATTCCGTAACCACTTCCATCATGCCCGATCGGGCGTTTTTCAGAACGATAAAGCTCCGGTCGCACTGGAGGAGCTTGTTTGTTTCAGCCACGATGTTGGCGAGGGTCTTTGCGAGCTCCTCGCGGGACGAGATCTTCCGCCCGATCTCCATCAGCGACGAAATCTCCCGAACGTGCTTCTCGCCCATCTGGTACCAGGCCAGGATGTAATCGCCCAGCATCCGGGAAAAGGCGAGGCCCATCACCGATATCAGGAAAAAAAACGCCAGCCGGTCCATCAGCAAAATGTAATCAAGGGGAATCCCGTGGTAGGTGCGGTCGAACCAGGAGAGCATGACGATCACCGGCACGCACAGTACAATGCTGAAGATGGCATACCGGGTCCGGTACCTGATGCCGCCGCTGAAGCCAATAAGGTAATAGATGATGACCAGGGGATCCTGCATGAGGCCGACATGGTGCATCGTATAAAAGGAAAGGGTCACGATGCTGACCGTCACGAAGGCGGTGTCCAGTAAGACGGTCGCAAAGCCGACCCAGGACCGGTAGAACCCTCTCATCAGGGCAATGTATATGCCCGCGGCTGCCGCAGACATGACGATCCACTTGCCGATGCTGAGGAGCCAGTAGGAAGGAAGGAGATACCCCAGAAGGAAGCGGAGGGCGAATATCAGGGGAATAAAAGCCAGGAGAATGACCAGCCTGAACCTGCCCACCAGGAGCTCGCCGCTCCTCCACTTATCCTCGAAAATTTCCTCGATTGAGTTCAGGCGTTTTTGCCGTGCCATGGCAAAGAGCCTATGGGACTACAATTATTTTTCAAATGTTTTTTACCCATTTACAGAAATATATTTTCCATCCCGGGGGATATGCCCCATCTGAATTAATAAAAAAATTTTTCTTGTATATACGGGGACCGGTTTCATAATTATCCAATCATGGCTCGGCTATGAACGTTCTATTTTTGGATATAGCCATTCATTACAATATACTTTACAGAAGGAGTCCCGTATGAACGTTAAAGAACTGTTTGATCTCAAGGGAAAGAAAGCGATCGTTACCGGCGGAGGACGCGGATTGGGGAGCTTTATCGCAACTGGACTGGCGGAGGCCGGAGCGGATCTCGTGATCGCGTCGCGGAAGATGCAGAACCTCGAAAAAGAGGCGAAAGAGCTCCAGTCCCTCGGCGTGAAGGCCATCCCCGTGAAATGCGACATGGAATCCAAGGATGACATAGACAACCTGGTCAAAACGGCTGTGCAGGAATTCGGCACCGTCGATATCCTTGTAAACAACGCCGGCATCACCTGGGGCGCGCCCACCCTTGACTTCCCCCTTGACAAGTGGGACAAGATCTTCAATGTCAACGTGCGGGGGCTCTGGATCCTCACCCAGCAGGTGGCCAACATCATGAAAGCTAAGGGAGGGGGAAAGATAATAAGCATATCCTCGGTCTTCGGCTCCCGCGGCTCCCTCGAAATAGCCCACCCTGCAGTAGCCTACAACTCATCCAAGGCAGCGGTGGAGATACTGACCAAGAACCTGGCCATCAAGCTGGCCCAGCATAAGATATACGTCAACGCCATCGCGCCGGGATTCTTCCATACGGACATGATGGAGTATATCTTCAAGCCTGAGATGAAGCCGATCCTGGACGCCATGGTCGGCCAGATACCCTTGATGAAAGTGGGCGAAGAGAACGAGATAAAGGGCCTGGCCCTGTTCCTCGCGTCAAAAGCGTCGGATTACATCACCGGCGCCGTGATACCGGTCGACGGCGGTCTCGGGGCGAAATAAGCAAACCTCTCACATCACCGGCAATGAAATACCCGGCACCAGGCCGGGTTTTTCTTTGTCATAACCCGCGGGAATGCCCGTGCGTGACATAGGGGTCTCACAACTTTTTCTTGACCGGCGGGAAAAACAGGGTTATCCTGCCGGATATAAATAATTTTACTGGAGGATGCTATGAATATAAAACGTTATATTATCGCAAGCGTTGTTGTTTTTGTCGTACTGCAGGCAATAGACTGGCTCGTCCACGGCGTGCTCCTCGCCTCCTGGTACCAGGAGATCAAGGGACTCTGGCGTCCCGATATGATGAACTACATGTGGCTCATGATGCTGGGATCCCTCTTCTTTTCTTTCATGTTCGTCTTCATCTTCACCAAAAGTTACGAGTCGCGCGGCGTGGCCGAAGGGGCCCGCTACGGCCTTCTCATCGGCCTCCTGATGAACGTTACCGGCATGTTAGGGGCATACGCTATGTATCCGATCCCCTTCGGACTTGCTGCGATATGGCTCGTCTACGGCATCATTGAACTGGTCATCGCCGGGATGATCACCGCAGTCATTTACCGGAAATAACCGGGTGAAGGGGCACGGCATGCCGTGCCCCTTCACCCGGTTATAAATCCTTGACAAAAACAGCCCGCTGTTGCAGAAGGTCATCAAGAATGACTGGCGTTTTTAGATGGAAATGACCATCAGGGAATTCTTGCAGTACCGTCATGTCGCACGCCTGGGCATGCAAACAACTGCCACAGGAGTGTCCCATGGAACAATCAATTATCGCATCTTACCTGGAACAAAACGGGCCTGAAGGCATCAACAGCTCCTTTCTCGCCTACCTGGCAAATCTCGAAACCATAGCCCGGGTCGCCCCCGAGGTCGCCCGGAGCGTCGTGCAGGAGCTGGCGGACCAGCGGTCGAACCTGAAGCTCATCGCGAGCGAAAACTATTCCTCCATCGCGTCGCAGCTGGCCATGGGGAATCTCCTCACGGACAAGTACGCCGAGGGATTCGCCTATCACCGATTCTACGCCGGCTGCGACAACGTCGACCAGATCGAGAACCTGGCGGTCGAAGAGGCGAAGAAGCTCTTCGGCTGCGACCACGCCTATGTCCAGCCCCACAGCGGCGCCGACGCCAACCTGGTCGCCTACTGGGCGATCCTGTCGACCCGCGTTGAAGCGCCGCGTCTGAACGAGCTGAAGGCGAAAAACCCCAACGAGCTGAGCGACGGCGACTGGGCGTCCCTCCGCCGCGACATGGGAAACCGGAGGCTCCTCGGCCTGGACTACTATTCCGGCGGCCACCTGACCCACGGCTACCGCATGAACGTATCCTCCCGCATGTTCGACGCCCATTCCTACACGGTGAGCCGCGAAACCGGCCTCATCGACTATGACATGATCGAATCAAAAGCTGAGGAGATTAAGCCCCTGATCCTCCTGACCGGGTACAGCGCCTACCCCCGGGCCATCAACTTCAAGAGAATGCGCGAGATCGCTGACCGCGTCGGGGCTGTGCTGATGGTCGACATGGCCCATTTCGCGGGCCTGGTGGCCGGCGGCGTCTTCACCGGCGAGATGAACCCTGTGGCCTACGCCGACGTGGTGACCACCACGACCCACAAGACCCTGCGGGGGCCCCGGGGCGGGATGGTCCTGTGCACCAATGAGTTCGCCGACGCCGTGAACAAGGGATGCCCCCTGGTCATCGGCGGGCCCCTTCCCCACGTGATGGCCTCCAAGGCCGTGGCCTTCCGGGAAGCGAACAAGCCTGAATTCAAGGCCTATGCCGCCGCCATAGTGAAAAACGCCGGCGCCCTGGCCCGGTTCTGCATGGAGGCCGGCATGGACGTCGCCACGGGCGGCACCGACAATCACCTCCTCCTGGTGGACGTCAGGAACTTCGGCCTCACGGGGCGGCAGGCGGAAAGCGCTCTGCGCGAGTGCGGCATCACCCTGAACCGGAACTCCCTTCCCTTCGACGTGAACGGTCCCTGGTACACCAGCGGCATCCGCGTCGGCACCCCGGCGGTGACGACCCTCGGCATGGACGTCTCCCAGATGAAGGAGATCGCCCAGATCATGCACAGGGTCCTTTCCGGCACCACGGCCCAGGTAGACCCCCAGACCCACAAAAAGAGCCTGGCCAAATACGATATCGACGCCAACGCCAGGGGCGATGCCCTGGATCGGGTCAAGGACCTGCTGTCGCGCTACCCGGTATACCCGGAGCTCGACCTTGATTTTCTCATGGATTCTTTCGTGAACAACGACATTTCCGTGGCTGTATGACGAGGCCACATTCATGGCCCACGGCAGGCGCGGTCACGAGACCGCGCTTACTTCATGATGTGCACCCCAGGGTTCAGGGGGATCCATCCTCTGAACAGTTTCAGTAGTTGTTCCTGATAAGCCTGATCATATCGGTTTTGACCCTCTTCAGCTGATCTGACAGGCTTATCTTGTATATGTGGGGATTGAGGAGCCGCTTAAACGTTTTATCCAGCGCTTCGATCTCCCCGCGGCGGTACTCCCGCACCTCCTGCAGAGACATCTCGCTGCCTGTAACCGCGCCATTGCTCATGACAGGCTCAAGGAGCTTCCTCGCCGTCGCATAATCTTTCAGAGTGAACTGCGCGTATTCCGTTGCCGGATGGTTGAAGCGGACCGGCGCCCTCCCCTTGATCGCCTCTTCCAGCTCCCTCTCCTCGTCTTCAAGGTAGATCAGGTCGGCCAACATCTGGCCCCGGTCATTGTAGAATCGCATGATATTCTTCACGCCGGGATTCGTGATCTTTTCCGCCTGGTTCGATATCTTGATGCGGGGATCGACGCGTCCACTCCTCTCCGTGGCAACGATCTTGTACACGCCCGTCAGGGCCGGGTCGTTCCAGCCCGTGACCAAGCGCGTTCCCACGCCCCACGCCTCGATGGGGGAGCCGCTGTCGATGAGCTGCCGCATGATCCATTCGTCAAGGTCGCTGGAGACGAATATCTTCACCTCCCGGAGGCCGCTCCCGTCGAGCATCGACCGGGCCTTCTTGCTCAGGTACTCCAGGTCTCCGCTGTCGATGCGCACCGCCATGAGGGACGGCTTTTTCTCCTTCAATTCCCTGAACACGGCGATGGCGTTAGGGATGCCCGATTTCAGCGTGTCAAAGGTGTCCACCAGGAGCACGCACCGGTCAGGGTACAGTGCGGCGTATTTCCTGAAGGCCTCCAGCTCGCTGTCGAAGTTCATCACCCAGCTGTGGGCCATGGTGCCGCTCACCGGGATGTCGTACATTTTTCCAGCCAGGGTGTTGGACGTGGACGACGCCCCGCCGATGAAGGCCGCCCGCGTCGCCGCCAGGGCCCCGTCGGTCCCCTGGGCGCGGCGGAGGCCGAACTCCATCACCGGCTTCTCCCCCGCGATGGAGGCGATGCGCGCCGTCTTCGTGGCGATGAGGGACTGGAAGTTTATGTAATTGAGGATCACGCTCTCTATCATCTGTGCTTCCATCAGGTTTCCCCGGACACGCAGCAGCGGCTCATTGGGAAAGACCACGGTCCCCTCCGGCACGCTGTGTATATCCCCCCGGAACCTGAACCCGGCCAGGTACCGGAGGAATTCCTTTTTGAAAACACCCCGCGAATCGAGGTAGGCGATCTCTTCCCCGGTGAAGCGCAGGCCCTCAAGGGCCCGCAGGAGCGGCCCGAGACCGGCGAAGACCGTGTATCCTCCCTGGAAGGGCTGGCGCCGGAAGAACATCTCGAACACTCCCCGGTCGTCAGGACAGTTGAAGAAGTATCCCTGCATCATGGTGAGCTCGTAAAAATCGGTGAGAAGGGAACTGGTCATGGGAGCGCTCACAGCTCCCCTGATTCGATCAGCCGTATTCCCCGGCTTTTCATCTCCCCGATGGACCGGTCGATGGAGCCTGCCGGGACATCGATGCCACGGCAAGCGTCAAGGATCACCAGGGTGTCGAAGCCAAAGGAGGCGGCGTCCATGGCGCTGTAGAAGACGCAGTAATCCGTTGCGAGGCCGCAGAAAAAGACGCGGCCGGCGTTGATCGATTTCAGGTACCCGTCGAGGCCGGTCCTGGTCTTTTTATCGTTTTCCAGAAAGGCGGAGTAGGAATCCACCGCAGGGTTGGTCCCCTTGCGCACGATGACATCGAAGCGGTCGGGGTTCAGGCCTGGATGAAAGCCGGCCCCGGCCGTGCCTGCCACGCAATGGTCGGGCCACAGGGTCTGGGGAATCCCCCCCAGTTCCACCTGGTCATAGGGCTTCTTTCCCGGGTGATTGGAGGCGAAGGACATGTGGTGCTTCGGGTGCCAGTCCTGGGTCGCCACGATGCGGTGAAAGCGGTCGATGATGCCGTTGATGACCGGGACGATGCGGTCGCCCTCGCCGACGGCGAGGGCGCCCCCCGGGCAGAAGTCGTTCTGGACATCGGTGACGATCAGGACGTCGCGGGTTGTCATGGCAGCCTCCCTGGCGCACGCTCCGCCACGCCACCGTCATTTGCCCATTTTGGCAAGCTCCATGGCGCGCAGCTCCTTGCGCAGTATCTTTCCGACCCCGCTCTTCGGCAGGGAATCGATGAACTCGATCGCGGTGGGAACCTTGTACTTGGCGAGCTTCTCCTTGCAGTACTCGATCACCTCCTCCGCGATCATGGTCTCTCCCGGCTTGAGCACCACGAAGGCCTTCACGGTCTCTCCCCGGTAGGTGTCGGGGATACCGATGGCGCAGGCTTCCAGTATCTTCGGGTGCTCGAAGAGGACCTCGTCGATATCGCGGGGGTAGATATTGTACCCGCCGGCGATGATCATGTCCTTCTTCCGGTCGACGATGAAGAAGAATCCCTCGCTGTCCATGGTGCCGATATCCCCGGTAAAGAGCCAGCCATTTTTCACGGTCTTGTCGGTTTCGTCCGGCATCTTGTAGTAGCCGCTCGTCACCTGGGGTCCCCGGATGATGACCTCGCCGGGCTGGCCCTGGGGCATATCCTTCGACCCCTCCTCGAGATCGACGATCCTGATTTCAGTATCAGGAAGGGGAACGCCGATGGAACCGACCTTGGTCTTCCCACCCCAGGGATTAACCGTCACCACGGGGCTCGTCTCGGAGAGGCCGTAGCCCTCGCAGATCTGCGATCCGGTCTTTGATTCGAATTCCTTGATGACCTCCACCGGCAGCGGCGCAGCGCCGGAGAAACAACCTTTTATTGACGATATGTCGTACTTGGCCAGGTCCGGGTGGTTCAGCAGGCCCACGTATATGGTCGGCACGGCCGGGTAGAAGTTGATCTTGTGCTTGTGGATGGCCTCGAGGATCACCTTCGGCTCGGGCCGCGGGATCAGCACGTCGGTCCCGCCTTTCCATATGGTATAGTTCATGACGCAGGTCAGGCCAAATGAGTGGAAGAAGGGGAGCACGCCGAGCATGATAATCTCGCCCTCGTTGAAATCGGGAAACCAGCTGTTGACCTGCTGCACGTTGGACATGAGGTTTCTGTACGTAAGCATGACGCCCTTGCTCACGCCGGTAGTGCCGCCGGTATACTGGAGGCTGGCGAGGCTGTCGAAGGATACGGACACCTTCGGGTCCGTGGCCGGGTATTTTTTTATGATATCCATCCACTCAAACACGTCCGGCGTAGTCGGGATCTCCCGGTGCTTGTCCTTGGCCACGATGGGAAGGAGCTGCTTTTTCGGGAATTTCAGGTGGTCCCGGATATGGGCCACGACGATCTTCTTCACCGGAGTCTTCGGCTTCAGCGCGATCATCCGGGGGCCCAGGAGGTCGAGGGTCACCAGGACCGTGGACTCGGAGTTGTTCAGCTGGTGTTCCAGCTCGTTGTCAGTATAGAGGGGATTATTCATGACCACGACAGCCCCGACCCGCCAGGCGCCGTAGCTCGCGATCACGATCTGCGGCACATTGGGGAGGAGCATGGCCACCTTGTCGCCGGGCTTCACGCCCATATCGATGAGGGCGTTGGCGAAGCTGTTGACCATGTCATTGAGCTGACGGTACGATATCTTCACATCGAGAAATATAAGAGCGGTTTTATCAGGATACTTCCGGGCGGTCCTGGCTAGAACCTCCGACATGGTAATTTCTTCATACTGCAGTGTAGGACTTACGCCTGACGCATATGACTTGATCCACGGTTTATCCATATACGAAACCCCCTAAATTAATTTTTTGAAAGCACGAATATGGTGACTCTTCTTTAAAATAATTATGGACTATCATTGGACGCTTGTCAATACAATATTATTGTCATACAATAATTGATCGAGGCACAAACCGCTGAGCTCAGCTCCGGGGATGAGAGCACGCAGAACATTATCAGACAGTACACCCCGATGCATGCTGCGAGGTGTATTTTTTCCGATTGTTTAAAAAACCCGTCCGTCATCGAGGGAATATTTGTCTTCGTCCCCCAGCAATCCAGATTGAATTAGCAGTTTGCTGAAAAACAGCAAGAAGGGAGTATTTCAGGAAACTATTAGAATTATTACCTGACGGAGTACCTGAAGGTCTGGAGAGATGACTGATTTCCCGCCAGGTCGCGGAGCCGCGCCGTGATCTCGTGCTTTCCCTTCGCCCATATCCTGTTATGGCGCAGGATCTCGATGCAGTGACGGTCCGGATCAAAGTCCCAGGCCACGTCATGGCCGTCCACCTTCACCTCGACCCTGCTCAGGTCTATGCCTGAGCCGATGTCCCCGACAGAGAGGCGCAGCTTATCGCCTTCCTTCACCTTCATCCCGTTCCTGAAACGGACGCGGGGCGCCGCATCGTCGCAGGCCAGGAAGAATTTTCCCATCCTCGTCACCGGCACACGGAAGGCCTTTTTCAAGACATCATACCGGTACCCGATGCAGGAAAAGTATTTTCCGTTCCTGGACAGGCGGTAGAGGCCGACCCTGCGGTAATCGGCGCCGTCATAGGGGATTATGATCTCCGCCGCCTTATCCATGCAGAGATTGGTGGGAGATACAGAATAGACCGCGCTCCGGGATGAAATGCCCGGTATCCGCACCCGGGGCTGTTCCTCGGTCGTCATTGTCACGATCTTGTCATAGAGGGCAGATCCCCGGGGAAACATGACGGAGCATTTCTTGTCGGCGCTGGCAAGCTCCAGGGAAGATCCCCTGATGAGATTCGGCGGCGATGAGACCTGATCCTTCGGCGACGCATCAGTCTTAACCTGAAAGACAAGGGTCGTTGAGTTCTCCGCCGCGTCATAGCAGACGATCCTGATCTCCATGGCCTGCCCTTCCTTCTCCGCCCTGATCGCACCCCTGGCGCTTGTCCGGTCATAGAGGAACATGGTATAGCTGCTCAGGCTGGAATTATCGTAATCATAGTAAAGACCGATGCGGTGGCTCAGTTTCCTTTCAATCCTCTTGTACCGGATCTGGTACAGGAGTCGGTTATCTGCGAAGCAGTCGAACCCGAAGGGCGCGACGCCGTTGCGGATGCCGATCCGGTCATAGGCATTGATAGAGATGCCGATGGTCCCCGACACCAGGGGGACTGATGGAGCCTTCACCGCGCAGGTGTTCTTCCCGGTCGCAATGACAGGAAACTTTTTCTCCTTCGCTGATCCGTCGATCCTGGACAAACTGTTCAAAGGAACCAGCGTCACGGTGTTGATCACCGGCGGGTTTTTGTCAGCCACGGCAAGGCCGCTGATGAGCGGGTTCACCGGCTCTCCGTCGCTCTTCCGCACCTCGAAATGGAAATGCTCAAGGCCAATGCCGCTCTCGCCGGAATAGCCGATAACAGCGCCCTTTTTGACCGCGATCGCCGATCCGGAGAAATCGACCCTGAAGTCTTTCCTGTTCAGTATCTGCGGCGCCACTCCCTTTATCTTTTCATTTTTAAGGATACCATCGTCAAACCGCTCCAGGTGGCCGTACAGGGTTTTCCATCCATTGTTATGAGTGACCAATAGCGCGTACCCGATGCCCCATTGCTGATACATGACGCTGCTCACATATCCGTCGTCGGCCGCGTAAACCGCGAACCCGGTCTTTCCCGCGGTGCTGACATCGATGCCGTGATGGAAGTGGGGGCCCCGGTATTCGCCGAAGGTGCCGGTTATCATCGGCGGTCGGTCTATGGGCCAGAGGAATACGGGATCTCCCGCGTTCCCGGCCGCAGCGGAAAGAATAACTATCATTGTAACGAAAACTGTTCTGTAGAGATTCATAATGACCCAAGGAAAGGGAGGAGTGTGATTTCTATCAAGGATAATTTCTCATTGACACAAGGGAAATGAGATAGTACGCTATTGAATGTCCTGCACCCTTTCTTTGGAAGCAGCATCGAGTAAATGAGCACTTGTACATGATTGCATAAGGAGGGGCGCAGAGGATATTACAAAGAAGGAGGCTGTCATGAAGAGATCACTGGTTCTTGTCCTTTCCGTGCTTATGGCCGCAGCATTAATCGGATGCGGGAAAAAAGTTCCGCTCCCCGACGACCAGAAGGTTTTCGCCGGCAAATGGGTCGCCGATGACGGCACCTTCGTCACCATCTACCTTGACGGCGGCGGCGACCTGAAATCATCGAACTCCAGCGTGACCGGCGGCAGAACCACCATAACCGGAGACTCCCTTACCATCGGGATGGGGCCGATTAAGAAAACCATGAAAATTACCGAAAAGCCCAAGGAAGTCCAGGGGAAAAAGATTCTTGTCCTTGACGGTATCAGCTATACCAGGCAGCAATAATATTCCGCCGAACGGCATGACGCACCCCTGATGAAACCGATAGTCCCCCTCATCGAGATCACCCTCGGGTGGCGGAACCTGTGGAAGAACAGGCGGCGCACCGTCCTCACCCTGCTGACCATCATGGTCGGGTGCGCCTCCATCATATTCATGAAGGCCGCCCAGAAGGGCGCCTTCAGCCACATGATCGAGAACGCGGTCACCTCCAACAACGGCCACATCCAGATCCATGAAAAGGGGTTTTGGGAGAACATGAGCATCGACTATGCTCTCAAACCGGGCCCCATCGCCGAAAAACTCCACCGGATTCCCTCCATAGCGGCCTATAGCCACA
Organism: Spirochaetota bacterium; assembly: GCA_017999915.1. Lineage (NCBI taxonomy): Bacteria > Pseudomonadati > Spirochaetota > Spirochaetota bacterium. Next base: position 310,638 of record JAGNKX010000001.1, read on the forward strand.
GGGTGCACACCGGCGGCCTCGTGTCGAGCGGCAGCACCACGGAAGGCGCGGTGATCCAGGCGGTCGATCCGGACAGGGAGCGCGCGGTGACCGACCTGCACGCCCGCATTCTTCCCGGGGGCCGGTATCTACGGAGCGACGACCGGACGAACATCGTCATGGGCTCCGTGATGGCGGAAAACCTCGGCGTCAGGGTCGGCGATACGATCTCGATGATCTCGCAGGGATTCGACGGATCAGTGGCGGCGGCGAACCTGGTCATCGTGGGGCTCTTCAAGACCGGAAATCCGGAATACGACAATTACCTGGTCATCATGCCCCTGGCCAGGGCGATGGAAACCTTCACCATGATGGACCACATCAACGCCATCGTCATCCGCCTCAGGGACGGCATGACCATGGAGGCAACACGCGACGAGCTGCGGCGCGCCATCGGCGAGAAAGATATCGAGATCATGGGCTGGGACGATCTCATGCCGGACATGGTGCAGTTCATCGACATGAAGCACGCCGGGTCCTACATCTTCCAGTTCATACTCTTCACCATCGCGGCCTTCGGCGTGATGAACACGATCCAGATGTCAGTGTACGAGCGGATACGGGAATTCGGCATCATGATGGCCATAGGCACCAGGCCCGGGCAGATCCGTCTCATGGTGCAGATCGAGTCCTTCTTCATAGCCCTGCTGGGAGTATCCCTTGGATCCGCTCTGGGAAGCGCCCTGGCCTTCTATTTCACCGTCAATCCCTTTGACTATTCCAGCCTAGCCGGCCAGATGAGCGTATGGGGCATTTCAATGACCCGTTTCCCGGCACGGCTTGAGGCGACGAACGTTCTGTCGACATCGGCAATCATGCTGTTTATAAGCGTGCTATTCACGATAGGCCCGGCACGGAGCGCCTCGCGCCTCAGGCCCGTTGAAGCGATTCGAAAATTGTAAGAAAGAGAGGAAGCGTCTATGGTCCGTCCCTCACTCGTGCGCGGTCTGGCCCCGCTCTTCCTGATCGGGTGGCGCAACCTGTGGCGCCAGAAGCGCCGCTCCCTGGTGGTCATATCCTCCATAGCGATCGGCATATCCTCCATGATACTGCTGACGGGCTTCATCAACGGCATGACCGCGCAGATGGTGGACAACACCATCAACACGGCCCTGGGCCACGTCACCCTGCATCGTAAGGAGTTCCACAACAGCATCAAGCTGGAATATAGCTTCATCCCGGGACAGGAAATCTATAACTCACTGAAGGGCGTTCCATCGATTACGGCCTATGCCCCCCGTGTTGTCATAAAGGGAATGATCAGGTCGAGCGAGGCGTCCCGGGGAGTCCTTATAAAGGGGATCGACCCGGCCCTGGAAATAAAGGTTTCAAAGCTGCATGATTACACCCTGAAGAAGGAAGGCCGGTTTCTTTCAGGTCCATCCTCGGACGAAATCCTGATCTCCCGGTCCCTGGCGGAAAAACTCGATGTGTATCATGACGACCGTATCGTCCTGATGTTCCAGGACAGGAACAACGAAATAGTGGGAGCGGGCCTCAGGGTGGCCGGCCTATTCGAGACGCCCATGGGCGGTTTTGACAAGGGCGTGGTCTTCGTCGGCATAAAGAAGCTCCAGGAGCTCACCGGCCTGGGAAACGCCGTTTCGGAGATAACCATGATAACTGCGGATCGAAAGGATGTTAATGGGGTCAAAGGGCGCCTGTCGAAAAAAATCAGGCCTCCCCTGGAGATCCTCACCTGGGAGGAAATGGCCCCGAACCTTGTAAGCGCGATCCAGCTCGAGGATATCGCGATGTTCATCATCACCCTGATCGTGTTCATCACGGTTGTCTTCTCCATAGCGAACACCCTGATCATGTCCATCATCGAGCGATTCCACGAGCTTGGCGTGATGAAGAGCATCGGCACACGGCCGTCCCATATCTTTTTCATGGTGATGTTCGAGGCTGCCAACCTGGGGCTCCTGGGCCTCGCCGCCGGCATTGCGGTGAGCGTCCCGGTCGTCATCATCCTGGGACAGAGCGGCATCGACTTTTCCTTCGCCCTGACCTCCATGAGGAAATGGGGCATCGGCAGCGTCATCTACCCGTTGATCCTGCCGAAGGACATCATTGCGGCGGCCGTGATCGTTTTCATAACCACCTTTGCGGCGGCCCTGTATCCCGCCTTCAAGGCAGCGAGGATCAAGCCCCTTGACGCGCTGAACTACACATGACGAAATCTTTCCGAATTTAAAATAGTTATTGCCATGAGTTGCTTGGTATATATGGTTTCATGGTAAGGATAACAACCGAGGTCGACCATGGATACAGGCAAGGGAAAGCTCTACATGAAGCTGGGCGGATTTAAAAAAATTTCCGGCCAGTCGCAGTCAAAGGCACGGACCATGAGCATCCTCTCGAAGATCGCCCTGCCGTTCATATCAGGAAGAGTGATCATTGCCTGCGTCCTGATACTGATCGCCGCCTTCTGGGCAAATGACAACATCCGGAAAAAGGGCGTCCCTCCGAAATGCTGGTTCAGCATGACCGGTGATACCGCCGTTACAAAAGGGGTCATAACAAATATTGAATTTATCGCACTGGGGCCAAAGAATAACAACGACTATAAAATACTATACGCCTACTCCGCAGGGGGTAAAACGTACAAGGGCGAATCTTACCAGACGGGACTGATCTATCGGAAAAACGAGGCCATAGACGTCACCTATTCGGTGAAGGATCCCTCCTGCTCCTGCGGCGTAGCCAAGTGCCCCATTGAAGACGCCATGTTCACGGTCATTTTCGGGGGTCTCTTTGCGCTGATTGCCCTTCTTCTCTTCCAGAGCGGCATCAGGAGGATGTTCAAAGCGATATGGATCATCGAGCACGGCTTGACCGCAACAGCCACAGTGAAACACGTTACCCGTTCCAGCAAGATAGTCTGGACCATGAAATACGCCCGGACCGTAACGAAGTGGATTGTCTCCTACGAGTTCAAGGACGCGTCGGGAAACAACGTCAAGGGCACGGTTATCGCCCCGACCGAGGATTGCGTGGGCAAAGGAGACAGCATCGCCGTGATCTATGATCCCGCCATGGCGGAAAACGCCATTGCCATAGACGCCCTCCCCTTTTTCGTGAAGACCAACCCGCCATGGCGGCAGTAAAAACCAATCCTCATGCGTCCATGGGCCCTTCACACGCTCATATCCAAAGGGCCCCATATTCATATTAATCCAATCGTGGTTCATCCGCCTCATCTGACATAATCAGTAATTCCCCCGGATTAATGAGTCCACATACAGCGGTAATGGGTCCAATCTTAGCGGATTGGTCGACCCGATGCGGTTTGTGAGATATATTTCTCCCAACACATAAGGGCATGATACCCATTATTGATCATGCATCCACTTTAAAAAATTTTAAGGGGAATCCAGGTATGAAAAAACATTGTTTTCTTATAGTCGCATTAATTTTTTTATCATTTGTACTATCCTGTAACGAAAAAAAATCGTCAAACAAAGACATGGCCCTGCTGGCCGCCCTGCTCGGTAGCTCAACTCCCTCAAGCACAACCGCCGAAGGAACGAGAACCGATACCTCCAATCCCGATGATGTGGTCAGTAATATCACCTTTGACTATAACATTACCATTGATCTTTCAGCAAAAACGGCGCAACTGGGATCTGACACGGCCCAGGACTTCACTTCCGTCGCAGTGACGCCCCTCACCGGTGTGACCATATCCACAGCAAGCGGCGTCACCATTACTTCCACCGTTACTGAAAAAATAAAATATGTCCTGACCGGCACATTAAGCGGAACCCTTATTGTCAATAGCAGCAGCGCATACCAGCTATACCTTAACGGGGCATCAATAACCGCCACCGCAGGCCCTGCTATTGACCTTGAATCGTCACAGAAAGTATACATCGTTACCGCATCAGGAACGTCGAACACACTGGCTGATACCAAGAGCCGCACCCTGACAATGAAAGGCGCTTTATTCGGAAACGGCCCCATGATCTTCAGTGGCGAGGGAACATTAAGCATTACCCATTATTACCGGCATGGTATACTAAGCAATGATTATATACGGCTGTGCAGCGGCACCATCAATGTTTCCACCGGTAATACCGATACAGCGCGGAACAGGATCCATACAGTTAACGCCTTCATCGCTGACGCCGGTTCACTGACCATTACCGCTAATGGTCAAAAAACAGACGACGAGAGCAAAGGCATCAAGGTCGAGGGCTCGGAAACCACCGGAACCGGTAAAGGTTACATCGTAATCAACGCCGGCACCATAACCATAACATCCTACGGCAAGGCAATCACTGCCGGCTGGGACATCGATGAAGACGCGACCACGACTGACACCTCCGACGATCCCAACCCCTATGTCGAAGTTAACGGGGGAACCATTACCCTCACCACAACGGGAGTGCCCTATGAGACATCGACCGCGAGCAACAGTCCCGAAGGGATCGAGGGAAAATCCAGCGTTACGATCAACGGCGGCACATTGACCATCAACACGACGGACGACTGCCTGAACGCCGGCGATTCCCTCGTCATCAACGGCGGCTATATCTACGCCAGGGGCTCCAACAATGACTCGATCGACTGCAACGGCAACCTGACACTGGCCGGCGGCGTTCTCGTGGCCATCGGCTCGGCCGCGCCGGAGGGCTCCTTCGACTACGACGATGATGATCCCTCGACATCGTACACGTTCAGGATCAGCGGCGGCACCTTCGTCGGCATCGGTGGAAACACCGCCCGGCCGAACTCCGTTTCACAGAACGTGGTGGTCCTCGGCAGCCTTACCAGCGGAACCACCATGGCGATCATGTCAGGCAGCACAACGGCTTTCGCATACACGATTCCGCAGTCCTACGCAACTATGATTCTTTCATCTCCCAAGATCGTAACCGGAACCAGTTACACGATCTATACGGGCGGAACCGCTTCAGGTGACGATCAATTCAACGGACTCTATCTTGGCACGTTGGGTTACAGCGGAGGAACGGCCGGCAGCACCTTTACGGCAACGTCGGGAATCACAAAGCTCGGGGGCGTTTATTTTTAACATACCAGGGATATGGTGATTAAAAAACGGGGGCCCTCATCGGAGCGCCCCTGTTCATTTAACCGCCGACAGGAAAAAGCTGTTGTAGGACCGGCTCTTAAGCTCCGTTTTACCGAACATGACGGTATCTTCGAAATACCCTCCGGCGTAGACCGTGCCGTTGGGGCTCACCGCGACAGAGTTGACATGGTCCCATTTTTTACCGCCGCCGCCGAAGGCCCACAGGGGTTTGCCGTTTTTATCAAACTTCGCCACCAGGGCATCATTTTTTCCGGGACTCCACCCGGCAATGGACGTTTTCCCGATGGACATCCTGTCAGAAAAGAACCCGCCGATGATGATGCTATCATCCTTATCGATGGCCAGTGAGCGGGGCTCATCGCCGCCGATATCGCCGTACGACACCGCCCACAGGCAATTGCCCGATGGATCGAACTTAGCGATAAAGATATCTTTCGGTATCAGGCTGTCGTCCTTTCTCGCCAGGGTGAATCTCTTACCGCCGACATCGGCAAAGGTTTTCGGATAGTTGCTCGGCCCCGGATACCCTACGCCGTCGATATATCCGGCGATGACGATGTTTCCAGCCGAATCGAATTTCATGTCAATGGGCTCTCCCCCGCTTCCTATTTTTTTGTACCAGAGGGGCTTTCCCCCGGGAGAGTACTTGACGAGGAACATCTCCTCGTCATTGAAGTCAGGGCCGTCGTGATGCTTTGTCACGGTGGTTTTATGGGTGAGGCCCCCGAAATCAGCCTCTTCAATTATGGATCCCGTGAAGTAGATCGCGCCCTCTTTGTTAACGGCTATGGCCCTCCCCTGGACTTTGGTGATAAACATGATGTCTCCGCCGTTGACGTGAATCACGTTCATGACCTCGCCGGCTCCGGTATATTTTACAATAAACCAGTTGAGGCCCTTCTTTTTCTTCAGGGAGACCGTCCCAAATTTTATGTATTCACCATCAAAGCCGCCCATCGCATACAGGTTACCTCCGGTATCGGCAATGAAGCCGTCCAGAGTGATATATCCGTCGTTTACCGTGGTTTTTATCCAGGTCCGTTCCCCCTCAAGAGAGTAGCGGGCGATGAACATGGAGCCTTTCCCCGCGCTGCTTACCGACCCGCCACCATCAAGCTCCATCGTTCCGGAAAATTGCCCTGCGACGAATACCGAATCCCCACCCTGTGCGACGTAACTGCCGCAGTCAGGCCCCTTTCCCCCTCCGGTTTTTATCCATTTGACCGACCTATCCGGGGCAAAGGCGAACAGGAAAAAGTCATGGTCGTTCATCCGGGTGCTTTTTGCCGTATAGGTGACATCGCCTACAGTCATGGTGCCGTTGAATCCGCCGGTTGCGTAAATTGTCCCGTCCGGACCGGCGGCTATCGACTGGATGGTGCCGCCCGATGAAGGAAAGTTGATTACCCATTTAAATGCGGGCAATACTGGTATGACACAAAGAAAACAGAGAAGCAGGACAATGTTCTTTTTCATGGCTCACTCCCCGGATAACAGGATAGGATTTGTTTATTTGATCTTAACAAACTCTCCGAACATCCATACTTCGCTGTTGAAGCCGACGCTGACAAGGTACCAGTAGTTGTTCCAGCTTTGCACTTTGTCCCTCTCCCTGGTACGGGCGATGACGACCACTTCGGTATTGGCCGGGACCGATTGAAACTCTCCTCCCGGTCCGTATATCTCTTTATAGTATTCAAGGGACTTTGCATTAACCGACGGCTTTTCCCGGATTTTGACGTTCGTCGTGGTCACCCCCTTGGCAAGCCCCATGGCCACCACCGGCACCCCCTTGTATACCTTGCTCGTCCCTGCCTTGACCTTTGATTGTTCCACGGGAAAGGGCATGGATGCATCGTTTGTCGTGACGGCGTTTTTGTTTTTTTTCGACGTGCAGGTGAAGTATTTATAGTAATACAGGTCATCGGGCATTGTCCTGATGGAACAGTACGCCTCGCCCATGGTTTCGCCGCAGTCGCCGGCGGTCCCTTCCTTGTGGGTAGAACAAAAATCAGGCTTTAATAGAACAGAGTCGCCCTTGATCGAATAGGTCCCCTTGTTATACCAGCTTACGCCTTCCGACCCGTACTCGTAGGTATAGGTCCCGTCAGGCGAAAACTTCAATTCGCTGCTGGATATGAGAGTGCCATATTGAAAGGCTTTTTTCGTCAGGAAACCCTGATCGATAGTGTTATCTCCGGCCATGGCAACAATCACTCTTAAGAGCGCTGGAATACAGACCGTTATGATGATCATTTTTTTCATAGGTACCGCCTGATTAATGATATGGTTAAACCTACACATAACAACCGATGATTTCAATAGATTTTTAAACGACAGTTATAAATTTTACTTCAATTGCTGATCGATTAGATAGAAAAATGTATTGATTTTACCCGGCCATTGGCGGAAATTTTTTTTATTTTAGTGCAAGGGGTGTACTCATGGACATACAAGGAGCGGTGGTACTCATCACCGGTGCATCAAGCGGCATTGGTAAAACAGCGGCCCTGGCCTTTGACCGTGCGGGCGCGAAGGTGGCCATGGCGGCGCGCCGGAAGGAAAGCCTCGAGGCGAACGCGGCCCTGATGAAAAACGCCCTGGTGCTTCCCACTGACATGGCAGATGAACAGCAGGCAATAGCCATGGTGGAAAAGACCGTCAAACACTTCGGCAGGATCGACGTCCTCATCAACAACGCCGCCGCCATCATCGTGTCCCGCGCCGACGAGGTGAAGTCCGATGACCTCCTCCGCTCCTTCAGGACGAACGTGGTCGGCCCCATCGCAGCCACGAACCGCGCCGTGCAGTACATGAGGAAACAGGGCTATGGCCATATCATCAACGTGGGGTCCCCGGGCTTCATGATAGGCGTTCCCCTGTACACGCCCTATGTCTGCTCCAAGGCTGCCCTGTGCGGGTGGACCCGCACCATACAGGCCGAGTGGGCCGGCACGGAAATCAGGGTCAGCGAATATTTCCCCGGCTATATCAAGACCAACTCGCCGGCTGAATCGGGCTACGGCCCCGTGGAGCAGGACACCATCATCGATCCGGACCAGAACTTCATCACGAGGTTCTTCACCAGGCCGAAAACCCCCGACGACGTGGCACTTCAGCTCATCGGCCTGGTGCGGAAGCCTAAGACCCTGGTCTACTCCAGCGTCCTCACCAGCTTCGGCTCCTGGGTGGCCAACATCCCCGGTAAGCGCCTCTCCATCGCGCGTAACATGGCCCAGGCCGCGCGGAAGAGGCTCGGCCTGAGAACGTTCCGGGATTAGGCGCGGTCAGTAGGTGAGCACGTTGACGCTGGAGAGGACCTCCTCGGTCACGCGGGCGGCGCCGACCACAATGGCTCCTTCAATAAAATCCTTCTCCGTGAGCTTTCTCTTTTCCACGCAGGGACTGCACAGAAGGATTTGATACCCGGCGCCAGTATAGTTCTCGATGAGCTGCTTCAGGGATACGCCCTCTTTAAAATGGACCTTTTCGGCGAAGCCCTTGACCGCCAGCATGACCGCATTGCTCTGCAGCACGATGACCGGCGTCACATCCATGGCCATGGCGCCGTTGGCGAGTATGAATGGTATCGTGGCCTTCTCCGGATTGTCCTCTCCATAGGTGACGATGTAGGTGATTTTCTTTTCTGCACTCATGATTATTCCTTGTATTATCGAATTTTAGTATTTAATTAAATAATACATAATAATCGTGAATTAGTCAATGAAAAATTAGCAGTTTGCTAAAAAACAGCACACTGCTAAGCGATACAAGGGTGTATCGCCATTTTTCGAGGCTTTAGTCGAGAAAAATGTGAGGTTTTGAGAATTCACTTCTCAAAACCGACCCTGAAAAACTCCACGGAGGGAGTTTTTCAGGAAACTGTTAGATATTATCGAGGAGTGACGCTATTACCCCTTCAAGGCCGGTTATCTCATCCACCATGAGTATTCTATTCATGATATTCCGAACCTTTTCTTCATCCATAGCGAGAATTGATGCTATCTCTTTGACATCTATCTCTGCAGGTTCACCTACAGCCTTCCGCTGCATTGATAAAGCTAGAACCAGCATACTGCATATCCTATAAAGCTTTTCCTCCTTTTTCTTCAAGTTCCCGTCGGCGTCCGCCATGCTTTTCAGCAGTGTCTGCTCCGACGCGTGGAGGCGGTTGGCGAAAATCTTTATAAGGCGCTGGGTAAAGGCCGGGTTGTTTTCGATCAGCACGTCCAGGTTGTCCGCCTCCGCCACGGCCAGGAGGCATTCCGTGCGGCATACGGCCGTGGCGAGGCGCGGCTGGTTCCCCACGATGGCCATTTCCCCGAAGATATCGCCCTCCGACAGCGTCACCATCCGCACCTTCTCCCCGGTTTCGAGGGTCTTGATAATGTCCACCTTACCTTTACGGATGAGGTAAAACACCTTACCTTCCTCGCCCTGCTCAAACAGCACGTGACCCTTGCTGAATCTCCACTCCTTCTGCATGACCGACACGGGCCTGACAAAGAGCTGGCGAATGCTTTTAAAGCCTGGGAGGCGCAGGATAAAAAAGATCCCCCTGGTGACGCGGTAGAGATAGTATTGCACCAGGAAGAAGCGGTATCCCAGGGGCCGCGCGGTCAATCTTACCAGCGTTTCGGAAAGATGCTTCTCGTCGTCGCGGGTGTCCCAGATGGCGATTCCCTCCACCGGCGGTGAACTAAAGGATGAGCAGGTAAAGGTAAGGGTGCACCGCGTTCCCACGGCGAGGGGGTCGACGGTTTTGAGGAAACAGTTGCACCCGGTCACATGGTATGTTATGGTCTTGATGATCTCCTTTCCAACGGCCAGGTCGACGTCAATGATGATGGGTATCTTTATGAGGCTGTTCTGAAAATATTTCGGGTTGACCACGCCGACGGTGAGGAGGTTCAGGGAATACAGGGCCGGCAGCACCGTGAAGAGGGCGATGGTTTCCTCCGGCGCCAGCCGGTGTCGCAGCAGCTCCATCAGCGTGCGCCATTCAAGGAGGCAGACCGCGGCAGCGGCGGCCATGGCAATGATGACCACGCCGCGCAACTGTCCCAGGTTGAGCTGAAAGAAAGGAACATATTCGCGGTTCTTCGATCCCATGGAGCGGAGTATCCACCGTTCAAACCGCGGCTCCCGCTGCACCGTCTCCCATTCCTCGATGGATATCCGGTGCTTCCTCAACCCGTCCAGGAGGGGCAGGGTCTGCGATTTTGCCAGGATGTATTCAACTCCCATGATGAGCATGACCAGGAGAGGGGCTATCAGGTAAATGCCGGCACCGCCCTTCAAGAGCATGGCGTCGAACATCCCATGGAACAGGAACGGCACCATGAACGCACCGGCTGCGTGGCGGAGCCTGTTGCCCCATGAGCCGCTGAAGCGCATGAGGGCCAGACCGTATCCCATGATGCCGCAGGTGAGGACATGGAGAGGCACCGAGCTGAAGAGCCGCACCACGACCACCGGCTCCCTGATGGCGAGGGCGTACACGATATTTTCCACCGTGGCGAAGCCGAGACCCAGGAGCATGGCTGAGATCACCATGTTCAGGACCATAAGCATCGGCGGCGTCCGGTACGTAAGGACCAGTATGAAGACAAACGCCCCGGCCTTCTCCGCAAGGGCCGCGCTGAGAAAGCCGCTGGCAAGCTCACTTTCGAAGGAGAGGTATTTTACTATATAGGGGCTCGCAAGCACCATGAGGAGTGCGAGGATGGCCCCGTACAGGAAATACTCCAGATGGAAAAGGACGCTGGGCTTGACCAGGAAATACCGGTAATAGAATACATAGATGACCGGGATGGGGAGGATGGCCAGGAGGAGAAGGATTATCGTCATGGATGACACGGCCGCACCGTTAGTATCATAACATTCCTATACCGCCAATGATTCAACTTCACCAACATCATTTTATCAAGCATTTTTTATGAACTGATAGAAAGCAAAGAATGGCAGCGGTATGTTTTTAGGGGGGACATGGAGCCATCCTGGCAGTAAAAAACGACCAGGATATAGGATGATGTAGCCGATTCCACAGTGGATCGACAGGCCTGTAGTGAGCGGATTCGAAGTGCCCATCAACTTCTAACCTTAATGTGTCCATAACGCCTCGGTTGCCGAGCGGAGCGGTACAGTGAGCCTGTAGAACTGCCGAGGCATGAGGCGGACGAGCGGGATGGCCATGCCTTACAATATACGACTGCTACTGTAAGGAATGAAGGATACACATTGAAACCGCCCTCAACGTATCCTCTAACCGACGAAGGGCGTAGAGATTACCCATGGTTTGATCACAAATCAAATATTTGGCTGATCATCCAAAAATTAATTATTTCCGCATAATTAATTTCCTTTACAAATAACAACACGCTGAAAAAATCAGAATAGCCGTACCGGTGGGGCATGCGGGAAAAATGGGACACCCTCATACCCCACCGATAGGCTGTCAGAATAATTATTTGTGGAGGACAGGTACATGAAAGAAGTAGTAATCGTCAGCGGGTCACGGACCGCCATCGCCAAATTCGGCGGGGCCTTGAAATCTATCCCCGTGGTGGATCTCGGTGCGCTGGTAATAAAAGAAGTTCTGAAAAAAGCGGGACTTCGTCCTGTTGTAAGCGATTTGATGAAGGAAGTTGCTCCGGACAAGCTCAAGGACCAGGGCGTGATCGACCTGGAGAAAAAAGCGGGCGCCTGGGACAGCTCCCTTGCGCCGATAGCGATCGATGAAGTCATCATGGGCAACGTGCTCCAGGCGGCCCAGGGACAGAACACCGGCCGTCAGGCCATGATACGGGCCGGCATACCAAAGGAGACGCCCGGCTTCACCATCAACAAGATCTGCGGATCCGGCCTCAAGGCGATCGCCGAAGGCGCCCAGGCCATCATGTCGGGTCAGGCGGACGTGATCATCGCCGGCGGCCAGGAGAACATGAGCCTCGCCCCCATGGCGCTGAAGGACGCGCGCTGGGGATACCGCATGGCTATATCCGGCGTCGGAGAAGTGCATGACCTGATGGTCTTCGACGGACTTTATGAAATCTTCTACGGTTACCACATGGGTCTCACCGCTGAAAACATCGCCAAGCTCTACGGCATCAGCCGCAAGGAGCAGGACGAGCTGGGCGTCCTCTCCCATTCCCGGGCCCGCAAGGCCATGAAGGAAGGCCTTTTCAAGGATGAGATCGTCCCCGTCGTCATGAAAGGAAAAAAGGGCGACGAAATTTTCGCCGAAGACGAGCGTCCCATGGACACCACCTATGAAAAGATGGCCGAGATGAAACCGGCCTTTGTCAAGGACGGCACCGTCACCGCGGGCAACGCCTCGGGCATCAACGACGCCGCGGCCGCGGTCCTCATGATGAGCGCTGACAAAGCGAAAGAATTGGGACTGAAGCCGATCGTCAGGATCAAGGGGTTCGCCGGCGGCGGCCTTGACCCGGCATACATGGGCCTTGGCCCAGTTCCGGCGGTCAGGAAGGTCCTGAAGCAGACCAAGATGACCATCAAGGACCTGGACATGATCGAGCTTAACGAGGCCTTCGCCTCCCAGGCCATCGGCTGCTTCCGTGAGCTCGGCCTTGATAGCGACAAGCCGAACCAGCTGGGAAGCGGCATATCCCTGGGCCACCCCATCGGATGCACCGGCGCCCGGATGATGGTGACGGCCATGCATCACATGAAGCGCAACAGCCTGGGCACCTGCCTCCTTACCATGTGTATCGGCGGTGGCATGGGATTCGCGATGATAGTTGAAAAAGTATAACATCATCATTCATAATAGATGCAAAAGGGCCATCCTGTTGGATGGTCCTTTTTTATTTGTTGACAAAATATATTTTTTATTGCAAAGTGAGCCATCACTCATTCCAGGAGAATCATATGAAAAAAATGATGTTTGCTCTTATCATGGTTGCATGCTGCTTCATGCTTACAGTAGCGCTTCTGGCCGCTTATACTGCCGATTCATCCCTCGGCACATGGCTGGTGCCGAAAGGCGACGCCAAGGTGACCATTTACAAGTGCGGCGATAAATTCTGCGGCAAGGTAAGCTGGCTCAAAACGCCTGAGGATCTCGATGTCAAGAATCCCGACCCGGCCAAGCGGAAAAACAAGATCCTCGGCATGAACATGCTATGGGGATTCACTTTCAAGGACAACGAATGGGTCGGGGGCCAGATCTACGATCCCGATTCAGGCGACACCTACAAATGCAAGATGTGGCTTAAGAGCGACGACAAGCTCAATGTCAGGGGCTATGTGGGCATTCCCGCCTTCGGCCGATCAGAAGTTTGGACAAAAGTCAAATAGAGTTGACATCCTGTCAGTTTTTTCTGATCATACCTCAACGACTACTAATCAAACTGGAGGAATATCTATGAAGAAAGTCTTAGCAGGTCTTATGGCAGTATTGTGCGCCGTAGTGTTTATCGCCGCCCAGGCGAAGGCAGAAGAAAAATTGGACGGTACATGGAAAACCGTCGCCGATGAGGGCCCCGATAAAGGTAAGGCCAAATCGCATCTACAAATATATGATAAGAACGGCGTTTATTTCGCTAAGGTCATCAAGCTCCTCCTCAATAAATCCCAGGACACGCTCTGCGACAAATGCAAAGGCGACCTGTTCAACAAGCCGGTGGTGGGCATGAATATTTTTTCCAACATGAAAAAAACCGGTAAAGTCGACAAGGATTTCGGCGATGAATACGCCGGCGGACAGATCATGGACCCCGACAACGGAAAATTCTACACCTGCAAAATCTGGATCAAGGGCGACACCCTTGTTGTGCGCGGATACCTGGGCCCCTTCTATAGAACGCAGAGATGGTACAGGGTCAAGTAACGAAACGGATCGGGCATATCGTAATCAAAAAGAGCATCCTTTCGGATGCTCTTTTTATTTGGATGACACCAACCCGTTCAAAGGCTGTTAAAATTTCATTCCTACGCCGATGCCGCCGGGAACAATGGTTAGAAAAACCTCGTTCTCATAGGGATTATAGGCGCCCCCTTTAGCCCTTCCCTTATACTTCTCTTCATAATTTCTAAGGTTCCGGACATTCTTCCTGGGCTGGGAGAAGATATTGACCAGGGATACGGCCTCGCTTTCCGCAAAGACAATCAGTCCATCGATCCAGGGGCGTTTGAACGCAAGCACCGTTGTCAGGCCGGCGCCCATGTTGACCACCAGGTTCAGGACATGGGGCATCCATCCCCACCCATCCGCCTCCACTTCCGCGCACTGCCGCAGAATATCCTCGGCCTGCAGGAGCTTCGCCTGGCGCTCCGCCGGCGTGTTTGCCGACATATGCCGCAGCCTGTCCGGCAAATAGGCCGATTTGAACGGCGTGATCAGAAGACCGCCCACGCCAAGGGCCGTGGTGCAGCCGCCGATCAGCATGTCTTCCGCGAAAGCGCGGTTCCTGATCTTCCTCGGGTAGGCCCTGTAATCATGCTTCCAGTCGTTCCAGTGGTGGCCCGCCAAGGTCCCCTGGACAATGGTGGCCGAGCCATAGATCGCCATCCAGCTGTACCACCAGCCCTGTGCGTGGGGCTGGGCCGTATACAGCGCATTTTCGATATACGAAAGCCGCTCCGTAACCTGGGCGTCATTGAGCTTCTCCGGCACCGGCTGCTCCTTCTTCTGGGCATACAGGGAACCCGCCGAAGTAAAGAGAACGATCAACAGCACGGCAGAGCCTAGAAAACAATTATTCTTCATAGTTCCTCCATGTAGATTAGTAGTTACTGCAATGGCGACAGGGCGCCCCGAATGAACCTCATGACTCCCTTCACGACCCTCTCATCGTTGTCAAGGGCGTCATTGCCCGCGAATATTTTCATCCGCTCCATGAAGTATTTCGACGTATATGAATACTGGAGCACCAGGAGCAGATTGTCCAGGCAGAAAGCCGCCATCCATTCGTTGACGTCGTCTCCCACGATCCCTTCCTTTTTCCCGTCAGCTATGATGTGGCGGTAATACCGGGCCGTGATCTCTTCCATTTTTTTTGACAGCCGCGCCGACATATGGGAAAGGCTCTGGGAGGTGAGATCGTGGTAGATCTGTGTGAGCTCCGGGTATTTCCGCGAATACTCCTGGGTGGCCCTCACGAGCTTTTCAATCTTTTCAAAAAGGGTTCCCGTGGAGAGGTCGATGGATGATATCAGTTTCTCGAGAATAGTGAGCCCTTCATCCGCGATGGCCATATACAGATCGTCTTTTGACGCAAAATAATTATACAGGGACCCTATGCTGATCCCGGCTTTTTTGGCTATGTCATTGATGTTGGCGGCCACCAGGCCTTTACCGGCGAACTCGCTTATGGCGACAGAGATGATTCTCTGTCGCTTTTCCTCGGAAATTTTTTCAAAGGTTTCCTTATAGAATTTAGTCATAATAGTAAAATGTATTATTTTTACTGGTTGATTAAAATGAGTGAATATTCAGTCAGTTAAAAAGTCAATCATTTATTAGAATTGATCCAATATTATAATGCTCTGTATTGAACGATGCTTCAATAACAAATGTCATCAAAAATTTCAATTAATTACTCACTCTGTCATCGCGAGCAAAGCGAAGCGATCTTGTGTATGATTGATTTTAGGATATTCATGAAAACGTTTTTTTATGAAATCATTCTATATCAAATTCAAGATTGCTTCGTCGCGTCGATCCTCGCAATGACAAATTGGATCATTATTCACATTTTTGAGATATCTTCGTAACCAATCATCATACCGGAACGTCACTACAATAAAGGCCATCGAGGTGCAGATGAAAACAGGGAAACAGATTATTACGCTCTTGATTATCATTGGAGGAATAATGGCCACGGCGCCGGCCTGCGGCGAAACCTTTACCGGGAAGGTAGCTGTCAAGGGCAATGAACCCTTCACGTACCTGGCTCTCGTGACAGGCGGAGGGGACTTTAAGATCACCGGCCCTTTGCAGAAGAAAATCCGTGACGGCTTTCAGGGAAGAGTGATCACGGTCAAAGGGACCATTACAGGCAAGAGGAAGGGCTTTATGGCCCTGCCGGAGCTGAACGTGTCCGAAATCGTGAACATTGAAAAATGATCGCGGATCGCCCCATCACCTGTTCAGATCGTGGACGATCTTGATGCCCTTCATGAGGAGAAGGGAATCCACGGTGTTTTCGTGGGCCAGATGTTCCGCCACGGTTGCCGCAAACCCACCGGTCAGAATAACCTTGAAGGCGCGGTTGTAATCCTTTTCTATCCGGGCGATGATCCCTTCGGCGAGAGAGAGCCATCCGTAAAAGAAGCCTGATTTCAGGGCGTTGACCGTATCCCGCGCCGCCACGCGGTTCGGCTTCTCAAAGGGCACCTCCGGGAGCTGCGAGGCCCTCAGGGAAAGGGACTTGATGGCGGTATCGATGCCGGGCGCTATAATCCCTCCGTCGAAGATATTCCCCTCAAGGAGAACGCAGAACGTCACGGCGGTTCCGATATCAACGACGATGGCGCCGCCGCCGTATTCGCTGAACACGGCGGCTGCATTGACGATACGGTCCACGCCGAGCTGCCGCGGGTCATCGTAGCGGATCGTAAAATTCAGTTTGCTCTCGCAGGTGATCTCATGGGCCGGGAGGCGCAGGCCGGTCTTCGCCATGTCATGGTATGCTCTATTAATTTCCGGCACCACGCTGGAAAAGGCGCACCCCTCGATCATGTATGTCTCAATTCCCGCGCCCAGGCGCCTGAGTCCGTCCCGGACCTGGTCGAACAATTCCGAAGAGCCGGTGTTCTTGACAGTCGGAAAACGGAAGGTATAATCAGGGATTACCGAGTCTTCCCGGTAGAGTGCGGCCGTGGTGCTGGTATTGCCTATGTCAAACCCTATTATCATGCAAGAGATCCACGCTACCGAAGCCGCTCGAGGGCGCCCTGGCGCTTTACGGCCCGGGGCAGATAAATCAGCCCCACCCTGTTCTTCGGGTCTATGAGGAGGAGGCGATTCATCACGTTGATGCATCCCCGGTAATCGCCCTTTTCGTACAGCTCGATGCCCTGTTTTTCAAGAACGGCCGCATCGTTGGACAGGTATTTTCGTATTTTTTCCTGCTCCTTCTGCGCCTCGGGAAGATATTTTCCCGCGCCGTCCAGGAGCGGCAGGGCGTCGTAGAAGCGCTTTTCGTTGACCTTCTTCATGGCGCCTTCATAATCGACTTCAGCCTTGTTTATCCCCGCCAGCTGTTCCCGGGCCTCGTTGTTCGTCCGGTCAAGCTTGAGGACGGTGGCGTAGTTCTTCTTTGCTTCCTTGATATCGCCTTTCCGCAACGCATTGCCGGCCAGGGTCAGGTACCAGTCTATCCTGACGGCGGGATCGCCGGCGGGCACCCCGGTAACGGCCTCTTCTTCGGTATTGAAGTTGTAGGATATTCCCCCGGCGAAATTCAAGCCGTGGAGGGGTTTCCCGGAAAGATACTGCAGGGTGTACTCCGCTCCGGCGCGGAGCCTGAAGCCCTGCCTTATCGGAAAGAAGAATCCCGCTTTGGCCAGCAGTCCCGGCTTCAGGGACTTAACATTCTGGTTGGACCTGCTCGCGTAGAGATGCACGTAGGACCCCATGGCCGAGGCCCCTATATAGACCTGGAAGTGCGGGACGATGGGGTAATAGAAGAGCAGTCCCGCTGCCGCCGAGGCCGTTTCCAGATATGAAGGCTTGTTTCCCCTGCCGAGCTGTGTCGATATCAATGCCGCATAGGTGTACCTGTTCGTTTTCATGGGATAGCGGGAATAGAAGGCGTCTATCTCCCCCATCAGGTATTTGACCTGGGCCTGGTTCCCGAAGGACAGGGTCCCCCCGACAGAATAGGATCCCCTGAACCGGCCACGGTACGGTCCCTCGATCATCGAGTATCCGGCCTTGGCCCCGATGATGATATCACCGGCGGCCCTCTTGTTAGTCTCAGCGGAAACGGCCGCGCCCAGGGCGGCGATACAGAACAGCGCCATTATTCCACTCAGAACGATGATCCGGTTTGTTACCATCTCAGCTTATCCGGTCTTTGTTGATCACTTCTCATTGAGCTCACGGGACAGCACGTATTCAAGGAGTTTTTCATCAGGCACGCCCTCCAGCCGCCTGCCGTTGATAAAAAGGGTGGGCACGGCCCGCACATTCAGCCTGGCTCCCAGCTCCATATCATCGCGAATTGATAGCCGCGCCTTTTCCGCCAGGGCCTCCTGTAAAAAACTGTTATACTCTTCAACTGACCTGTTCTTGAGAAAATAATCCTTGAATCCGACCATGACGTCGCCGGATCGTAGTTTCGGCAGGTTTTCCCTGTAATGGGAGTAATGATGCTCAAGGCAATCCCTGAACAGCCCCCGCTGCGCGGCCAGGCTGAACGCCTGGGCGGCTATGCAGGAATTGGCATAGGTCGTTTTGGGTATATGGTCGTTACAGACCCTGTCAAGGGGAAAGCTGTAGTAGTCAACGCGGATCTGTCCCTTGAAGCGCGACAGGAGGAGGCCCTCGACTTCATGGAACTTCATGCAGGCCCCGCAGAGAAAATCGGTGAACAGAACGACCCTGATCCGTGCGGAGGGATTTCCCACCGACATGGCGCTGTCGGGAAGGGAGAGCTCTTCCTGCGCGGTGGAAAAGTAGCGCTCTTCAAACAGTTTCATTTCAACAGCCGACGGCTCCGACGCCCCCCCCTTTATTTCAAAATACGCCGACAGCGAAAAAACGAAGAGGACCATGAAGAGGGTAATGAAGAAGATGCCCAGTGCCGCGGGGCGGTTTCGATGGCCCCGGGCCAGGGAAAGGAGCCCCCGGTATATGGACCGCAGGCCTGCCCCCCGGTCCCTGATCGCCAGATACCAGATGAAAAGAGATATGCATATCAGAATGTTGACTATATAGGTGACTATGCAGAGGGTGCACGATATTTTCAGGTACACCAGAATGGAGCCGAGGATGATATCAACAATGACCGACGCCCCTCCCACCGGAACCTGCAGACCGAAACAGGGACTATACCATGAATCGCCGGCCGCCAGGGCCAGTGACCCGGTAATAATGAAAATGCAATATCCGATTAAAGCGTATCCCGCCAGGGGAAGGCCGAAGAGAACGCCATGGCCGGACCTGGCGAGGATTGCGCAGGGATTATCCAGCCCGCTCCCGCACACCGCAGCGGAAAAATCCGAGTGCGGAAAATAGTGCTGATACATCAGCATGATGGAAACGGCGGCCCCGATGGCCGACAGGCACAGTATGGAGAGGATATATTTCTTCATCAGATTATTATCTTACTACGGTCAATCACGGAGTCAATAAGATTTTTTGACATAGAACAAAGGTGATAGTGCCGATCTGAACTATTGGACCAACGTTCACAACAAAACACCACTGCCATTAGCAAGATCATAAAGAAAACAAAACTATAAATTTTTAAGGCAGGTTTGTCAGAAACTAAAAACGCAAGATTGTTATTCTACCAGCACACACACAGGACATGACGGGATACATTGCAATTCTCGCTTTTATCGTCTATCCATGTGCCGTCTGTTTTATTGGTCGTGCCTGATTCTCCGTCAGACCCATTGGTCCCATCAGTCCATGATGAACAGGTATTGCAGGCGGTGCAGGCATCATTTTTAAGATAATTCCCATTTTCATCAGAACCGGACCACCATTTATTACTAGCCACTGACGCACTTTCAAGATCAACCAGAATCGAGCCGTCCAGCAGATCATACCAATCGCTTGCAACCGTTATACCAGTCGGCCCTACGATTTTTCTATTGGTAGGAACACTATACTGACCCGGCATTATCGCAATATAGTCCGTTGTCGATATGCTGATAAAGGCCCGCACGTTCAGGCAGGGAAGTGTCGGATAGGACGTCTGCTTTGTATCGATACAATAACTGTCAATATCCGCCCGCGCTGAAGCCGTGGTCGGAGTTGTAAGATTTCCGGTATGAGTATCGGTGGCGAACATGTATATGGCATCGGTCACTGTAGTGACCGAAACGGTCATGTACGCCGCGGTATTGCCGTCGCCGTCGCGCACCACCGCGTTGAAATAATAGGTGGTTCCCGCGGTCAGCCCGCTCGCGACAGCGGTTACGATGTCCTGGGTCCAACCGGTCACCACCATGCCATTGGCTTCCGCAAGGGCCGGCGTGGAGATGTTATTGCTGGAAGAGCGATAGAGGCGGTACCATAGCTCGCCCTGGGGAGTCTCCGTGTCTTCTGCGCGGGTCCAGTTGAGCTGTACGGATGTGGTTGATACTACTCCATTGGTCATGATGCCGCCGTTTCCCGGGATAGGACGTCCATCCGCCTGGATAACCGGAATGACCGGCAGCGTTTCAAACTTCATTACGTTATCGAAATTATCGCTGAAACAGGATTGCAGCATAATCGCCAGAAGGATAAAGGCACAAGCCAGCGGAGCTGATCTCAATGATGGTGTAATTCGAAATTTTCTCATCAACATATACCCACAATGATACAAAAAACAGTCGGTGGATATCGATGGGCTTAAAAGCAGGATACTTGAATGCGCATAAGCTTGTTTAAGCAAGCTTATGTAAACCAGAGGATATCCATATGAAAATATAAAATTATTGGGCACAGTTCAAATTAATTGCATAATTTCTAAAAAAAAATTAAAATTATACCTTTTTTGTAAGGGAATACTCTTAAGTGACTGTAGGAAAATTACTTTTTCATGAAATGTTTCGTTGCTGGATGGGATCTCACAGGGTGAACATATGTTTATTTTAAAAAAATCGAACGCGCCCGAAGGGACGTGGTGACCCAACGCCGCAACCGACAGGAAAATCATAATTTCGATCAGGGGAACATCAAATTTTTTTGATATTCCCTCACGATTTTATGCGAAAATCACCCAGCCGTTTTATGAGGCCATCCCTTTCAATCCTGTTCAGAAGGGGAAGTATGTATTTGCGCGAAAGGCCCACTACGTCCTTGGCTTCAGGAACGGTGATCTTGTCCTTTGTTTTAAAAAGCGACATGATCGCGTTTTTCATTTTTTCATACACATCCTTGTGATACAGGATATTCCCGTCGAGGCTTACCAGGGAACCGAGCTTGATGAGCTCCCGCGCGTCCCTTTTCATCGATTCATCTTTTAACCGGTCAAGCTCCATGCCCTCGCCGCCGCTTGCAAGCACCGATTCAAGCAGCTTCATCTTGGCCTTCGACAGGATAACGCCGGTGCCGGGGAAAAAGCGTCCCTCTTTCTCCGCAACCTGTCCCCTGGAAACAAGTCCGGCTATGATCAGCCTGCAGATATCCGGATCGGTATCGGACGTGTCCGACAGCTCTTTCTGGTTAAGGCCCACATGGCTTTTCACCGCTTCGCTGACGCGCTTCAGCGCGTCGTCATGGGCCCCGGCTGTCAGGAGGTACGGGCCAAGCTTTTTCAAAACGCCCCGCTCCAGCAGGGAGGAGCAGGCCCTGTCTATTTCCTTCTTATTTTGGGACAAGGTTCCATCCAGGTCTTCCTGCGTTGCATGGCCGCGGACGGCGACAAAGAAGGAGATATATTCCTCCAGGGTATGGGACGCGATGAGGCCCAGGTTTTCCTGAACCCGGTCCCGGTGCCGGCGCGGTTCATACCCGGGAAAGAGGACCCTGCCGCCCCCGATGATCCGGAATCCTCCAGGGCTGGTGAGAATCAACGGCTGGCCCGGGTAAGCGTACCATGGCTCGTCGAACTTGATGCGGCCGGGAAAGTCCAGCGCCGTTGTGGTGTCGCCGGAGAACAGGATGATCTTTGCCCTGACCGCCGCCGTGCCTATGAGCACCTCGATGCCGGTGTTGTTTTTTAGGACCTTCTTGCTACTCAGAAGCCGTATCTGCGCAACGATCTCGCCGGACTCCGTGAAGAATCCCGCGCGGTAGAGTATCTGCCCCCTTTTCAGGGAATCGGCGGGAATCCCCGAAAGGTTCAGCGCCGTCCGCTGCGAGGGGCTTCCCTCTGCGATTGTACTGTGATGACTTTCGATCCTCTTAATGCGCGCTTCCATGGCGCCGGGCTGGATATGGACCAGGTCGTCGCTGTGAAGCATGCCGTTTCTCAGGGTCCCGGTCACGACGGTGCCGTAGCCCTTTGACGCGAATACCCGGTCTATGTACATGAAGGGCTTGTCGGCGTTGCGGGCCCGCGAAAGTTTCTTCAGATTGTCCGTGATGGCTTTCTTAAGCGTATTGATTCCCGCGCCGGTCTTCGAGGACACCCTGGCGATGTCAGCGTCCCGGTAGGGCGTGCCGTCAATCTTCCCCCGCACCTCCTCCTCGACCAGGTCTATCATCCCCTCTTCGACGCAGTCGATCTTGTTCAGCACTACGATGATCCGCTCGATGCCGAGGAGCTGGAGAACGCGGAAATGGTCTTCGGTCTGGGGCATCCATCCGTCATCCACGGCCACGACGAGAAGGCCCAGGTCGATGCCCCAGGCGCCGGCCACCATGTTCCGGATGAACCGCTCATGGCCGGGCACGTCGATGAAGCTCACGGCGCCGTAGCCGGGCAGGTCCGTGGATGCGAAGCCGATATCGATGGTCATCTCCCGGGCCTTTTCCTCGGGGAGGCGGTCGCAGTCTTCGCCGGTCAGGGCCAGGATAAGAGAGGTCTTCCCATGGTCGATATGGCCGGAGGTGCCCACGACGAACATTATTGCTTTCCTTTGTTGAGGGCTAAAAGTCTTCCCACCGCTGCGGCCGCGGCAGGGACATCATCGTCAAGGATTGTCATGAAATCCAGGGTAAAGCGGCCGTCTATGATGACACCGATGAGAGGGACTTCGGAATCGGCAAGGAAGGCGTAGATCTCATCAGCGCCGAGGCCGGGGATGTCCACCTGTATCCCCATGCTGTCCCTCTGGAAGCTGGGCATGGCTCCGCCTCCGATGGTGCTCTTCGTTCCGATACGTTTCAGGAACTCCTTTTTTTCCGGACCGGCAATGAGCCTGAGGAAACGGCTGATGCGCCCGCCGATCGACGCGCTGTCCTGGACCATGATACGCCAGAGAGACAGAGTATCGTGCTCTCCGTTGACATGCCTGATGAGGGTCTCCTGGAGGATATAATAGGTGATCTTGTCAACGCGGAGCATGCGCATGAGGGGGTTCCTGCGCAGGCGCCCCACCAGGTCCTTCCTTCCCACGATAATACCCGCCTGGCACCCGCCCAGGAGCTTGTCGCCGCTGAAGCAGACCAGGTCGGGGCCCTGGTCGATCTCCGACCGCACCGTCGCCTCGAAGGGCCGGGGAAGCCGTTGGTCCGTGGTAATGTTTCCGCTCCCCAGGTCGCGCACGAAGATGATTCCTTCTTTCTTGAGCTCACCCATGTCCCTGAGAGAGGGGCTTTCCGTGAAGCCCTGGATCGTGAAATTGGACCGGTGGCACGAGAAGATCATGGCCGTGTTTTCGGTAATGGCCCCGCGGTAATCTTCAACCGTGGTGATGTTCGTGGTCCCGGTCTCGACAAGGAGGGCGCCGCTCTGCTTCATGATGTCGGGCAAGCGGAAGCCCCCGCCGATCTGCACGAGCTCGCCCCGGGAGACCACGACCTCCCTTCCGCGGGCGAATTCGCTCAGTATGAGAAACACGCTGGAGGCGTTGTTGTTGACGATGAGGGCGTCCTCGGCGCCGGCCAGCCCGGCGATCAGCTCCTCGGCAAAGCCGCCACGCTTTCCCCGCCGCCGCTCCGCCAGGTCATATTCCAGGTTGCAGTAGCCGGAACAATCCGCCGCGATCTTCTGCAGTATGTCGGCGCCAATGGGAGATCGGCCCAGGTTTGTATGGATAATCACGCCGGTGCCGTTGATGACGCGCTGAAGCTTACGCCTTTTTTTTGACTGGCACCGCGACACCACGGCCGGGACTATGGATTCCAGCGAAACCGCACCTCCCCTTCCAGCCTCTTTTCTGATGTCGGAAATGACCTCGCGGACCGCCTCGATCACCGCTGACCGGCCTATCTCGGAGAAAAATCGGCTCAATTCCTCAGCCTGGAGGATTTTCTCCACCTGGGGGATATTCCTGAATATCTGGTTTATATCTTCCCTATCCATAGTTATTCGCTGTCATTCGACCAGCCTGATCGTCACATCCGGTTAAGCCGCTGTTTAAAAAATGCGGAAGGGGCAGGAATCGAACCTGCCGCCGTGATAAATCACAGCCTACGGTTTTGAAGACCGCGGGGACCACCGGATCCCATCCTCTTCCATAGTGGTGCCGATGGGGCTGTCTCAGAAGACCCCCCTAACCCCCCAGAGAGGGGGTTATTGACCTGGTTATGATCATGTAAGTCCCCCTCCGGGCGCCGCACTGAGCCTGTCGAAGTGGGATTCAGGGGGCTTCTAATTCAACCTCACCATTTATTGATTACATTTCACAGAATATCCATGTCAATAAATTAATTTGAAAGGCATATTTTTGCAACCGTAAAGACAGCTGGCCTGTCTTTACTTTTCGAATAGACGCAAAAAATGCCCTATGAAGATATAACGTCAGGGAGATTAATATGCTGGAATCATTACTGGGGATACTTGTTGTATTGAGTGCACTGTACGGCATAAAAATACTCAAATCGCTCTAAACCCCGTCAATACGCAGTACCGCGTGTTTATCACGCAACAAACACACACATAATATCACCCTTATTATGGGAGAAGGATATGGAAAGGAAGATACTATTGGTCTACCCGGAGATACCTGCGACTTACTGGAGTTTTAAGTACGCGTTGCCCTTCATACGATACAAAACCCTCATGCCACCCCTGGGGCTCATAACCATTGCGGCGCTCCTGCCCGAAGACTATACGGTGCGTCTCATTGACATGAACTTCCAGAAGCTCACCGCCGGGGATATAGCCTCTGCAGACATGGTCTTTGTCTCCGCCATGATCGTCCAGAAGGAATCCTTTCACAGGGTGGTAGCCCTGTGCAATGAATACGGTACGCCCGTTGTGGCCGGGGGCCCCTATCCGACATCGAGCTACCGGCATATCAAGGGAGTGAGCCATTTTGTCCTGAATGAAGGAGAAATAACGCTGCCCCGTTTTATCGACGACCTGGAGCGCGGACAGGCGCGGCATATCTACCAGGACGACGCCAAGCCGGATATAACCACGACGCCGCCTCCCCGCTTTGACCTGCTGGACATAGGCGCCTATGAATCAATGGCTCTCCAGTCCTCGCGGGGATGCCCCTTCAACTGCGAATTCTGCGATATCATAGAGATGTTCGGCCGGGTCCCGCGGTACAAGACGCCGGATCAGTTCATCAATGAAATGAATGTCCTGTATAAAACAGGCTACCGCGGGTCCCTCTTCATCGTCGATGACAATTTTATCGGTAATAAAAAGAAGGCCCGTGAACTGCTGGAGCATATTGCAGCCTGGCAGAAAGAGCGTAACTACCCGTACAGCCTCTTCACGGAGGCGAGCATAAACCTTGCCCAGGATGACGGTCTCATCGACCTGATGGTCGACGCGGGACTCGACACGGTATTCATCGGCATTGAGACGCCCATTGCCGAAACCCTGTCCCTCACGCAGAAGCAGCAGAACACCAGGGCCGACATACTGGAAAGCGTCAGGACGATCCAGGCCAAGGGTATAGAAGTAATGGGAGGGTTCATCGTCGGCTTTGACAGCGACCCGGAGAATATCTTTGATCTCCAGATCGAATTCATCCAGAAGGCCGCCATACCCCTGGCGATGATCGGGACCATGGTCGCTCTTCCCAACACGCAGCTCTACCGCCGCCTCGAGCGGGAGGGCCGCATCGTCGGAGAGACCGACGGCAACAATACCCATTCCATGGAAATAAATTTTATTCCCCGGATGCCCCGCGAGACCCTTATAGAAGGATACAAGCGGGTCATCGCCGCAATCTACGAGCCGCGTAATTACTTCGAACGATGCAAGTCCCTTATTAAAAGATTACCCTCCCATGCCAACACCCATGGAGTCATAAGCAAAAAACATATCAAAGCCCTTTTCATGTCGCTATGGCGTCAGACCTTTTCCCGCTATGGCCGCGCCTACCTGGGACTGCTGGCGTCAGCCGTCATACACAATCCCCGGCAATTCCCGATGGCGGTCAGTCTTGCCGTGAAGGGATACCATTTTTTCAAGATGACCGACGACATCATGAAAGCCGAACAGATTGCCGCATACATGAAAACGTCCCTTGAACGCCTTGAAGAGGAATTTGAACTGAAATACAATGATCCTGAGCGGACCCGTCCGGTAGCGGCCGGGCATATCACACGGCGTGCCATCAGGCAGATGCGTCGGATATACCGCGCATTGAACCCGGAGCTCAAGGTATACCTGAAAGACACCTATCATGAATTCAAGATGAAATGCGAAACCACAGCCTATTACTGGTCACAGAAAGCCATGATGGATGATGAATCGTTGATGCATACGAACTGATACAGCATTGCAACTGGCAGGATACCACGGGGTTTGCAAAAAATGATTTACAATTTCGTAATAATAGGAAGATAACTGCCAATAACAGAACAATAAGGAGTATTCTATGCCATCAGCCGCAGCGCAAATATTAGTGACCATTATTCCCATGGTTGGTATTGTCATGGGGGCGGCGGTCCTTTTCTTTTTTCTGTTATGGCAGCACAAGCAGAAAGTGTTATTGATAGAGAAAGGGCTCTATAAAAAAATCGAATTTGACCTGACCACATTCAGCCTCTTTTCCGGGCTGGTGTTGACGAGCATAGGCGCAAGCCTTGTGATCTTTTTCGTTATACTGGAAGGTTTCACATACCCGGTCCTGGGCGGATTGATCCCGCTCTCACTCGGTGTAAGCCTCCTCGTATTTTTCACGGTACGTGTAACTACCGGCAAGGACAAAAATGGACAATGAGCACAAGACCGATGAGCAGATCGTCAGACAGGTACTACTCGGCGGCATTGAAAACTTCAAGACGATCGTCGAGCGGTACCAGAAAAAGGTCTTTGGCATCGGGATGCGATTCTTTAAAAACAGGGACGACTCGTATGATTTCACCCAGGAGGTCTTCATCAGGGCCTACGAGAGCCTGAAGACCTTTGCCG
Source organism: Spirochaetota bacterium (assembly GCA_017999915.1). Lineage (NCBI taxonomy): Bacteria > Pseudomonadati > Spirochaetota > Spirochaetota bacterium. The sequence continues at coordinate 337,851 of JAGNKX010000001.1, forward strand.
GCAGGGCGCCCTTTCCGTTCTGGCTGACGAAGATAGCCTACAATCACGGCATCAACCGCGTCAGCTCGAAGAAAATGGAACCGGAGGTGCCCGTTGAAATTCCGGCGTCGGACACGACCCCCGAAACGGGACAGATGCGGAAAGAAATCCGCGATCTCCTCCTGAAGGCCGTGAACGAACTCCCGGAGCGGTATCGCATATGCGTCGATCTGTATTTTTTCATGGGACTCACCTACGGTGAAATCAGCGAGCTCACCGGGTTTCCCGTGAACACTATAAAATCAAACGTTCTTCGCGCAAAGAACATGCTGCGCGACGAGCTAAAAGGCACCATTGCGGAGGACTACCATGAATTGTGAAACCATCCAACAAAGATTTATCGAAATGGACAATCGTTCCCGGATCCCTCTTTCCGTCCAGATTCACATGCTCCACTGCCATCGGTGCCGTCATGACATTGCCATGCTCACAGAGCGGTTTGAGGCCCTCCGTGAAGAAGCCCCATTTATGATAGATCGCGACCTGTGCGAGCAGATCATGCGTGAGGTTTTCAGGTCCAAAGAACAGTATGAGCACCACGTTTCCGGCCTGCAATGGTGGATCGTCGGCTCAATACTCTTCATCAGCCTTTTCGCCATACCCTTCAGCAATTCCTTCGGCTGGCTCAGGAACTATTTCGGGGCCGGCCTCGAAGTGCCGTTGAGTATAGTCCTGGGGTTGGGGCTCTCGATTTATGCGCTGGTGGGTATTTTTTCAAACATGGAGAATTTGAAAAAATTTGTCGATAATCTGCCGAAAAGGATGCATTGAGAATATATTAAGGTGTCAGAGCAAAATAAAAGCGCATATTTTAACTTCAGGGTCAGAGTAATTTTTTTCAATGAAAACCATTCAAAATTTGACAGAATCTGAAAATGATTCAATAAATTTTTTAGATTTTAAATACACAAAACTAGAAAGATGGTATTCATCACAGAAAAGATAAGATCGAGACTGGTAATTGCGTGGAACAATTTAAAATAATACTATAAATCCTTCCGAAATAAATCATTTTTCAAATATCTCTCTGGGAAATATTCTTTTCCGATACATATCCTCATATTCAAGAAGCTTTTTCAACCGATCCTCATAGTTGTTTCCGAGATCCTGAAAATACCGGGAAAACGTTATCGCCACCGGTGGTATATACTCCCTGTCAACATAGGCCCTGAATCCTCCATAGGCGTACTTCCGGGGATCACTGACATACTTGCTCCGCACCGGATTATACGCCGTGTAAAGAAATACATTCCAGAAATAGTGGACAGGATTGGCGGTGCGCTCGATGATCATATTGACAAACCGTTCATTCCAGAAGGGCCCTATTCTATCCATCATCTTGTTGTAGCGCCGGGCGAACTGGGACTTGATAAATTGCATGATACGGGAGATGGTTTCCCCACCTATCAGCGTTTTTATGTTAAAATGGAAATGATTATCCATTATTGAATAAGAAACCAGTTCGAAATGATATTTCTCCAGGGCCTCGTTAAGGACATCATGCATCAGATCTTTCATACTGGATCGTCTCATGAGGGGTTTTCTCTCAATACACCGCGATATTGCATGGTTATGCGTATCGGGCAGGCATTCTCTGGTTTTTCTGGCCATATCCATCCTCTCGTTTCCTGGGCTGTTATCTGGTTAACGAACGGGAGGGGATATTTTTTAAAAAAATTTAGGTGTCAGAGCAAAAAATTTCAAGCGGCCAAAATTGTGGTGTCAGAGTAAAATTAACTCTCAGAGCATTCCCCCGGCCGGGCGAACTTTAAAGAAACACCCGCCATAAGCGGGTGTTTCTTTAACAGATCAGAATATATTCAGCTTTTAATTACTCTGGAACCCGAGATTCTTAATGATCACATTGATATCAATCCTCGGATCATTCATGTCCGCCATTGCGTCAAGCATAAGGACCAGGTCGTCCCAGAGCGGAGAATTGGGGTCAGAGACAATGCTCCACGAAAGGAACCGGTCTAAATCCTCTACAACGGCCTGCGCAGAGTACGGCGTGGTCATACCCTCGATAATGGCATGGAGGATGCTGTTGTCATTCTTGAGCAGGTAATCAACGTTTTTCAGCATCCGGTCATATTTGACACCGGAACCGTCGCTGGTCTTCATGGTTTCATGCACTTGAGGCAAATACGTGAGAACATCAACCAGCTGGTCGTAGGAATCGGTCTTGCCGGGCCCATGATCGTAACCATGGTATTGCCACGCGCCGCCCGGATATACCTGGTTGTACCTGGCGAAAAGCTTCCCAGCCGTGTATAAAAGGCCATGGACCTGGTCTTCCGTAAGCTGCTGCGCCAATACGGCGTTAGTTACGTTGACCAGATTCTGGGTGATATTCCTGGAGCCTCCCACAAAGCTCTTCAGCATATCCACGGTATCCTCGAAGCTTGACCAGTCGGCGCCGCTCGCGCGATACTCGCCCTCGTATCCAAGGAAATCCTCCAGGTCAAGGTCCTCATTTCTCTTACTGAACATCCATTCATATCTCGAGAAATCCAGTGTAGTAAAGTAACCGTTCGTAATGGCCTCGCTCTTGTTGAACTTGGCCGCAGTCATGACCTGTTCCAGACCGAGGGCGATGTTTGCCCGGGGTTCCGCATAGGTATCGCTACCAAGGAGCTGCAGCAGGCCCAGGAGCCTTGTGACCATGCCACCGCCGTCGGCCATCATGGGGAGTACGCCGTCATAGCCGCTTGCGCTGTTGCCGGTAAGAACACTTATAGGAGTACGCAAAATGTCGCGTGGTAGATAATTATTGATGCTACTAGAATAAGGATTTACATCACCATTAGTATCTACAGCAACATTAGGATTAAAATATTGATAATCGTCACCGGTTTCATCCTTAACCCGTTGCACCCAACGATTTGATGGGGAATCGAATCGACGGAACATCGGTTTACCGAGCGGCATGAGAACACCTTCAAGCAAATCCGCCATCGGATACTTGTGAGGAGATGCTGGTGAATAATTGTAGTTATACCCTGATGCTGACTTATTATACAAAGTTCCATCATGAAGAACTCCGGTAAGTGCTGCCAGAACAGGAGCCAGTTTATTTCTATTTGCCCAGGCTGTAGTCCATGTTGAGGTACGATTATCAGAAAGGATATCAACTGCATTTTCTGTCAAAAAAGCCATGCGGGCGACCGGCTCGATATTTCTCCCAACTGCGTCAGGAAGTACATAACCGCCACCCAAAACTTTATTGAACAAGAATTCCGGATTGATCTTTATCTCTAGAGAACCTATATCCAATAAAACAATTTCACGGCAAAACACAGTAATTCGTCCATCACCGGGTCTATCGGAATCACCATAATCAGGTGAATTTTTATAATTTGAATTATATGCAGTAGCCGGAATACCTTCACTTCCGAGTTTGACCCAGCGTCCATTTGCTGTCCCTTTTTTAGCATTGGCAAGGCCTACAGCACCATTGGCTTCAATCAAGATAAATGCTCCGGCAGATTGTGTTCCCAAAACATCAATATACATGGGGATAATAAACACCATTTTTTTCTCATAAAGAAACCACTGTATGTTTCTATAAATGGCTTCTTCTTGAGTGGCACATTCTCTTGTAGAAATGCCAGAACCTGCGGATGTTTCCTGTTTGTGTGATATTCTTTCATATAATTTAAACTGTTTAGCTTCAACTGTTATTTCAGAGGATTTTAAAGATTTTAATTTATATTTTGCTGCATCGGTTGTCCCTTCAACATAATCAGATCCTGCTTCATTCATTGGAGGCATATTATATCGAGCATATGCTATACCCCATATTAATTCATACATATCAATTAAATAGTAATCAGATTTCACTATATCCTGATAGCGGTTCGCCCTCTGGGCATTGGCATCATCAGGGTCGGCAATGTCGTCACCGATCCCTGTTTGGTTAGAATTCGGATAAAAATATTCCCATGTAGTCGGGCTTGATGAAGGTTTATACACATAGGCATAGACCTCGCCATTTGGCTTATAGTATATATTCACTGTCTTTCTGCCGTTGACAGGCATGGTATAGCTTGTTGTTGCAGGATGGGTTGAATCATTGGTATAGGTCGTTGAGTAGTATGGCCCCTGTCCGTCCCAGGCGACCCGGGCTACCCAGCCCATGAGGAATTGTGACGTGTTAAGCACTCCCTTACCATCAGCCACCTTGGGCCAGTAAGTGCGGTAGTCATTTTTATAATTAGTAGAAGCAAGAGTCGCAGCATTTGTTTCAGTTTCAGAATCGTCAACTTCTACGGCAGTTTCCCCTCCATTGGGAATCCCCGCATCGCCGGCACAGTTGGAAGGCAACAGCAGCATGGTGGGATAATCATATCCCAGATAAAATTTATGGGAATCTCGCTGAGTATAGCTAAAAGGCAAATAACTGCGGGAAATATGGTTGCCCTGGGTATTACGTTTTGCAAGGGCAAGGGCATATGAATCCATTAAACCACAACCGGGTATAACACTACCTGAAAGTGCTGACAAAGAATCCTTGGATGTTAATGAAAACATACTATCATTAATGGTTATTATTCCTTTCGTAGCGATTCCATGACCATAGTTAAAATTAGTATAATTACCTTCTTCAGAGGCTGATCCAACTCGGGCAAGGAACCCAAAATTATAAGCCGCACCGACCGTGTATACCAGGTGGTCCAAATACGACATCTGCGACCAGGATGAATCGGAACTCCTGCTCTTCATCCTCCCATTGTACTGCATCGTTCTCTTAAGGGTAGGCTCCAGCGCATTGGCGCTGTTGGAATAATCGATTCCAGCGGCTTTTAATTTTCCCAGACCCACCATTAACGATTCAATGGGCGACTGTTTGTCTGCATTGATTATCGAATAATCAGCGCCTCCGGTGCCGTCATTGCGGATAAATAGCTTCACCAGGGTGGGTAGCATGTCGCGAAGGGTTTCCTTAAATGACGCGTTCACATATCCGGTGGCAACACTAGAATTATGATAATCCGTGCTGCTTTCATAGGTGCTTGTGCCGATCTCATCCGCGGCAAAATAATTAGACATGTTCACGATGGCGTTCTCGATTTTCGTGGTCGCATTGGCGTCCGCATTCAGCAGGGCCGGCAGGTCTTCAAGGATCATGGCATCTATGGTGGCCCTCACCGTCTCATCGCTGGCCGCTATGGTATTGAGTCCGTATAGAAGCTTGATGACCCCCTTGACCGCGTTGCCCAGGTCGGTGTTGACCGTATAGGGGGCGCTGTTCGCTGCGTCGCGATTGGTCGCAAGCGCATTGGCGCCGTTCACCCACATCGGATAGTCGCAGCTCATGGTCACCTTGCCGGCCAGTTTGGCCAGCTTGGTGATATCATACTCGATTTTGACCGACCGGGTCCGGTTGTTCCAGTTGGTGCCATTGTCGGTGAGGCACCGATCGCTCGAGGTCAGCTCCAGGGAATTGCCTGACTGATTGTCCGCGTCATAGAGGGTGACTTTGATGCCAATGGGCACCGAAATTGACGATATAGCCCCGGCATGGGCGCCGAGGGCCGATGTGGAATAAGACCCCGCTGGAAGATCGATGTAAAGAGACGAGCTTGTTTCGTCATACATGTTGTTATCATAGAACCGCACCTTCATCATGTTCCCCATGTCGGATTCTATTTCCTGTGGGGTCTTTTCAGTGACGAGATAATCCACCACCTGTTCAGCTATGTCAAGAACGTCACCGCCCAGGTTGGTGTTGGTCACTACCATGTCAAGGGCCGCGTAAAACTGGGCGAGCCGGTCGATGGAGCCGTTGGTTGTGTCATAATACCCGCCGTCACTGGTGGAGGGATCGTCGTAATGATAAACATTGGCCGTGTCCATCATTATCTTCAGCACACCGTGGAGCTCTTTGATCATGGGAACCAGGAACGGTGCCTCCACAAGGCCCACCGCGTCCCTGAGAAAAAGCGGCGTATTATAGCCGTTGATCATCATGTCTCCGAGGCCGTCGTTCAGCTTCTGGGAATCAAGGCTTTCAACGAGGCTGTTCAGGGCGGGAAAACCCTCAAAGAGCCTGAGGAGGCTGTATTCAGGTTCCTGATCATTTCCCTGGAATCCAGCCATCTGGCCTTTGGAACAGCCGGTATATATCGACATGGTAAAAAGCGCGCTAATTAAAACAAAAAGAATTTTTTTCATATCCAGATCCTCCCAACTCAATCATTCAAGCATCTATTTCTGTATAAAATAAAAACCGTCCGGCCGGTATTTATATATTGATTTGTGAACAAATACATTCTTTAAAATTCTAGACTAATTTTTGGTAATTTTCATGAATTATGGCTTTTTAGAAATGCACCCAACAAGTTTTTTCACTTAATATATTTATACTTTACCGCAATTGTAATAGTGAAAGATTAATTTTTTCCTCTCACCATAAAGCGCGAAAAATACATGCATGTGTTTTGAAAATAAGGTAATGGTTCATTTCTGTCAACTGAAAAAACTGAAGATTCAGTTTTTAGAATGTATTAAGGAATAAAAATACAATGCTATTTTGTAATGTATACTGTATTTTAAAAATATCTGAACCTATATTACCGCCATTGGCAACCAATCTAATATTGACTATTTTTTATTTATTGTCCAATCAATAATTTGGTTGCAAATCAACGGCAAAATGGCTTATTAAAAAAAATTTTATGCGTCAGTATATGCAGAATTACGATCCGAAGATTTCCTTTCTATAGGAATCATCGGTATTGCCATATCATCTATTTGAAAAAAACGTAATCATGCTTTCATTGTAACTATTGTTACTAATTGAACGGTATTAATACTTGACGCGAATGCTGTTTGTCAATTATCAACCCATTGTCATTTTCCCTGATCCGAACCGCTGTTAACCAGGGACAATGGATCAGATCAAATCGAAAGAATCGGATCTGTTGCGGGATATCATGAAAAAATCACTATTATTTTTCCTTTTTAGCCTGCGCTCCCTGACCGTTGCGATCCTGGCGACGTTCATCTTCGGCATCCCGGCACTGATCGTCGCATTACTGGACAGGACAGGGAGGGCGCCCTACCGCATCGGCCAGGTATGGGCCAGGATGATACTCCGCCTGAACGGGGTGCGCATCCGTGCGGTGGGCCTGGAAAACATCGACCGCAACAGGTCCTATGTATTCTTCTCCAATCACCAGAGCAATCTCGACGGTCTTGCCATAGGAACGACCCTTCCCTCTCCGCTCCGCTTTGTCATCAAGAAGTCTCTTTTGAGGATACCGATAATGGGACAGGCCTTCAAGCTGGGGAGGATGATTCCCATAGACCGCAGGGACGGCCGGAGCGCCGTCGATACCATCAATCGCTACGGCAGGGAACTCCGTAACGGCATCAGCGTTCTCTTCTTCGGCGAGGGGAGGAGGAGCAGGGACGGCAGGCTGCAGCCTTTCAAAAAAGGAGGGTTCATCTTTTCCATAACGTCGAAACTTCCCCTGGTGCCGATCACCGTGGCCAACAGCTTCAACCTGATGCCGTCAGGGGTCGTGGGCATAAAAAAGGGGACCATCACGATCATCATAGGCAAGGCGATTCCCACCATCGATTGCGGTATCGACCATGTTGAAAGCCTCATGAACAGGGTGCATTCGGTTATTTCCGAGAACCTGGAGAACCATTCTACCTGCAAGGTCTGATGCCACCGCATGGAAAAACCTTGACAATGCCGGAATTGCATCAATAATTCATTACCATGTGTCATACCACCATGGAATAATACCTGTTTTTTATCAGAGGTTAATGTACATGAAACTGAAAAAATTATTTACCGTTACAGCCGCTATAATACTTTCCATTGTCTTGCTTATCGCTATCGCCGGAGGCGCCGCCTACTTCGTCCTCATGCAGAAGCCGAGCGTGAAATTCCTCCTTACCAACTCCGGCTTCAGAAACCCGGCCCATTATTCCAATAAGGAAGAGTCCATTGACGTCAAAGGCGAGAAGGTGCCGGTGATCCTGTACCGCCATGATTCGGCAAAATCGAAAAAGTATTTCATGCTCCAGCACGGCCTCACGCCCCAGGGACACAAGCATCCCAAGATCGACCGCTTCGCCGCGAGCCTCTGCGAAGCCACGGGAATGAACGTGGCGATACCCTATGTAAAGGGAAGTATTGAGGGAGGGTCACTTGCCAATACATACGAGGCCATGGCCGATATTTACAGGGCCCTGGTAAAAACATATCCGGGAAGCTACCGCGCTTTCGGCGCCTGCATCGGCGCGAACATTCTCCTGGTTGCCCTGAACCGCGTGCCTGACGAAATATATCCGGAAAAAATATTCATGCTCGGCCCCTTCTTTGACGGCAGGACACTCTTTGATTTTTACAACAAGATATCGAAGCCAGAAGATATAGATATCATGGTCAAGATGGCCATCACCCTGAACATGGACGTTTTCTCCGAAAACGAAAAGGACCTCATCCGCAAGGCCATTGCCGCGTCCAAGCCCGGCACCACGGACCGGAGCGAAATGAAAAAGATCCTCGGCACAAAACTCTTCAGCGACATCGCCGTGGTGAAGCTCCATCATAAGGATTTCGAGAATATTAACCCGAAGACCATGTTCGGGAAAAATAAGGGTCGATGCAAATACTTCATCCTCCACTCCAAGACGGACAACATCATTCCTTATTTCGAAGGTAAAAACCTGGCGGACTTCATGAAAAAGAGCGGTATCAGCACCAAATTCCTCGGCACGGAGTACGTGGAGCACGCCCAGAACCAGGCTTCCGTGACCGGCTTCCTCAAGGAAATGAAATACCTGATCCGGTTCTTCGACGAGCTCTTTGAAGGGGACGTGGAGTTTTAAACAAAGGCGGGGATGCGCATCCTCGACTTAGTCATGGCATTACTACAATGGATACCATACTCGACGAAAAAACAACCTTTCTCCACCGCATCATCGATTCCTACGGTTCCCTTGCCGTGGCCTTTTCCGGCGGCGTGGACAGCACCTTCCTCCTGAAGGTGGCCAAGGAACGCTTGGGAAATCGCGTCATTGCCGTCACCGTGCGGTCGCCCCTGACCCCGCCCGAGGAGATCGATGAGACGCGGAATTTTACCGCCCTTGAAAAAATCAGCCACGAGATAGTCGCTGTGGACATTTTCAAAAACGACAGGGTCATCGCCAATCCCCTGGACCGCTGCTACCATTGCAAGCTCGATATTTTCCGCGCCATAATCGCCTGCGCCTCGTCGCGGGGAATCAGCCATGTGGCGGAAGGGTCCAACCTGGACGACCGGGACGATTACCGGCCCGGTGCCAGGGCCATCGCAGAGCTTTCGGTCCTGACCCCCCTCATGGAAGCGGGCTTCACCAAGAATGACATCAGGGAGGCCTCCCGGGCCATGGGCCTTGGGGCATGGGACAAGCCGGCCGCTCCCTGCCTGGCCACGCGGATCCCCTGCGGCACTGCCATCACAGAGGAAAGGCTCGATGCCGTGTACCGGGCCGAGTTGTTTCTTCACGGCATCGGCCTCCGGGACGTGCGGGTCCGCCACCACGGAACCATCGCCCGGATCGAGGTCCCTCCTGAAGACCGGGAGATAATACTCACCAACGCGACGGCCGTCGCGGAGGCCCTTAAAAGGCTCGGCTTTGCCCATATAGCGCTTGACATCGAGGGGTATCGCAGGGGCAGCATGAATGAATCGACTGAGAAGGGGAGGTCCAATGGACAGGGATAAAATCCGCGAGCTTCTGGAAAGGGTCAGGAGCGGCGAGACCGCCGTGCAGGAGGCGATGGACGCCCTCAGGATGCTCCCCTTCGAGGACCTCGGCTTCGCCAGGACCGACAATCACCGGGCCCTCCGCACCGGATACCCGGAAGTGATATACTGCGCGGGCAAAACCATCGCCCAGATTTGCGCCATCGTCGAGCGCCTGTCGGCGGCCCACCGGACCATCATCGCCAGCCGCGCCACCGACGAGGTATACGAGGCAGTGAAAAAGGCGAGCCCCGGGGCCGTGTTTAAAAAGGACGCCCGCCTCATCATCATCGGCGAGCCGGTGAAGCCAAAGACCGAAAAGAAGATATTGGTCATCACCGCAGGCACCTCCGACATCCCCGTGGCCGAGGAGGCCGCTGTCACGGCCGAGGCCATGGCTAATCCGGTGGAGCGCCTCTTCGACGTGGGCGTAGCCGGCATTCACCGCCTCTTTGAAAACGCGTCGAGCCTCTTCAGCGCCAATGTCCTCGTGGCCGTGGCCGGGATGGACGGCGCCCTTCCCAGCGTCATCGGCGGACTCGTCGACAGGCCGGTCATTGCCGTGCCCACCAGCGTTGGCTACGGCGCGAGCTTCGGCGGCATCGGCGCCCTCCTCACCATGCTGAATTCCTGCGCCCCCGGCGTGGCCGTGGTGAACATCGACAACGGCTTCGGTGCCGGATACCTCGCCGGCATGATCAACCGGATAGGGGAGTGACATGAAGATCGCCTATTTCGACTGCTTTTCCGGCGTGAGTGGCGACATGGTCCTGGGAGCCCTCATCGACGCCGGACTTGACCTGGACAGGTTAAAAAAAATCCTCTCCACCATTCCTCTTTCAGGATACGAGATCACGGCCGAGAAGGTCATGAAAAACGGCATCGCCGGCACCAGCTTCAGGGTCATCGCGGAGAAAACGGACCAGGCGCGCCACCTCGATGATATACTTCAGCTCATAAACAAGAGCTCCCTTTCAGAAAAGGCAAAGGAATCCGCCGGCGCCATCTTCCGCGCAATAGCAACGGTGGAGGCCAATATTCACGGCACCACCATAGACAAAATACATTTCCACGAGATCGGCGCAGTCGATTCCATCATTGACATCGCCGGGGCCTGCGCCGCCCTTGACATGATGGGGATCGGCGCGGTATTCTGCTCCCGCGTGAACGTGGGGAGCGGATTTATCAAAACAGACCACGGCATGCTCCCGGTGCCTGCCCCCGCCACGGCAAAGCTCCTGGCAGGCGCCCCTGTCTATTCAAGCGGCATCGAGGCTGAGCTCGCCACACCCACCGGCGCGGCCATCATGAAGCATTTCGCCGGGCGCTTCGGTCCACTGCCGGACATGACGGTCCGTACCATAGGCCATGGCGCCGGCATGAAGGACCTCCCGGCGCCGAACATACTCCGCGTCTACATCGGCGAGGACGACGCCCGGGAAGGCTATGACAGGGTCCTCTCCCTTGAAACGAACATCGACGACATGAACCCGGAATTCTATCAGCACGCCTGCGAGCGGCTCCTCGAGGCCGGGGCCCTGGACGTGTACACCACGCCGATCATCATGAAGAAGGGCCGCCCCGGGGCGCTCCTCACGGTGCTGGCCCGGGAGGAGCTGCGCGAAACCCTTACGGAGATACTCTTCGCCGAGACCACCACCGCCGGCGTGCGCGTCTCCAGGCTCGAGCGCACGGTCCTCGATCGGGAGATGCGGCGCCTGCAAACGCGCTTCGGCGAGATATCGGTAAAGATACTCTCCCGGGGCGGGCGGGTCCTCACCGTGTCCCCCGAATACGAAGAGTGCCGGGCCATAGCGAAGGAGCGGAAGGTTCCCCTCAAAGAGGTATATGACGAAGCGAAAAAAATCGCGGCCGCCCTCGTACCGGAGTGAAACAAATGCTTCCCAGGGGCTACATACATATTTATACCGGCAACGGCAAGGGAAAGACCAGCGCGGCCCTGGGCCTCGCCTTCCGCGCCTCCGGCTCGGGACTCCGGACCATCGTCATCCAGTTCATGAAGGGGCTTCCCACGGGGGAGCTTGAAGCTGCCTCGAAGACCGGCGGTCTCGTCACCATCGAGCGGTACGGAAGCAGGCGTTTCTGCAGGCCCGACGACGATTCCTTCGAGGAGCACAGGAAATACACGATAGAAGGATATGAACGGGCACGGCAGATCATAGCGGACGCCCTTTATGATATTGTCATTCTTGATGAAATCATCACCGCTGCAACATTCAAACTCCTGACCGACAGCGACATACTGGCCCTCTGCGACTCCCTGCATGAAAACACGGAGCTGGTTATGACCGGGAGGGGCGCCTCCGACGCGCTCATAGGCCGCGCGGACCTCGTCACGGAGATGAGGGAGATCAAACACTACTACCGGGCCGGCGTGGCGCCGCGCAGGGGGATTGAGGATTGACTTCATTTTTACGATACGCCATATCGGCCCTGTCTCTGACACTGTGTCTCGTCGTTCTCCGCAGTCCGGTTCTCGGCGCGGAGAAACCTCTCATCGGCATTGCGGCAACCCGCGGCAACAGCCCCCGGGCCATGGCCCTCACGGCGCTCCTTGAGGAAAACCTCTTGCGCGTCGTTGAAAAAAGCGGTGTCTTCCAGGCGGTGAACCCCGGCCTCTTCCGCGAAGAGATCAAAAAATTCGGCTGCACCGACGAGCAGTGCTTCCTCGGCTTTGCCAGGGACGCGGGCCTCTCCCTCGTCATACGGGGCGACCTGGACGACACTAACGATTTCATCGATCTTACACTCAAGGCCTTTGGCATCGATCTTCCGTACCAGCGCCAGGTCGTATATCAGTACAGGGTGCGAATACCCATGACCGGGCAATTCGGGCAGGTGGAATACAACAACATCACGGCGGAGCACACGGGCATATTCTTCTCCCGGCTCCTGTCGCGGTACCGGACCGCCCTTCCGGTCGCTGACGGCGACGATAATGTTATGGTTGTAAACCAGACCATAAGCGGGTCCTACGCCCTCTATCGACCCGAAGCTGCGCGGGACAAGGATTCCCTCCGCGCGTTCCGGCCCATCGGGAAAGCCCGCCTTTCTGCGGGAAGGATCGTCCAGTCCGACACACCGGCCCGGCCGGGGGACTTCATTTTGATCGGCTACAACGAAACCGCACAGTTTTTGGATAAGCTCACCTACGGCGGAAAGAAAGAAATCGTATTCCGGAAACCGGCAGCCCTGAATACACTCTACGCGCTCCTCCTCACCGGGCCCGCCAGCGCGGTCATGCCCCTCCTGGCGCCGACCCTGGGATACTACTCGTCCCGTGACTGGACCGGCCTGGCCCTCTGGACTTTCAGCGCCACGCCCTATCTCTACCTGGAGCTCAACGGCATAACCAACTACTACGTTAATTACTACAAGAAGGATAAGACCGTTCCCCGGGACGTCCAGGCCCAGCTCTATTTCGGCTGGTACATGCTCTGCGCCGGGGGCTCTTCCCTCCTCGTGGATTCCCTGGCTCACTCCATGCTCCTCAAAGCGGCCAATTTTCAGGGAATACAGCCCTACCTGGGAAGCGCCCTTACCGCGGGCTACCTGTCCCTGATAGCCGGCGGTGGAGGGCTTTTTTACCGGGGCCACCGTCTCTGGGGTTATCTCTATTTTCACGCGGACAACCTACTCCTGTATTTTACCCTGAGGGAGTTCTTCCCGGATAAAAAATACAATTCCCTGACGCGTACCTTTTCCACCGGGAAGATAAACAGGACCAGGGCCTACTCCCTGCTTTCGGCTGCCTGCGCGGTGAAGATAGCGGAGGTGATCCACGCGGTCCTGGTGCGGGACAACATCCGGAACGGCACTGAAATCGAAGAAGGATATTCCATAGAGCCGGTCATATACGCTGACGAAAAGAACGATATGGGTATGGGACTCCAGTATTCGTACAGATGGTGATACGACACCCCTCCCATCAAGGGAGGGGGATTATACTTGAAGGTATCAGTAAATAAAAAATGTTTCATAAATCAAACATTACGCTCCTTCTACTCACAACCCTCCTTCTTCTTACCCCGGGCAGCTCGCTTTTCGCCGAGCGGATCGCCGTGCCCGGCACCATCGCAGTTTTTCCGGTCCAGGACTCCGGCCTCCAGCTAAACGCCCTGTCCCGGAAGTCCGCCGATTCCGTCGCGGACGTATTCGACCGCCTGGGACGGTTCCTGCCGGTCGATGGCGACAGGGTCCAGAGGGCCATGGACGCCATGCAGAAGGGGGCCGGCGACGAGGCCCTTCTCAAGGCGGCCCGGGAGCTGGGCGCTGACCTGTACGCCGTGGTGTCCGTGTCCCTGGAAAGCGGCACTGTTTTCGGCACCATCGCCATCCGTCCTGTTTCGCCCCGCTACGGCCGGCTGCAGCAGGACATCACCGTCAGGAGCAAGGTCCTGATGAATATCCCCCTGAAGCTCTCCCGCGAGATAGCCCTGCTCCACAGGGACATGGCCATCGAGGCGCGCGTCGTGGAAACGCGGGAGGGCCTGAGCCTCCTCGACGCGGGACAGTGGCACGGCCTCGCGCCGGGGCGATACCGCATCGGTTCCGGAGCGTTCATTACCATACAAAACACCGGCAGGTACCGGTCCCTGGCCGCACTCCCGGAAGGACTGCCTCCATCGTCCCCGATAACAATAAAGGTCTACCCGCCGTACCGGGCCATAGTGCGGGAGCTCACAAAGCAGATCGATCACAACACCAACGGCAAGTACAGCCTGGCGGCCACCGGTGTCCAGGGCCAGGACCCGGAAAAAAAATTCACCCTGGGAATGTGCCTCGTTAATCCCGGCGCCAATGCCTGCCTTCCCGGCTACGGATCGTACCTGTCCACATCCTACCTGGGATTCAAGAACACGAGCCCCAGCATCGGGGGGATCGTGTTTTCATCACTTCTTATCGTCACGCACTTCATCCTCCCCGAAGCCATGACGAAATTCAAAATCAATTTCGTGCCCGGTATCATGGACAGCGACAAGACCGAGGCCATGAACAACCTCCAAATATTCTGCTGGGCCACGGTGCCCCTGACCGTATCCGTGGCCTACCTGGACCAGCTGGCATACCAGTTCAAGGTGAACAGCGCCCTGCCCCCCTTTTTCATGAACCGGAACGAGACCGCCCTGGCTCTATCACTTTTCATTCCCGGCGGGGGCATGTTCTACAAGGGCTACCGCCTTCCCGGCTGGGGTTTCTATCTCTCGGAGATGTTCCTTGCCGGATTCTGCGTGAACACCAAGAACGACAAAAAAAAGGTCCTCTACGGCGGCATTGCCCTGGGAGGGTTGAAGCTCGTCGAGCTCATCACCGCCTATTTCAGCCCACCGGCCTTCAGCTTTTTTAAATTCGAGCAGGAAGGAAGGATCAATCCCGCGTCCCTGTCAATGAGAATCGACCCTTCTGAAACAGGCGATCTGGTCTATAAACTGGGTATTTCCTGCATTTTTTAAAAAAAATTATCCAATACTTGACAAAGTATACGATTATCGTTATATTATACTTAAATCGTAAACATTGACGATATTGGTATAAATAACATTAATAAGTAATAATATGGATGAACCGCATCTAGATAATAAGAAATATCAGGATCTGATAATCACGGCCCGGGAACTTTTCTTCAAGCATGGAACCAAAAGGGTCACCATCGAGGAGATCTGCGAAAAAGCCGGCGTTAGCAAGATGACCTTTTACAAGTTCTTTCGTAATAAGAGCGAACTTGCCACCAGGGTGCTTTCCGAGCTGAACGACAGGATTTTACAGGAGCAGGACGGGATCATGAACAGCACGATCCCCTTTATCGACAAGATAAAAGGGATCGTCAACCATCTCATAAAAACGAGCGAGGAGCTCGAGGACATATTCCTTGACGAGATGTGGGGAACCAATGAAGACTTCATGCTCTTTTTCAACGCCCTGAAGATGGGATCGTACCAGCTTATCAGCGATTTTATCAGGCAGGGCCAGGAGGAAGGGGTCATCCGCAAAACGCTGAAACCGGAGGTGATCCTGTATCTCATTGAGAAATTCCAGGAGATGCTCAACAATGATCGCATAAAAGGCATGGCGCCGGACCCCCATGAGCGTCTTGATATGATGTTGAATCTTATGTTCTATGGAATAATCGATACCCACACGCAGGAAGGCGTATCAACGAAATAAGAAGCAGGACATGAAAAAACTGGTTACAATTATCATTGCCATGGCCGCGGCTATGCCGTTCATGCACGGCACGTCATACGCGCTGACGGCAGCGGAAATCATCGACCGCGCCGAGAAGTCCGTCCGCGGCGACACCCTGATATCCATGATGGAGATCACCATCAAGAACCGCCGCTGGACCCGCACCATGAAGATGAAGAGCTGGGACAACCGGGTAGCGAAAAAATCCTTCGCCGAGATCCTGGCCCCCAAGAAGGACGCCGGTAACCGGTTCCTCATGATCACCGCGGAAAAGCTCATGTGGCACTACAATCCCGACATAGGCAAGGAGATGAAGATACACCCCTCCATGATGCTCCAGTCCTGGATGGGATCGGATTTCACCAACGACGACATTGTCAAGGAATCGAGCATCCTTGACGATTATACCCACACGCTGAGCGGAAAAAAGCAGGTGGAGGGCCATGAATGCTATGTCATTACCATGATCCCGAAGCCCAACGCGGCCGTGGTCTGGGGCAAGCTCATCTATTACGCCCGGGTGAGCGACTGCCTGCCGGTGAAGCAGGAATTCTACGATCAGCATGGCAAGCTCAAGAAGGTCATGACCTGCAGCAATTTCAGGGAGATGGGCGGCCGGGTCATTCCGGCAACCATGAGAATGAAAACGCTGAAGAAAAAGCGCCAGGAGGGGGAAACCGGCGAGGAATACACACAAATGGACCTGAAGGACGTCAAGTTCAATGTTAAGATCCCCGGCAACGTGTTTTCCCTCCAAAATCTGAAGAGGAGATAGCAGTCATGAAACTGCGGAAGGAAGGCTCGATCGAGGTCATGCTGGCATGGCGCAACGTATGGAAGAACAAGCGCCGCACTATCCTTACGCTCCTCACCATCATGGTGGGGTGCGCCATGATCATCTTTTCACGTTCCTTTCAGGATGGAACCTACGGGCAGATGATCGAGGACTCCGTGGCTGCCAATACCGGCCATATCCAGATTCATGAAAAAGATTTCTGGGAAAACCAGAGCATTGATTACGCCTTTAAGCCGGGCGACAGACTCATGAAGTACCTCAATACAAATCCGGCCGTGTCCGCCTATACCCGGCGCATCCACGCGGCCGGCCTGATATCCTACGGAAAAAACACGTATGTAACGCTTATCCAGGCGGTGGAACCTGAAACCGAGAAAAAGGTAAGCAACCTCCATGGAACCATACTGAAAGGAGGAAGATACCTCGTCCCGGGTGACGGGAAGAACATCATCATGGGGGCTACGCTGGCGAATAACCTCAAGGTGAAGGTTGGCGATACCGTTTCCATCATCTCCCAAGGATTCGATGGCTCCATTGCCGCCGCCAACGTCTCCATAGTCGGAATATTCAAGTCCAGAAACCCGCGGTATGACCAATCAACCATCATGATGTCCTTCAACCAGGCCGTAGAAACCTTCACCATGATGGACTACATCTCGTCAATCGCCATCAGGCTGAAGCAGACCGAGGACATGGAAACAATCCGTGATGAGCTCCGCGACCTTCCCGGGTCGAAGGCCCTTGAGATCATGGGATGGGACGAGCTCCTGCCTGAGCTGATACAGCATATCGTCATGGACAGGCTCTTTGCCAATATTTTCTATATCGTGCTGCTCCTCATCATAGCTTTCGGCGTGCTCAATACCATCCAGATGTCAATTTTCGAACGACGGCGCGAGCTCGGAATTATGATGGCCATCGGCACTAAACCGTCCCAAATCGTCACCATGGTGCTTTTTGAATCGACATGCATATCCTTCATTGGCTCGATCCTCGGGATAATAGTGGGTGCTGTTATCAGCTACTATTTCACCATTTTCCCGCTTGATCTCTCCGAGTACCAAAAAGAGATGGAGGCTTTCAACCAGGTCACCATGATTTTGCCGACGAAATTGACCATTAAGAATCTTATTTCTACGGCCTTTTTCACGTTTTGTATCGGCGTGCTGTTTTCCATCGCTCCCGCCCGACGCGCCTCTCGTCTGCGGCCTCTCGATGCGATTCGGCAGCTGTGAGCAGGAGGATATGATGAAAAATAACGTGTTTGATTTCACGATTAAGATAAAAACATTCATAATGCTGGGATGGAGGAACCTGTGGCGGCAGAAGCGGCGTTCCCTGGTCGTCATGCTTTCGATCACCATCGGGGTTATCCTGATGCTTCTCCAGATCGCCCTCATGAACGGTATGATGTCCCAGATGCTCGACAACAACATCAGCACCAAGCTTGGCCATATTGCGGTCAGCAAGAAGGGGTTTTTTAACGACATGAAGCTTGAGTCCAACTTCTATCCAGATCCCCGGATCCTGGATTCGATCAGGAAGGAAAAGGATGTTGTTGCCGTGTCGCCGCGCATCAAGGCCTTTGCCATGATCCGCACCAGCGAAGCGTCCCGGGGCGTCATCGTCATGGGGATCTATCCCGACAGGGAAAAAAAGATATCCAAGATAAACGAGTACACCATCAAGAAAGAAGGGAGCAGCTACCTTGACGATCCGGCCGCGAGTGAAATCCTCGTTTCCAAATCCCTCGCCGAAAAGCTTGACGTGTCAGTGGGGGACAAGATCGTCCTCCTCGTGCAGGATGAGGAGAATGAAATGAGCGGTGTCGGCCTGACGGTCAAAGGACTTTTCCAGACCCCGGTAAAGGATTATGACAACGGCGTGGTCTACATGGGGATCAAGCGGCTCCAGGAGATCACCGGTCTGAAGAACAACGTGTCAGAAGTGATGGTAATAACGACCAACAAGGATAATGTTGACTCGGTTAAGCCGGGCCTCATCGGTCTTATAGACAATAAAGACCTGGAGGTTCTCACCTGGAAGGAGATGGCGCCGTTTCTTCTGAGCGCCATCGCCATGATCGACAAGCAGATGATCATCTTTTACTTTATAGTGTTCATAACCATTATTTTTTCGATAGCCAACACCCTGGTCATGTCCATCATGGAGCGCTTTCACGAGCTCGGAGTCATGAAATCGATCGGCACGCGACCCTCGCAGATCTTTTTCATCATCATGTTCGAGGCCATGAACCTCGGCGCCGTGGGCCTTGCCGCGGGTGTGGTGATCAGCATTATCGCGGTCAATATTCTCGCCTTGACGGGTATCGACTTTTCACTTTTCAACGAAGCGATGCGCCAGTGGGGAGCCGGCAGCATTGTCTTCCCTCTCATATACGCCAAGGATATTGTCATATCAGTTGTGGTCGTCGAGTTTACCACGATGCTTGCGGCAATTTACCCTGCAGTGAAGGCTGCGCGCATAAAACCGCTCGAAGCGCTTCATTACATTTAAGGAGGTCACCATGTCCATCATAACCATAAGCGGTCTGACAAAAGTATACGACGGCAACACCATAGAGGTCAAGGCGCTCTGCGGCATCGATCTCGCCATCGGCCGTGGCGAGTTTACCGCCATAGCCGGCCCCTCGGGATCGGGAAAGACGACCCTCCTGAACCTCATCGGCGGCCTCGACCATCCGACCGGCGGTGTCCTCACCGTGGCGGGGAGCGACCTGAACCGGATGACTCCCAGGGAGCTTTCGGACATCCGCCTGAACAAGATAGGATTCATATTCCAGGCCTATAACCTTATCCCGGTCCTCTCCGCGGTGGAGAACGTGGAATACATACTTCTTCTCCAGGGCGTTTCCAGGGAGGAGCGCCGGGACCGGTCGCGGCGCATACTGGAAGAGGTGGGCCTCGGCAAGGAGATCAACCGTCTTCCCAAGGAGATGTCCGGGGGCCAGCAGCAGCGCGTGGCCGTGGCCCGCGCCATCGTGTCGGAGCCGGAGCTGGTGCTTGCCGACGAGCCCACGGCCAACCTTGACCAGAAGACCGGCTCAAGCCTCCTTGACCTGATGCACGACCTGAATCATCAGAAAAACATCACCTTCCTCTTTTCGACCCACGACCAGATGGTCATGGACTACGCGGAGCGCCTCATCAGGCTCTCCGACGGCATGATAATCTCCGATGAGAAAAAAAAGAGCGCCCGGGAAAGCTCGGTGAAAAAAGCAAAAGCAAAAAAGAAAAAATGAAGGTGCTTCGCCATGGCCGTTCATATTCCTATCCGCCTAATTATGCCATTGCTCCTGCTGATGCTCGCAGGAACGATTTCGGCAACACAGGGCCAGAAAAAAAACGCGCCCCCGAAGCCGGACGATCCGGCACGCGTTGAGCAGAAGAATGACAACGCCGAAGAAGCCGGCGCGGGGGAAAGGGGCAAAAAAAACGCCGGAAAGGACAAGGCCCTTATAAACGAGCCGCCATCAGCGGATGATAGTGATGAATCACTGGACGAACAAAAAGATGCCCGGTTCAAATTCAAGGGGCAGGTGAAAAATCTCTTCACCTTCCATGAGACCGACAACTTTATCGAGGACAATCCCCTGTCAACGGTCCACAAGGACCTGATTGCCGATCTCACCCGGATCAGGCTCTCGCCGGAATTCCTGTACAAGGATATTTTAAGCATCAGGGTAGATTACGATAACGAGCTGATTGCGAGCAATTACGGCAACAGCCTCTATTTCAAGAGCTACTGGCGGACGTCGCAGTACAACGATTTCCTGCACCTGTCCTGGGAGCCGTACCGGGGCGATGAGGTCTACTACCGCACCAAGATACACCGGGCCTACATCAAGGTGAATGTCGATCATTTCACCGCCACCGTGGGGAGGCAGCAGATACGGTTCGGCAGTGGCAAGCTCTGGAATCCCCTGGATATTCTGAATCCCATATCGCCCACCTTTGTGGAAGGTGGCGACGACCAGAAGGGAACCGATGCCGTGAAGCTCGATTTCTTCCCGGACGACAAAACGGAGATATCTTTTGTCTATGACCTGAAGAAAAGCGACAACAAGATAGATAAATTCAACATGGGGGATTGCAACTATATTATAAGGGCGAAAACCTCCATCAAGGACACGGACCTCGCCCTGCTGGGGGGCTATGTAACCCGCCGCTGGACCGGGGGTTTCGACTTCGCAGCCATTCTCTTTGACGGAATGCTCCGAGGGAGCATGATCGTCACACAGGCGCCGTCACCCTATTTCAAGCCTGAGGATAGCCGATACTACTGGAAATATCTCCTCACCACGAAGAACGAGTGCTTCCCGGTCTATTTCCAGGCCAACGTCGGGTACGAGTACACCTTCAAGGCGGGAGTGTATTTCCTGGCGGAATATTTCTACAACCAGCGGGCCCTGAACTACAACAAGGACCTGAAACTGGCCGGCCTATCCTCCCAGCTGAACGCCATGGACCAGGGGACCTACCTCCAGATCGCCAACCAGTTCCTCACGACGAACCAGCACTACGTGGCCGTGGCCCTGGGCTACGACTTCCACCCCCTGGTGCGCGGAGAGCTCTTCGCCATCGGCGATATCCAGGGACAGGGAATCTTCTGGTCCCCGGCCCTGAAGATCAACGCCTATGAGAACCTGGATTTCACCGTCGGGGCCATGGGCGCCTTTGTCATCGGCAACAAGGCATCCGATTTTTCAGAATTCAGGAAGAACTATCTCTTCTACGCGTCGGGGAGCTACGTGTTTTAAATAAGCAGACTTGTAGCGTATCCCGTTGTCATCAAACCTCCACCACATGGGAAAAAGGTCCGTGTATTACCAGGGAGAATGTGACACAACAGGCCTTATTTGAAATGATCATGGCGCTACTGAGGCCCCGTGACAATCAAAAAGTTCTGTACTGGGGCCTTGCAAATTTGATCTAGGGCACGCCATGCCCCGACATGCATGACGCCCCCTCCCTTTATTTTGCCAGCGGCGGATCGGTTTTTACGAACCACGGCAGGGCGCCGATGGCGATAGCATTCTCCGGCATGGCCGGATCGTACACAATCCCGACCTCGTCCCCCTTTTTCAGCAGGCCCTCGGGCATGCCTACCTTGACGTTACAATTCTTCCCGGAAGCGTCCGTAAAGCTGCAGGTGGCGGTCCAACTGATGGTGGTGCGCCACACCCCAACACGCCCCGTCATATGCGTTTCAGTTTTGCGGGTGATGGTGCCGACCGTGGCCGTTGCGGCTGTCCCGTGTTCGATGACCCATATGGCGCGCATGATCCTTGGTGCGCCGCTCACGATAAGCAGGATGGCAAGAATGACGAGGGGGACGCCGAACAGGACCGTAAACATCGCGTTGTCCGCGGCGCACTTGATGTCACGTATGCAGGAGCAGGACGGGTCCTTCACCGAATAGTCGACGGTGACCGGGCTCTTTTCCATGACTATGTACCCCGTCTGGTACCCGACGCCGGCATAGGTCTTTCCGTTCACCGTGTATGAGTATTCCACCCGGTATTCGTTGTTGCGGGCCTTCGTGCTGTAGGAGATGCATTCGGTCTTCGTCACCACGCCACGGATCTCCGCCTGCTCGCCGGCTGAGCAGAACCAGCACTTCGGCTCCACGTTGCGGGCTGCGAGGTGGTTGTTCGCGAACCAGGCAACAACGCAGAGGAGGATGACGCCGAAGACGAGCCTCCGCGACCTGTACGCGAGGGCGACCTTCTGGTGCATCCCCAGGCTCCTGGCTTTTTTCGCGGCCCCGCCGGATACCTTCTTCATCCGGTCCAGCCTCATGTAAACGTGCCCTTTTCCGCTTTTTTTCATATTCATTCACTCCCCTGATATTTTCCGGCTCGTATTAAATACCGCGCAGTCCCGATGTATCGGGACTGATTATTTTCTCGCATAACGAAAAAAAATAGCGGCCGGAGTGTAACGATGACCCGACCGATGAATAGTAAACCAATGGTCAGAAATAATAGCAAGAAAAAACTGGATTTTTTAAAAAAATGACAGTCGCAGCTTTTACCGGTTTAAAAACCTCCCTGGATTTATTTCGGATATTTTCTTCCGCTCCTCATCGGTCAACTCGACAAAGATGGTGTTGATGGATGAATAGAAGTGACCCTCCATTTCCACCATGTAGTAATCCGACCCGAAGAGCATTTTGTCGCCCACGGGACCGGCTATCATTTTTTTCATTGTTGGATAAAAATCCCGGTAGCTGAACGTATAGGAAATATCGGTATACACATTCTCATACCGCATGGTCAGGTTGATGATCTTGTCGACCCAGGTGCCTTTTCTGCCGGACAGGTACAAACGCCATTCATCCTCGCCGCCGAAGTGGGCCAGGTTCAGGCGCAGTTTCTTATACTTTTCCAGGACAGGTACCCAGTTGCGCGGATCGTTGAAATAGCGTTTCCATTTCGACCGGACAAGGAACCGCTCGTTCCTATCGATATATTCATACTCGTCCCCGTTGAACATGGTACCCTTTACCCGAATGGAATGGAAATCGGTATTGATCCCTCCTCTGGAGCAATGGGTCGTGACAGGGATGCCCTTCTCCTCGCAATGGCCGAATATCTCCATGAGGACCGGATCGCTGGGGAGATATCCGAGGGCGGGATAGATCTTGACGCCGTAAAAATCCTTTTGGTCGCCCACCGACTGTTTCACCAGGTCGAAGATCCCTTTCCTTCTCGGATCCACTGCCAGGAATGGAAAAAGAATGTCCCTGTTATCTTTTTTAAGCTCGATCATCTCCCTCATCTGGGAAAGGAACGTATCATCCTGGTCGCTGTTGCCTTTAAATCCGAACTGGAAATCCATCATGAGGGGAGTGAAGATTGTTCCCGGTGGGTAGTAGCGGACCATGGTATCGAAGATGACCTTCATGGAGCGCCTGTTTCCCGTTTTAAGGAAATAGGCGTAACTGCTCAGCCTGTCCCGGTCGGTCCAGGGCAATAGATTATGAAGAAATATGGCCACCTGGCCCACGTCGTTGCGCCTGACCCAGAACTTCTGGAAATAGGCGTCCGGCACATACTTGAAATTAAAGATATGGCCATGCACATCTATCATGGCGATGCTCCCTCCGGTAGCCCCAGATTTCAGTATGGTCAACATACTTATGGGTATGCCCCTGCCAGGGGGGCTGTTCTTTTATATCTTATTACGGATGATTGGCTGAACTACTGCATCTGGTTCTTGAAATCGTCGAGATTCACGCCCTCCAGGTGCTGCTGTATCAGCTGCTCCAGGTCATCGGCCGTGGCAAGCATCTCCTCCACCGTGGGATGGTGATCGAAAATGAACACGATATAGGAAAGGAAGCTCTTGGTGATCTTGATGCCGAATTCAGCAAAATAGACATCGACGCCGTCCTGGAGGCATTTTCCCACGGCGATGGAATCCTCCGCTTCATTGAAGTAATCGGCACGCTCTTTGAAGAGTCGCGGCACTGCTTCATCGTCAAAAATCAGGTGGGTGACCCCGGCCTCTTCCAGGAGCTTTTTAAAGGGTTTCACCCCGATGAATTTATACAGTGTATAGGGTTTCTCAGATGCCATACATGAATGTCCTCACCTGTTCTTGGTGGCCTCCCATGGCTTTCGTTCCCTGTTGACGAGATAAAACCCGCGGATGAGGTTCCCGCTGCGGAGATACTCGCCGCTGTACTGCTGGGTGAAATAGGCGTTCGCTCCCAGCCTCCGGAGCTCCTGCTGCGTCGTTACGGAGCGCGTGAAGTATAGCCTGCCGTTGGCAATACCCACGTTTTTCAGATATTCCGTGGCGCCCCGTCCCCAGTTGGGAAAACGGATCGTGCCGTAGATATACCCTCCGCTGGCGCGGAGCGACAGGTACCCATGGTTGCCGGCAGCGTTGACCGTGTAGTCGCCTACGTAATCCTTCTGGGCAGGCTGCCACGCCCCCAGGTCCTCTCCCGGCTCCTCCTTCGTGCCGAAGAATTCGATATACTCGATCCCCTTCATCGAGCGCAGAGAAAGGCTCCTGCCCGTCTCCTTTGCCTGAAGGGCTTCCCGCTTTGTGGGATATGCCGATGTATCGCGGGAGCTTATGAACACGTTTCCCGCGATGAAAAGCGCCCGGGCCCGGTAAAAGCTTCCGGAGGTTTCCTTCACAAGGGCATCGTAGCGCGCAAACACCGCCAAGAGGAAGACCAGTGTTACGGAAATTAATATTCCCGCGGCCGGGGGGACCGCGATGGCAATAATCCTTTTTTTATCTGGCATGGTGCCACCATCCCTTTTTTTCTCATGATAGGCAGTTTTATATGCATAAATACCGACGAATGTGATATCTCATTTTTTCGATGTGATATACGAGATAGTGCATGGATTTGCTCTTAAACAAGCAAAACATGGATGTTTTGCGTAAAGCGAGGATGGTCCAGGATGGACCTTCCGCTGCAAAACAACCGACTATCAATAGCTGACAAATGAAACGAGTAAAAAATGAGATGTCACACTCGCTACTATCATTCAATAGTTAAATGTTTGCCTATTGCACCACAATATTGACGAGCTTCCCCGGAACCACGATGACCTTTTTCACGGTCTTTCCGGCGATGAAATCCTTTATCTTCTCGTGCTCCCGGGCCATCTTCTCCATTTCCTCTTTGGTGATGGCGGCGCTGACCTGCTCCTTGCCGCGGATTTTGCCGTTCACCTGGAAGACGATCTCGACCTCGTCGCGCCTGGCCAGGGACTCGCTGTAATCCGGCCAGGGCACCTCGTGAAGATGGGTTTTGTTCCCCAGCATCTCCCACAGCTCCGCGGCCACGTGGGGAATGAAGGGCGAGAGCATGGCCAGGAGCTTGCCGAAGACCTCGGAGATAAAGAGCTTCCCTTCGGGCGTGGCGAGCTCCTTCTCGTCTACGAGGTAGAGGGCGTTAACCAGCTCCATCATCCGGGCGATGGCGGTGTTGTACTGCATCCGCTCGCGGAGGTCGTAGGTGACTGACTTCACGGTGAGGTGCAGCTCCCGCCGGGCCTTTTCCAGCCCCTCGCTCAGTGCGGCGCCTTCAAGTTTTGCCCCGGCCTGGTAGAGATCGCTGAAGCGGTTCACGAAGCGCCAGATGCGACCGATGAAGCGGAAGCACCCCTCGACGCCCTTGTCGGACCACTCCAGCTGCTTGTGGGGCGGGGCGGTGAAGAGCATGAAGAGGCGCACCGTGTCTGCCCCGTACTTCTCGATGATGGCGTCCGGGTCGACGACGTTGCCCTTGGACTTGCTCATCTTTGCGCCGTCCTTTATCACCATCCCCTGGGTGAGGAGATGGGTGAAGGGCTCCCGCGACTTGAGGAGTCCCATGTCGTTCATTACCATGGAGAAAAACCGCGCGTACAGGAGATGAAGCACCGCGTGCTCGATCCCGCCTATGTACTGGTCCACCGGCATCCAGTACTCCACCTCGCCGCGGTCGAAGATCTCCTTCGAGTCGGGCGACGTGAACTTGGCGTAATACCAGGAGGAGTCCACGAAGGTATCCATGGTGTCGGTCTCGCGCCGGGCTTTACCCCCGCACTTCGGGCAGGGGACATTCTTGAATTCGTCCATGTGGATGAGGGGGGACTGGGAATCCCCCTTGAAATCGACTTCGGTCGGGAGCGCCACGGGGAGGTCCTTTTCCGGGACCGGGACCATGCCGCATTTTTCGCAGTAGATCATGGGGATCGGGCACCCCCAATAGCGCTGGCGGGACACCAGCCAGTCGCGGATGCGGAAGTTCACCTCCCGCCTGGCGAAGCCCTTGGATTCGGCGTAGTCCGATATCTTCTCGATCGCGTCCATGTTGGGGACGCCGTTGAACTGGCCTGAATTGACGCAGACCCCCTCGTCCACGTAGGCGTCGGTCATGGCATTGACATCGATGGGCGCCTTCGGATTGTCGATGACGAGCTTCACCGGGATGCCGTACTTCTTGGCAAAGGCGAAGTCGCGGGTGTCATGGGCCGGGACCGCCATGATGGCCCCCGTTCCGTATTCCATGAGGACGAAGTTCCCCACGAAGAGGGGAACAATATCGCCGGTGAAGGGATTCACGATCTTAAGGCCCGTGTCGATGCCCTCCTTCTCCTTGTCGTCGGAAATGCGGTCGAACATCGACTGGTTCCTGATCCGGGCGATGAACTCCCGTATTTTTTTATCCTGGACCCGGTCGAGGAGCGGGTGCTCCGGGGCGATGACCATGAAGGTGACGCCGTACACCGTATCGGGCCTGGTGGTGTAAATGGGAAAATCCTCGCCGCTGTCCAGCTTGAAGTTGATGCGGAGGCCCGTGGAGCGGCCGATCCAGTTCCGCTGCATCGTGAGGACCTGCTCCGGCCAGGCGCCGTCCGGGGCGAGTTCCTCGTGCCCCTTCAGGAGATCATCGGCGTAATCGGTTATCTTGAAGAACCACTGCTCGAGCTCCTTCTGGGTTACCTCGCTCTCGCAGCGCCAGCAGATGCCCCCCTCGGCCTGCTCGTTGGCCAGCACGGTGCCGCACTTCTCGCACCAGTTGACCGCGGCCTTCTTCTTGTATGCCAGGCCCTTCTCGTACATCTTCAGGAACATCCACTGGTTCCACCTGTAATATTCGGGCTTGTAGGTCGCCACTTCCCTGGTCCAGTCGTAGGAGAAGCCCATGCGCTTGAGCTGGCTCTTCATGTAGCTTATGTTTTCCGACGTCCACTTGAAGGGCGGGATGTTGTTCTTGATGGCGGCGTTCTCCGCCGGGAGCCCGAAGGAGTCCCAGCCCATGGGATGGAACACGTTGTATCCGCTCATTTTCTGGAAGCGCGACACCAGGTCGCCGATGGTGTAGTTCCGGACATGGCCCATGTGGAGCCTCCCCGACGGGTAGGGGAACATCTCCAGCACGTAATATTTTTTCTTCGCAGGGTCCTTCCTGGAAATGAACGCCTTTGATTCCTCCCAGCGCTTCTGCCATTTCAGCTCGATCTCGGTAAAGTTGTAATCCCTTTCTTTATCTGCCATCACAAACCTCGGTGCGGAATAATTCGGTAGTCCAAGCACATACGGGTGAACCGCGTCATCCATATCAGGGGACATGAAACAACCTATTTACAATTGACGGGCATATCTTTTGTCAAGAGTATTTTAAGGGCTTAACACAGCACCCGCGCTTTGTTTCCTGTCTATGCCCTCACCCCCCGTCCCCCTCTCCCATGGAAAAATTGGAAAAAGGAGAGGGGGTTGTCTATAGAATTACTTATTACGGAAACCCTCTCCTTTTTGCCATTCTTAATGGGAGAGGGTGCCCCGGAGGGGCGGGTGAGGGGTCGCAATTTGGGAAATGTTACTCCATGTGCATACACTTTCAGACGGTGCGCCGTGCCGGTCGAAGCGGGAACAGTAGAGTCTAGTTGTACGACCTCAGTATGTTCAGCACCTCTTCGCTGGAGGAGGAATTGATGATGCTGTCCTTCACGGTATCCTTCTTGATGATGGACATGATGTTCGAAAGGAGGCGCAGGTATTCCTTGTGCTGCTTTTCCCCCGCCGCGACCAGGATGACCAGGTGGACCGGCTCCCCGTCCATGGAATCGAAATCGATGCCTTCTTTCGAGATCCCTATGGCAAAGGCCATTTCCTGTATGGTCCCGATCTTGGCATGGGGGATGGCGATGCCGAAGCCGATGCCGGTGCTCATGATCTCCTCGCGCTCTTTCAGCGCCTTGATGAGGGTATCGATGTCCCCGCACACGTCGCAGCCCTTGAACACAAGGGCCAGCTCCTCGATGGCCTTGAACTTGTTGGTCGACTGGAGGACCTTGATGTAATTGCTCTTCGTGTATTCGGTTACTGACGCCATGAATGCACCTCGCCTGGTAGATGGCAACATCATAGCTACCCAGCGCCGGCATCTGTCAATGATTAATTCCGGTTGTCCGACACGGCGGGGAATCGTCCGGTCTGTCAGTTCACCCCGGCCGCCACGCTTCCTTCGACGAAACCGAGAAGCTCCCGCTCCTCCTTCGTGGAGTACTTATCAAGGTCAAATCCGAGACCCAGGGGGTAGGGATGGGCCCGGGTGACATCGCCGAACCGCTCCTGCACCGAACCGTAGGTGTTGTTCCGGAATTCCCCGGGTATGGCGTAGCCGCTCCGGATGAGCCCCATCTCCCGCGCCGCGTGGAGGAGCTCGTCCTGGAAGGTGGAATCGGCCAGCTCAATCATCGCCTGGGCCCGCTCCTCGATGGAGGCGAACCGGAGCTGCCGCCATCCGTACTCGGTAACCACGCAGTCCATCTTGTTGCGGGTGACTCCCACGACGTTCCGCAGCACCGGCACGATGTTGCTCGCCATCGCCTCCACCGCGTCGTTTCTATAAGAGCTCCGCAGGCAGAGGATCGATTTCCCCCCCTCGCTCTTCATGCCCGACTCCTGGAACTCGAACTGGCCCCCCATGCCGGTATACTGCACGAAGCGGTCGCCGAGGAAAAAGCCCTCGGACGAGGCCTGGCTGAAAAGGTCCATCTGGAGGGTACTGTTGATGCCGTGAAATTTCGGGAGCTTGACGATGAAATCCTTGTTATTGGTCTCGTGCACCTCGGTCATCCAGACATCGGGATTGTCGTCTATAAACCGGTACAGGTCCTCCCCCCCGACCACGAAGGCGCCGGTAAGCAGGACCCCCCTCCGGTCCCGGCGGGTGAGAACACCGTTCCGGATCAGGTGAAGGAAGGCCGGGGATAGGAGCTCCGAATAGCCGTTGATGTCCCTCCGTCCCTTCTTCACCAGCCAGTAGGCTATGGAATCGGCCATCTGCCCGATCCCTATCTGGAGGGTCGCGCCGTCGGGGACCAGCTCAGAGACATAGCTCCCTATGGCGTGCTCCAGCACGGTCAGCGCCTGGTGGGGCATGATGAACAGGGGCTCATTCTGCTTCACCACGAAATCGATGCAGTCATCGGGGATGTCGGCGTTGCCGTGGCAGTAAGGCATGTTGTCATTTTCCAGGAGCATGACCGCGCCGTTGTTCTTTTTCACGTCGCGGATGGCCTGCAGCATGAGATCCACATTGGTGCCGCAGTTGTACCTGCCATGCTTCCGGGAGGCCTTCATCACCACCATGTTCAGCCCCCGCGACCGCGCCGCTTCGCTGGTGTCCCTGAAATTGACCGCCAGGTAGTCTGACTGTATGCCGGGAATCTTCCTTCCCAGGCCGGGTGAATAGTAGTAGCTGTGATAGGTCAGGTAGCGCGGCGGCTCTTCGCCTCTCGCGGCTGCGGCCGCGCAATCGTCAAAATATTGGAATGGCGTATAATCTTTGAAAATCCGTTCGTACACGGAGGCGAGGACCTCGGCCCTGGGGCTGCCGGAGGGACGGGGCTTTTCCAGGGTCAGTGCGGCGGTCACGGAGAAATCGATCTCGCCTTTTTTGGCGTATTCGCCCAGGGCGTTCAGGAAGGCGTTGCCGGAACCGATCCCGATGGGGGTCATGGCAAAGATCCTTCTGCCGAGCTTTCTGATGGCGAGGGCGGCCGCTTCATTTGCGTTTGCGCACAGTATCATCTCAATCCTCCTGAGAGAGATACGGACGCCCCAATCCATTACAATCTAACGCATTTTTTGAGTCAAGTCAAAGATTTGGACGATGATCCAGATTTTTTTACTTATTATATCTCACTGCCGCATAGATTATGGCAGCGGGCCAAAAAAAGAGGAGAAGCAGGATGAATACCGGGAGGGAAAACGTTTTTCTGGCAGGAGCGGAAACCGCCTGCATCGGCGCGATGTTCCCAGTCTGGTTGGACGGTGCATCCTGTTTTCGAATATCCTCAAGGGCCCTGTTCCGCATGTCGTTCCACCGATCAATTCCCACCGGCGTCCCGCAATAGGGACAGAGGGGGAGGGCGGCCTGCGACGCGGGAAAGCTTTGTGATATGGCGCTCCCGCAGCTGTCGCAGCGGTCCACCAGTACCATGGTGCGATGAAGGCGGCCGTCAATGATCTTTTCCGGTTCTCCTTCGAGGATGTAATAGCCGAGGCCCCGCCGATTGATGAGCAGAAGAGCCTGTTCGACGGCGCGGCGGCTGATTCCGGAGCTCTTCATCAGATCGGCCACCGGCGCTTCAGGTGTTATTTTCATCTTATGCATGATCGCGGACGCGACCTGTTCCTTTCTGCGGAAACTGTAGCCTATTAGAAGAAATACCATTGCCGGAAGAAAGAGCATCAACGCCGCCGTGTAGAGCTTTTCGGACTGGTCGGGAGAAGCCCCCTTTACCATATTGGATACCGCTGTCCCGCCGGTAAGGATAAAAAGCGCCAGAAAGACGTAACCCGCCTTTATGAGAATATCATCGATGCCGTATATATTGTATCTATCTTCATTCATTGCCGGCACTAGAGGATCACGTCCAGGCCTCTTTCTTTCAGATACTCCTTGACCTGCCTGATGCTGAAAGTGCGGAAATGAAATACAGAAGCAGCCAGAAGTACCTGCGCGCCGCCCTTGACCACACCGTCGTAGAAATGCTCCAGGGTGCCGGCCCCGCCCGAGGCAATGACCGGCACGGACACCGCGTCAGCGACCGCCCTGGTGAATTCCAGGTCGTATCCCGCCAGGGTGCCGTCGCCGTCCATGCTTGTGGGGAGCACGCAGTCGACGCCGGCTTCGTCGCAGGCGCCGGCCCACTGGATGGCGTCTTTCCCGACCGGCGTGGTCCCCCCGGAGACGACGAGCTCAAAACCTGACGGCATCGACTTGTTTCTCCGCGCGTCGATGGCTATCACGATCCTGCCGGGGCCGAACTCCTTCACCGCCCGTTTCATCAGGTCGGGATTTTTCACCGCGGCGCTGTTCATGGACACCTTGGTGGCCCCGGCCTCGAGGACCAGTTCTATATCCTCAAGGCTATTAATGCCGCCGCCCATGGTAAGGGGGATGGTAATGGCCGATGAAACCTGCTTGACCCACTCGAGCCTGGTTTTCCTGTTCTCCAGGGTCGCGGCGATATCGAGCATGGCCAGCTCATCCGCCCCTTCGGACTGATAAAAGCCGGCGTTCTGGACCGGGTCGCCGGCGTCGCGCAGATTTACGAAATTGATTCCCTTGACCACCCGTCCTTCCTTCATGTCAAGGCACGGCATTATTTTTATCTTCCCCATGTTTTTCCCTCTCTGGTTCATTACATGACAAGACTCAATCCTAAACCACCATTGCCGAAAGTCAAGAGAAGAATCCGTTCCCGGCGGGGCATGATGTCCTTTTTTTAAATCTTGACAGAAAATTAATTCTCCCGGGATATACACCGGGTATTACCTGATACATTCTGTTAAAGAAGAAGGACAGGGACCCAGCCCGATCATCAGGGGCTGTTAATTTATTACATTCACCATCACAAGGAGTATCCCATGGATCTGCATAAAATCATATATCTTCTGTGGCCCATCAAGGGACAGGGCAAGGCCAAGACCCGCGAAATCCTGCTGCGCGAGATGGCGAGCCGCCTCATCGGCTCCGGGGCGGAGCGCCTCACCATGGACATAGCCGACCCTGACGCGGAGATGCGCTCCCCCGCGCCTAAGCTCTACAGCGGAGAGCCGATTTGTGCCCTGGTCAACGTCTGGGTCGAGGATATGGGCAAACGAAAAAACATCGAGGACACGCTCCGCTATGCCGGTTTCAGGTTAGCCGGATACCTGGTGGAGGAGTCGATTTACACCGATTACGGCGGGAACCGCCATTCAAAGCCCCGGGACTGGGATGACGGCAAGCGCTCCCCGGGCATAACCATGGTCACCCTCATGGAGCGGCCCAGGCGCCTCTCCCGCGAGGAATGGATCAAGCGGTGGCACGGCACCATGTCGCCGGTCTCCGAAGAGATACAGCCGCGCACCCGCTACGTCCGCAACGTGGTGATCGAGGCCATAACGCCCGACGCCCTTCCCTTCGAGGGGATCGTCGAGGAGGCGTGGCCCTCGAAAAAGCACGTTTCCAGCCCCTTTCTTTTCTACGGCGCGGCCAATATCCTGCAGCTCGCGAAAAACATGGTCACGATCCTGAAGGCGGTCAAATCCTTCCTGGACCTCCGCCACATTCGCACCACCGTCATGAGCGAGTACCTTATTAAAACGAAGTAGCCGGTTTATCCCCATGGATATACCGGCCAGTGCGGCATATCCATGGGATCCTTGCCCTGATAATTAATATTTGACATTCTCGAGATTTACCGCTACAAGAGACATGCCGTCACAATCATCATTGTAGTCCGGATTACAACGCAGGGAGGCCTCTATGGGTCACGTACGATATGTTCCGCTTGTCTTGTCATTTTTCATGGCCGGCCTCATGGCATGCTCATCGACAACGCCAAAAGCTGTGACCAAATCCGCCACCCTTATCGGAAAATGGGAGGGTGTGGATCGGACCGGGAAGCCCGGGGCATTCCACTTCTTTGAGGACGGCTCCATCATCCTCGTCATCGACGGCAAAAGCCTGGGCGGCGCCGATTCAAACAGCATGGGCCGGATGAAGTTTACCGTTGACTACACCAGGGACCCCATTGAGCTCGACATTATCGGCATCGATCCTACCGGGATAGAGCGGGGCAAAATTCTTATGATAGTGAAATTCATTTCAAAAGATAAAATCAAGATCAGGTCATATTTTAATGACGAGCGGCCCCAGGGCTTCGGCGAGGAAACCATCGACGACACCATCATCCTGGACCGGAAGATTGAATGAAGGCGATCAGCTGAAAAGCCGGTCGATGATCCACCGGGAAAATTTCGTTGTGCTGGCCTTCATCATCAATGTGAAAGCCGGGCTGTCAATCAGGGCCTTGAACAGCGATGCCCTCCTGAGGCGGAAATTAAAGGCCCTTCTGCACATCTTTTCATACTGCGCCAGCGACCTCTCGTCAGGCATGCCTGCTCCCCGTTCATAGGCCCGCAGGACCGCGTCCGCGGCGAGGACGCCGCTTTCCATGGCATAGGATATTCCCTCGGCAGTGGCGGGGTTGCAGAGTCTTCCCGCCTCGCCGGCGTAGAGCATTCCCCTGGCGTATACGGCCTTCACCGATCCCGAGGTATTAATGACAAAGGACCGGCTCTTGCCCATCTGCGACGCCCCGGAGAGCCTCTTTGCGTAATGCTTTTCCAGGAATTCCTCAAAGACATCGGCCACGTTCCTTCCCCTGAGCCGTTCCTGTCGGAGGCACACGCCGATGTTCACGATGCCGTCCCCCTCGGGGAAGACCCACCCGTAATGGGGGAGCAGGTCGCCGTCAAAGACCATCTCCATGGTGCCTTCTTCCATATCGAAATCCTTCCACCATCCGATCCGGGAATAGACGGGATAAAGGGGCCTGGTATCGGCGAAATATTTTTCCCTGAATTCCCTGTTGCGTCCCCCGTTGGCCAGTATCGTCACCTCCGCTTCGATGACACGGTCGCCGTCCCGGGCGCCGACGATCCTGCCATGGCCGTCGAGAAGGAGGTCCCGGAGAGTAAACCCGGGAACGAACCTGGCCCCGTGGGTCCTGGCCCTGTCGAGCAGGGCAGCGTCGAATATTCTCCTGTTGATGGTCATGGCCTTCAGATTGGTGGACATGATGATGTCCTGGCCCCCAGGCCCCACGAACCGCACCCGTTTCATGGCCGCGCTGGGACTGAGGCCGGTGAGAATATGATCCAGATTCATCTTTTTTAGGAAGCGGTGCGATGACGGCGATATGCCCCCGGCGCAGGGCTTCCCGCGGGGGAAGTCGGAACGGTCGACGAGGATAAAATCGAGGAAGCCTGAACTGGCCAGGCGGTATGCCGCCATGGTCCCCGCCGGACCGGCCCCGATGATCAACACCTTTGTCTTCATACCCCTGTTCCACCCACAGCTGATTTTTTTATAGAAAGAAATAATGTAGCATTGTTTCATTGCCATTTTATGTCAAGAATTAGTAAGACTACAGGTTATTATATTGGATAGCAGCATATTTTTAGGGGGCATGGAGCCATCCCGGCGAGAAGGCGACATGGATGTCGCCGATTCCGCCGAGTCAACATGGACGTTATACGAGGCGGACGAGCGGGATGGCCCATACCCCCCAATTTACGACTGCTGTCATTATATGGTGTACTGGGATACGTTTTCGCTAACAGGGGACAGTAATCAGCCAACATTAAAAAATCATTGACGTAATTCATTGTCTCACCCTAGCATAGGTACATCAATCAGCACGACACTCAGGGGTGAGCTATGAAGGTTATCCATGTAATAAAAAGGATCGAAGAAATCGACAACGATGTGAGGGAGCTTAAAAAACTCGAGAAATCGGTGAAACGGAACAAGTCCTTCACCACTCCCATCTTCATGTCCATAGAGAAGCAGATCAACATCCTGCTGGGCGAACGGATCAAAATGCTGGACCTGAAGATCGAGAACCCTCCTGAATCGATGCGGAAAGAGATCGAGGGCGACGAGACAATAGAGAAGCCGGCGCCCCTGGCCAAGGCCACGCCGGAGCCGGAAAAAAAGAAAAAAGAGCCGAAGCCGAAAAAAGTTGAGCCCATCGAAACCATTGACGATGATGACGACATCCCGATGCTGACCCAGGACCAGATCGACGCGAAGATCAGCACCCTGGAGTCCGACAAGGACAAACCGAAGGCCTCCTCAAAAAAGGAAGCGGAGCGAAAGGTCGTCGACGACAGCAGCGTTAAAATTCTGGATATCGCCCTCGAAAAGGGGACTCTCGGAAGCGATCTTGACGATAAAAAGGAAAAGGAAAAAAAGGTGAAATTCTTCCGCGACAATTTCCCGGTGGAATAGCCTACTTCACCGCCTTACCGATCATCAATTCAATCTTATATTTTTCCATTAAATACGGCGTCGAGCCGAGGGACAGTTCTTTTTCCTGCATATCCGCGAACACCATGTCGTGCACCGCGGCGATGCAGGAAGGGTGCGTCCTCATGATCCGCTCCACCAGGCCGGGGAGCTGGTTCAGCGGGACCAGGGCCTCGCTTGCCTCTCCCTGGGCCGCTACGGCATAGCGGGCTTCGCCGGAGCCGCTCCTGGCCACCCGCACCGCCAGGGGCTTCCGTGTCTTGAACTTGACCAGGAAGAGCTCCTGGATCCAGCGGTTCTTGTTTTCAAAGGTGAGCTTGCCGGAACGGTCTATGGCGATCTGGTGGAGCTGTATTCCCTGGTTGACCAGGGGAAGGCCCTCGTGGCCGCTGATCCTGCCCAGGATATTCTGGCAGAAATCGTAGAGATAGATGATCATTTCATCCCTGGTCCGCTTGGGCCTGATGAAGGTGAAGAGATTGTCCCGCTCGTTTATGACATAGATAAGGACGTGCTCGCCGGATTCCTCGTACAGGACGGTAATGGAATTCTTCTTCCTCATGTTGTACATGGCGTCCAGGATCATCAGGCGGGGGTCGGCCGTATGGAATCCATACGCCACATTCTGCCGCGGGTTCAGGGAAAGACGCATCAGGGCCTTCACGATGTCGCCGTCGGAGCTGATGGTCACGGTATCCACGTCACGCGTGGCCGTGACGTACATGCCGCCGAGGCGCGCGCAAAACCGGTAGGCGATCCGCCTGTCCTTACCGGAGATGAATTCGAAGGCTTCCTTGAATATCAGCCCGATATCCTTGTACGGCTTCTTGAAGGGCTCCGGTGAAACGATGACACAGTAATCGTCGAATTTCTGCCGCGATTGGATCCCCTCCTTCAATACAGTACCGAGGATGGAAACCAGGTCATCGGCCCTGGCGTATTCGTCGATATACGATTCTCCCCAGCTGGTCTGGTAGATATGGTGAATGGTCGTGACGGTTTCCGCGTTCTCCATCCCGAAATTGAGGATGATCATGTTGGCCATTTTAAAGGGCGGCTTCATGTAATGCTCGTTCTTCAGCCTGGACAGGGTCCCGGAAAAGAGCGTGGAGATGCCGGTCAGGAGGTCCAGCACGGCATTCTGGTTCATACGCTTGTTGCCGGCCTGCATTTTCAGCCTGCTGAACGTGGGATCGTATATCTGGTTGATGGCGGCCCACGCAATGAGCCGCACCAGGCTCTTTTCGCTCCGCAGCACCGCCGTTGCCGTCGTGTCGTCGCCGGCCTTGCTTTTTTTGATCAGGCTCCATCCTCCGCCCTCGTCGCCCCCTCCCGGCGACGGCTCCACGTTGAGCACCGATTCATAGGGCGTGTCCTTGAAGGTGATGTAATTGTCTATCTTGTTGCTCTCCTGGGCGAAATGGGATTTGATCTTCCCGCTCAGGAGCTTGAAATCGGAGGACGATATCTTGTCCTCGAGCTTCATCGCCGGGATCTGGAGGGCTATTTTCTGGTAGCTCAGGAGCATGAATTTCTTCACCAGGTTCCAGAAGACCATGGTCTGATTGTAGTCCCAGTTCTCGAAATTGTCCAGGAGCTGGATATCCTTCGCGGTCCAATTCCACTCCTTGACATACTTGAACATGACCAGGACCTTGTAGGGCAGATTCTGCCGGTCCTTCACGCCGATATAGCGCGACAGCTGCGGGTTGATTTTAAGGTAGAGGTTCTGTCTTAGGATCTTCAGGAGCGCAGGCTCGTCCATGGACGAATCGTAATAGTCATAGACCTCCTCGAACATCATGATGTACGAATCGATCACCTTGTTGTCCAGGTTCCCGCGGAGGATGTTCGACTTGATCTTCTGGCAAAGGAGGGGCGTATAATCGGACGCGAAGAGGTACTTTTCGAGAAGTCCCAGCTTGATGATGGACTTGAAGGGATTGCCCAGCGATTTTATGATCAAAAAGAGGGCCGGGCCGATAAAATCCTGTTTCGATATTTCATACAAATTCCCCAGGTCGACATACTGCTTTTCCCGTACTTCCGGGGAAACCATGGCATAGAGACTCTCGTATTCACTGTCCCTGACCAGCCGGGGAAGGACCCACCAGAAGGGCGTCTTGCCGGCTATGATGATGGAGCTCCGGAAGAATTCGTCTTTCAGGACCGTGCCGATGATCGAGCCGAAGGCCTCTTCCTCGCTCTCGGCGAAAATATTGTTCTTTATGTCCGTGATATCATTAATGAAAATATGGACCTCGATATCGGCCTCTTCCATGGCCCAGTTCTGGACCGCCTCCACTTTTTTCGCAAAGGCCTCGAACCGTTCCGGCGGCAGGGACTGCCGGTCAACGCAGACCCAGTAATCATAATCCGAGTTCCTGGTATAGGCTATGGTCCCCACGCTTCCCATCACGGCCATCATCTGTATGAAGGGGCTTTTTTTCCTGATCTCGAATTCCTTCGCATAAAACCGGGCCTGTATGAATTTAAGCGCCTCCTCATCGGGCTCGAAACCCACGATGCCGCAGGGAGGATCGCCTTCCATATACCCCGGAAGCCGTTTATAATTGGCGCTGAGGAGGAGCGGTATGGCATTGACGACTTTCCGGATGGCAGGGTTGGGGATGAGCTGCTGAAAACGCTTATACTTGACATCATTGAATTGCAGGAACAATTCGCGGTTTTTTTGTAGATCATCCAGTATTGACATCGTATCCGATTACAACCGTCCCTTTTTTGAATTGTATTCTTCCAACTTGAAATCCGTTTGCTTTCACGACACAGTATCCAATACATACTGTATCATCCACCAGAAAACACATTTTTACTCATATTTCAAATATTAAAAAACCCCGGTTACAGAAAAAATAGCAACTTTAAAAATTGACAAATATCGCTGTTTTCATTAGAGTTAATCAGGAGACATCCCGCTCCGGTGGCAGGCAAAATACGACAGAAATTGCCGCTGACCCTTGTTATCGCGCGGAGTGTCCAGGCGATTATCATATCTCAACAGCAGAGGCATCATGGATTTTGACGACATAATACTGGACAAAAACGATATTTCAATAGATTCGGAGCTTCTTGAGAGCGACCTGGTTTCCATCGACCAGGTCCTGCCATCTAAGCTCTATATCATCCCGATACGGTACCGGCCGATATTCCCGGGCATCATCACGCCCCTCATCATCTCGTACGGCCGCTTCACTGAGGTGATCGACAAGGTCATCCATGACACCAGGACCATCGGGCTGGTGCTGATCAAGGACGACAACAAGGACGAAATAGCGGCCGGCGACCTCTACAGCTTCGGCACCGCGGCAAAGATTTTAAAGCGCATCAACCTGCCCGACGGGGGCCTGAACGTGCTCATCAACAGCATGAAGCGCTTCCGCGTGAGGCGGATCATATCGGACGATCCCTACATCCTCGCCGAGGTCGATTACATCGAGGATATCGCGCCGGATAAAAAAAGCATCGAGTTCAAGGCCATTACCCGCGAGGTCCTGAGCAAGCTGAAGATACTTTCGGACAATAACCCCCTCTTTACCGAGGAGATGAAGCTCACCATGCTGAACGTGGACGAGCCGGGCAAGATAGCCGATTTCGTCACCTCCATCCTGAACATAGAAAAATCCGAATACCAGGACATCCTGGAAACGCTGAGCGTCAAGAAGAGGCTGCAGAAGGTCCTGGTGCTCCTGCACAAGGAGATCGAGGTGCTCTCCGTGCAGAGGCGTATCCAGGGAAGCATCAACGAGAAGATCGACAAGCAGCAGCGGGACTTCTTCCTCAGGGAGCAGCTGAAGGCCATCAAGAACGAGCTGGGCATAGAGGACGACGAGCGCTCACGCGAAACCAAAGAGCTCCGAAAAAAACTGGAAGAGCTCCACCTCGAAGGCGAAATAAAGGAAAAAATGGAGGAAGAAATCTCCAAGCTCACCCTGATGGACAGCGCCTCCTCGGAATACATAGTGACCCGCAACTACGTGGATATCGCCCTGTCCCTCCCCTGGAACAGCAAGACCGTGGATTCCATAAATCTGAAAAATGCTGAAAAGATACTCAACCGCGACCATTACGGCCTTGAGGACGTAAAGAAGAGGATCATCGAGTTCCTGGCCGTCAAAAAGCTGAAGCCCGACGGCAAGGGCTCCATCATCTGCCTGGTGGGCCCTCCGGGGGTTGGCAAGACATCCCTGGGCAAATCAATCGCACGGGCCCTCAACAGGAAGTTCTTCCGCATCTCCCTGGGGGGCATGCGCGACGAGGCCGAGATCAAGGGCCACCGCCGCACCTACGTGGGGGCGATGCCGGGCAAGATCATCCAGGGCCTGAAAATATGCAAGGTCCGCAATCCCGTATTCATGCTGGACGAGATCGACAAGCTGGGCCAGAGCTTCCAGGGGGATCCCGCGTCGGCGCTCCTGGAAGTGCTGGACCCCGAGCAGAATGTCGAGTTCCGCGACTATTACGTGGACGCCCCCTTTAACCTGTCCGATGTCCTGTTCATCACCACCGCCAATACCATCGACACGATCCCGCAGGTCCTGGCGGACCGGATGGAAATCATACGCCTGTCGGGCTATATCGCCAACGAAAAATACGAGATCGCCCGGCGATACCTCCTCCCCAAGCAGATGGAGCAGCACGGCCTGAAACAGAACAGCATCAGGATCGACAAGAAAGGATTCATGCACATCATCAACAACTATGCCCGGGAGGCCGGCGTCAGGAACCTGGAGCGCCAGATAGAAAGGATCTGCCGCAAGACGGCCACCTCCGTGGCGAACGGCAAAAAGCTTCAGCCCAAAGTCCTCAGCCTGAAGACCCTGCGGGAATACCTCGGCGCGGAGCTTTTTGCAGACGAATCCCTCATCAAGATCACCCGGGCAGGCCTGGCCGTCGGCCTGGCCTGGACCCCCTACGGGGGAGCCACACTGGTGGTCGAATCGATCGGCATAACAAACAAGAAAGGGGGCGGCCTGAAGATCACAGGGCAGCTGGGGGATGTCATGAGCGAATCGGCCAACATCGCCTATACCTACGTCCAGCACCTTCTGAAAGACCGCGACGAGGCTGCCAAGGTCTTCACCAACAACATCATCCATATCCATGTGCCGGCCGGGGCCACTCCCAAGGACGGTCCCTCCGCAGGCATAACCATGGCGACGTCGCTCTATTCCATGGCCACGGACAAGAAAATCAAACCGGGCCTGGCCATGACCGGCGAGCTTACTCTCACGGGAAGGGTCTTCCCGGTGGGGGGCATCAAGGAAAAAATCATAGCGGCGAAAAAGGCCCATCTCAAGGAAATCATTCTGCCGAGGGAAAACAGCAAGGACCTTGACGACATTCCCCCGTACATCAAGAAGGGCCTCAACTTTCACCTTGTAGAACAGGTCGAGGAAGTCATTACTATCGCGTTCACACAGAAGGGGAAAAAAAGAAAGACCCCGATAAAAAAATAATATGGAGAAACGTGATGCCGGTAACCAATTTAATGAAGGACATCGTAATAAGCACCCTTGACGAAGTGCTCAAGAAAGAAGCCAGGGATGTCTCCAGGGACAGCAAGGACGATATCATCGCCTATGTTCTGAACCGCGTGCCCCCTAAATACGTTACCAGCCAGCGCGGATTCCTGTATGGCGTACTGGACACGCGGTACCAGGTGCAGAATCGCGTCGACGTCCTCTTTCTCATCTATGAGGCCATTTACAGGATACTGGACAGGAGAGACCATGCCGGCACGGCTAAGGGGGTGACCGTTCCCGAAACGGCGGTCTATCTTCCCCATATCGTCGGGCAGGTCCTGGAGGAATCGACCCTTACGGTCATCCCCGATGTGGAAGTCACCCTGCTGTACGGCGCCGCCGCGGCCGCCATGGTTGACGCGGATTGGGAAAATCCGTACCGGACCACCCAGGCCACCAAGGGCCATTTCCATTTCTGGCCGAAATATTCAGAGGGCGCGATGAAGTCGACCTCATCCATACCGTTCAAGCTGACCTTCAGGCATCCCCATTGCGCCGACCAGGCCCTTGACCTCACCCTCAATGTGAACAGTAAAAACGATTTCGGCATATCGCACTTCATCCCGACGGTTCTCATGAAGGCTAAAAACCAGGGAAAAGATTTCCCCTGGTCGCAATAGGCCCATTTTTATCGGAGGATCCCATGGAACTCACCGAGGCCATACAGCACAGGAGATCGGTACGGAAGTTCACCGATTATTACGTCACCGACGGCGAGATACGCGATATGATCGACGCGGCCCATTACGCCCCTTCCTGGGCCAACACGCAGGTCTGGGAATTCATCGTCGTTCGCGAGCGCGAGCTCATCAAGGAGGTTACCGAAACCTACTCCTCGACCAACCCGGCCCGCCCCTGTTCCTTCGAAGCATCGGCCCTCATCGTGGTATGCGCCAGGACGAAAATATCCGGGTGCAAGGAGGGAAAGGAGCGAACGAAATTCCATGAATGGTTCATGTTCGATCTGGGCATGGCGGTCCAGACCCTCTGCCTGAAGGCCCACGAGATCGGCCTGGGAACCGTTGTGGTAGGCTCCATGGACCATGACGCCTGCGCCAGGGCGCTCAAGGTCCCGGAAGGCTGCGAGGTGGTCGTTGTCATTCCCGTGGGCAGGCCGGCCGCTCCCCCGGGCAAAGGCCCCACTCGCAAGGAACTGAAAAGCTTCGTGTACCTGGACGCTTTCGGCGAGCAATACGGAAAAATCTATTAAGGAAATTATCCATGGCTGAATCAATACCGGAACGAAAAAAAATCCCGGAGGGGCACAAGTGGGACCTCGCACCCCTGTATGGGTCGGACCAGGCCTGGGAATCGCATTACGCAGAGATAGAGAAAGAGCTGCCCCGCTATGAATCCTTCCGGGGATGCCTTGCCGAATCGGCAGCCCTTCTAAAAGAGGCCGTCGAGTTCGACCTCGTTGTGTCCAGGAACCTGGAGAAGCTTTTTACCTTTGCCCACCTGCGCAGCGACGAGGACAAATCAAACCAGCACTACCTGGGGTTTCACCAGCGCGCCATGAACCTCTACACCAGGGCATCGGAGCTCTCCAGCTTCATGACGCCGGAGATACAGGCGATTCCGGACGATATCATCGCCGGCTTCATCAAGGAACCGGCCCTGGAGCAGTACCGCTTCTTCTTCGATAAGATCCTCCGGTACAAGCCCCACACCCTCTCGATTGAAATCGAGGAGATCATCGCCATGTCCGGAGACATGAGCCACGCCGCCTCCGAAATATTCAGCCAGCTCGATAACGCGGACCTTTCCTTCGGAATGATTTCCGATGAGACCGGGAAAGAAGTGGAGCTATCCCACGGCAACTTCAGCTCCTTTCTCCAGAACCGGGACCGGGAAACGCGGAAGCGGGCCTTCTTCCAGTATTACAAGGCCTACGATGCTCACAAGAACAGTATTGCCGCGGCCCTTCATTATTCCACTAAAAGGGACCGTTTCTATTCCAGGGTCCGCAATTTCGAAAACTGCCGCCGGTCGGCGCTCTTTTCGGACAACGTGCTGGACGAGGTTTACGACAACC
Organism: Spirochaetota bacterium; assembly: GCA_017999915.1. Classification (NCBI taxonomy): domain Bacteria; kingdom Pseudomonadati; phylum Spirochaetota; species Spirochaetota bacterium. Next base: position 381,078 of record JAGNKX010000001.1, read on the forward strand.
TGATAGGCGCGGTGCGGGACAATCTCGCGCCCCTCTTCCGCTACCTAGATTTCCGCAAGAAAATGCTCGGCCTCGGGGAGCTCCATTTTTACGACACCTACGTGCCCCTCGTGAAGGACACGGAGTTCTCAATGCCCTATGAGGAGGCGGTGGAGACCTGCGTGAAGGCCCTCTCGCCGCTGGGAGAGGAATACACCGGCACCATGGGCAGGGGTCTCCTGGGGGGATGGGTCGACCGTTACGAGAACCGGGGCAAGCGGAGCGGCGCTTATTCGTCCGGATGCTACGATTCGCCGCCTTACATTCTGATGAACTACCGGGACGACAACATCAACAGCCTCTACACCCTGATCCATGAAGCGGGCCACTCCATGCACTCCTGGTTTTCCAACCGACACCAGCCCTACATGTATCATGACTATACCATCTTCGTGGCTGAGGTGGCGTCCACCTTTAACGAGGCGCTCCTGAGCGCCCATCTTCTGTCGAAATACGCCAACGACAGCTCCATGAAGGCGTACATACTCAACCGCGAGATCGACAACTTCCGGGCGACCCTGTTCCGCCAGTGCATGTTCGCGGAATTCGAAAAGCTCACGCACCGTGCCGTTGAGGAAAACAGGCCCCTGACCCTGGACGTGATGCGCGCCATATACGGGGACCTGCTGAAGGTTTATTTCGGGGAGTGCCTTGTCATCGACGAAGAGCTCACCCTGGAGTGCCTCCGCATACCCCATTTCTACTCGGCGTTCTACGTGTATAAATATGCCACCGGCATTTCGGCCGCCATAGCCCTGTCGCGGAAAGTCATTGCCGAAGGCGCGCCTGCCAGCGACGCATATCTCGGATTCCTTACCCTCGGCGGGAGCGCCTACCCCCTTGACGAGCTTCGGGCTGCCGGCATCGACATGTCCCGGCCCGAGCCGGTTAAGGAAGCCATAGCCTATTTCAGCGGCATAGTGGACCAGTTCATCGGCCTCTATGATAACCAATAACGATCCGACCGGGACCCGCCATTAATCCGGAAAGGATCTTCCTTATTTTTGTCTCGGGAGAAAATATCTATTTGACAGACGTTATTTGTTATGCCAAGCTTCAGGAAGGATATGCAAGGAGGATAGCTGAATGAGCGACAATCTGTACACCCTTAATTATCTTCAGGACGAAAAGATACTCCATCTTCAATTCTCCATCGCTACTATCGACAAGGACACGGCCAATGCCATATACGATAGCTACACGAAGGAGCCGAATCTGCCCGATTTTACAGATTTCATCCTGGATGCTTCATCTGTAACCGATATTAGCGACCCGGCCATCGGCATTCTCATGAAATCCATGGTCATAATGAAGAAGGCCAAAGGGTACCTGGTTATCGTCATGACCGAGGAGTTTTTGCAGAAGATCATGATTGCACACCCGGAAATGTTCAACGTCATGGCGGTGTTTCATACCCTTGATGAAGCCAGGGCCTATATCAAGAAATCAAAAAAATAGTCCGCCCTTCCAACATACCGGCACACCATTTATCTGATCGAACTTGACAGTCCGCCGAGGAGCTCCATCACCTTCTCGGCGAGCTGGATCGTTAGGGTGCCGGTGCCGCAGCTGGGGGTGACTATCGACTGTGCCAGGATATCGCTCTCGGCTATGCCCCGCTGCGACAGCTTTTTGACCACGGCGCCGAAATTCACTTTAACATCATCGGCGGTAGCCTTTTCAATCTTTTCCTTCAATGTGGGCACCACGCCCCAGGCGATGCATTTCCCGTTTTTCAGGTATTGGGGCAGATTCCGTGCATTGAGGAATTTATCCGCGATGATGTCGTCGGTGGCGTCGAAATTGATGATGTCCAGGTCAAGGTCCGGGTCCAGCAGATCATCCCAGTCGGCGTTGCCGCAGCAATGGGTGGCCGCAAGTCCGCCTTCTGCATGGATGCCCTGGATGATCTCCTTGAAGGCTCCTGAAATCAGGGTTTTATCGACGGAGTAGAACCCCGACCCGATGATTGAAAGCGAAGGCTCGTCAAAGGAGATAATCACTGTACCCAGGTGCTCTTTCAGCTTCCGCACCTGCCACCGGGCGTTCATGGTGCAGCTCTTCACTATGGCGTCGAAAAGATCCGGCTTGTACAGGGCGTACTTGCCATCGGTGAGGTCCGTCATGAGTCCCAGGGTCAGGGGACCGGTGGTCTCCCCCTTCAGGGCGATGGCTTCCGGCGCCCTGCCGCTCTTCACTGCGTCGACGAAGCATCCGAAGCCGGCCGAATGCTTCTCGTCCAGGCCGAAGTATTCCACGTCATCCTCGATGACCTTCGTGTAAAAGCGCTCAAGCTCTCCGGCGATGTCGCGGGACGTGTCGAATCCGAGCTTCCTGTTTTCCTCGTCAAGGTGCAGGCAGGGAAGGCTCCTGCTGAACTGGGCGTTCATGTCCTCGAAAAAGCCCCGCCGCGGCAGCTGGGGCCACGCCGGAATCCGTTTCAAGGTGTCGAATACGAGCCTGCACGCTTCAGCCGCTTCCCCATGGGGAAAGCTCCCGATAATTGTCGCAGCGCCGCCTGGTTTGAAATTCATCGCTATCACCATTCCCTAAAAAATGTGAGTCAATTAACAGCCATGAAAGCATTTTGTAAATAATTATTTATAAACTCCCATCCCTATGACCTGATCTCATAATATGACATAAAAAAACAGCCGTCACTTTAAAAATATTGACAAACAGATTATGTCGTTTTATTTGGAAAAAATTCAACGGCAGAATATCTCGTCTTCTCCGTGAATACCAGTCTGGCCTCAGGCTATTGTGAAAGGCTGGGATATAATATATAATTAACAATGCCCATCTTGCGATGGGCATTGTTTTTCTCATGTATCACCCCGTCAATCACCGTTGTTTCATCGGGTCGAAAATTCTATCTTACCGGTGTGCGCATGGACCTTCACCGCCGGCTGCAGGTAGTACCTGATCGTTTTCGCAGGATAATTTGTCCTCATAACGTAATACCAGTCCTTGTGCCTCGACAGGTGCAGGACCAGCGGCCTGTCTTTTCTGTACACATAGGTCCCGTGCTCCGGAAGATACGGAGCTGCCAGTCTGATCGCCTCGGCTGGCTGGATCGCAGCTTCCGGGATCGTTGCGGAATGATCTCTTATATAGACCGGCTCCGTGTAAAAAAAAGCAAAATAAATAAACACCCCTGCGATAATGGCCGCCACTGCGGCCGCAAGGGAGGCAATGACCTTAAAAAAAACCTTCATCTAGTTACGCGCCTTCCGCGGCCGCTGCGCCTGTCCGGGCTTCCTGTTCTTCTTGAACTCATCGATGAACTCCTTAGACGAAAGGTATTTATCGGCAAATGTCACTATATATGATTCCTTGTACCGGGGAGGCACCAGGGTCAAGGGCCACATGTGTTTCACGATAATGTCCTTCTCAATATCGTTGAGTTTGAAATATTTTTCAGCGTTGGCCAGGGCTATTCGTGGATGCTCGATGCCATGGTACTTGTCCCGGTGCAGGTCCGGCTCGTCGTGGTTCCGCCAGTCGTACAGAAAAAAATCATGGAGAAGGGCGCCCCGCGCCGCCGACCGGTAATCCAGCTTGAGGTACTTGCAGGCCCGGTACGTAAAGTAGGCGACGTCTCTCACGTGGGCGTAGATAGACGAATTATGATGAAAAAAACGCTTGAGCTTCATGAACTCTTCATGCCTGTAAATATCATTGATGATGTCGTAGAATTCCTTTTCGAAGGGTTTCCTCCCCTCTATATCCATCATGATCTTGGTCTGGATTGATTTCATAAACGTGCTGATCCTGTTTCGTATCTCATAATTGATTTTGGTATCGATATACCTGTCCAGGTTCGGGAACGCGGACCTGAGTCGCTTGAACGACTCGAAGATTTTCTCTATTTCAACATTGCTCAGATTGAAATATTCCGAATAGAGGAAAGCGATCTTTTTCCGGAACGATGTGATGGAAGAGACCGACATCACAACATCAACGGAGCTGTATACGAGAAAAACCGCCGCAGCGCTGCGCACCAGGGTATAATCGAGAGAGAGCACGGAGCTCACCACCAGGGGATTGACAAAGGTCGCAAACACAAAGGCGATAGCGGTCCAGAAAATGGAAAAGAGGAGGCATATCCTGCCGTGGAGATTAAAGGCGCTGTCGGAATAATCCCACAGCTTGAGCCTGAAAATCGTTTCAAACAGGTACCCGACGGCATATTCGACCACGGTCAGAACAACGCCGTACATCAGAACCTTGATGATGACATCCAGGGGCATCAGGAAGTATTCCAGGATGACAACAAAGGCGGCGCCGAATCCATATATCGGGATGAAGGGGCCGTACAGAAAGCCGGCATTGATGAATCTCTTCTGCGTCGCCGAGCGATAGATAACCTCTATGATCCATCCGATAAACGAATAGACCGCGAAGAGAATTACGCAATGATACAGAGTGATCCCGCTATACAGCGCGTCGAGGTGCATAGTTCCATGATCCGTCAAATAATAGTATTATAGCGACAGATAGATTTGGATAACATGATTGTTTTGTAATCCTATGGCACGGCCTGGTTACATTGTCCATGCATTTTTTATGAACTGTTTATAGGGTTTAATTACCGGGAGAAAATGTCATTATTAGACTCGTTTCATAACTTGTTTATTGGGGTATAAGGGGCGAAGCCCCTTAAAAAGCCCCCGCAGGGCTTTCCTGCGAGTGCGAGACGCCAGTTTCGCAAAAAGTCTATTTTGTATCTATCGCTGCTTATTGTTTTCTTAATTTTCCATTAATATACTGACCGGATTTTTCCGTATCGACCGTAACCCCGTCCTTGGCATAGAAGACCCAGTTCCCGCTGCGCCTGTCATTGACATAGTCGCCGTTCCCTTTTTTATTGCCGGTCGCATAATACTCGATGAAGCTTCCGCTCTTAACGCCCATGGCAAAGACACCTTCGTATTTAAGACGCCCGTTCCGGTAATACGCTTTCCAGGCGCCGTTTTTCTTCGGGTCATGGGCGAGACCGTTCATGATCCCTTCCCCCGTGAGGCGCCCCTGATTGTAGAGCCAGCAGGGACCGTCGATCATGCCGTTCTTCATCGTAACCTTTTTTGTTATCTTTTTATATTTGTCAAAATAAATCCAGAGGTCCCACTGAAGTCCGTTCCTGTATTCCCCTTCGGAATCGAGCCATCCCTCGGGCGAATAGGAGCGCCATTGCCCCTCCATGAAACCGTCGATGTAATTGCCTTCCATGTACTTGTTGCCGTTGTTATGATACAGCGTCCATTTGCCCGACTTCTTTCCATCGATACACTGGCCCGCCATCATCTTCTGGCCATTGGGATAATTCATGAAACAGTCGCCGTTCAGCCTGTCGTCCTTGAAAGTTTCATGGTTTTTCAGGGTGCCGTCCTCGTAGTATTCCAGGGAAAGGCCCTCCCGTTTTCCCTCACGGTATTCCTCTTCTTTAAGAACCGTGCCGCTCTCGGCATAGATTTTTTTCTTCCCGTGGATTTTTCCTCCTGTCAAGGGCGTTTCGGATTTAATCTTGCCGCTCGGATACAGTTCCTTGACCAGTTCCTGGGACGATGGCGTCATATTGCTGGGATCGGACTTTTCATCCGCGGATACGGCGACTCGTATCCATCTCCCGTACAGGCGGTCATTTCCGGCAACGCAGACAACCGCAAGCATCATTGCCAGCGCGACGATGCCTCTAAAAGATCTCATTCTGAATCCTCCGAAACGTGTAAACAGTCCATGTTAGAATATATACCAACCTAAATGACAAATCAAAGCATCAGATAAAAATAATGATAAATAAGTAAAGAAAAAATTTTCCGGCAATAATATTTAATCACTTGTTAAAATTTACATATTTGAGAGATCACCGGCTGAAACATGTCATTGCCTTTTATTTATGTCACACGGAATCAGGGCGCCATCGATGGAAGGCATGCAAAAATAATTTGACACCTGCATCGAAGTACCAAAGATGAACACCAGTCACGACCTTGATTATGAGTGTATCCCGAAACCCGGGACCCGCTCTTAATGAATAAAACACACGCGGGTGATACAATGGAAGAAGAAAGCACTCTGATAAAGATACGGAAAGACAAGCTTGCCGAAATACGGGACGAGTTGAAGATCAACCCCTTTCCGTACACCTATAATGTCACGCACCACTCCGCGGATATTTTCAAGAATTACGACGATCTTTCGTCGTCGGAAAAAGAGGTGAGCGCCGCCGGCCGCATCATGACCGTCCGGGAGATGGGCAAGGCCAGTTTCTGCACCATCCAGGACCGGGACGGCAGGATACAGCTATACGTCGCCATCAACGCCATCGGCGAGCCAAGCTACAAGCTCTTCAAAAAGCTTGACATCGGCGATATCATCGGCGTCACGGGCACGGTAAAGAAAACAAAAACCGGGGAGATCAGCATCTTCGCCACCTCGCTCACGCTCCTGTCGAAGAATATCCGTCCCCTCCCGGTGGTAAAGGAAAAGGACGGCGAGGTCTTTGACGCCTTCGCGGACAAGGAGCTGCGGTACCGCAACCGCCACGTCGACCTCATCGTGACGCCCGGGGTCAAAGACACCTTCATGAAGAGGATCGCCATCATCAGGCATATAAAGAAAATCCTCGACGGAAGGGGCTTCTACGAGGTGGAAACGCCGGTCCTCCAGCCCCTCTACGGCGGCGCCTCCGCGTCCCCCTTCACCTCGCGGCACAATGCCCTGGACATGAACCTCTACCTGCGCATATCCCTGGAGCCGTATCTGAAGCGCCTCATCGTGGGCGGCTTCGACCGCGTCTACGAGATAGGCAAGTGCTTCAGGAACGAGGGGATCGACCGGACCCACAACCCGGAATTCACCATGCTGGAGCTTTACCAGTCTTACGCCGACTTCACCGACATGATGGCCATCACCGAGGAGATCATTGGCGTGACCGCCGCCGCCATCACCGGCGGGACCACCATCACCTACGACGGGAAGGAGATTGACCTGAAAACGCCGTGGCGGAGGCTTAAGGTCGTCGACGCACTGAAGGAGTACGCGGGCCTCGACGTCATGGCCATGAGCGATGCCGACCTCGCCGCCGAGGTGAAAAAGTCCGGCGCCGAGATCAAGGGCGATTTCATCCGGGGCCTGGCCATCGACGAGCTCTTCAAGCAGCTGGTCGAGGACAAGCTCGTCCAGCCCGTGTTCATCACCCACCACCCGGTGGAAACCACGCCGCTGTGCAAGCCCGACTATGACGACGAGCGGTTCCTCCAGCGCTTTGAGCTCTTCATAAACGGCACCGAAATAGCCAACGCCTACAGCGAATCGAACGATCCGGTGTTCCAGCGCGCGACCCTGTACGAGCAATCCCTGCGCCGTTCCGTGGACGAGGAAGCCCCTCCCATGGACGAGAATTTCGTCCAGGCCATCGAAACGGGGATGCCCCCCACCGGGGGCCTCGGCATCGGCATCGACCGGGTGGTGATGCTTCTCACAGGCGAGACGTCGATACGCGACGTGCTCCTCTTTCCCACGATGCGGCCCCAGGATTAATTACGGGTAAATTTCAAGACCCCTGTCCGGGGCCTTTTGTGTTGCGGGGGTCTTTACGAGACCAATGGCAGGTGCCTATAATACTCTTTGTGTCGCCTCGGCCAGACCCGTGTGGGAGCAAAATCCTAGATAATCAAAAAGGACTTGGGCGGAAGCCATTAAAAGCTCCTTTAATGCCGATCCGGAAATCTGCCCTAACTGCGGCGCCGAAATGATCAGTTCCGCGATTTTTTCGTATAATACCGACGATGAATGGCCAATTACATATATTTGTTGACATATGTCCTTTTTTATAGCATTCTCAAATCATGTCAAAATCTGGAGGAAGCTTATTTTGAAAAATTTGAAAGCAACAACGTTTTCATTTATCTTTATCATAAGTTTTTTAACCTTATCCTTTGCCGGATGTGATATTTTTAAAAACAAATCTGATGAAAATTTTAAAAGAAATCAAAAAATCAATCTGCTAACTTCTCTCCTGACGTCAGCCCGAAATCTTGAGGGAACATGGAAAACAGCCATTCCAGTAACGATCTATACCAATGTGCCCTGTAGCAAATCTTGTAATGTCACATTCATAATCTATCCCGGTTTAGATAATAACCATCCAAATATCAATATAGAAATAGTTGGGACTTCTGCAGGTTGTTCATTTCCTTTAGATATATACGCGACGGGCACCATTAGTTCCACCAATCTCGTTGTAGAAAATATAGACTGGTCTTGGGGTGTCGGAAACTTTAATTTTACTACCGATATCCTTACCGGAACTCTCGATTGCACGATTGACTATGGGACTGAAGAACACTATTGGACAAATACCAATGAGCTCATTTTAATCAGACAGTGACGAGGTTTCCAATGCACGACAATAGGGTGGTTATGTGTCGCGGTAATGGTTCCCGAATATGTAATGGATCATAGAAGTTATCGAAGGCTCCTACCGGATCATTTATTATGGGCAACTCTAAAATTAGAATATTCAATATATCAACATTGAAAATTTTATTTTTACACTGAAAGTGCCCACAAGGGAACATCCAAATTTTATTTTTGAGGTTCTCTTATATAAAACCCGAACAAATTGATGTATTTTCGGTTCTTCACGGGGCAGAGAATGTTTTTGTGTGAGGATAATGCATAGCAGTCCCCGTCCCGCAGCTTACGATAAGTCGTCTTATGTGCGCCGAGGGCCGAGGGCAGCCTGCTTTTTTGCCGCCGCATTTTACATGCAGTTGTCGCAGTTCTTGCATTCAACGTTTTTCATGTCAAAATAATTGTGGATATAGTTCCTTCTGCATTCACGTGTCTTTACGTAGTTAAGCATTTCAATAAGCCGCTTTTTGTCGCGCTCCTGCTTTGACTTTATGTATTCATCCGAAATAATTTCATCCGGCAGGGGCAATATTAATTTCAGGTTCTGCGTTTCCGCGTTGCCTTCGGTGACATTATACATATCGAAAATGTTAAGCACGGTCTGAAGCCTGTGGTCAGCTTTATGCTTGAACACAAGCTTTTCCTGGAGATCCTCGTAAGAATACGCGTTGATCGTATCGCCCAGGGAATCGAGCAGGCGATATGTTTTCTTGATGAATCCGGCGTCGGGATTCTTCCATTCCAGGAAGCTGATCTGCACTTCAAGGTCATCCTGGCAGTACATGAGAATGCAGTCCGAGGGGCGGCCGTCGCGGCCGGCCCTGCCAATCTCCTGGTAATACGATTCTATGGAATCGGGAATCTCGCCGTGGATTATCATTCTTATGTCGGGCCTGTCTATGCCCATGCCGAATGCGTTGGTCGCAAGTATGACAATATTGTCAGATGTCATAAATCTTTTATGTACTTTTCTCCTTTCAGGCGGATTGAGTTTTCCGTGATATATGGAATACCCATGGCCTTTACTGTCGAGAAACTCGGCGAAGCGTTCTATGCTTTTTATCAGGTTGAAATATACTATCTTGCTCCCCGGCTTTTCATTTATCAGCTTGTACATCTTTTCAAATTTTTCAGGTTCGTCGATAGCTTCAACAACATGGAGCGAAAGATTCGGCCTGCATATGCCCTCGTTGAATATTTTAATATCTTGCGCCGGAATGCCTGTCTTTTCTATAATGTCGTTCTGCACAATCAGCGTGGCTGTTGCGGTCAATGCTATTGTCGCCGGGTTGCCCAGCACATCCCTGATTTCTTTAACCTTTGAGTAGTCCGGCCTGAAATCATTGCCCCAGCGGCTTACACAATGAGCCTCGTCGATTGCCAGCAGCGATATTTTCCTGCTTCTAATTGTTGCGTTAAATTCCCTGTTCCTGAAACGCTCCGGAGCAACGAACAGTATTTTGTATTTGCCCTCCGCGATGTTTTTATACCGCGCCGTTCTTTCCGCCTTGCCCAGTGACGAGTTGATGTATGCTGCGTCAATGCCAAGCTCAAGCAGGCTGTCGACCTGGTCTTTCATCAGCGATATGAGCGGCGAGATTACGACCGTAAGCCCGTCCATGAGCAGGGCAGGCAGCTGGTAGCACAGCGACTTGCCCATGCCCGTGGGCATGAGCACAAGACAGTGCCTGCCCGACAGCACGTGCAGAATAATATCCTTCTGCGAAGCCCTGAAGCCGCCTTCGGCTTTGAATGTTTCGCGTAAAAGCGTGTGAATTTTCTGTTCAGCTGCACTAATATCCATAGTATAAATGACCGGTTTTGAGAGATTGCTGGATGAAAATTTATGCCATAAGATTATTATATTAATTTTATGCAAGAAATATAAATGCAAAACATGTGAATGTTTACAGGATATTCCGGTTTTCAGGCAGGCGATGTTTCATGCTTTTTTTGAATCAGCTTAATCAGTAGACCCGGCGGGCAGGTCGACCATCCTGCGCCTGCCCACCGTGAACCCGCTGCTCGTAAAGCAACATCAATGGAGAAGGCCCTAGCTTCGCTTGTATTTTCCCATGAGCTGGCCCTGGGCCAGCACATGGCCCTCCATGGCCCTGAGGAGCTCGCTCTTGGCCGCTCCCTCCTTCAGGGCAAGGACCGTGTCAAGGGCATAGACCTTGAAAAAATACCGGTGCGTGCCCCCCGGGGGGCAGGGGCCGCCGTAGGGGAGCTTGCGGAAATCGTTGATCCCCTGCTTCGCGCCAGCGGGCATGGATGCCCCTTCTGCCAGCTCCTTCACCGCCGCGGGTATGTTGAATACCACCCAGTGGACCCAGGTGCCGGCCGGAGCGTCCGGGTCATCGCAGATTAGGGCGATGGTTTTCGCCCCGGCCGGAACGCCGCTCCAGGCGATCAGCGGCGAGAGGTCCCGACCATCGCAGGTATACTTTCCGGGGATCATTCCCCCCTCCTTGAAAGCGGTGCTGGTAACAGTCAACGTACCCATAGCCTTACCTCCACGAACTTTAGAATAACCCTCTGTTCCGATATTTGATACCATGACAATGAAAAACAGCGAGAGAAATAGACAGACTGGTCTTTTAATCATAAGAAACCTCCTGGCAAGGAAGATTGTATATTGATGTCATATTCTTTGCCTCTCCATGGCCGGCCTGGAGGTCAGCGGTTATCTCTGTGCGGGATATTCTTGCTCAGCGGTTTATTTTCTGGTATTGAAGATATCCCGCGCCTCCCGCTCCGCCTCGGCCAGCACGCCGGGGCCGAAGGTGTTGAAGATGATCTTATCCATCTCGTTGCTGTAACACTTGCTCCGGCGACGGTCCGCCGACCCGGATATGACCAGCTCGATGCCGTGCCTGGTCTTCATGTAATCCCCCAGGAAGCGGCCGAATTCTCCGTCATAACGCTCCTCCCCGAACAGATACATCCGGTACGAGCCGCCCCTGGCGTCGACCCTGGCCCTCTTGATGGCCCTCAGGCACTGGTCCCTTGATTCATCATCCCCTGCCTCAGGCCGGGCGGCATCCCTCTTCGCGGCGGTGGTAACGCCTTTTTTCGCTGCGCATCCCGTGGCCGCGATGAAAAGTACGATAATTAAAGAGCTCACGATATATTTCATAGGATTATACTTCAAATGTACACCGGAGTAAAAAAATAGCAAGGAAATTTCAATTCCTGATTATGCTTGCAATTTAATCCCTCCCGGGATAGGGTATGTTATCGAAGCTGTGGCACAACTTCAGGAACGGCAACAATGGAACGAAGGCTATATACCCGGATACCCTTTAACATTGAAACGATCATTCGCTTCAACGACAGGCCCATCCAGGGGACCGTCCTCAATATCAGCCTCCATGGATTGTTCATCGATATCCCGGAGGCCCTGCCGGACAGGGCCCTGGTGGGCGTGGAAATCTCCATGGACAGCTCCGGTTCCCATAAAAGCCTGCTTCTGCCGGGGCTGGTGGTCCGCTCCGGATCGGGCGGCACCGCCGTCAAGCTCATGGAACTGGATCTAGAATCCTACACTGTTGTCCGGGACCTCATGATGGACCGGTCCATCACCCCGGAGGTCATCATGGACGAATTCTGCAGATTCATAGCCTGCGGCCAGGACCATTCCCTTTAAAAAAGTTGCTGTCCTCAAATCCCCCATCTGGGGGATTTGGGGGATCTTCTGATAGGGCCTTTCAAGCTATCCTATCAATCAACCCTGAGCCGCGAACCCTCCGAATGGGAGGTGAACTCCGGCGCGTACATGCACTGGATCGTTGTTATGCCTGCCGAGAAATCCCCCTTCAGACTCACCACCAGGGGATACTCGAACACGAAGGTCCCCTTGGGCAGGCGCTCCATGAAAAAGTGCGTGGCCGTGTCCTTGGTGCTCTCATAGTACCAGAGGCCGTCCTGGAAGCGGTGCCGGGACAATACGTTTTCCGGCTCCGTCCCTGCCGCGCGGAGGTCCTTCATGTGCACGTAATCCATGTCCCGGTCGGACCTGAGAATTATGCGCACCCTCACCTTGTCCCCCGGCTTGAGCTTCCTGTTCCCCGTCAGCTGCTCCAGCACCGGACCGCGGTCGGTGGAGGTGACAAGGAAAAACTTCTTCTCGAGCTTTAGCGGCGTTTCGTGGGGCGTGATCTTGTCCATCTGCTCGAAATACTGCCAGTAGAGCGCGCCCCAGGCGGGATTGCTGTTCGGGTTGACTACCTTCACGTTGCCCATTTCAGGCACAATCTCGTTCTTGTCCCAGCTGACCTTGAAGTATCCGGTCCCCGCCTCGGTGGCCGCGCCCATGGCGGCCGGGTCCACGGCACGGTCGTTGATCACTATCTGCGCCAGCGTGTCGTTCTTCAGCCAGTCCGATCCTCCCATGAGAAGGGCATAGCAGGCGTCGGTGGTGGCCTTGGTTGTGCTCCAGTGCTGGACCTGTTTCATCTTGACGAGCCAGGTACGCATGTCGTCGACAGCCGCGGCGTCCCGGGCCACTTCGCTGAAGGCCTCGATCAGGAGCGCCTGGGTTTCGATGGGCGCCTGGTACCACCAGTACCCTCCCACGTTTTCCTTCCAGTACATGCCCATCTCATCATTCTGTATGGCATGTTCCCTGAGGGACTCCATGATCTCCTGCGCCGGCTTTGCCTCGCCGAAGCGATGCAGGGCGATGGCCGCCAGGCCCTTGCCGTAGGGCCCTTCCTGGGGCCAGTATTTCACCGCCTGGCCCTTCCAGTAATCGAAGGCTTCTTTGCACTGCTGGGGCATGGCCGTATCCATGAAAAAGCTCCGTGTATACAGGTAATGGTACTGGATATAGCCGATATTCTTCTGCTTGAGATTTATCTTGTACCGCACCAGGTAGTCGTAATCCCTCTTCATCTCCCTGTCGATGAAGGCCACCGCCTTTCCGGTCATAGCCGATATTTTTTCCTTTGACGCGCTTCCGACCCCCAGGACGTTGAGCTTGGCCAGGCCGGCCAGTATGTGCTGGGTGATATACCAGCTCTCGGGAAGGCCCGTGAACCAGGGCCATCCCCCGTTGGCCCCCTGCATCTGCCTGAGCTTTGAAAAGGCCCTGTCCAGCTCCCGGGCCATATGGTTCAGGTCGAAGAGGAGGGCGACTCGCTTCTTGTTCTGCTCCTCGTTTTTTCCGTTCAGGAGCCACGGCGTCTCCTGAAGTAAAACCGACTTCAGCTCCTCGTTCTTCTGCAGATTCGACAGGAGGGCGTCGCTGTTCTTCCACCGGTCGAAGACAGCCCTGACCTTGGGGCTGCTGTTGACGATATGGGACGCCAGGCTGTTGGAATAAAAGCGGCTGAACACCTGCTCCGAGCACTCGTGGGGGAACTCCATCAGGTAGGGCAGCGCCTGCACCGCGTACCAGACCGGATTGGACGTGAATTCCAGGGTGAGCCGGTAGTGGGACAGGGTGGTTGACTCTTTCGATTTGAGGAGCTTGGCGAAGGTGAAGTTTTTCGTCTGGTTCCCCCGCACCGGGAGCGGCATCGATTCCGTCACCATCATCCGGTTCGACAGGACCGGCAGGGTCGATTCCTCGCCGTCGCTGAAGCTCCCCGCCCGGGCAACGACCCGCCATGTCACGGCCTCCACCGATTCCGGCACTTTTACGCGCCAGGATACGGCCGTGTTTCCCTTTTCCGGCACGGAAAAATCCGACGGCCCGCCGTCATTGGAAAGCTCCCTGTCCAAAGGCTTCATGGTCGCCGCGTCAAAGAGCCGGAGTTCCGCCTTGCCGGCGAGCTTCCTGTCCGTCATGTTGGATATCTTCGTGCTTATGTAGACCGTGTCCCCTTCCCTGAGGAAGCGCGGCACGTTGGGCGTCACCATGAGCTCTTTCTGTGTCACCACCTCGTTGGTAAAAACGACTGATTTAAGGTCCCTGGTGTGGGCAAACCCGAGGATTTTCCACCTGGTCAGGGCCTCCGGCGCCGTAAAGGATATGATAACCTCGCCCTTTTCATTGGTCATCAGGTGGGGATAGAAAAAGGCCGTCTCATTGAGGTTTTTCCGTATCTGCACGGCTCCTTCTCCGGTCCCTTTTTTATTTTCGCCGCCGATGACACTCAGGCTCTGCTCCCCGGCCGGCGCCGGCGCAGGTTCGTCCTTGCGTTTCGCCTTCTGTGGAGCCGCCTCTTTTTTATCGGTAATCCCCTCTTCCATGGCGTCAGCGGAGGCGGAATAATCCATGTCTTTCTTCCCCCCGCCCTTGTAATACCGGTATCCCCTGCCCCTGCTGTAGAAATACACGCCGAAGAGGTTCAGGTAATCGTGATACCTGTTATAGGAAGGATAATACTCATTCCAGCCGTTGGCGGCCTGTCGCGACTGCTCAACGGCAAAGGTCGAATTGGAATGCCAGTATTCATAGGTATAAAAATAGGGATTCACGTTGAAAGACCAGTTATGGGGATAGAACGAATCGAGGGACGCGTCGTACATGGACGCGGCGATTTCGGCAGCGGCCATCTCCCCGCCGGGGCCTGTGATCTTTACGCGCCACTGCTCCTTTTCACCGGGATTCAGCCTGTTCCGGAAGGTCATGAACTCCGCCTTGAGCTCCTTGTTGGTCCAGGGCACCTGGATGGTCCCGTATCCGCTGTGGAGACGGTTGTCCCTGACCAGGGCATAGCGGTAATGGATGTTGCCCCGGTCCTCTTCCCTGATCGGAATGGCGACGCGTTTTTTATTACCGTCAAGCTTTATGATCCTCTGTTCCGGTTTCGAACCGTGGCGCAGGATATCGAAAAGTAGATAGGCATCGCGGGCGGCAGAGGCCACTAAAAAGACGCAATCGCTCCCTGGCTCCACGGAGGCATCCAGGGGCATTATCGAAACATATTCGTTCCTGGAAAAGGCCCCGTCCTTCGGCTTGAACAGGGTCACTTGCCGCTGGTACCGGATCCTTTCGCCGTAGGAGTCCCTGGTCTCGATCTCCACCAGGTAATTGCCGTCGGGCCAGGAATGCACGTCACCGGCGGTGACGATCTTTTCCTTCTCAGTGTTGAAAGGGGCGCTGAAATATTTTCTTTCTATGCCCCGTGCCTGGACATCATCCTCATTCTTGTAGATGTCATGGGGAAAGCTTTTAATATATTCATCCTTTGTCATGACAAAGCGGTCCGGCCGCTCCCACAGGCGGGGCCGGAGGAGTCGCTCAGGCTCACTCATCCGCGAAATGGTGAGAGTGCCCCGGGCCGGCACGAACTCCCCGCTGTAGTTGACGCTGGAGAGCTTAAGGGCAAGATTCTTCGATGAATCGATGACGCCGCGCAGGTCGGGGATATCGACGATAAGGGACGTATACCCGGCCCTTACGCCGGCGCCGGCTCCATGGGTCTCCCCGTTGATGTCGGTCACGTCCGCATGCACCTGGTAATAAAAGGCCGGCTGCTCCGAGCGGGGGATGCCCTTGTCAGGCTGTGCCTCGAAGGTGAGAGCGAATTCACCCTTGCCATCGGTCTTCATCTCCCCCCTCTGCATGACCGTTTCCTTGCCGTTGTACCGCCAGTAGTACCATCCCGACCAGCGGTACATGAACCAGACCTTCCTCACGATGGTATACTTCACCACCGCGTCGGAGAGGGGGGCCCCGGAATAGGAGCGGGCGAAGCCCTTGACGGTCACCTTCTCACCGAGGCGGTAATTCCCCTTGACCGGCTCGAAGGCCGCCTCGAACTTGGGCCTTTTGTACTCCTCGACCCTTATGACGGCGCTCCCTGACCCGTTCCGGATGGTCATCTGTCCCGTGAGGACACCGGACGGGGCGGTGAAGGCGCCGCTCACCGTGCCGTACCGGTTCGACCGGAGCTTCACCTGGCCGACCCGCTGGTTGTTGTAATCGTAGAGCTCCACCGTGGTGTCCTGGTCCGGCAGGATCGCGTAACGCCGGTCGGCGTCGAGCCGCAGCAGTATCCCCTTGAAATAAATCGTCTGGCCCGGCCGGTAGATCGAGCGGTCGGTGAAGAAATAACTCTGGTAATGGTTTCTCGCGCTTTCGCCGTAGGTGTAACTGTAAAATTCCGATGTCAGGCGGTCCCCGTTTTTCCGGAGGATAACGCTCAGGGTCCTGTAATAGCTGTCGCCGGTATCCAAGGGGAAGACCGCTGAGCCGTTCCTGTCCGTAACCAGTTTCGCCGCCACGGTGCTGACATATCTGCTTTTCGCATAGTCGTACTTCCGCTCCATTATGGTGACGTTGACATCCCCGAGGGGCATCCCCGTTGCCCGGTCGAACACGTTGAAAACCGCTCCCTCCTTTTTCGACACATGGTGGGTGAAGCTCAGGTTTGATACCGCCATGGCCATGAAGGCCGCCGCGTTTTTGTCGTACGAAAAGGTTCGGTCCGTTCCGGCCAGGACCGCATAATAACCTTCATCCAGGGGCGGCACCCTGATCTCCGCCGCATGGTCCCGGAGGTCGCCGTCGTCAGGAAGGGCCACTTCCCATTCCTGGAGGGCCTTCATCTTCCGGAGCCGGTCAAGCTTGACCTCGGTCCTGTCATAGTTGTCGTTGAGGTACTCGTAGTCATCCACGGTCAGCCGCAGGGCCCTGAGGTAGATACGGTTCAGGTTCTTATACTTCACCAGGGCCCGGGAGGGGCTCCGGGGCACATTGACCTTCTCCGTGAGGAGAGAAAGGCTCTTGTCGATCGCCGTCAGGGGCCTGCACAGGAGCGCTCCCTCCGATTCCGGGAAGCGGCGGACCACGTCCCCGGCTATTTCAACGGATTTCCTGATCGACCAGCGATGATCGGAGGGGTCTCCCTCCTTCCATTCCTGGCCCATGGCCCGGTACCACCGGGCGATCTCGTATGACACCAGGGCCGAGGAGGGATGGCCGGCGAGCCTCTTTTCAAGGGCCTCAAGGGATTTAAAATAAAGATAATCCTTGTCCGGGATGACCGACCTGTCGCGGACAAACTGGAGCCTTTTCAATTCCACGTCCGCCAGGGCCGCGGGGCCGCCGGGCAGGTCTTTCAGATGCAGCCGGGTCAGGTCCTGGAGGATGATCATCGCGTTGTAGCGGAGCGAGGTCGCATCCCGGGCCGTTATGGTCATGGCTGCGAACTCTTCAGCCGTCCCGAAATATCCGGCTGTATCGATTTCATAATCGTAGGCGGGCCTGGTGAGCTGGTTTTCATCGACCATGAAAAAATCAACGGCCCGGTGCGCGAGAAAATCGTACAGGGTGGGCCGGTACTCCCGGGGGGCGCTTCCACTGACCAGGATTGCGTCCATGAGGTCCAGGGGAATTCTTTTCAGATCATCGGGCCTCTCCAGGGCGCCGCGGTGCAGCTCGATGATGCGCCCCATGATCTTAGCGAGGCTCCAGGTGGAGACATCCCCATCCCTGGGGTTCGCCGTATCGGTCCGGCTGTAAAAGGTCCAGCGGTGGGCGGAAAAATAGTTCCAGTAGGCCTCGGCCATGATCGAGCGGAGGACCTGCTTCTCCGGGAATGACGACGATAAAGCCTCCTGCTCCAGCATGCGGAGGATATCCGGGTGCTCCTTTTCGCCGATGGCCATGAGGTACTTGACCCTGTGAATCTGGGCCTTGACGATCTGCGGAACATTGCGATCCTTTTTGGCGCGGCCGAGGATTTGTTCGACCTGCTCCAGGGCGGAGCGGGGCTTGCTCTTCCTGTCGAATTCAACGACAGCTTTCCAGTCCTCCGTATAGGGATTGAATTTCCCGGGAACGGTATATGATTCTCCAGCCGATATCCTGTTTTTAGCCAGGGAACTGCCCCCAGATATAGGGTCATAGAGCGGGACAAGGAGAGCCAGAGACAGGATGAGAGCGGCGCGTTTCAGGATCTTCATCGGGCACCTCGCGGGTGAAGGGTTTTAATTAATAGACTGGCGGCGGGGAAAAAAGTTCTAAGGAAAAACCGGGGCCGCCCTTACGGGCGTCAATCGTTATAAATGAAGAAACCCCTCCCCGATTTTTTCCCCAGGTATCCCGCCGCCACGTACTTTTTAAGGAGGGGGCAGGGACGATACTTCGAATCGGAATAGCCCCGGTGCATCTCCTCGATGACGGCAAGAAGCACGTCAAGGCCGATCATGTCCGCCAGGGCGAGGGGGCCCATGGGAAAGTTGAGGCCCGCCTTCATGACCCGGTCTATCGATTCGGCCGTGCCGGCCCCTTCATAGAGAAGATAGATGGCCTCGTTGATGAGGGGCACCAGCATCCGGTTCAACAAGAATCCGGGATAGTCCTTCGATTCGACATGGATCTTCCCCAGCTTCTTTACAAAGGTCTTGGCCGTCTCCACGGTTTCACGGGTGGTGGCGATGCCGGGGATGATCTCCACCAGCTTCATCACATGGGCCGGATTGAGAAAGTGAAGGCCGATGACCGACTCGGGCCGCTTCGTTGCGGAGGCTATCTCGGTTATGGATATGGAGGAGGTGTTGGAGCCCAGCACCGCGTCGGCCCGGCAGACCCGGTCAAGGTCGCGGAATATCTGCTGTTTCACATGGATATCCTCAAAGGCGCATTCGATCACGACCATGGCGCCTTTGATCTCATCAATGGCGTCGCAGAGGGAAAAGTGCTTCATGATGGTGTCAGCCCTGGCCTGTTCCAGCCTGCCGGTGTCCTTGTACCGCTTATACCGGTCATGAAGCCGGCCCAGGGCCTTCATCGCACGCTCCTTATCCTTATCGAAGAGAAGCACTTCGAAGCCGGCATTGGCCGAAGCGCAGGCTATATCGGTGCCCATGAGACCGGTTCCGATGATCGCGACAGTTTTCATATCCACCTCACCATCCAGGGCTCCCGGCGCCGCGGATTCCTGTTTTCCATCATGCCCGCGCCGGGCGCGGCCGCGAAGTACGCTCTAAGCCTCCGGGGCAGAATGCACGGATCCATTACAGGGTATACTAGTATCCTGTATTTTACGCGTCCTTAGCGTATATTTTTTCCGGGGTCAAAGGGGCGCAGCCCCTTAAAAGCCCCGCAGGGCTTCCTGCTCCAGTAATTTGGTTGAGGGCGAAACCCTCATTGTGTAATCTAGGTATCGATCATCGGAAATATGCAAGAAAAAATTAATAAATATTGACGCGGGCTAATTCCATGGCCATATCATCGATCAACGCCCCTATAGGCGTGCTATCTATTGCCATTACCGGGAATTATGGTGAACGAACGTACCTTCCAGCGCCTGTTGGATCTATCCGTGGTTTCCGGATCGGACACGGACGATCTGAAATCGGCATACAAGGCGGCGGTGGAGAACCTCGACCTCCTGACCGTCGATTACCAGACCATTCGCGACCTGGCGCGGCTGTCCGGATATTCAGACATCTCCCTTCATCTCCTGCTCATCGCCATGTTCGCTTCCCTCGCGGATGGAAGCGTGTGCCTGAATTGCTCGCCCCGGTCGCTGGAGCGGGTCTTAGCCCCGGTGTGCGGCGCCGCCACAAGGGGGCGGGTAAGGGATATCCTCCACCGCATCAGGAATTACCCGGCCCTGGTTCATTGCCGGGACGAATCCGCGCCGGCCCTCTTCGAGGATCCCCGAGAAACTTACAAGCCCCTCATCCTCGCTGCCTCAGGGGACGGACTGTTTCTCTATTTCCAGAAATATTACGCTGCCGAAAAAGCTGCCAGGGATTCCCTCAGGGCCATCCTCAGCCGGCACGCGAAAATCCCCGCCGATCCAGGAACACTGGCGTCAGTGGTCCGAACCGTTTTCCATGAAAAGCCCCTGGCCAGGGGCGACGAGCCGGTTCTCCTCAATGGAGACCAGCAGCTGGGGGTGGTTCTGCCGGCGCTGAAGAATTTTGTCCTCATCTCCGGCGGCCCCGGCACAGGTAAGACCTTTATCGTCCTCAGCCTGCTGCGGGTCATGGCGCGTCTCGGGGTTCCCGCCGGCCGCATAAGGATCGCCGCTCCCACGGGCCGCGCGGCCAGGAAAATGACCGAATCTATCCTGAAGGGAATCGCGTCGATCCGGGAGCGCGATTCCCATGACGATTCCCTCCTGGCCCTGCAGGGCGCAACCCTGCACCGTCTCCTTCGGTACAGCCCCGCCAGGGATGATTACCTGTACAACCGTTTCAATCCCCTGCCGGCAGACCTGATCATCATTGACGAGGCTTCCATGATCGATATCGTCCTCCTGGGGAAGCTCTTTGAAGCGGTGTCTGAAGGGTCCGCCGTCGTGATGCTGGGCGACCGCAACCAGCTTCCCTCGGTTGATGCCGGGGCTGTCCTGACCGACCTCATCCCCGGCGACCGGGACGGTTCACTCAGCACGGCCATGGCGGAAACCGTAGGGACCATACTGCCTGATATCGCCATCAGCCGCAAACCGCAGGCCGGCGGCGCCTCAATCCAGGCGGGTTCCGACCCTTTCACCGACAGGGTCGTCATACTCAATGAGAGCTACCGTTCCGAGGAAGCTATCAAAAATATCGCCGGGGGAATCAACCGCCAGGACCGGTCCGTAATAACCATGATCCCGGAGTGGGATCCCCGGGGAGAGCTCCCGCTGCGGGGTGTCTGGCGCATAGAGCCCGGAAGAACCGGGGACCCCCCCCTCAGGGAGATGCACCGCATCCTTTCATCATGGGCCGCTCGCCACTACCTATCGCCTGTCATTGACGGCACATCATACCGCGATCTCATTGAAAAAATCTCTTCGAGGGACCTGGACGAGAATACCGAGGTCATGGCGCCGGACATCCGGAAGATCCTTGGCCGCCTTGACGAGGCCCGGATACTGACGCCCCTCAGGTCGGGCATCTTCGGCGCGGCCGGGATCAACCGGTACCTTCTGGAAAAACTGGGTCCCATCTTTGATCCCGCCGGCGCCATGGCCCTTTTCAACGGGGCCCCGATCATCATCACCCAGAACGACTACGAGCGGGGCCTCTTCAACGGCGATGTGGGCCTCATACTGAAAGGGTCCGGGGGCCGCCGCAATGGAGCCTTCTCCTGGCCCGACGGAATAAAGCTCTTCCCTGCGGAAACCCTTCCCCCCCATGAACCCTCCTTTTGCATCACTGTGCACAAGAGCCAGGGCTCGGAATACGGGAACGTGCTCCTGGTCCTGCCGGAGGGAATGCCGGAGCGTCTCCTGACCAGGGAAATACTCTACACCGCCCTGACCAGGGCCAAGCAGTGTGCCATCATCTATGCCACCCGTCCGGTACTGGAGAGGGCCATGGAAAACAGAATAGAACGGGAATCGAGGATCCGATTGGGCTAAGGCCGCAGGGAGGGCTTATGCGTCACTTTAATTTATTATTCACAGCGCCGCTGGTCCTATGCCTGTCATGCACAATGGCGGACCTGGCCCATGTATTTAAGGACGTAAATCTCGAGAAAAAGGGGATCCGAATCAAACTGCACAGGGTTCCCACCGGCCTGTACCGGGAGCCTTTTATAGTCGCCTTCGACAAAATGCTGAGCGACATCTCCGATGAAGCCGTACGGATACGGGCCATCAACCTGTACACGGTTGGAAATTATGACAAGCTCTCTCCCCGGTCGATCAGGGAGGTAAGCAATTTCCTCGATCCCACCTGCAAATTCAAGGACACCTGGTTCGGGGTCTATGTCATCATGGATGACAGGGAAAACCTGGGAAGACGATTCATTCTGAAAGATCCCGGCGGGAAGCCCGATGATCTTGACAATCTGAACAACCGGTCTCTCCTGATGCTGCCGGCCCTGGACCAGAAGATCATAGTCTGGTCGAGCCACCAGCACCAGGCCGGTTATACCTGGGAGCGGTTCATCCGGGAGTTTCATTTTGATGTCCGAAAGGATACGAAGCTGACTGCCGAGACCGTTACGGACCGGCACGGGAGGGCGTGGCGCAGGATCACCGGCTCCTTTACCACCAACGCCGCCCTGACCGACACGGCCAGAACAAACATGTCATTGATCTCTTCAATTCGATCCTATGTCGGCCTTCCCAACTCTGAAGTGTACGCCCGCGTGAAGCCGTGGCATGCTCTGATCATCAGGGGATCCATCTCGGCGCGATATTTCCGCTGCAGCGATACCGCCTTCTGGGCCGTGGCGTACTACAACGGCGGGGCCTTTTACGATACAGCGGGACGGTTTATCGACAACTGGGAACAGACCGATCTGCGGAAGGTCCTTGAGACAATGTTTGACGACCTCGAGATAGGGTGCGTGAACAATTGAAGGTACTTTGAACGCGGTGCCGCTATCCCGGCCGGCGTCTTCAAAAAAAACATTGACAAAACCCCCTCATAATTATGTTTCTGATTATTATTTTATAGTAATATATGATCTCCCGATACCATTTTGCCACGGAGGCTCTATATTAAAACGAGGACGTAATGGACTATTCAAAGACCGTCAACCTGCCGACCACTGATTTCCCGATGAAGGCCAACCTGCCCCAGCGGGAGCCGGAACTGCTCAAGCTCTGGGAAAAGGAAAACATCTATGCCAGGATCCTTGAGTCACGGAAGAATGATGAGCTCTATATCCTTCATGACGGGCCGCCCTATGCCAATGGCCATATCCACCTGGGTCATGCCCTGAACAAGATCCTGAAAGACATCATCGTGAAGCACAAGACCATGATGGGCTACAAGTCCCCCTACGTGCCCGGATGGGACTGCCACGGCCTCCCCATCGAGCACAGCGTCATGAAAGACCTTGGCTCCAAGGCTGAGACCATGCCCAAGGAGAAGATCCGCGGCCTGTGCCGCGATTTCGCAGAGAAGTTCATAAAAATACAGATGGAGGAATTCAAGCGCCTGGGCGTTTTCGGCGATTACGAAAACCCCTACAAGACCATGACCCGCGACTACGAGGCGACCATCGTCGAGTCCTTCGGCAAGATCCTTGAAAAAGGATATATCTACCGGAGCAAGAAGCCGATCTACTGGTGCCCCACCTGCGTGACCGCCCTGGCCGAGGCGGAGGTTGAATACGCCGATCACACGACACCGGCGATCTATGTGAAATTCAAGGTCGATCCCGCCACGATACAAACGCCCGGCATGGACCCCGACAACACCTACGTGATCATATGGACCACGACGCCCTGGACCCTTCCGGCGAACCTGGCGGTGAGCTTCCACCCGGAATTCCAGTACTCAGCGGTGAAGTTCGGCAACGAGTACTACATCGTCGCCAAGGGCCTCATCATGCAGATCGAGGGCGCCGTCGGCAAGGCCAGGGACGGCGAGATCGAGCTGCCCGGCGAAGCCGTCAGGAAACTCAAGGTCTACCATCCATTTATAAACCGGGAATCGAAGGTCATCTTCGGCACCCATGTCACCCTAGACGCCGGCACCGGCATCGTCCACACCGCCCCGGGCCACGGCCACGAGGACTACATCGTGGGCCTCGAATACGGCCTCGATGTCTACTGCCCCGTGGATGAACGGGGACGCTTCACCGATGATTACCCCGAGATGAAGGGCGTCAATGTCTTTGACGCCAACGATCCCATCGTGGAGATGCTGAAGAAGATAAACGTGCTCATCCAGACCGAAAAGATAAACCACTCCTATCCCCACTGCTGGCGCTGCAAAAAGCCCCTGATCTTCCGGGCCACGGAGCAGTGGTTCTTGAACATCGACCATGACGACCTCAGGAAAAAGGGCCTCGACAACGTAAACAAGACCGAATGGATCCCCTCCTGGGGGCAGTCCCGGTTCCTGGGGATGGTGGAGACCAGGCCCGACTGGTGCCTGTCTCGCCAGCGCTCCTGGGGCGTTCCGATCCCCTCCTTCCGGTGCGAGAAGTGCGGCGAAAACCTGATGAGCGCCGAAAGCGTAAAGCTCTTCGGCGAGATAGCCCGCACAAGGGGAATCGACTCCTGGTTCACGGACGACATCAAGGATCTCATACCCAACGGCACAAAATGCAAATGCGGCGGCGATTCCTTTACGAAGGAATTTGACATCCTCGATGTCTGGTTCGATTCAGGGGTCTCTCACTTCGCCGTGCTGGACGTGTGGAAGGACCACCGGTGGCCCGCCGACCTCTACCTCGAGGGAAGCGACCAGCACCGGGGCTGGTTCCAGTCCTCCTTCTGGCCCGCGATGGTGCTTCGCGGCCGCGCGCCGTACAACACCGTCCTCACCCACGGCTTCATGCTCGACGAGGAGGGCAAGGCGATGAGCAAGTCCCAGGGGAACGTCATCGCCCCCGAAAAGCTGATAAAGGAATACGGAGCCGATATCCTGCGCATGTGGGTCTCTTCCGAGGACTACCGCAACGACGTCCGCATCGGCATGCAGATGATGAAGCAGATCGCCGATTCGTACCGCCGGTTCCGCAACACCTTCAAGTTCATCATCGGCAACCTGTCGGACTTCACCCCGGATAAGGCCGTGCCCTACGAAGAGCTGGGGGACCTGGACAAGTGGCTCCTGCACAAGCTCTACACCCTTTCGGCGAGGATCATCGAGCATTATGAGAAGTTCGAGTTTCACCTGGTATACCGGAAGCTGCTCAATTTCTGCGCCGTTGAGCTCTCGTCCATCTATTTCGACATCTCCAAGGACATTCTCTACGTGGAGCTGCCCGATTCGAAGAAGCGGCGGGCGAACCAGACCGTGCAGCAGGAGCTCTTGAACTCCCTTGTGCGGCTCATGGCGCCGATCCTGGCCTTTACCATGGAGGAGATCTGGCAGTTCAACAAGAACACCGGCTCCATCCACATGGAGCGCTACTACAAGCTCGATGACCGCTTCAACAATCCCGATATCGAGCAGAAGATCGAGGGCCTGGTAAACATCAAGAACGACGTGCTGAAAGAGCTCGAAATATGCCGCAGGGACAAGGTGCTGAAATCGTCCCTGGAGGCGGACATAACCCTGTTCGTCAAGGACAACGCGGCCAAGGAGATGATGGCCTCCATGGGTCCGGAGCTCTCCCGGTTCTTCCAGGTGGCATCAGTGACCCTGGTCCCGGAGAAGGGAGCGGCCATGCGCGATTACGATAACGCTTCGGTGGCGGTCAAAAAGACCGGCGGTAAAAAATGCGTCCGCTGCTGGAATTACTTCGAAACCCTGGGGAGCGACCCGGACCATCCGGAGCTCTGCCGGCGCTGTACTGACATAATAAAGGTGATTAAATAGCATGAAACGCGAACATTTGCAGACCTATCTGCTGCCACTGGGGCTCATCACGGCTATCCTTTCCCTGGATATCGTGACCAAATTCCTTATCGTCCGTAACTACGGGTTCGGCGACCGTACCGACTTTCTGAACGGGTTCCTGAGGATCGCCCTCGTCTATAACGAGGGCGGCGTCTTCGGGATACTGCAGGGGCACAAGAACCTTTTCCTCATCGTGTCCATCGTCGTGCTGGCCCTGATGATCGTGTATTACTTCTTCGAGAAGAACAAATCGCTCCTCTTCAACACGTCCATGGCCCTCATTGTGGCCGGCGCCGTGGGGAACATCATCGACCGTCTTGTGCCGGGACGCCCGGGCGTGGTCGACTTTATCTCCATCGGCGTGGATGGCGTGTACCGGTGGCCGTCCTTCAATGTCGCCGATTCATCCATCGTGGTGGGCGCTTTTCTGCTGATCGTGGTTTTTTACAAGGAAGAGCTTAAGCGGAAAAAACAGGCTTCTGAATAGGAGCGCCGATACACAGGTCGTATCAACGCTCCTCTATGGCAATCTCGGCGCTGCCGATGGCCGTATCCTTCTTGTAGGCCCTGACCAGGTATTTTCCCCCGGTATAGAAAGCAAGGTTCACCGAGGCTGTCTGCTTGTCCGGTTTCACGTCTACGGTGAGGGTGTCGACCTTCTCGGTCTTTTTCTCCCTCACCTCGTAGACCCGCACCGTTATTGATTTCACCCCGAAGGGATCCTCGCTGTTGATGACAGCCGTAAGCTCGCCGTCCTCGAATTTCGTGCCGCAATTGACGCCTTCCCCCTTGGGAGACACGCCCTCGCAAAACTGTATCGCCTTCGACCGCGAACAGCCGGCGACGAAGGACAGGATGACGCAAAGCAACAGGACTTTTTTCATGGGCGGGCACCGTTCATATAAAATTGCCGGATAGCAGCGACTGCATATCCGGCTCCCAGTGTCATACAGGGCGCGATTCATTACAATCAAAAAATGATGTATCCCGCGGCAAAAGCCGGTTCAGGCGCCCTTGGCGATGACAAACTTTCACATAATATCATTGAGGTTCTTGACCAGATTTGCGAGGCTGTCCGCCGTGCCTGCCATTTCCTCCGACGAGGAAGCGTTTTTCTGGGATATCTCACCCAGACCGTTCATGCTGGAGCTGATCTGACGTACCCCCTGCTCTATCTCCGTATTGGACAGGGCCATCTCCTCGACCAGTTGCACGATGGTCTTTGACGAGTCTATTATTCCTCTCATCGATCCGATGCTGTTCGCTGATAGGTTTTCTCCCTGCCTGATCGTTCCCAGGGAATTGGCGATCAGGTCGCTGATCTCTTTCGACGATTGTGAGGTCCTTTGCGCCAGGTTCCGCACCTCGGCGGCCACCACGGCAAATCCCCTGCCGTGCTCACCGGCCCGGGCCGCTTCGACCGCCGCGTTGAGGGCCAGGAGGTTGGTCTGGAAGGCGATGCTGTTGATGAAATCGACGATCTCGGTCACCTTCTCTGTGTCCTTGCTGATGTCACTGATCGACAGGATTGCATCCTCTATCTGCTTTCCACCGTCAACGGCTTTCCGCGACGAATCGTCGGTTACTGTTCTCGCGTCGAGTGATTTCCGGGCGTTTTCCGTAACGTTGGCCAGGATCTCCTCAAGGGAGGAGGATATCTCCTCGATGTTTGCTGATTGTTCCGATGAGCTGGCGCTGAGGGATTGCGATGCATTGCGTATCTGCTGCGATGCATCAACAAGATACCTGCTCAGGTCCGCCATAGTGCCGATCATCTGGCTGAGTTTCCGGGCCATTGTCTTTAACTGATCTGATATTTCGCCGAATTCATCCCGGCTGGTCAGATTGATGTCAACATTGAGATCTCCATTGGAAATCCTGGATATGGCCTTTTGCATGTCTTTGATCGGACGAACAATCAGTGAATTGATAAAAAGAACCGCCACAACGCCGGTGACGAGGCCGATCGGGATCGTGATCAGACTGACCTTGAAGGTCATCCCCATTTTTCCCAGGATAAATCCCAGGTAGGTTATAAAAGCTACCGAGATAACAAAAATGATGAACAGCTTGGTAATGATTTTCCACCTGTAAAGGCCATAGGAAACGCCGGTAAGAAGAAAAAAAACAGAGACAAGGATACAGGCGAAGAGAATGTATTCATTCATGGCATCACCTCAAATAAATATAGGATAAGACACTTCCCCCGGAAGTGGATATTCTAAAAATACTAAATGGGTGATGCAATGTCAATCGTCACACGATCATATTCTCGCACACAAGCTCGGTCAGGTATTTCACTTCTACGTCCAGTCCGTAGCCGCTCTGTATGGTCTTCAATTGAGAAACGCAGTTCTCGCAGGCGGTGACCACGATTTTCGCCCCCGTCGCCACAATCTGCTCCTTTTTCGGCTTCCCGGTCTTTATCCTGAAATCCTCGTTATCCAGGGCCACCAGGCCTCCGCCACCGCCGCAGCACCAGTTCTGGCCCTTTGTCGGCGTCATTTCCCGGTAGTCGGTGACTATTCTTCGGATTATATCACGCGGCTCCTCGAAGACGCCGCCGTTTCTTCCCAGCTGGCACGGGTCATGGTAGGTGACCGGTTCCGTGACAGAGCCTTCCTTGAGCTTGATCTTTCCTTCTTTCAGGTAGCGATGTATCACCTCGACGATGCTAGACACCTTAAAGGGAAGCTTTCCCATGAGGGCCCTGAGTATCCTGAAAGCGGTGCCGCACTCGACGATGACCACTTCCTTCACGTTCAGTGATGTCGCTTCCTTGATGATGCGCTGGGCGATGAAATTCGCCTTTTCAGGATCACCGGCGAAAAAGCCGAAATTGACAGCCTCGAAAAAGCTCAGGGTCCAGTTTTCTTTGGCAGCACTGAAAATGATCGCGGGATTCACGATGGAATGGGCGCCGGCAAGGCCGACGTAAAGGATATTTGCGTCCTTTTTCTCCATGGGAATCAGGCCGTCGGAAGACGGCAGGTTAAGCTTTTTCTGAACCTCCTTTTCGAGGTCGCGGATGACGTTCCGGTATCCTTCCTTGAACTGGTCGATGCTTTTCCCCTTTTCCACTGCCGCATCGGCGAGCATGACGAGCTCCTCCGGGGCGGTGCCGTTGGCTACCAGGAGGTGCTTGGCCACCCCCATCATCATGCCAGTATCGATGCCAAAAGGACAGTTGACAACGCAGCGGCGGCACCCGGTGCAGGACCACGCCGCCTCGTAGAGCTGGTCCATCACCGTATCGCTGAATTTCGTCGCATCGCTCCAGTAGGGGAATAGGAAACCGCTGGGACGAGTGTATTTCTTGTAGAGCTTGCGGATCACTTCGGCCCTGCCTACGGGGGAGTACTCTTTTTTCGGTATGCCTTGAAAGGCATGGCAGGTGTCATAGCAGAGACCGCACCGGGTGCAGGTGTCCACATAATAACGCATCGGCCTATTGAGACGCGTTTTAAGGATTTTTTTCAGTTCCATCCCTTTTTCTTTTTCCATGACTTACTTCCTCCTGAGGTTCAATGAAAGAAACGCGAAGGCCATGTGCACCACTTTCGAGAAGGGAATCATCATAAGGACCAGGTTCGCGAGGAAAACATGGAGCACCACCAGGACATAGTGTGGAGAATCGGCTATGCCCGAGGGAACGACCGGCTTAAAGGCCACCAGGCTCGACAGGTATTCGCGGTACGCCTCCACCGGTATGTCGAAGGCGCCCCCGCCCGCGTAGAACCGCGCCGACAGGTGCAGATGGCTCCCCAGGAAGATCGTCAGGAACAGCATGATCAGGAACAGGAAGTCCTCAGGCGCGGAAATCTCACGCCAGGGGGATTTGAATCTGCGGAAGAAAAAATAGAGCACCGAAAGCGTAAGCACGATGCCGACCGCTCCGGCCCCCAGGAAAACATCGTGGGGGATTATCTGCAGCACCTTGAATTCCCGGATAAGCTCAAGATGGCCGATGAAAAGAAGGACAAAGGCCACGTGGAAGACAATGATGAAGAGCCAGAAGACCTTGTCCTTCTTCCAGGCCGCCGGAACCGCGAAGGCCTCGGCGGCTACCCCAATGGGTCTCGGCAAACGCTTCGGAAAGGTCGCCAGCGAACCGGGAAATTTTTTTGAAAAGAATACCACAATGAGCTTGAACAACAGGCCGCCGATCAACATGGCAAAGGCCGAATACACCATGGGCACCATGGCAAAATAAAATATCTTGCTCCACATGTTGCGCTCCTCGGTTATTTATAATATCCGCGGGATGCGGTTTCACCGCATCCCGTCATGAGTAGATTGCTATTTCAGCTTCTTGATGAAGAATGTAGTAACAGTGTCTTTTTTGTCGGTGCTGACTATTTCATTGCCCGTGCTCTTGGCCCAGGCCGGGAAATCAGCGTGAGCCCCGGGATCGGTTGTC
The DNA here is from genome assembly GCA_017999915.1 of Spirochaetota bacterium. Lineage (NCBI taxonomy): Bacteria > Pseudomonadati > Spirochaetota > Spirochaetota bacterium. The sequence continues at coordinate 411,106 of JAGNKX010000001.1, forward strand.
TCGGCTGCAAGGACCTGGCCAATCTGCATTTTCTTGATCTGCTGGCTCACTTTCACCACCGGCATGGGGCACGCCAATCCCTTCAGATCCATTGTGATATCTGCTTTAATGTCACTCATAGGATTCTCCTTTCATTATTCGTGATATATTCATAATTTTGAATTAGCAACTCTAATTCTTTTCATGCGATAAATTTTATACAGCATAACCGGTTAAATGAATAGCTGTATCCTGCTGTCACCGGCCTCCAGAAGGAATTTGGCAACGCCAACAAAATCCCTTCCCGGCACGTCGATCATCTCCTCCCGCTTGAATCCCATAAGGTCCATGGACATTTCGCAGATGTAGATCTGAACTCCCATCTCTCCGGCAAGGGCTATCAACTCCGGCAGGGAGGCGACGTTCTTTTTCTTCATGAGTGTTTTCATCATGGCCGTGCCCATGCCGCCCATATGCATCTTGGACAGTGTAACCTTGGCCGCTCCCTTGGGGAGCATGAACCCGAACATTTTTCCGAACAGGTCCTTGCCCTTGCCCTTCTTTTTCGGGTCCCTCAGGGCGGGGGTGGCCCAGAAGGTGAAGAACATGACCACTTCCATGCCCATAGCCGCCGCGCCCGTCCCAATGATGAACGCGGCAAGGAGCTTGTCCAGGTCTCCGCTGAAAACCACCATGGAGAGTTTGTTTTTGCGCTCATCGCGCATCTGGGACATTTCGCTTTTCAGTGAATCTAACGTTTGTTGTATATCCATACTTTACCTCATTCATCATGATCCATGATTATTTAATATAATGATATTATTATAAGAAGTAAAGATTAATGTCAATAAATTTTTTTATAATATTATAAAATCCTTAAATACTAAATATATGAATCATACAACAGACAAAAACGAATCATTTGTTCATATAATTATTATAAAAGAGATCCCTGCAGGTCATCCTCGTTTTCGATCTCACCCGAGGCGTCATCTACATCGACTTCTTTGGCGGAAACCTGGCCGTCTGCGCCCTTCTGCAATATTTCGATCTTGCGCTCCGCCTCATCGAGCTTCTGCCTGCAGAACTTGGCCAGTTTCATTCCCTTCTCAAACTGGCTGATCGATTCATCGAGGCCCAGGTCGCCGTCCTCGAGTTTCACCGCTATTTCCTCGAGCTTCTGCAGGGCCTTTTCGAAATCTATTTTCTCTGTCTTTTCAGCCATGGACTTAGCCGTTTTTTTCTTTTCCATCGCTTCCTCCGCGCGTGATAGAATTGACGCCGCACTGCACTGTCCCGTCGGACAGCAGGAGCCGTATCAAACCGTCGATCTCCACGTCATCGACAGACCGAATGACCGACCCTTCCTCATCCGTGGCGATGGCATAGCCCCTCCGGAGCACCGCCATGGGCGAAAGCTGCTCCAGCGCCTTGAGCACCATCACGTAGGAGTGTTTTTTATTATTGATCATATTTTTCATTATCATGCGGATATCGGGAATCGAGAGAAGGCGGCTTTTACCGGCGGAGACCTTGTCCTTGAGGCTCCCCAGCATCTGGCCCAGCATGTCCGCCAGCATCTGTTCCTTCCGGTTGACTATTTCGTAGGGATCCCGGAAGATACGGCGCGAGCGGATCCCCTCGACCCTTGTGTTCAGGTCCCGAATAAGGGATCCCACCGCGTTGGACGTCCGTATCATCAGATACTCGATCTCTCCGGCCAGATCCTGCCTGGTGGGAACCGCCATCTCTGCGGCGGCGGATGGAGTCGGCGCGTAGGCGTCTGCCGCGTCGTCGCACAGGGGGTGGTCGATCTGGTGACCCACGGCGGATATGATGGGGACCCGCGAATTGTAAAATGCCCGGACCACGATTTCCTCGTTAAAGGGCATCAGGTCCTCGAAGGAGCCGCCGCCCCTTCCGGCAATGATGCAGTCGATCCGGTACCCGGGACTGTTCAGCTCCTCGATGGCCCGGGCAATGGATACCGGCGCGTCATTCCCCTGCACGATGGCCGGGGCGATGACGATCTCAATGTTCGGGTAGCGCCGCGTGGCCACCTTGATGATGTCCCTCACTGCCGCGCCGGTGGGCGATGTCGCGACGCCCAGGCGCCGGGGAAGGAAGGGGATCGGCCTTTTCCTGTCGGGATTGAAAATCCCTTCGGCCGCGAGCTTCTGCTTCAGCAGCTCTATCCGCCGCTGCAGGTCCCCCAGGCCCTCCTGCTTGACCATGGAGACATTGATCTGGTAGCTGCCCCGTTTCTCGTATACAGTGATGCTGCCGAGGGCCAGGATGCTCATCCCCTCCTTCAGCCTGAAATCAATGTTCCGGTTGGCGTGCTTGAAAAAAACCGCGGCAATGACCGCGTCGTTGTCCCTGAGGCTGAAGTAGATGTGGCCGGATGAATGAAATGTCAGGTTGAAGATCTCGCCCTTGACCCACAGGTTGTTGAAATCGGCCCGCCCCTCCAGGGTCCGCTTGATGCTGCGGGTCAGCTCGGCCACGGTGTAAATTTTCTGCTGTGACGAGGTGTCGTTCATGATCCGGATATTATTGGGGCCATGAACAATAAATCAATGAAAAAATGAGCCGCGACGACCGAGTTTAATTGTTTTCGATACTCGCCGCCAGGGCCCCGGAAGCGTGTATCTCGCTGAAGGAATCGTGGATCCCAAGGAAAATATCCACGATGCCCGGATCGAACTGCGATCCGGAGCAGCGCACGATTTCCTTCAATGTAAAATTGTGGGACAGGGCTGTCCGATAGGGCCGCTCCGATGTCATCGCGTCATAGGCATCGGCAATGGCCATGACTCGTGCCCCGATGGGGATATCGTCCTTGTACAGGGCGTTGGGGTATCCCTTGCCGTTGTAATGCTCATGGTGGGCGATGATGATCGACGCGACGTTGTTGAACTCCGTTATGGGCTTGATGATCAGTGCGCCGTTCACGGGATGGTTCTTGATCTGGGCGAACTCGCTATCCGTCAGCTTGCAGGTATTGTGCAATATCTCTTCGGGAACGGCTATCTTGCCGACGTCATGAAGAAGGGCGGCAAGCTCCAGGTCCTTGAGCTCATGGTCGGCAAAACCCATCTTGCGCGCCAGGGCCATGGAGTACCTGCTCACGCGAAGGGAATGGTCCTTGGTGTAATTATCCTTGGCCTCGATCGTCGACACCAGGGACTTAACCATGGCAAGGAGAAGGATCCGCTGGCGGTCCACAAGGTCATCGGTCCGGACTTTCAGATTGTGATTTGCAAGGGCAAGGGCTTCCTCAATAGTCCGGGTCCGGAGGAGCGACCTGACCCGCGCCTTGAGTTCATCCGCGTCAAAGGGCTTTGCCAGGTAATCATTGGCCCCCGAATCTATTCCCGCCACCAGCATCTCGGAACCGGCCCGGGCCGTCACGAGGATAATCGGGATATGCTTCAGGGAAGGATCGCTCTTCACTTCGCGGCAGAAGGAATAGCCGTCCATTTCAGGCATCATCACGTCACATATGACCAGATCCGGGATATTCTCGCGGAGCATGGCAAGCCCTTTTCGTCCGGAATTGCAGAGGAGGAGATCGAACTCATCTTTAAGAAGGAAATGCATCAGCTTGAGAATATCGGGATTATCATCAATGATCAGTATCGTATAATCATGGATCCCGCTCCGGTGTTCGTACGTTTCCAGATCAAGGCGCTGTTCAAGGTCGATGAGCTGCAGCTGCCGGTAATTGCTCACCACGTCGCTGACCTTGAGGCCCTCAACGTCGCTGGCCCGCTTCTTGTATTGCACCGGCTGCTCCGCTTTCCTCCTGTCCCGCACATCCTCATGGATATGGTCATCACCCTTTTTGATCTGGACGATAAAGCGCGAGCCCCTTCCCAGAGCGCTCTGGGCCCGGATTGACCCGCCATGGAGCTCGACGATTTCTTTTGCGAGGGACAATCCCAGCCCGGTGCCCTCCCTGCTCCTGGTGGATGATCCGTCCACCTGGGCAAAGCGGTCGAAAATGGTTTCGAGCATATCGGCGGGTATTCCTTCCCCCGTGTCCTCGACGACAAGCTCCACTTCATTCTCGGAATTGTCGATTGACAGGATGATCCTTCCCCCGGCCGCGGTGAACTTGATCGCGTTATGAAGGAGATTGATAATGACCTTTTCAAACTGCTCCGTGTCGATCATGACCCGGATCCCGTCTTTCATCTGGTACTGGAAATAGAGCTTCAACCCGCGGGTTCCCGCCATGTGCTGCACTGTGGCCACGATATCTTCGCAGAACTTAATAAGCTCAACTTCCTGGAAGTTGAGGCGCATCCTCCCCGCTTCCAGCTTTGCGAAATCGAGAAGGTTGTTGATCTGTTTCAGCAACCTGAGGCCGTTGTTTTGCATGATGGTCAGGGTGTTCCGCACATTTTCCGAAACAACGCCCTTCGGGTCATTGATCAGGGCTCCAAGGGGCGCCAGTATGAGTGTAAGGGGCGTGCGCAGCTCATGGCTCACATTGGTGAAGAATTCGGTCTTCAGGCGGTCATGGGTAAGGAGCTTCTGGTTTGACTCGGCGAGCTCATCGGTCAGCATCTCCAAGTCGTCGTTGGCTTTTTGAAGGTTAAGACGTGCTTCTAATTGATTCAGTCTCGTTATATTCTTGAAATAGGTTCCAAGAACCGACAAAAACATTGTAGTTATTAAGAAAAAATTATTTGAAATAATAATATTATAATCGGTTGTTCGATTAATCAACAGCGGAGAAATATAATAAGCATATATTATTAAACAAGTGACCATGACTTTCTTTACTGTTAGAGGTAATACAAAAATCATAAGCAGCACTGTCAGGTTAATGCCTGCATAATACATGCTGGAAGGGCCACCGGTCAGATGACACATGGTTGCAATGTCAATTCCGCTCACCATCATCATAATCATCGCGATCTTTTGAGTATTGTTTTTTACTAATTTTGTATTCAGCGATAAATAAATGATGATGCACATGACAACAACAACAATTCGCAGAGCCCAGAGCATTTGGTATTTATCAGGATACACAAAAATATCCAACGCTCCAAATATAGGATAAAAAATAATACCTATATAACAGGTAACCTTGATCATGTCTAGACCAAGTATTTTAGTCTCCTGCTGGAATTTTTCGCGAAGATAGCCATCTTCTATTTTTTCATTTATATATTGTTTTAACATGTTAATATACATAATTTCTTCAAACCTGGATTGATTTTATTATGAGATACGTTTTCTTTTTTCAGTAATAAAAACCATTTCTAGTGAATATTTTTATATATAGTTTTAAGATAATTTGATCGCTTATCAAATGAATCCTTGTTAAAAACCTGGCTGTAAGCCCATAAAAATCCTTCTTCAAGATCTTCCACCGTTAAATTTTTTGGCTTGAATAGGACATCTAAAAATGTGCACCTATCCCAGAAAGGCTCCTGCGCCAGCATACGCTGCTCATCATGAAGTCTTTTAAATAAACGTGAACCAGGTAATGGGGTGGCAATGGTGAGCTGCCCGGTAATGTTATGTTCATCCATAAAAGTGACAACATTTTTAAAAACCCGTTTATCATCATTGTCGAGGCCAAAAATAAAAGATCCGAAAACAATAATCCCGTGTTTTTGAATATTATCAATATTCCTGCCATAATTTACCAGTTGTCTGTACTTCCACGAGCTTTTATTCATTGTTTTCAGGTTTTCCGGATTGATACTTTCCAAACCGATCAATAAGGTTAAACATCCGCTTTCATACGCCATGGTCAGCAATTCATCATCATCTCCTATGCCTATATCTGATTGCGCCCACCAGCGAATGTTCAGCCTTTTCAGAAGAGTGAGTAATTCTCTTGAATGCTTTTTATTAACAAATAGATTATCATCGGAAAAGAGCAGTATCTTTCCGGGAAAATATTTTTTTATTTCAATAATTTCTGATTCAATCTGAGCCATCGTCTTTGTCCTGAACCTGTTCCCGTAAATCTTCGTAACAAGGCAAAACTCGCAATCATGGGGGCAACCCCTGCTTGTCTGGATCGGAACCATGTTGTAGTATAAATGTGGATCCATAAAATAATTTTTTTTATGTAATAGATCATACCTCGGAATCGGAGACATCGTTAAATCGACAGGAACTTTATCATCACTATAATAAAACTTTCGTTCACAATTGCTCTCATAATCAGAAAGAAATTGAGGCCAGAGTCGTTCCGCTTCGCCTATTATTACCGTATCCACAAATCGGGCCGCCTCCTCCGGCATAACCGAAGCATGAATTCCTCCCATGACGACATAGACCCCTCTTTTTCTGAACTCAGCAGCCACATTGTATGCATGCAGAGCCTCTTGTGTCATAGCCGTAATTCCTACAATATCATAGCCCTTATTGTAATCTATATCCTCAAAATTTTCATCAATATATGATATTTCAATTTCCCGAGGAGTCAACGCGGCAATAGTCATAATACTGAGGCTTGGGGTGTAATATGCTTTCAAAAAGGCATTTGTTTTATCAAGAACTTCCTTAATGCGGGGAGTCTTCGACCAAGTATAGCGTTTGTTGACAAGCAAACCAATATGTTGGATCGATCTTTTTTTCATGATATATCTTTTTCAAGGACCACAGTATGAATTATTTCGATAAAGTCTCCAACCGTTTCCACGCCGAGTAGTATTGATTCATCAATCGCCACATTATAAAATTTTTCAATATTCGCAACAATTTCAATTGCCATCAGAGAATCTATCCCCAACTCCTCCCTGATTAATACGTCATCACCTATACCGGATTGATCCATCCGTGTTATCCTTGATACAATTGCTATTATATTTTGGCGGACATCATTGGCTTTAGTATTCTTCATATTCATATTGTGTTATCCTAATAAATACTTTTCTTGTTCTTACTAATCCTTAAGATTGGATGCTGTTATGAACCGCCATCAATTCATATTCTTCATCATCAAGAGGCGTCATCACCTTCGGAATCTTGTATCGTGCAATAATACCTTCAAGATTCTTTTTTATCATCTGTATATTCTCATCAAAATCATTTCCGGAATCGATTTCGATTCCCGCAGAGAGAATATTGTCAATGCATGCGACTTCTGCTTCACGGACCTTCGGATTCATTAACAGCGCCCTTCGTATCTCTTCCAGGTCAACCATGTTGCCCTTGTATTTTCTCGTCCCCTTCTGTTCCCTGATAAAAACCAGGTGGCCCTCTTCCATTTTCCCGATATCTCCTGTTCTGAACCACCCATCCGAAAAAGCATCGGTCGTCTCAGCCGGCCTGCGGAAGTACCCTTTTGCCATGTGAGGCGTCCGTATCAGGATTTCTCCGGCGCCGTCGGTTCCCGGCGAATCTATCCTGCATTCCAGTCCCCGGCAGACCGGGCCTATGGTTCCCGGCCGCCCCTGGCCCCTGATGTTTCTGCTTACGGGCGTGAATTCCGTAAGGCCATAGCCGTGAAGATATTCCACGTTGAATGCTTCACGCACTTGTTCAAAGAGCTCACCGGCCATGACGCTTCCTCCCGAAACAAAAACCTCCAGTGACGGCAGGTGTATTGAACCATCCTTCAGCCTGTACATCAATTCGTACACTTCAGGCACTGCCGTAATGATCGATATGTCAAATTGCCTGACGATCTTGAAGAGATGGAGTGGGTTCACCGTTCCTGAAATGACGGCCGTGATACGGTTCAGGAGCGGCACACAGAGACACCCGACAAGGGGGAAGATGTACGAAAATGGAAGAACCACCAGCATCCTGTTGCCCGCCGCAGGCCTGAGTCCTTCCACCAGAGCCGCCGCTCCCTCAACATACTGGCTATGGGGCACCAGCGCTCCCAGGGGATAACCGAAGCCGCGATAGGTATAATTGATTGTTGCTATGGATTCATCGATATCAGCGGGTTCAAACTGTTGAGATGAATCCCCGCCATGGATCTGTTTCAAGATACCGTTTTTTCTCTGGATCACGATTCTTCCCGCGCAATAGGATTCCACAATGGGAAGGTGCTTGGCCTCCGCGATAATAGCATGGGGATCCGCGTTGGCCATCAGTTCATCCAGCTCGATTGTGCGAAACGCAAGGTTGACCGGTACCAGTTTCGCCCCAATTTCGATAAGCGCTAAAAACAGGGCGACAAAATCAACCGAGTTTTCAAGAAAGATCGCGGCTATGAACCCCCGTATAATTCCTGAACCCTTCAGGAATTCTTTCATGGAGACAATTCTTGACTTCAATTCCCCCGCTGACACGAAGAGAGGCGCATCTCCTGTGGACAGATCGATAACAGCAGGGTGATTCCCCCACGTTTCCAGCGACTCATGTATTTGTTTAACAATATTCATCGTTTTAATTCAAGGCCTTTACTTTTTGATCCCGGTCACGATTACCGCCTGGGGCGGGCTTCCCATTGATAAATGTATTTCCATATTTACAAAGCCCGCTTTTCTCATCATGCCGGCGATTTCCTCGCCGGAATAGAACCTGAAATATCCGTCCTCCTCCAGCTGAAAGAGCGATGCCGCCTCGTTGAGCATGGTTCTGGCATCGGCAAGATCAACGTCCCTTTTCTCCGAATCGTATTCATCACGATCAAGGTTCTGCACTTTGTTTATATAATTTGTGAAAATGACCGATATATCGCTGTCAGGTCTCATGGAAGAGACAAGCAACCGTCCCTCCGGCTTAAGAAGCCTGTAAAATTCATGAATTATCTCATCGGGATTAAAGAGATACGAAATAAGAAGACTCGCCGAGATTTTGTGGAACGATTCGTCGTGAAAGCCCATGCGCACATCACGGGTATTGTCCCCGAATTTGAGACATGTAAAATCCAGGTCGGTCGTCCTGATGTCATGGAGCTCCTCTGAACCTGATCCGTTGATCCTTTTATTACAAGATGTCTTCAAGTCGTCAGGCTTCAGTGTGCCGGAAATGTATCGTGCGGCGCGGTTGATATCGATGATAGCGCAATAATCATCATCATTCAAGCACGCGCGCAGGTACCCCCGGGAATGTTCGCTTATCGGCACACCGCGCATGATGCTGGCAATAACCTCCGAGTTCAGTCTCACCAGATTATCAATGGTGCTGTTCCTCAACCCTTCTATTCGATTTCTTAAAAACTCATACCCCAGGGAACCGTCTTCCATGAACCGCTTCACGGGAAGGAGACGGTTCGGCTCAAGATTCCGCTGCAGATAGGTAATACGGCTCGGGATGAGGGGGCCGTGGGTGCGTTTCAGCTGCTCGATTTTTTCCCTGGTCCTGCCAAGGGCTTCCGGGACCAGATCCGCCAGCACCAGATTGGCCCTGCCGAGATCGAGCCCCTGCGACGCGCTGTCATCAATCATTCGCTCAATGAAGATGCCGGTTCCGCATCCCATGTCCGCCATGGATTCGCCGTTTTTCAGGTCCAGGAGCCTTCCCTGTAGCGACAGGAACTCCCTGAATTCATCGATATTCCGGTACACATCATAGCCGGCGCAGTTCCGGTCCCCGCCGACGAGATATTCCTTCCAGTATACCCCCACATCGACATCATCCTGCGCGACAAGCCTCTCGCGCTCCCCGGTGATCATGGCTACCATTCGTTCCCGGTCTGGATTCATAGGACGAATCGTCTGGCCATTGAGATAATGATATATCATGCGCGTCACAATTTTAAATGTCCGGATCGCGTCATCACTGGACCGGAGATTATGGCCGGTGGGTATTTCAATTACTTCACGGGAGCCCTTTGACCGGACGCTCATGAGATCCCGGATCTCCCTCTCAACGACCCAGCGGTCATACTTGCCGAAAATCCAGGATACCGGAATGGCTATGCGTGCCATGTCATGGCGCGCGTCGGCGAGATAGGCATATCTGGTGTCGATCAGGTCCCTCGCGGTGGTATCAAGGTTCAGAATCTGCCCCAACACGCCGGAGAGTCCATTCTGTATGCCGTTCCGCGCGTTATCGATGATGTCGATACCGCCGGTAATATTATTGAAGGAGCTCCGGGCGCAGGTGACGCCCATGACGTTGATCAGATAGCTGACCCGCTTATCCTTCACCGCCAGTTTCCTCGCATCCAGCGCCGACATGCTGAAGGCGACAATGACGACCTCCGAAGGCTTGAACATGGCATTGTGATGCACGAAGTCCATGGTCGCTTCCAGATCGTCAAGGCCCTGGCTGATGCGGTAGTTGAGCATCTCGTAGCCCCGCTTGGGGCACATCTGATCCCGGCAGCTTTCCCCCGGCCTGTTGATGCCGTCATACCGGATGGTCACGATATCCCTGCCGAAGCGCCCGAAGTTTTCTATCAATGTCGCCACGAGGGGAGCCAGCGCCTCCTTCTTTTTCCCAAAGGCCGGGGGGAGGATGACAACCGGCACCTTGCCCACCGCGCCGGTATGGTTCAGGAGGGCCACGATTTCTTTCCCATCCCTGTTCGCATATCGCACGATATCGGAAACGATCCTGGAACTGCCGGGAAATGGGCGTTTCAATGATCCTTTGCCCTTGTTCCACTGGGTCAGGCTGAAACGTTTATAAATGTAATCCTTGCGCCTGATGCCTGCTTCAATGCCTATCTGCACCATCATCCCTTCATCATAAAGGCCTACTTCTTTGATATGTCGTATTTCCCCAAAGGCATCAAGACCCATATCTTTATTGAATGTGTAGGTGACCGACTGGCCCAGCTGGATCTGCTCTCTATCGAAGTTATTAAGCTTCACATTACATGAAAAGCCGCGGCGGCTTATGTTGACCAGCTCGCCCCGAAGTCTTCCGATGGGGGAATCCTCAAGCTCAAGGGAAATATCGATCCCCCCGCTGATGTATTTTCTCTGGCATGATCTCTTGTCAGACTGGTGGATCACCGACGGCAGGGCAAAGGCAATGCTTGTCGGGCCGGACTCCCTGATATCCGTGGTAAAATAGTAACTTGAACCGTGCAGGTAAAAGGAGCAATACACCTGGTGATGCTTTTTCAACTCACAATCAATGACTTCTTTCTGCGATGATGTGGTGAATAATTTTTTCTTTGTGTCAATAGTCCTCATCTTCAAGACAAACATGATGATGCTTTTGTCAAAAAGGACATTCATCGTCCTTTTTTCTTTTTTCAGAAGATTGAAGAGGGCTACGATTGTTTCATGATTTTTTATCAGGGTATCATTGGCGGCGACCTGTTCGTTCCTCCTTTCCTGTATCGTTTTAATGGCGGTGCTTGTGGCCGATTTGAGGATGAAATTCTGAATCCTGGTGGAATCAATATCCGAGATGGATTTGAAGCACAATCCGGCCCTGTTCGTATCGCCCTTATTTCCCCGGATAACATAGGAGACTGATCCCTCGGCGGTAATGCCTCGCCGGTCCCCGGGCAGATTCACCCCGATGGTGATGGATTCGCGTGTATTCAGGATTCCCTTGTAACTGACAAGGCACCCTTCAGTCGAGATGTTATCTATTGAAATAATGGAGACCCCGTCTTTATCGCTGGAGATTCCGGTGAGGCTGCATGATATGCGCGGGATAATCCTCATGTCGGATGTCCCGTATTCATTCTTTATCCTGGTGAAGTTCACATTCCTTATAAAGTTGTCGATAAGGATCATCTGCGCGTCCGTCTGACAGGAGAACTCGATTCCCAGGACATGCTCGTCTTCTTCAGTGTCCGCTTTATTGCTCCGAACTATTTTGCAGGGAATCGGAACGTTCTCTGAATCCAGGGGAAGCATGAATGCCATCCTGTGCACGGACAGGTGGGATACCGGAACATTGACGACAACCTGGATGCCGCTGTTGCTGATATCTATGGATTTACCGATGAGGGTCTGTCCTTCAGCGACAAGCTCCACCTGCTTTTCATAGGATACCCTGGCATGTTTTCTGTTATTGGTCATAGGTCACCCGCGAGTGGAGAAATAGTGTATAAACAGGGGTAACCCCTTCTCCCGAAAATGTGTGTTCCAGAAGCTATTGCACATCCATTCATAGATACATCCAGCATTCTGCCTGATCAGCTGATTATGTGATTAAACACGCCAGATATGGGAATCTGGGTGATACTATTGTGTCGGTTCTCAAAATCTAAAAATGAAAATATTTATGGGGGGGAGTGATTAAAAAAAACAATACCGATAGAATTGTATACAATTAGAGGGTGAGCAGATCAATGAGCTGACCATGGATTTTCCCATTTGAGGCAACAATCTCCGGATATTCCGGATGAAACAACCCGCCATTATACGTGGTAACGGTACCGCCGGCCTCTTCCACGACAAGGCTGCCCGCGGCCATGTCCCATGACTTGAGCTTCCCCTCCCAGTAGCCGTCAAGCCTGCCGCAGGCCACATAGGACAGATCGATTGCGGCGGATCCCATACGACGAATTCCCTGTATGCGAAGAATAATGCGGTTAAATTCTTTCAGATTATTGTTCTCCGATAACGCCTTGTCATAGGGGAATCCCGTGGCGACAAGGGAAACGCCTATATCGTCCAATGAAGAGACATGTATCGGCTGATCATTGAGAAAGGCCCCGCGTCCTCTCATCGCGGTGAACATTTCATCAAGGAATGGATTGAAAACGACGCCGGCCACGACCCGCTTGAGGCTTATGGAAAAGACGCCGAGGGACACGCAGAAAAAAGGAAGCCCGTGGGCGTAATTATTGGTGCCGTCAAGGGGATCCACATACCAGATATAATCGCCGGCAGCGTCTTTCCGGCTCCCCTCTTCGGCGATAATGGTATGGTCGGGAAACCTGGCCGATATCCTCTCTACCAGGTGCTTTTCCGAGGCTTTGTCCGCGTCAGTCACCAGGTCGGTTCTGCTCTTATAGGAAATGACCGTTCCCTGCGACCTGAAGCCCTTGAGGAGAATCGCCCCGGCTTCCCGCGAGATCATCCGCGCAAAATCGGCGATATCAGCGATCATGATCTAGAACTTGATTCCCATTCCAATCTGGATGTTGAACTCATGGTGCTCCGAGTCCTGGTCTGCGACCTCGGCGATGAACTTCTGGTACATGAAAAAATTCCTCGTGAAAGATTCGTTCAGCCGGAGGCTTATCACCTGGGACAGGGCCTTGAAACCGGGAAAGGGCTTTCCCTTGGTAAACCGGTATACGTCGAGGCCGAACCATCCCTGGCCGTTGGGGGCCAGGGTATAGGGATGCGTGTTGTTAAGATTCTCCAGATAAAACCGCTCGAGCCATTCAACGGTCAACGACAGCAGCTCGGACCCGTCGTCATGCTTCACCAGGTTGCCGAAGGTCAGGCCCAGGCCCATATCATAGACCCCCCAGTAACTGGCAATGCCCCGGTAGTATCTCATGAAGCTCATATAAAAAACGCGCCAGTCGTTGGAATGGCAGAAAACGTAATAATCGCGGAAATTGAAAATGGCGTGTATTTTCACGTCCGGATACATCTGGTACCCGTAGTCGATGCGAAGGGATCCCACGTCAAAGCTCTTTCCCGAGGAAGAGCGCGGGTCCATGATGAGCATACGCGGATACCAGGTGATGGTCGTATCCACCTTGTCCTTGCGGTACCCGACAATCAATCCCACTTTAACGTCGTTCAGCCTGTATCTCCGGTAAAAGGCCCTGCTGGTGTCGTACTGGTTCAACATCACCCCGGCGCCGAGTTTTATGTTCTTAATGTTGAATAGTATTTCGGCCTTTTCGGACAGCACCACCAGCCCCGGGGGCGTCAGGGCGCCAAGCCACGGGTTTTCCAGCGTGGCGTCGATCTGGATAAGGGGGATCGGAGTAATCCTCATGAAGAGGGTATAGGGCGCGCTGGTGATAAGTCCGTCATCGGGCACGTACCGGAATCCATGGTGCGATGTATGATAGATCCCCCAGTACAGGGATTTGTTTCCGTAATAGGAGCCCATCCGGACCATGCCGTCAAGGGTCATATAGAAAACCTGGGGCTTTTCAGGAACCTCTTGTTTCTTCCCGCCGCGCTTTTTATAGGCGTCTTCAAGCCAGGGCGGCACCTGTTTGTTGGCGGGATCGGCTTTCAGAACCGCTTCACCGACCTGGATCGTGCGCTCATAGTTTTCAGTTTTATAATGGCTGTAGCAGAGGCGCTCACCGGTGAGAATTTGTTTTGGGTTCAGCTTCCATGCTTCCTCGTAATTCTTTATCGCCTGGGGAAGATCCCCTTTTTTCTCGAGGGCGTATCCCTTGTTATGATACGCTATCGCCATCGCCCTCTTCCGATACTCAACGGCCTTGTCGAATATTGTCAGGGCTTCGTCGACCCTGTCCGACTCACCTAATTCGATCGCCTTTTTATGCCTCGCGCGATCCTCGGCGTCTTCATCGGAAAAAAGGGCATGACTGCTCGCCATGACGATCAGCACGCAAACCAGGATAAGTAAGAAGGGGCTCGATTTTTTCATACCATATACCTTTAATCATTATAGGAAAAGAAGTTCGGGATGTCAACCTCTTGTTTTGAGATAACCTGTTCAGCACACCTTTATAAATTCGTAATTTTAATGATTAATTGATAATACTGCTTTTTTACATCGAAAGTGCAACAGGGACGCACTCAAATATGATTTTTCATGGTTCCCTGTTACATTTTCGGCAGATGTCCGGATATTCTCGTTTTTTTTAATGGAGGCCGTCGATCCTCGTCAAACCGCAATTTAGGGCATGGTCCACCGCATCGTCGTATTCCTGCAGTGTTATCCTGCGTTTCAGGTCAAAGCATTCCCCGGCACGGTACTCGGGGTGGTATTGATCCATGATATTAATGTATGTCCCGCGCGAGAGATCGGCAATGAAATTAATGACACGGTCCGTTGCCGCGATATTGTTCGGGAGGACCAGGTGCCGCACCAGGAGACCCCTCCGTGCGATCCCGTTACGGTCCAGCACGAGATCCCCCACCTGCCGGTGTATTTCTCTCAGCGCCGCCATGGCAACATCAGGATAATCCGGGGCGCCGCTCAGACTCCCGGCCGTTTCCGGATCCATGTATTTAAAGTCCGGCATGTAGATATCATAGACCCCGTCAAGGATCGAGAGGACAGCCGCGTCATCATAGCCCCCGGAATTGTACACCAGGGGAAGCCGAAGTCCCATCGGCACGGCAATGAGAAGTGCCTTGACAATGGCGTAGTTCATGTGGGTCGGCGTGACGAAATTGATATTATGGCACCCCCTGTTCTGAAGCGAAAGCATTATCTCCGCCAGTCTTTGATATGATAGTTCCTCACCCCTGCCCAGATGTGATATATCATAATTCTGGCAGAATATGCAATCCAGATTGCAATGAGTGAAAAAGATCGTCCCTGATCCGCATCGTCCCACCAGGGGCGCCTCTTCCCCAAAATGCGCATTAAAGGAGGACACAACCGGATAAACACCGCTCTTGCACCGCCCCCGTTCTCCCTCGATCCTGTTCACACGGCACCGGTGCGGACAAAGGGTACACTGACTCAGCCTTTCGTACAGTTCCCCGGCGCATTGGCCAAGTCTTCCATTGTTGTATAATTCTATATATGACGGCTGCATATCATTCACGTTTTCCCTTCATGAGTGCAGGAGTATTTGTATTATTATAATGTAAATAGTCAATTCGTTTATAATGAGTTGATACCGCAACCGGAGAATGGCAAACACCTATTTCATTACAATTTTTGCAAAAGGATTTCCATCACAGAATATATTAAACTTGTTGTGTATCTAATTCTCTTTACCGGGGTTAAGGGATGGAGCCCTCTAGCAGCCCCCCGCATCCCGACAAGTCGGGACTGCGAGGGTGGAACGCAGTTTCACCACAAATCTATTAATTATTGATTTGACGTACAGGTAAAAAAAATTGTTAATTGATAGTATACAATTCGTCAATGATGATAGCTGACTGATAATAATCAGGATAGACCTATACCGGGGTATTAAGAATGAGAAACCTATTGTGCTTCCTCTTTATAATGACAGCCTTATACGGCTGTTCTAAAGAAAAAGAATCACCCCGGGGGACAGCCTCTCCGAACACAATAACCGTCTCCGGCGCCTGGGCCCTCTATCCCCTGGTCGTTACCTGGGCTGAGGAATACCAGAAAAAAAATCCTGGCGTCATCGTCGATGTATCTGCCGGCGGAACTGGAAAAGGAATGGCCGACGCCCTTTCCGGCGCGGCAGACCTCGCCATGGCTTCCAGGGATATCACCAAGGCCGAGACCGCCCAAGGCGCATGGTTTATCAGCGTTGCAAAGGACGCCGTGGTGCCCATGATGAGCGACGCCAATCCCCTTAAAGAGGCGCTTCTCAAGCGGGGAATCACCCGGAAAGAATTCGCCAGCATATGGATAAGCGGCACACTGATATCGTGGGATGCCCTTGCCAAATCCGAAAGAAAATATCCCCTTCATGCCTACACACGCTCCGATGCGTGCGGCGCATCCGAGACCTGGGCAAAGTATGTCGGCGGAACCCAGGAAGACCTGAAGGGAATCTGCGTGTACGGGG
Organism: Spirochaetota bacterium; assembly: GCA_017999915.1. Lineage (NCBI taxonomy): Bacteria > Pseudomonadati > Spirochaetota > Spirochaetota bacterium. The sequence goes on from JAGNKX010000001.1 coordinate 427,601, forward strand.
ACCCGGGCCTCGCAGAGGCGGTGCGAAAAGACCCCCTGGGAATCGGGTATAACAATGTCAATTTCGCCTATGACGCAATAACAAAAAAAACGATTCGCGGCCTTCTTCCGGTCCCCGTGGACATTAACGGCAGCGGGAACATCGAGCCGGATGAGAATTTTTACAACGACCGTGATGCTCTCGTGAAGGCGATCGCCGATAATAAATATCCATCCCCTCCGGCGCGCACCCTGCATCTGGCGGCGCGGGGCATGCCACAGAAACAGCAGGTGCGTGATTTCCTTCTCTGGATTCTCGGTGACGGGCAGCGGTATGTTTCCGAGTCTGGGTATATCTGCCTCCCCGGTGAATCATTGAAAAAACAGGCCGAGGTCCTGACAAAAAAACCATAGGGAATAGGGCCTCCTTTTCCCGTGATGGTCGCTATTGGAATTATTCAGAACTTATATGGCGGCGGGAATCACGATGATTTCTGAGCCTGATTTTTCATCGCCTTCCGAAATGAAAAATAGCTTTTCAATACCAGAATGAGGCATAGCCCCAAAGAGCCCCATTTGAGGGACGCGACAACGGACAGGGCCATCACCATGGCAGCGCTCAATTCCCTGCCTGTGAATAACGAATAGATCAGGGTGATGCCGATGAAATCAACAACGGCCGCGCCGAAGGGAAGCAGGCAGACGATCCTATCGGAAAATCGTATGTCACCGCCCACAATGGCCCCTCTGGCCGATGAAAAATAAGCCAAGGCGGATGCCAGAAGGACCGCATAGGATGCGGCATGGATAAAATAGAGCCAGAGCGAACTAAGGAGCAGGTCGACTCCGCCGCTCTTCCAGGATGACAGGATCCCGGTAAAATTGCTCGTGGTGAAAGCCAGTTGAAGATACAGCAGGCCCCTTCCTCCGAAGCCGGCCAGCTCCGCGTCAATCCGTAGCATTACGACTGTCATGACGGCCGTAATGAAAAGGAACACCAACGCCACCCTTTTCCCCGAGAGCAGTTCATAGAGCCTTTCAAGAGGGGTGTTGCTCATCGCACTGGCACCATATCATTATTTTTTTCCACGTCAGGAGCCAGGGGCTTGTTTTCCCGGGTCTGTTTACCCCGGGTGTCGCCGCCCTCGTTCTTATCGGTTTTTATTTCCTCACCCGTTATGGGATCGATGACGGGAAGGGTCATATCCTCATCCTTGAGCCGTATCTCATAGGCTCCCTTGCTTACGGGCAGCGGCATCTCGGCGTCCTGTTCAACATCGAATTCATTCTTTTGCTCGGGCGTATCCCACTTTTTGCTGTCCTTGTCGATTTTCAGCCTGACTTCGTCGAGACGGGCCTTGGTGTCGATGTCGTTCGGGTCCGCGGCCAGGGCCTTGGCGTAATTGCTTTCCGCCTCATAGAGGTTTCCCGTTTTTTCATGGCACATGCCGAGGTACCGGAATATCTGCGGGGACTTTTCATTCTGCTGGAGCGCCTTGTTGAAGTACTCGATGGCCTCCTCTGTTTTTCCGCTGGAGAAATAAAGGACTCCCATCTGCATAAGCACCTTGGGGTGGTCCTTGTTGATGCGCATGGCCTGCTGCAGGTAGCTGAATGAACCCTCAATGTCCTGAAGCGTTATACAGACCAGCGCCATCCGGTAATGGGCGTTGAAATTGTCCGGATTGATTGTCAGCACGGCCCGGTACAGTTCCTGCGCCTCGGACCATTTCTTGTTTTTTTCGAGGTTCAGGGCCGCGTTATAGTAATACTTTTCCTTGTAGGCGAGCATTTTTAAAACATAGCCCTGCAGCGTAATCTTGAACTCCGCCTGCTTTTTCAGGTCAAAGAGGAGCTTCGTTTCCTCATGATAATCCCGGCGGGCTTCCGCCAGTTCCGTCTTCTTGAGAAGGCTGATTATCCCATCATTGTTCTGGAACGACGTTGCGAGGGTCTGCATGAAGGCACGCTCGTCCGATACGCTGTCAATCTGGTCAAAAACCAATCTGTTTTTTATTACATAGTCATCTATGAACGATTTCTTTAACCTTAGGCGTTCAGGCTCCGTGAGATAGAGACCAGGGAAGAAGTTATTACTGGGGATAACGGAGAGAATATCATCAAGGCGCGTACTCGACAGATGAGCGCACACATGTGGCTCGTCCATGAATATCCGGTTCAGATCCTCATGGCTGTTTAAGAAACCGATGAGGCGTTCATACGATTGCTGGTTGATCATTAACGCCTTGTCGTTATCCGACGCGAATACGATCATGATATTCGAAAAGAAGTAGACCCCGTGCCGTTTAAATGAGCGCTTGAGGTTCTTCAACGCCATGGACAGCAGCTCCGGCCTGCATCCGGGAATGTTATACACCTGGGCAAAGACGCCGCCCTTATCCAGGCATCGTTTCACGATGGCATAATACGCTCCGGAAAACCTGAAGGCATTCATATCCTGATCCAGGAGGTTCGGAATATCGATGATAGAATGATATATGGTCCTGTTCTTTTCGATAAATGACAGAAGGGGCGCGCTATCGGGTATGTATTTTTGCGTACCGGATATGGGGAGCCTGTTGTAATCGACATCCCGGTCAGACAGCTCATCGAGACAGAGGGAATACTTGTAATAGCCGATGACGGGGCTGCGGAAGAATCTCTGGTTCCCGTCGATGAAGAGCATTTTCTTCCCTTCGGGATGGTAGAGAGCGACCGGGACGAGGGACCGTTTAAGGTTCCTTACCACGCTGTCTGAAAGCGCAAACACCGGCCTGCCGTTCATTGTAACGACTCCCTCGTTTCGAATGTAGTCGGCATTGTAGTTGACCGTGGTCAGTTCCTCAAAATGCTCCGTCCTGGTGACGTAAACATTATTATCCAGCGAAATCCTGAAAAACAGGATCATGAAGATGAAGAGGGGCAGAAAAAACAGGGACAGGAAAAAGTAAATCCCTTTCTTGAATCCGCTGATGGTTGAATTAACGATGCTGATGGCCGGCACGACGACGTTAATGATCATCACGATGCAAATGATGATGTAAAACCACAGATTGGTCAGACTGACAAGACAGAGCGCCACCAGCACAGGGAGGGGCACTATGAGCAGTGAAAATTCAATGATGGTCGCCCTTTTAACGCTGTCATACCTGTTTATGACAGCGCCGATGGAGTTGGAGAGGACGATCCCAAGCAGGAAGGCCATGGGCGCAAAAAGGATGATCCCGAACAAGAAATGTATCTGCCGGGAAAAACTCATGACCATGACAAGAAAAACGAGAAAGGCGATGGGAAAAAATGATTCGCCGTAGATATACAGATTTGAGACTTTTATCAACCGGCCGGTTCCGTATCCTGCGGCCATGAGAATGAAAAGCAGCGCCATATACGCCATTGTTACGTATATCTGGTCACCATAATACCTGCTGATGCTAGCCCCACCCAGGTAGGCATATATGACAAGGCATACGACATTCAGGTATGTAAATAACGAAGCGTCATGCTCCATGATCGGTTGTGCCGAAGCATCCCGGTCTTTTTCTTCCTCGTAATCCTTTGTGAAATACGAGGCGGGCTTGTAAGGGAGGTCAATCATGAAAATGGTCGGCACCAGCAATAATCCCAGGGGAATCGTGAGCAGCAGCGGCATATTAAAAGAGTAGAGCAGCACGCTGAGAGATATCCCGGCTGAAATGCCGCACAGCACTAATCCTATCACGGTTTCGATGCCCTGCTTTTTATCGATGAAATCACCGCTCGATACCCTGATGGAATAATTAAGCTTGATGCCGAAAAAAAGGACCATGATCAACAGTAACGCAGGGACAGAGTATTTGAACGAGAAAAAAAGGGTAATAAAAAATTCACCGGAATCCGGCATGAATATATTTCTGACAGTAAATAGTATGAATAAAATTATAAATGCCAGTTCAGCAATAATATAGAGAAATCTGTGATTCACTTTTTTGGAAAAAAGCACTTTGCCGAGAACATTGCCAAGTAAAAGACCGATTGCGACGATTATTACTATGATTTTAAAAGCCGGGGAATAAAAAGAGTAATATTTCAGCAATAAATATACATTGCTTAGCAATACGGCAAATATCGTGAAAGAAAGAAAAATATTGAAATGTATTATTTTCCTCTGGGATATATTGGAATAATGAAATTCTTTCAAAAAAGCCATGCCTCTCAATCACCTTTATGAAACATCGACAGTGTATTATTGTTAAAATCGGTAATTTACAAGAATTTTTCAATCAGTATACTTAAAAATTAAGTTACGATACCAAAAATATGTTCATTTTACTAAAAAACCGTCTCAAAAAAATGCAATAACAATTAAGTCTGTCATTGCGAGGAGCGCAGCGACGAAGTATGCCTCGGCTTCTCCTCGACTATGCTCGGGGCGAGCGCTCGGCAACCAGCTGTACCCCGATCGAAGCGGTGCGGTGAGCCCTTCGACGTCGCTCAGGACAAACCTGTCGAACCGTCGAGGGGCGCTTCGTTACACTGGCGATGACAGGCAAAATAGTGATTAACTGTATTTTTATGATGGCTTTTAGGATAGTTCCAAGGAATTATTTAAAATCTGGGCCAATATTAACGTCATTAATAAAAAATTTATCAATTTACAAAAAAAATAAAAATTTTCTAACGTAAAATATTGAAATTCCGACAATTTGATTAGGAAAAAAATGCAAAAAATCAGCAAATATGATAAAATATAATAATATATTTATATATTTATTAATAACAAATGATAATCGCCTATAATCGCCTATAATCAGGATCAATAAAATCCTCCCTGAAACCGAATTAAAACATGAGAGGTGAAAGCCGATCAGGCTGGCAAGGAGGCCAGCCGCGTAAGATTCAGGGAGGAATCTTAATGATCATCAATCACAACCTGTCTGCCATCAATGCCAACCGTGTCCTGAAATTTCAACACTGGAACGTTGACCACTCAATGGAAAAGCTTTCCTCCGGCATGAGAATCAATCGGGCCGGCGACGACGCTTCCGGCCTTGCCGTATCCGAAAAAATGAGATCTCAGATAATGGGCCTTCGCCAGGCGGAGCGCAACACCGAAGACGGCATGTCAATGATCCAGACCGCCGAAGGATACCTTCAGGAAGTCAACGACATCATACAGCGCATGAGGGTCCTCGCGGTCCAGTCTTCCAACGGCATATACACGCAGGAAGACCGGCAGTATATCCAGGTGGAGATTTCCGAGCTTGTCGATGAAGTCGATCGCATTGCCTCGCAGGCCGAGTTCAATAAGATGAAGCTTCTCCTGGGCGATTTCTCCCGGTTGAATCCGAAAGCCTCCATGTGGTTTCACATGGGTCCGAACATGCACCAGCGCGAGCGGGTATTCATCCAGACCATGACCGCCGTCGGACTGGGAGTCCGTGATTCCGTCGGCAGGCCCATAAGCCTCTCGACAGCTGACTTTGCCAACCGCAGCATCGGCTTCTTTGATGAAGCAATACATATTATTTCAAAACAGAGGGCCGACCTGGGCGCCTATTACAATCGCCTTGAACACGCGGCGAAGGGGCTCATGAACGCCTATGAAAATACCCAGGCGTCTGAAAGCCGCATCCGCGATGCCGACATGGCGGAAACGACCGTCGATTACACCAAATCCATGATCCTGGTCCAGAGCGGGACCGCCATGCTGTCTCAGGCCAATAACAGGGCCCAGACCATACTGGAGTTATTGCGTTAGTGTTTTAGTGGTTTATAATCATATTTTTGTTCCGCCGGCTGTGGGGCCGGCGGGGCAAGCTCTTTGAAAACTCTGTAACGTACAATACCGACATTGCGGCAAGCATGTAGCTCTAATTTTAGGTACTCATGGTTGCAGCAATGCACCAACAGGTATTCCCTGTAAAAAAAGTAAATAACCTGGTAAAGAATAATTCCTGATAAGGAGATCGGGAAAAGTAAAACAAAGGAGTGTTAGACTATGATAATCAATCACAACATGAGTGCGATCAACTCCCACAGGGCGTTGAAGTTCAAGCACTGGGACGTTAACAAATCAATGGAGAAGCTGTCCTCCGGTATGAGGATCAACCGGGCCGGCGACGACGCTTCGGGTCTTGCCGTATCTGAGAAGATGAGAACCCAGATCCAGGGCCTGCGTCAGGCGGAACGGAACACCGAGGATGGAATGTCCTTCATCCAGACCGCGGAAGGGTATCTTGACAACACGTCTGCCCTGCTGCAGCGGATCAGGGTGCTGGCGATCCAGTCTTCCAACGGCATCTATACCCAGGAAGATCGTCAGCTCATCCAGGTCGAAGTTTCTGCTCTCGTAGACGAAGTCGACCGGATAGCTTCCCAAGCCGAGTTCAACAAATTCAAACTGCTGCTCGGCGATTATGCCCGGACCAACCCGAAAGCCTCCATGTGGTTCCACATGGGTCCGAACATGCACCAGCGTGAGCGGGTCTATATAGGCACCATGACCGCGGAAGGCTTGAATCTGAAGGAACGGACCGGCAGATTTCTTGTTAATCTCAGTACCGCTGAAGGTTCGAATAAGGCTATCGGCTCGATCGACGACTCTCTGCATAAGATCGCAAAACAGAGAGCCGACCTTGGCGCTTACTACAACCGTCTCGAATTTGCTGCGAAAGGTTTAATGAGTGCCTATGAGAATATTCAAGCATCTGAAAGCCGTATCCGCGATGCTGACATGGCTGAGTCGTTAACCGATCTGTCCAAGGATCAGATACTCGTTCAGAGTGGAACTGCCATGCTTGCTCAGGCAAACATGAAGACAAGGACAGTATTACAGCTTCTCGGTGGTTAATACAAAAATTAGATGAAACGCAAAAGGGAATACCACCAGGCGCAAACCCGCTCGAAAGAGCGGGTTTTTTATTTACATGGAAACAGAGTCGTGATGACAATGGGAAGGAACGGTCTCTCTCAGAAGGGATAAGCTCTCAGGGATACGCGATTATTTAATAAAGGAATTGTTCAGGCCAGGGCGTCGAAAAACGAGCCGGGCTGGATGCCAGAGGTTGTTTTCCGGGAGATGCCCGCCGGGGAATACTCGTGATGGGAGCCGCTTTTCATCAGGGCCAGCATTTTGTCATGGTCTTCCGGCGAAGGCTTGGAATAGGTGATATTCGATTCCGTCCTTCTCGTTACGCCGTGGATATTCTCAACGCGCCCGGCGTTGTACAGGGGCCAGACATAGAACTTTTCTGATGCGATCCTGTTGTTCGCCATGCCGCTGAATCCGATTTCGGCCATGCCGGTGGAAATTCTCATAATTATCATATCGGCAGGATGACGAACATTCTTTAATCATCTTTACCCCTGTTCAGCTAAACTCACCGCGACTGAATGGGTCATAACCGGAATGACTCCGGCATATCTGCAGCCAGATGGCATCCGTCAAGCACCGGACAAGCGCCCTTGCATTTATCAAACCCGTCTCTCCGGCGTGTTCTGATGCTCGCTACATAATCCTTATCTCCGCGGCGCAGCGCGGGCAGGAACAGCCGCTTTTCCCAGCGGGAACTGAAAAGGCGTTGCCGCACCCGTCGCACCTGATCTCCGGCCGGTCAACGGCGACAAGGCTGCCGCAGGATTCGCAGATCATCCTCGCGGCGCCCTTCACCGCTCTGAGCTCTCCGCCGCAACCGCCGCAGTGCCTGACCTCACTGTCGCCCGGCTCCATTTCGATATACTCATCCCTGATCCCGCCGAGATCCATGAGCTTATCCCTGTCCGCATCGTTGAGATAGGGGGCCCAGCTCTCCAGGAGAATTCCGTGGTTAATCTTCATCCCCATGTCGCCGGTGATATTGTCCGGGTGTGTTCCCAGGAGTCCCTGTTTCGCGCATTCCTCGATGAGCGCCCATGAGAATTTCACCCAGGCATCGTACATCTTCCAGAAGGTCGCGGAAAAAACTCTTCCCGTTTCCGGATCATAGCGAAGCGCCGCCATGGCGCGGCTCGCATTTTTTTCCAGGTCCGCCATGCCGGGAGTGAAGGCCTGGATGGTGTACTGCTCGGCCATGTAGTTGATGATTGCTTCGCGGTAATCGGGATCGCCGATGCGCGGCGAATAGGAGGCGGGACAATCAGCCACGTGGATGGCAAAGAGCTGTTTCTGGATAGAGCGGTATCGCTCACGGTCATGTTTTTTCAGGGCCTTTTTCATGCCGGGCATAAGCTTTTCATTCAGCTCCCGCCATGCCGGTCCCGGCATCTTCGATCCCGGAGTGGATATGGATTTTTGGTAATCCCAATCGGTATAGGTGCCGCAATAATCGCAGTAGATGTAGGCGGTGGCGTACCCTGCCACCTTGGGAGAGCCGCAGGCACGGCATTTGACCTTTTTAATCATCAAGAGAGAAGCTCCTGTCTGATACAACCATATCCCTGTTAACGAGCGGCTAATGTGTCAGGAAAAGCGTACCGCTTCCGGTAAAATTATTTGCTCCGGCACATGAATGGTGCATGGTTTCTCATTTAAGATACAACTTTTTTGTCCTGATGTCAAAAATCCAGGATCTCATTATTCTTAATCCAGTGGTCCCCTGGTCTTATGCCCAGCTGCAGGTTTTCCATGACGGGATCATAGCCAGCAGGTCATTAACGGTGATGGCCCTTTTTCTCTCAAGGGCGTATCCAGGACCACGGCTGCAAGCTACGGAGAGTGTTGTATCTCAAAATGTTTTGCTCACCCACGATCAATAAAAAGTACTTGAAAAGAATCATGGCCAAAATCAACTGGATGCCATTCTATTAATAAAAGGAAATGGAGCCGGGGACCAGCCATGGGACAATCAGTCTGTTACAAGATACTTCACGACCATATCATTGAAGGGACATTGGCGCCCGGCAATGAAATCGGCATTCGCATCGACCAGACCCTCACCCAGGACGCCACCGGGACCATGGCCTATCTCCAGTTCGAGGCCCTGGGTATTCCCAAGGTCAAGACCGAGGTTTCTGTATCCTATATCGACCATAACACCATCCAGATGGGTTTCGAGAACGCCGACGACCACCTGTATCTCCAGACCATGAACGCAAACTACGGCATCTATCATTCCCGCGCCGGCAACGGCATCTGCCACCAGGTCCACCTGGAGCGCTTCGGCAGGCCCGGCGCCACCCTCCTCGGGTCCGACAGCCACACACCCACCGGCGGCGGCGTTTGTATGATAGCCATCGGCGCCGGCGGCCTCGACGTGGCGGTAGCCATGGGCGGCGGCCCCTTCTACCTGACGGCACCGAAGGTGGTCAATGTCCGTCTAACCGGGAAGCTCCGTCCCTGGGTGTCGGCCAAGGACGTGATACTCACCGTCCTCGGCATACTCACGACAAAGGGTAACGTCGGCACGGTCCTGGAATACACCGGCGAGGGCATCGCCACGCTTTCCGTTCCAGAGCGGGCCACCATCACCAACATGGGAGCGGAGCTCGGCGTGACAACCTCCCTCTTCCCCAGCGACGAGATAACCCGGCTGTTCTTAAATGCCCAGGAGCGGGGAGATTCGTGGCGGCAGATTCTTCCAGACCCGGACGCAGCCTACGACCGCGTCATCGACATAGACCTCTCCTCCGTGGAGCCGATGGCGGCCTGTCCCCACTCGCCGGACAATGTTAAAAAGATAGCGGAGCTGAAAGGGCTTCCCATCCACCAGGTGGCCATCGGCAGCTGCACCAACTCATCGTACAAGGACCTCATGACCGTGGCCCGGGTCCTTAAAGGCAAGAAGGTCGATCCGCGGACAAGCCTTATAGTCGCCCCCGGCTCCAGGCAGGTCTTCGAGATGATCGCCCGCAACGGGGCCCTTGCCGACATCATCGCCAGCGGCGCCCGCATCATGGAATCCTCCTGCGGCTTCTGCATCGGCGCCGGGCAGGCGCCCCCGACCGACGGCGTGTCCCTCCGGACGAACAACAGGAACTTTGAGGGCCGTTCCGGAACGGCATCGGGCCAGATATACCTGGTGAGCCCGGAGACAGCCGCCCTGTCAGCACTAGCCGGGGTCCTGGTGAATCCCCGTGAATACCCGAAAGAAGAGTTTCCCTTTGTTTCCATGCCCGATCAATTCATCATCGACGATTCAATGATCCTTCCCCCGTCGGACACTAAGGGGAAGATCATCCGGGGGCCCAATATCGGCGAGCCTCCCTACACGTTGCCCCTCCCGGATGAACTGCAATGCGTCATCGGCCTTAAGGTGGGGGATAAAATAACCACCGATCATATCATGCCCGCCGGCCCCCGTTTGAAATACCGGTCCAATATTCCCGCCTATTCCCAGTTCGTATTTGAGAACGTCGACCCGGAATTCTCAAAACGGGCCTTTGCGGACAAGCAAAAGGGGCTGTTCACGGCCATCGCGGGAGGCGCCAGTTACGGCCAGGGATCGAGCCGCGAGCATGCAGCCATCTGCCCCATGTACCTGGGTGTCCGCCTGGTCATGGCGAAATCATTCGAGCGGATCCATTCGGACAACCTTATCAATTTCGGTATCATCCCCCTTGTGTTCAGGGACGCTGGCACCTACACGGCGATAAACGCCGGCGACAGCGTGACCATCCGCTCCCTCAGGTCTCTGGTCATGGAAGCGGAGACCATCCCGGTTGTCATCGGGGGGTCGGAATATCAGTTTACCCTGGCCCTGTCGCAGCGTCAGCGCTCCATCCTCCTTGAAGGGGGACTGCTGAACTATACAAAGAAAAAATTCGGGGCATAGAGGCATCGCCGGAGGCTTTTCAATGTCCCGCAATCCAATACTTTAGCCTGGACCGGCGCCTGACGAAAGTCTATGGAACAATCAACCAATGAACTATTACGAAACAATCATCCTCTGCCAGCCCGATGGAGAGAAAAGCTGTTCCGCCTGCTGCGGTCTTTTCAATTTTTCCGATATATCCCGTGAAAACCTGTCTCGCTTTCTGGAGAGCGGCGCAGCCCGGTCATCGGCATTCCTGTCATCGAGCGACATTACCGATCAGGGCGACGGCAGCGCCATAAGGGACACCACGTCATATATCTGCCCCCACCAGGGTCTCCTGTTCAACAAGCGTCCCGGATGCCTGCTCCATCCCCAGTACCGGAACGCTTCATTGCGCCATAACTCTTTTTTCGGGGAGAAGATATGCGGCGGCTTTCTCTGCCCGGCCCATTCGATCATGACCACTGAGCAGAAAAAGACCTTCATCAGGCTTATAGACGACTGGTATCTCTACAGCATCGCCGTTATAGACCCGGAATCGGCCGTATGGATGCTTGACCTTCTCCGGCATCGCTACCCCATAGCCTTGCAACGGGACGAGGTGGCCAAAAGGATTCTTTCCGGGATGATAGAGATCCACGCGCGGTATCTGAACGAAAGCCATGGCCCGGTCTTCTTTTATTCCGTGGCCGAATACGAGATCGGGAAAAAGAATATTTCCCTTGCCTGTGATTTCACCGACAAGGAACTGCAGGTACAGGAAATGATCGATGTGATTGAAAGCAACCTCTGATCGTCAGAGTCCTTTTTTCGCCAGAAACCGCAGGGCCCTGTCGGGGAAATCGGTAAAGATGCCGTCCACCTTCATTTCACATAAAAATATCTCCAGCATTTCGTCAAAGGTTCCGGCGTAGGACGGCAGGGCATCGGCCCTAAACGTATAGGGATTCACCTCCAGGTTCCGCTCATGGGCCCATTCCACCAGGCGGGTATATTCCGGCTTGGTTCCCTTCCCCCTGTCAATGACCACCTGGTTGACCCAGGGACCGATGAGGTCGGCATAGGTTGCCACCTCGTCCAGACCCTGCGGGGTCACCATGCGCTCATAGTCGACGCCGGGAGTCTCCTCCCAGGTCACATCGCCGATGAGCTGCACCATGGGAAGATCGCTCTTCAGCGTATCCCTCATGTAGCGGATGCAGTCAGGCTCGAAGCTCTGGATGACACACTTTGAAGTCCTGGAGCGGTATCCGAAGCGGTGGACGACATCGATCACCGCTTTTCCGATGTCCTTCCCCTCTTTTGTGTGATAGGCAGGTCCCTTAGGCTCGATATAGAACCCCACGTCCATGACCATGCTTTTATTAAGCCCCTGGATGAGGTCGATCTCCTCTTCCAGGGTGGGGATTTCAAAATGCACCCGGGAATCTGCCGGGAATCTGCCGGGATGGACCTCCCTGCCTGTCGCGGGGTCCACCCGCTCATGGAGGCGGAGCTTCTTGATCTCCTCAAGGGTGAAGTCTATTGCGTAGTGCAATCCATCCTTCCTCTTCCGGTCAGGGAAGAGCTCCGCGACGTTGGTCATGGCGTCCAGGTAGTGATCGTGGAACACGATGGGTACTTCATCCCTGGTGAGGAGGGCGTCCAGCTCCACGTAATCCGCTCCCATGCCGAAGGCCAGGGCCTTGCCGGCCATTGAATGCTCCGGGAGATAGCCGCAGGCTCCCCGGTGGGCGATGACTAAGGGTTTCTTATTCATGGTATGCTCTCAGTCCTTTTGTAATAATGTCCGTTATTATTCAAAGAGCCGGCCGATGGCGTCTTGTATCGTCCGTATGCCTATGATGGCTCCCTCAAAGCCAGCCGCCTTCGCCTCCGTCACTTCCGCCTCCGGCAGGATGAGGGTATCGAAGCCGGAATGCCTGAATTCCTGTATCCTCCGACCGCACAGCGAGACCGGCCGTATCTCCCCTGACAGGGATATCTCCCCGAGGAGCCCCACGCCATGGGGCACCGCTTTATTCTTGAAGCTCGAGGCAATGGACACAGCCACGGCCAGGTCCGCCGCCGTGTCGTTTATCTGGAAGCCGCCGGAAACGTTGATGAACACGTCGAAGGCGGCAAGCCTCAGCCCTGCGTGTTTTTCCAGCACCGCCGTGATGAGGATCAGCCGGTTCAGGTCAAAACCGTCGGCCATCCGGCGCGGATTGGGGAACGCAGACGAGGTCACGAGCGACTGGACCTCGAAGAGGATGATCCTGCTTCCCTCCGCCGCCGCTGACACGGAATTTCCCGGAGCCTGCGAGAGGTAGGGATTCAGGAATATCTTGTTCTTGTCTGTCACCTCCACCAGGCCGCGCTCCTCCATGCGGAAGAGGCCTATCTCGTTCACCGACCCGAAACGGTTCTTGAAGGCACGGAGGACGCGGTAGTCCCGGGAAAAGTTCCCCTCAAAATAGAGGACCGTGTCCACCAGGTGCTCCAGGAGCTTCGGACCGGCTATGGCGCCCTCCTTGGTTATATGCCCGATGAGGATCAGGACCGCGTTCAGCCTCTTCGCAGCCTCGGCAAGGCGCGACGCCGATTCCCGTATCTGGCTCACCGAGCCCTTGAGCCCCGGTATTTCGGACGAATACAGCGTCTGAATGGAATCGACGATGAGACACTGCGGCTTTTCCGCTTCGGCCAGGCCGATGATTTGTTCAACGCCGCAGGCGGTGGATAGTTTTATTGCCTCCGTGGGGCAGCCGATACGATCAGCCCTGAGGCGGATCTGCGCCGGCGACTCCTCGCCGGAAATGTACAAGGTCTTGAAGTATCCGGCCACCTGGAGCGCCAGGGTGGATTTGCCGATGCCCGGCTCCCCGCCGATGAGAATCACCGAGCCGGGCACGATGCCGCCGCCGCACACCAGGTTGAATTCCCCGATCCCTGTCATGATACGGTGAACAGGACTGAATTCAACGCTGCCCAGGGATATCACATCGCCGGCAGGCGCTGTCTTGGCTGGTGCCGAAGGCTCAGACTCAACGATGGTGTTCCATTCGCCGCAGGCGGAGCATTTCCCCTGCCACTTGGGAAAATCCGTACCGCAGGTGGCGCATATGAAATATTTTCTGTTCCGGGCCATTTTTTAGTTCTGGGTCCGGAAAAAGAGTTTCGACGGATCCTGCTTGAGCTGCCGGAAGAGGTCCTTGGCCGCGATGGATGCGTCGCGCAGGTTTACGTAGATGTCCTCCTCGTTCAGGAGCCGCCCCAGGGTGCCGCGGCCCTTCTCAATCCGGAAGACGATCTTGTTGAGGTTAGTGGACGTTTCGGACAGGTTCCTGAGCGTGATGTTGATGTCGTCCTTGTTCTTGTCGGAAAGATCGGCCATGTTCTTTGAAAACCTGTTGATGTTCGCCATCATGATCTTTGACTGGAAATTCAGGTTGGCTATGGTCTCCTTCGCGGATATGATCGCCTGCCGTATGTCGTACTTGTTGTCGTCCGCGATCTTGTTAAGGTTTCCCACGAACTTCTTGGAATTCTGGAAAATCTCCGCCAGGACCTGGCCCCCGCTCTCGTCCTGCATGAAGGCCTGGAATGTCATCATCATCTGGTCGAAGCTGGCCGGGTCCATGCCGTAGACCTTGTCCCCGTCCATGAGGAATTCCTCCACGTCGCTTGCAGGGGGGACGAAGACGTTGATATACTTTTCTCCGATCAGCCCGGAGGTGAAAATGGCGAACTTGGTGTTTTTCACCAGGGAATACTTTTTTTCGATCCAGAGGGTCACCTCGGTTTTTTCACCGGACTGCTTGATTGACTCGACATAGCCGATCTTAATCCCGCCGGCTATCTTGACCGGGGCGCTTATACGGAGATCATTCAGGAAGTTGAAATAGACCCGCAGGGTATACCCGGAGCGGGACACATTGATTTTCGCAAGGAGCGCCACCAAGATAATGAACAGGGTGAAGCTGATGGTTATCATCAGGCCAACCTTGGCTTCATTGTTGAGTTTCATACGCATCCTCCGGAGAAGACGTGGTCATGGATGTCATCCCTACACATCCATTATTCCGACAAAATTTGCAACTATATTTCGATATAATATTCCTTCCGACAGCAATAGGTGCGCATGCACACCCGCCGGAGGGAGTATTCTGTTACGCATTTTTATGTTGACAAAGTTCCATCAAAAATTTATGTGATTAGAAAATTGAGGAGGTACTCCGTGGGAAAGCAATACAACGCCAGAGAAAAGCGCCAGAGGGCGAAGAAGCAGATCAAGAGAAAGAAAAAGCTCCTGAAGGAAAAACTGTCGAAAAAGGGTTAATCACCGCTGTTTATAGAGCCGGTCATCTTTTTTCAATATTACCGTATCATTCTCGATTCTTTTTAATTCCAGACAAAAATTGACAAATTCATTGTATTCAATGGGCTGAAATGCCATTGCGTCAAAATGGATTTGTTTTTCCGCGTCCAGGACTATTGACCCGCTTTTTTTTGTGACAACGATCCTGCGGCTGCCGAACCTGTTTTTACCTCATGGGTCCTGGTCACTTCCTGGCTTATCAAAGATTTCATTCAATTTCGTCATTCAATGATAACCGCCCCTTTTTCGAAGAGGATATCCAGGATATAGGAGTCCCTTTTGGAATTAATAGGGGTATAGGCGATCAGCTGGCCCGAAAATTCGAGGTTCCTGTTCTCTGAGAGCATGGAGATCGATACCGCGCTGTCTATATAGACATGGTAGACAATTTTCACGTTCAGACGCTCAGCCTCGGGGTCGGTCAGGATGACACGGTATTTTTTCTTGAGGCGCGTGGTTTTCTGTATCGATGTCACCAGTCCCCGGACCAGCACAATTGAGTTCATCCTGCTTTCAAGGAAGTCATCGCGCAGGATCGGGGCGGTGCGTTGAAATTCAGAAAAAAACTTCTTATCCAGCGGGAGCGCTTTCTGTTGTGGCGCCCCCTCCTCCGGGAAAAGCCTTATCGGCGCCATTGTCATCAGCAGAAGCGCGGAACATATCCGTAGAATATTCGCTGTCATATCGTACCGCCTTCAATCGGAAAGTTGTATTTCAAAAACTCGGGAATCCCTGTTCACAGTGATCCTTCCTATCCGTGAGCCGCCTTTATCGAATATTCTCATAAATGAATCCAGGGATGAGATTCTTTTGCCGTCCATTGAGAGAAGAACATCGCCTTTTTTCAGGTTATAGAGAATGCTCTTCGGCGATACATCCGATATGACCACGCCGCCGGTCTGGGAATTCTCATCTATTTCAATGCCGTAGAGCATGAAGAGCCTGTTCATGGCGGTCCGTATTTTTTTATATACCGTCCGCTCCATCAGCATGAGGTTCACCTCCTCCATGCGACCGTTCCGGGACAGGGTAATGTCGATGGTCGTTCCGACCGGTTTGTTCCCAACGGACCGAATGAGGCTCCCCAGGGTCGTTATTTTTTCCCCGTCCACTTCACGAATGATATCGCCGGTGAGAAGACCCGCCGATTCAGCGGGGGAATTCTTTATCACTGATACTATCTTGAGAAAGCTCTCCTCTTTCCCGATGCCGTTCCGTTTTTCCTTGACCAGGAATCCTATCCATCCGCGTCTGACCCTCCCATGCCGGATAAGCTCGCGGCACACCTGCTTAACCAGATTGGAAGGTATGGCGAAGCTTATCCCCTGGAAGCCGCCTGATTCGGAACGGATCGCCGTGTTGATGCCCACGAGCTTTCCTTTCAGATTGATGAGGGGCCCGCCGGAATTGCCCGGGTTGATGGACACATCAGTCTGAATAAAATCCTCAATGTCGGCAAACCCTATATTGTCCCTCCCCTTTGATGAAACAATGCCGCCGGTGATGGTCTGCCGGAGTCCGTAGGGATTGCCGATGGCCAGGACCCATTCCCCTTCACAGAGCCGGTTTGAATCATCGAAGAGGACCGGGCTCAACGGCACGGCATCTGGATGCCTTATTTTTAGAAGGGCAAGGTCGGTTTTCTGGTCGGCAAGATACAATTTTCCGTTCTCAAATCTATCCAGCTCCAACGGCACGCCGTCTTTTAAAAGAACCTGAAAATAGTCGCCCTTCATGACCACGTGATAATTGGTGACTATATACCCGCCCTCAATAATGGTTCCGGAGCCGTAGGCGATCTTTTTGAAATTCCCGTCTTTCCCGCCTGCTTTTCTTTCATATATGGAAATGCTCACCACGGAATTCTTGACCGAATCAGCCGCATTGATAAAAGGCCCGTTGAAAGTATCAGGCCCCGCCGCGCCGAGCAGCGTTACGACGCTAATGACCGACAACAGCGTCAAAATAGCTGGTGCCATCCGGCATGGTGTACTTTTTAAAATCAATTCCTTTCCCCTTGGGCGCATGCTTGTATTTTGTATCTCTCGGGGCAAGCCCGGTCAGCAGCGAGAATATCCCAACGGCGATTCCCTCCGCTATTTCATTCTGTTTTTTTGTCAGCAGAAGCCGGTCACGGCTCCTGTTCAGGTATCCCAGCTCGATGAACGCGTTGATGGCATTGACATGGAGCGGCATGATCCATACCGATATATAGCTCTTGCCGGGTTTTTGTGACCGATTATCGTCACCGTGAATATTGAGTGAATAGCATATGTAGCGGATGATTTCATAGGAAGCATAAGCGTTGTCGCCGCCGAAGCCTTCCTCTCCCCCGTCGCGCCGGTAATGCTCGTAGGAAGACCGCTCCCGGTCCCAGAACCTTCCTTCGGGGACAAAGTTATCAAAGGTCGGGGCATATCGGCTTGAGGGAACGCGGTAGCGTGCCGCACGCTCCCATCCCGGGCTGTCCGCATAGGACCACCTGACCATGTTGTACCGGTACCCCTTGAAGCCGGAACGGTCTATTTCAAGGCTGTTCCGCAATGGATACCCGGTGAAATAAATCGACGTATCGTTCAGGAACCAGTCAAAATCGGAGCGGGTGTTTTCCTCAATGAACCATTCCCGGTAACGGCTCTTCGTGTAAAACTTTTTACTCTCCTCCTCTTTCTTCAGGTAGGCAAGTCCTTTCCGGAGAAAGGAATAGGGCGGAGTGATGACCGGGTTCATGCCCTCGAAGTCCCGGGGCGCGTCTTTTGCCAGGTGGAGCGATACGACCAGGTGAGGCCTGACGGCATTGATGCGGGATATTCGACCCGGCTGCATTTCACCGAATATGTCAGGATAATCGAAAAGCCTGAAAAGAGCGTTCGGATCCTCCCGGTCATAGGCCTCTTCTTCGGATACCGAGCGTCCCCGGCTCATATAGGTCAGGATAGTGGCCTTTTGCGGCATTCCATCGGCATATCGCTCCAGGATGCGGTAGAATTTTTCCCTGTCTCCCCCCGGCGCAAGGAGCTTCAAGATCTTTTCCGTCTTTTTTGCGATGCTGTAAACGATTTCCCGTTCCTGTATGGACCCTCTGGAGGCGCCCTCCTTGAAATGATCAAGGAATCGCCGGTATACGGTGTCATACCTGTCACCATGGACCGACATGAGTTTTCTTCCCACCCCGCCATGGCCCGGGTCAATAACGACCCTGAAAGTCGGGAATTCCTGTATGCTCGTCATGGCGGGCATCATGACAAAAAAAATGACAGCGACAGGAATCAACAACCATGGTTTGAGGAGCAGATTTACCGTGAAAAAGTAGCATTCAATAATATTATACTTGATGACTTCTATTTTTTTTCTGGGAACGGCCATGCGCTCTTACTGTCTATATCTCAGAATTGATGGTGCAAATATTAAACCCGCTCGCTATAAATTCTATTACAATTTATCCGGGGTTAACTATTTTTTAGAGGATTGTTCCCGGATATGGATAATTACCGCAATCGCTTGCGATCCTTCCGTAATCGGCATGTTCAATTAATAAAAAAAAGGGGACGAATCCCCTTTTTTTTATTTCTATGACAAAAATTCTGATTACTTGGTTTTAGTCTCGGTCTTGGTCTCTTCTTTCTTTTCAGCGTAAAGCCTGTTTTTATTATCAGCCTTGGCGACTTTATATTTATCATGAATGCTCTTTTTCTCATTATCATCTTTCGCGAGAGATTCCAGGATCGCTATGCCATAGGCCCTTGCCACGCGCATGTGATACACGGAACCGGCATAGGACCTGTTTTGTTTCGATGACTGGGCATCGTCAACCTGGCCGTAGGCAACCCTTAATCTCAAGTGGTTATTCTGGAGCTGTTCCGCTACGTCAGGATCGATGCGGGAACTGATATTCAGATGGAGAAGAAGAACCTTGCCGGCGCACTCATTGAGGAGCTCATCATTCTGCTTTTGATAGTCATCGATAACGAGCTTGAAAAGCTCATTGATCGCGGTCAGGTTTTTTTCCAGTTTGTCCCTGGCATAGATCATGTTCCGCTTGTAGTACTGTTCGAGGCCTTCTTTATATCCGTTATATATTTCCTGATATTTTGTATCCCATCCTTTGCCTGAATTATTTTTTATCAGAACATTCAGGAGGTATATGTCTTCAAGATTTCTCTTCATCAATTTTTCAACAATTTCATTGGCATGAAATTTTGCCAGATAATCGTCTTCAGGCCTGGTTGACTCATCAAAATCCTTGCTTCTGTACGATCCGTCGGGCATCTTTTTAATGCCGTCATCCTTCTTCTCCGCGGCTTTCTCCTGGGCGAACGCAAGAGAAAAAGCGAATACGCTTACTATAATAAGCGACATAACTTTGCAGCACCTTCTCATCGTCATAATATTTCTCCTCGTGAAAAACAATATTTATTCAAATTAAAAAAACTAGTCTTTCTATCCTTATGGAAAAATTAATGATATGTTAATTTTCAAATTATAAATAATCAACACTTTTTTTATATATCGTACTATTTTCCTTTCTACTTAATCCTTTTATTCTAAAATATGCAATTCCGATAACTAATTATGTCACAACACCAGTATTATACGCACATCCATCGTATTGGTGTTAGTTGGTCCGGTCACTATGAGATTCCCCACTTTCTCATGGAAATGGTATGAATCATTTGATGCGATGTATGTATTGATATCGATCCCCATTTTCCTCGATTGATCCAGCGTCAAGCCGTCTGCAACTGCTCCGGCAGCGTCCGTGGGGCCGTCGCTGCCGTCAGTGCCGACGCTGGCCATGGTGATCCGTTCCATTCCTTCTATAAACAATGCCGCGTGCATGGCAAACTCCATGTTCCTTCCGCCCAGGCCGTCGCCGTTAACCACGACCGTGGTTTCCCCTCCGCTTACAACGCACGCCGGAGCAGACACCGGATTGGAGGATGCCGCGATCTCCCGGGCCACCCGGGAGTGCCAGAAAGCGGCGTCCCTCGTATCCCCTTCGATCATGGATGATAGAATGATGCTGTTATAGCCGCGGGCCACTGCCTCATCCCGCGCTGCCTGGAGGGCTATGATATTCGATGCCACGATGAGATTCGTAATATTTTTAAAAATCGGATCATCGGAACCGGGATTTTCCTCGATATCGCCCCGGACGCCCATTTGTATGCGGCCCAATACTGACGCCGGCACCTGATCATCGAGGCCGTAATTTTCAATTATCCCCAATGCATCGCGGAACGTTGACCGGTCCGGCACAAAGGGGCCCGAAGCGATCACATCCATGTTGTCTCCAACCACGTCAGATATCATGAGGTTGATCACCGTGGCTCCCCCTGCCGCCCTCGCCAGATTGCCGCCCTTCACCAGAGACAGGTGCTTCCGCACCGTGTTGACTTCATGAATACCGGCGCCGCATTTGAGCAGGAGGGACGTCGTTTCCCTTTTTTCCTCAAGGCTTATCGGCTCAGGGGGGAGCGGCAGGAGCGCCGAGCCGCCGCCCGATATAAGCGATATGATCAGATCATCCGCGGTTGCGCTGTTCAATAAATCCAGCACCTGTTTCGCCCCCTTTACCCCGTTGGCATCAGGCACGGGATGGGCTGCTTCGATGATTTTTATTTTTTGAAGTCTATCCGTATACCCGTATTTGACGCAAATGAGGCCCTCATCAAGGCGGTCACCGAGAAGTTCCTCAACTGCCCTGGCCATAGGCGCCGTTGCCTTGCCGGCGCCGGTCACTATGATACGGCGAAAACCGTCCAGATCGAATTCCTTCATAACCTGCTCCCCGGATAATAGCTGGAGCGTGTTATTCTTTCTCCTTACATGAGTATCTACCGCGGTCACCGGATTCACCGCTGCAATGGCAGCCTTATAAATGGCCGTCAAATCTTCTCTTGCCTTTGACATTCAGTCATCCCCCATGACCCAATGGAGTTGGTTTTGGAACTATATGATTATTAATGATACCGCATCATTTCTGAAAAGTCAATAGTCTTATGCCCATCCCGTTTTTGTATTCTGAAAGAAAGCGGTATTGTTGCGTGCTCTCTTGAATACAACGATGTGAGATGATTCACTTAGTGGCATCAGCTCCGATCAAATTTCGTATAAGGGCTGTTACAAATCCATCCCTCTGTGAAACGGTGTGCTAGTACGGTGCCGTGCTTAAGGAAGCTAGTCTAATGCATTTCCTTGAAATAAAAATCGATGTCGAAGCCCCCGAATTTCGAGTTGAAGGAGAGGTTTATATTTTCATAGAGGGTCTTCATGGAAATCGGGTCATCGTTGAATTCCGGCGCGTTGAGTTTGATGTCATGCTTCAAAAACTGCATCTGGTTGGCGAAGGTCCCGGTGATAAGGTTCGCCAGTTCGCCTGCCACGTCACCGTGGTACTTTCGGATCGTCTTCATGTCGTCGGAATTGATGAATTTCATGGTGATGAGGTCAAGGGTCTTCTTGGGAAGATTTATGATGATCTCTCCCTTCATGGTTCCGTTGATCTCAACGACCACCAGGGGGTCTTTGGTTTTAGACTGGGTTTCGAACACTTCCTCAACTGAGGCATCATCGAGAAAGTGCTTGAATATATGATTTACGGAACGAACCAGATATTTTGAGTACCTATCTGTATCAACCATGAACACACCTCATAATAATGCGGATCGCCTTTTCTGTATGACGTATCCTTTGACCTGTTGAATAACTGTTCAACAATACTATCAAGTACCCTCTGCCGGTGGCGGGTGCACGTGTCTGTCATTAATTAGTTATACAACAAGTCTATTCTTTATAGCGGAAAACATCCGTAGGAAAACATGTATATTCGGAAAAATTTTCTGTCAATAATTTTACATAATTATGTCACATAAAATCGCAACCATGAAAAACGCGCCCGGAGCGGACGCGTTATTAGCTCCCATGCATTTTGGGTTTGCGGTTATTTCCTGGCGACCATGTCCCGGGCAATGGCGACTGCTTTTGCAACCGCGTCGGCCAGACCCTCTGGCGATTTACCCCCCGCCTGGGCCATATCCTTGCGACCGCCGCCGCCGCCGCCCACCAGCTGCGCCGCTTCCTTTATGATCTTCCCGCAGTCTATCCCTTTTTTCACCGCATTGTTCGTCGCCGCGAACAAGAGCAGGGCCTTGTCGTTATTATTCGATCCGAAGAGGACAACGGCGTTCTGTTCCTTTTCCCTGATGGCGTCGGACAGGTTCCGCAGCTCTTCCGCTTCCATGCCATTGAAGGTCCGGGACACGATGGTCACGCCATCGAGCGATTCCGCGCTGGCCAGTATCGAGTCCAGGCCGGTCGACAGGGAATCCTTCTTAAGTTTTTCAAGTTCTTTTTCGAGCATCCTTGACCGCTTTACGATCTCATCGACCTTTTTTACAAGGGCCGATTCGGTGACGTTCACCAGATTGGCCAGGGCCGATACCGTTTCCTCCTGGCTATTGTACCGGTCGAGGACCCCCCTGAGGGTCGCTGCCTCGATGCGGCGCATGCCGGCTCCGGGCGAGGCCTCGCGGAGTATCTTGAAGAGACCGATCTGGCCGGTCACTGCCGCGTGGGTGCCTCCGCAGAGCTCCTTGCTGTAATCGCCGACGGACACGACCCTGACCGTGTCCTCGTATTTCTCGTCAAAGACGGCCATGGCGCCGGTCTTGACCGCATCCTGGTAGTTCATGACCGTCGTGGTTACGGGTATGTTTTCCCATATTTTCCGGTTCACCATTTCTTCAACTTTTTTCAGCTCGTCGCCGGTCAGGGCGTTAAAGTGAGAAAAATCAAAGCGCATCCTGTCAGGGGACACCAGGGATCCCGCCTGCTTCACATGGACACCCAGCACCGACCGGAGGGCGGCATGGAGGAGGTGCGTGACCGTGTGATTGGCCCGTATCAGGTTCCTGTTCACGATGTCATAGGCCGCGGTGACCCTATCACCCTTTTTAAATTCCCCTTTGACGACTTCACCGACATGGGTGGTCGTTTTATTGTTCTTCTTCGTGTCCTCGACCCGGAACACCGCCCCGGTCAAGGATGTTATCAGGCCGATATCCCCCACCTGGCCTCCGGATTCGCCGTAGAAGGGGGTCTCCTGCAGCACCAAGAGTCCCCTGGAACCTTCACCAAGGCGGTCAATGGCGGCAGCGCCGTCATGGAGCAGCTCCACGGTCGTGGACACGGTCTCAGAGTCGTAACCCCGGAAGACTGTATCAGGAGCGGTTTTGCCGATCTCCTCGCAGGCTTCGTCAAGGCTGCCTGACGCGGCCTTCCAGCTCTGCTTACCCCTTTCACGCTGCTTTACCATCTCATCTTCATAGCCCTTGACGTCCACGTCAAGGCCGCGCTCCATTGCCATCTCCCTGGTCATCTCCAGGGGGAATCCGAAGGTGTCATGGAGGATGAACGCGTCGCTCCCCGACACTATTTTTTCCCTGTTTTTCGAGCAGGTCTTCATTATCTCTTCGAGGCGGTCCATGCCGTTCTCGAGGGTTTCCAGGAAGCGCCTCTCCTC
Source organism: Spirochaetota bacterium (assembly GCA_017999915.1). Taxonomy (NCBI): domain Bacteria; kingdom Pseudomonadati; phylum Spirochaetota; species Spirochaetota bacterium. The sequence continues at coordinate 451,193 of JAGNKX010000001.1, forward strand.
GGATTCTATGACCTTTTTCACATTGACCGAGGATTCCTTGATCTCGGGATAAAAGTCTCCCATGATGCCGACGATCGGATCTACCACGGCGTATATGAAGGGCTCCGCGATGCCGAGCTGGCGGGTGAAGCGCATGGCGCGCCGGAGGATGCGCCGCAGCACATAGCCCCTGCCGTCATTGGAGGGATAAACCCCATCCGACACGGCGAAGGTAATGGCCCTGGCGTGCTCGGCGATGATGTTCACCGGAACCTTTTTGTCGTCCCGGTAGTCGATCTTTGCCCGGTCGCATACGAATTTGGTGATGCTGATGAACTCGTCTGTCTCGAAGACCGAATCGACGTTCTGCACCAGCGCGGCCAGACGCTCAAGGCCCATGCCGGTATCGATACCGGGCCTGGGCAGGGGTTTCAGGTTCCCCGCCGCGTCCTGGTTGTACTGGTTGAAGACCAGGTTCCAGTATTCCAGGAAACGCTCGCACTCGCATCCTGGCTTGCAGTCCGGTTTGCCGCAGCCGTAGGCCTCGCCCCTGTCTATGTAGAGCTCGGAGCAGGGACCGCAGGCCCCGGTGTCCCCGGCGGGTCCCCAGAAGTTATCCGCCTTGCCGAGGCGCACGATTTTTTTCTCCGGTATGCCGATATTCTTGTTCCACAACGCGAATGCCTCGTCATCGTCCTGGTAGATGGACACCCAGATCCTGTCCGTGGGAAAGCCGATCACCTTCGTCGAATAATCCCAGGCAAACTCGATTGCTTCTTTTTTAAAATAATCGCCGAAGGAAAAGTTGCCGAGCATCTCGAAAAAGGTCAGGTGCCGCTTGGTTTTGCCGACGTTCTCCAGATCGCTGGTGCGGAGGCATTTCTGCACCGACGAGGCCCTGGTGTATTCCAGGTCCACCGTACCGGCGAACATGGGCTTAAACTGGACCATGCCGGCCGTGGTGAAGAGGAGGGTCGGGTCATCCTTGGGGAGAAGGGAGCTGGAAGGGACGATCCGGTGACCCCGTTCCCGAAAAAAATCAATGAAGGACTTCCGCAGATCCATTACCGTAAGCATGTCGCACCGCCTGTTATGATCCTCTCAAAACGAGGTATTGTGGCAATTTCTAGGCACCCTGCCATATTTTTCAAGGAAATATTAATACCCCGGATAAACCATGAACGATATTCATTCACTAGTTTTGGAAAGTGACTTTACAAAATAGTGGCTCCGGGCAGATGATATCTGCCATGCACCTGAAGCGTATAATATTACAGCCCGCTAACTATCCGACCAATGACCAGTATCCTTTTAACCTTGAGCTTTTCCGGGTCACTGATTCAATTGAATTTACAAAGCCCGTGGTATTTTTTGTGGGTGAAAACGGCAGCGGAAAATCGACCCTGCTCCGGGCCATAGCCACGAAATGCGGCATACACATATGGGAGGGAATGGAGCGGACCAGGGCACACTACAACAGGTATGAAAAGGACCTTCATAAATATATCAGCGCCGAGTGGGTGGACAAGCCGGTGCCGGGGTCATTCTTCGCGTCTGAGATATTCCGGAATTTTGCAGTGAACCTTGATGAATGGGCCTCCATGTCGCCTGCCACGCTGGAGTATTTCGGGGGAAAATCTCTTCTCGAGCAGTCCCACGGCCAGTGCCACATGTCTTTCTTTAAAAACCGATTCCAGATAAAGGGGCTCTATCTCCTGGACGAGCCGGAAAACGCCCTCTCCCCGAAACGGCAGATTGAGCTCTTGCAGCTCCTCGATCAGATGGGCCGGCTGGGTCATGCCCAGTTCATAATAGCGACCCATTCGCCGATCCTCCTTGCCCTTCAGGGATCGGAGATATTCAGCTTTGACCGTGCCCCCATACATACGATCGATTATGAAGACACCGATCACTACCGCATCTACAAGTCCTTCATAAACGACAGGAAATCCATGTTCGAAGGACTGAAATGAAGGTTACCGTATAATAGCGTTAATCACCCCGTTTTCGATTGTAAGACAGTCGGTAGTGCCAGAACCGTTACACAGAACCCCTGAGAACGTAGCTTTCATGATTGTGCCGGTTCCGCTCCATGCTGAGATATTGAGCCTGAAGTCATTGTTTACCGTATAATTTGCATTCATTGTATAGGCGGTATTCGCCCTTGTGTAGGAAAAGTAGCTTGTTGCGCTTTCCAGATACTCGGAACCTGCCGCCGGAGAGGTCAATGAAATGGTTACCGTATGGATCCCCGCGGAGTCTGAGGCGGTAAAAACGCCGGTGTAGGCGTTGCCCGACGATGTCAATTCCGATGTCATATTCAGTACCTTAAATTCAGGGGCGGTCGATAATCCGCCGATTATGGCAAAGCTCATGTATGATGATGAAAAGCCGCTCGTCAAGGTGAACAGGCTTGTTGCGTCAATCTTGGACTCTTCATCCGTACAGCGTAAAACAATAACAGTCGAAAGACAGATCAAAATGCATAACAATTTTTTCATAACTCCCCCCCTTCACGCGCTGATGCATGCATCATTAAAATAGTTAATTAATATAAGCAGGAAAACTGACTCGTCAGATTTTGCAATACTTACCTACGCATACCAGGATTACAAGAAAAAATGTAGTTAATAATGAAAAAAAGTCCGGTTAGACGGCGATCGACATTGGCAACCAATATGCTAGTGACCGATAATCACTCCCTATCCTCATTCTCCTTGAGTATCCTTTCCGTCACGGTTCTCACCATTTCGGTGTCGAAACCCCTACTGTGAAGAAAATAAGAGAGCTTGGCGATGCTGTTTTTTTTATCCTTTACCGCCGCATACTTTTTTTGGGCAATGGCGTACAAGGCTTCAGGATCGGTGTGGATGGTTTCGGTTTCTTTAAGGGCATGGTTTATTATCTGCCGGGAAATCCCCTTCTTCTGCAATTCCCTCGCCAAAAGCTGCTTCCCCACCAGCTTTTTTCTTAGTTTATTTTCGATATATCGCGCGGCGTAATCCGCGTCATCAATATACCCGGCTCTCGTGATGGCGTTGACGATCTCGCGGATAATGTCACGGTCGAATTTTTTTTTACCCAGATACCTCTCCATTTCCAGCGCCGACCGTGGGCAGATGGCAAGGTAATTCAGCGCCATGGCTTTGCACCGGTAGCGCTGTGATTCAACTGACAACTGAGCATATTCCGTTGCGTCAATGGACCTTCCTGTCTCCAGACCGTACAGGCCGGTCACCGCGAGGGGTATTTTCAATAGCTCCCCGTTATCCAGTTCCAGGGTGACACAGTCATTGCCGTGCCTTATCTTACTGATTGTAATCATCCATTGACCTGTATAAACAAAAAGAGGATGCTGCCGAGCATCCTCTTTTTCGCAATATATCTGCTTGAATTAACGTTTCGAGAACTGGAACCGCTTCCGCGCTTTTTTCTGTCCCGGCTTCTTCCGCTCAACTTCCCTGGAATCCCGGGTGAGAAACCCGCCTTCCCTGAGCTGCTTGCGCAGTTTTTCATCGGTCTGAACGAGGCACCGCGCGATACCCATCTTGACCGCCCCGGCCTGGCCGGACCAACCGCCGCCGTCTACGATGGCCAATACGTCGTATTTGCCGAGCAATCCCACGTGCTCCATGGGCTGGCGAACGATAAGCTCCAGCGTTTTCCGCCTGAAATACTCGCTTATTGGCTGTTTGTTGATCACCATGTTTCCGGAACCGGGGGCAAGCCAGACCCTGGCAACGGATGTTTTTCTTCTTCCGGTAGCATAATAACGGTTAGACATAACGACTCCTCTATATATCAAGTGGTTCCGGTTTCTGAGCCTGGTGCGGATGCTCTGAGCCGGTATAAACTTTCAGGTTGCCGAAAATCTTTCGTCCCATCCTGCTTTTCGGGAGCATGAGCCGTACGGCATGTTCGATGACGAATTCAGGCTGTTCCTTCCGGATCTTCTTGATGTTCACGAACTTTATGCCGCCGGGATACTGGGAATGCCTGAAGTATTCCTTATCCTCATCCTTGGAACCGGTCATGACGACCTTCTCGGCATTGATGATAATGACGTTGTCGCCCATGTCAAGATTGGGGGTGAAGGTCGGCTTGTTCTTTCCCCGCAGGATCTTGGCAACCTCGGAGGCAAGCCTTCCGAGGATTTTGCCATTGGCGTCGATAATATACCATTTTTTGTCTATTTCAGACGCCTTCATGGAATATGTTTTTTGAATTCCTTTCATATCAGTCTCGTACTGTTATAGTAAGATAATATTTTTCCGCAATCAGTAAAAATTAATCGGAAGGTTTAAATTATATACAGCCCCTTTTCTGTCAATAAAAATTATTATTAATTTTGATATTAATTTGAATAGTTTCTTCTTAAATTTAATTATAATACATGATTTAAAGAACAGAATATAGCATCATACGGTCAAATCCATATACAATATGACGTATTCTGAATTCCTAAAAATAATTTGACTATTTGAATAAATTCTTTTTATATTAACCATTGCACTCAATCACCATCAAAGGAGTAACCTGATGAAAAAGGCCTTCATATTTATTTTTTGCTTTGTATTCCTGCTCGGATTTGTCTCCTGCGGGACGGCAAAAAACGTAAAAGACAACAAATCGGACGATTTTTCAATGGATGAAAAATCCGAGAAGATGGCCCCCACCAGAGACAGGGCCGAAGGCGTTGCGGCCATATTTGATAACGACAAAGCCCTGGCCCGGGACCGCGCCATCAACGACGCCCGCAACAAGCTGGTCGAGAAGGTCATGGGCACCACGGTATCCGGGGAAAGCGCGGTGAAGGACTTTGAGCTCGTGAAAATGCTGATCGAGTCGAAATCGTACGGCCTGGTAAAAAAAGAGAAGATCGTCAGCGAAAAAGCTGAAAGCGACCTCTACCGTGTCGAGATTGAGGGCACCGTCGAACCGGCTGTCGTCGAGGACGCCGTCGAGGACGCCCTGAACCGCTACGGCAAACCCAAATTCATGATCCTCATCAGCGAGACATTCGAGGGCAGAATGAACCAGCCCGGTTTCACCGAAACGGAAATTCTCATGCAGGAGCGCATGGGACAGGCCGGCTTCCAGTTCGTCGACATCCAGATCGTTCAGGACATGATGAAACGCCAGTACGGACGCATGGCCAAGGCCATGAACGGCCAGGTCACTGAAGACGTCCAGAACATGCTGCTGAACGATGTCGGCGCCGAGGTCATCATCATCGGCACCGCCCAGACCAAGGACCAGTCGCAGGCGCTGAGGGAATACTCTAAAAACATGAAATCCAAGTCGGCCATCGTGCGCCTGAAAGCGATCGACGTCTACTCGGGCAGAATACTGGCCACGACCAGCAAGGACGCTCCGGGCGTTCACATCCAGTCCGATACCGCGTCGAAGAAGGCCATCGAGAACGTCATCAAGAGGATCCTCGGCGGCAAGGATGAGGATACCGGAAAGTCGAAACCGGGTCCCTTCATGGACGACATTATCAAGCAGTTCGTCAAATCCGCCACCCACCGCCAGATCAACATCTACCTGAGCGGTCTCGATTACAACGGAATGAGAAAATTCAGGGAAGAAGTATCGAACAGGATCCGCGGCGTCCAGCAGGTGCTGGAAAAAGGACGGATGGGCCAGGTAGCCCGGATCGAGATCTACTTTGCCGGGACCACCACGGAATTTGTCGACGAGCTCAAATCCAAGGCGAGCAAGCTCGGCTTTGATTTCGAGATCCCCGACACCTTCCCGAACAAGGTCACCATCCAGGCAAAACTCCTGAATAAATGATGCACGACAACATCATTGCTCAGCAAAAAAGGCCGTCAGATCGACGGCCTTTTTTATTATCAAAACTGCTTTCGAACATATGCTGTCTCGAGGAACATCTTTGATGATTTATTGGTATTGGGATTTAAGTTATAATCTGAAAATTGTTGACATATTGACCTATAGATGGGAGAATTCATTAATAACAACCAGCGGTTCTCTCACCATGTCTTAGAACCTATCCGCCGGATGCGCGGCGCATCAATTAACTATCGGGAGCATCCTTATGAAAAAAAGAAAAAACTATCTGATAGACAAAAAGTTTCAGTTCCGCGCCACCTTTATCATTATCGGCCTTTCAACCGCCATTATCTCTGTAATAATAATTTTCATCTCAATCATTGCTGTTTTCAATAACACAAAAATTAAAGAAATCATAGGCGCCGAGGACAACATCGTGCAGTTTTTGGCCACGAAACCGGATAACGTTGACACCCGCTACTACAACGATGTGCTGAAAGACATCGCCAAAAAGCATAACACCAACACGAAAGACATGAACGATATCATCTTTAATAACCAGATTCTGCTCATGGTCACATTGCTGATAGCGCTGCTCGGTGAATGCCTGCTCTCCATGAAGCTCATCAGGTTGACCCACAGGATATCGGGACCCATTTATGTCATGAGCAATTATATACGGTCCATTATCGATGGCAAGAAACCCGAGATCCGCAATTTAAGAAAAGACGACGAGCTCCAGGAATTCCACCGGCTGTTTAAAGAGATGGTTGACACAATGGAAAAGGGAAAAAAGTAATATAACTATGAACAAAACCATACCAATACTGGCAACAATCATCTTTATGACGGCCTCAGCTGCAACGGGTCCTTCTTTGAACGCCAAAACTGATCCAAACGTTCAAAAGATGTTCGACCGTGGCAAGGGATACTATATGAGCACCGATTATTCGATGGCGATCCATTATTTCAGGGGCGCCCTCGCCCTGGACCCGAAGCATTTTGATTCCCTGCATTACATGGGCGGCGCCCTTTATCATACCGGCGATTCTCAGGGCGCCATCGAATACTACACGAAAGCCCTCGAGGTAAATCCAAATTCATATTACACTTTCTATAAACGGGGCCAGACCAAATACTATGAGAAAAGGGTGGCCGAGGCAGTGGATGATTACTCAAAGGCTCTGACGATAAAAAGGGATTTTTTGGAATCACTCTATGCCCGCGGGCTGGCCTATATCGACCTCGGGGAGCAGCAGAAGGCCATTGACGATTTTTTATTGTACCTCCTTGCCGATCCCGGCAACTACAAGGTCTGGTATCTAAAAGGGTTCGCCCTATACAAAAAAGGGGAAAAGGACGCTGCGTTGAAGGATTTTAACCGGGCCAAATCATTGTCGAGAACCCAGCTTCCCAATTACGCCGACGATATCAATCCTTTCTCGGTGCATTACAAGGAAAAGATTGCGGCCAAAGAAAAGAACAAGGAGAAACAGAAAGATTTCAAGAAGGAGGAAAAGGTTAAGGGTAAATCAGACGAGCGATCCAAGTCGTTTTGATCAAATCCCTGCCGCCTCGACATCCCGGAGCAGAGCTCCTGGATGTGCGCACGCCGCGATGAATAATCACTTCTTGCTGAAATATTTTTCAAGGAACGTGTCAGCGTCTGACGATGTAAGGGGCTTAGAAAAATAGTAGCCCTGGGCGTAATCGCATCCCCAGTTTTTTAGAAGTTCCACGTGGGACGGATCATCGGTCCCTTCCGCCACGACCTTGAGGCCCAGGTTATGGGCAAGGCTGATAACTGACCTGACGATGATCTCGCTCTGGTCATCTATGTGCATCCATTTAACAAAGGACTGGTCAATCTTGATCACATTCACCGGGAAGTGCATCAGATAGCTCAGTGATGAATACCCCGTGCCGAAATCATCCATGTAGAGCATGAAATTCTTTGACCTGAATTCAAGCAGCGCGATATTGGCCGATTCCATATCGCTCATGAAGGCGCTTTCAGTGATCTCAAAGGCTATATCGGCGGGGTTGATATTGTATTTTTCCGTAATCTCGAAAACGCGTGCCGTCAGGTTCGGAAAAATGAACTGGCGCGGCGATATGTTCACATTGACCCGAAGCGGTGAATCAAGATTGAACTTTTCCTTCCATTCGTTAATCTGCCTGCATGTTTCTTCTACGATCCAGAGACCCAGAGGAAATATCAACGCAGACTCCTCGGCCACGACGATGAACCTGTCAGGCGTAATAACAGCGCCATTTTCATCGATCATTCTGATAAGAGCCTCAAATCCAGATATTTTATCATGTTCGAGAGACATCACTGGCTGGTAATAGAGCCTGAACATATTGTTTTCCAAAGCGGTCCAGAGCCTGGCTTCCAACTCCTTTTTTTCTTTGTTTACCTCGTGATCGTCATGATGCGGTAATACGACCTGATTTTCCGGGATCAAGTCCACGTCAAGCCTCTTCTGGCTCATGAGCTCCGACAGAAGCGAATTGATCTGTATCGATGAATCGTTATTCAGTATTACTTTCTTATGCTCTGACAGAAAGCGTATCGCCTCGTCGATATACTTAAAAAAGAAGTTTTTACCGAACGGCGACGTCATTATGCCGGAGATAATATCATTGATCTGCAGGGAATAGGATTTTTCTGATAATGTCGTGTCAATAATTATCAATGGGAGTGAAAAATCATCCGCTATTTTAATTATATTATCAAAAAGCTTGTCATTTTGAATATCGCCTCGAGGAGGAGCCGAGGTAATAATGTAATCCGGGAAAACCTTGATAATGCGATTATATGATTCATCCATGGAGCAGAAATCCACGTAGTGACCCTGGGGCTCGATAATTGCCTCTATCTCCCTCTGCTTATCAGTGGGGAAGTTGACGGCCAGTATATTTAGTTTTATTCTGCCTGTACTTTCTTCCATAAATGGATTGCCTGGTATTTACCCCGATTAATGATGGGTTATATAATAAAGCCGGGGTTAATTCCCGGCCGTATTGAACTCATCGTTCCCTTTATTTCTTCTTGATTATACAGACGCTCACCACCTCGCCGGTCGGTCCGTAGGGCTCCGGCTTTTTTGCGAAATATTTCTTGGCGGTATCATAGTTATACACCTGCGGACCGTCTTCCATTCCCTGGAGCGTGATCGTCAGGATTTTTCCCTCAAGCTTCCATGAAAGATTCCCGGTACGCTCTGTTTCGCTGCCTACTTTCTTGTAGGTGCCGATGCCTCCTGCGGCGAAGGTGAATGTCCATACCGGACTTTCCGTATACCTGGTATCGCCAGGATTGAGCAGACAGTGCATCCGGTACTCTCCGCTCGGGGCCGGGACGCTAGAACCGGATTTGGCTTCCTCGGCCAGTTTGCCGCTTTTCCACGTTCCCTTGACGACCTTCTTATTGGCATAAGTCATGGTGCCTTCGCCATCCATCTGGTCGTTCTTCCACTGGCCGTTGTATGTATCCCCGGACTTCCATGTCATGGTGCCTTTGCCCTCTCGCTTTCCGTTTTTAAAGGCTCCTTCATATTTATCGCCGCTCTTCCATGTCATGGTTCCCATTTTATCCATCTGGCCGTTGGTCCACATGCCGGTATACCTGGTGCCATTGGCGTAGGTCATGGTGCCGTAGGTGCTCATCCTGTTATCAAGAAAGGTGCCTTCATACTTGTCGCCATTGGGCCACGTCATGATACCGTTTCCCTTCATTTTCCCCCTGACCCACACTCCCTTATAAACAATTCCGTTCTTGTAGGTCATGGTCCCTTTGCCCTCCATGGTGCCGTTCTTAAACTGGCCATCATAGGTGTCACCGCTGGTCCAGGTCATGGTGCCGGTGCCGTTTTTACAATCCCCCTTGAGGCATTGCTGTGAAAAGACGTATTGCCCTGCACCAATCATCAGCAGAACAGCAAAAATAGATAATTTTTTCATGCATCCCTCTCTTTGTTTTTTCTTAATTATAAACCGGTTAATCTTTTTTTCAAGCAGATTATTTTTCATGGAATGCAAGCCGATTGGCGGCTTCTATTATTAAAATTCTTCAATATAAACACAAAGACCTGTTTGGGGATATATAATATGGAACATGATAACAGGGAAAATCCCAAAAAGTGTATCTTATTTATATGCCCTTACAAGTCATTTGTATTTGACAAAAATCAATGGTACCCTTTTTCTCATGGCATAGAGAAGGCCTAGTGTTATTACCGATCTGTACCAGACAGGCACGATGGACACCGCAAAATACACAATCACCGTCAATGATCTTGCCAGGAAATTCGGACGGCATGCCGTATTTAAAAACATCAATCTGTCTGTTGAGACGGGACGGTCCCTCTGCATCACCGGGCCCAACGGATCAGGAAAATCGACCCTGCTGAGGATCCTCGCTGGGCTCCAGAATCCCACATCCGGGACCGTACTTCTTTCATCGGGCGGCCCCATCGAGAAAGCCCTCTGGATGGACCATATCGGCTATACCGGGCCGCTGGTCAATCCCTATGATGAATTGACCGGCATTGAAAATCTCTCATTTGTTCTCAAAGATGGCGGCGCAGCACAGAAGGTCTCGTCGCTCCTCCTTCAATTCAAGCTGGACCTTCACGGCAATAAAAAAGTTAAGCATTATTCATCGGGCATGAAGCAGCGCCTCAAAATAATCCTGGCTATACTTAACGATCCCCCCATTCTCTTTTTAGACGAGGCTGGAACAAATCTCGATTCAGACGGGACATCGATACTTCATGGTTATCTCGAATCGGTCCGCACCTCGAAGATAATTATCCTCGCCACGAACGACGCAGATGAAGAAAAACTGTGCAGCGGGGTGATCAGGCTTGGGTAAGGATATACTTCGCAATCTACGTAAAGATTTCCTGATCGAGTTCAGGAGCAGGTTCGCTTTGAACATCGCCGTCTCCTTTGCCGCCATCGTGACCATCGCCATGAGCCTCACGGCCGGGGGTGTTCCCTTTCCGGTGCAGGTGCAGGCGATCCTCCTCTGGGTCGTCATCTTTTTCAGCGCCATGAACGGCCTCTCCCACATCTTCGTCCGCGAGGAAGACCAGTCGACGGCCTTATTTTTGCGGATCACGGTCCCGGCCGAATCCGTCTTCATATCCAAATTCATCTTCAACCAGCTATTCATGATGATCATTTTGGCGGTGGTGACACCCCTCTTTCTCTTCTTTTTGCAGGTGACGGTCATACACGCCCTTCACTTTGTATGCACGATAGCGATAGGGGGAATTTCCGTTGCAGCGGCTACCACAATACTGGCAGCCATGGTCGCAAAGGCGGGGGGGAAAGGGTCCCTGTTTACAATCATATCTTTTCCCATTCTCCTGCCGGTGCTCTGGGTCTCCATTTCATCGACGGCGGCGGCGCTGAGCGTCCCGGAGCCAGGGGGAAGGAACCTTCTTTTTTTGCTTGCTTTTTCCGGTTTCATTTCAGTTATATCCTTTCTACTATTCAGATTCGTCTGGATTGAAGATTGATCATATTGATTATCATCCCGCAGCAAAGGGACACAGCGGAGATCCCGGGCAATGAAAGTTTTAACCGCAGCATTGAAATCATTCTATATCCTGATGCCGGTCGCCATCGTGATGGCTTTCCTGTGGGCGCCCGCGGCTGAAATACTGGGTGATGCCAGCCGCATCATCTATTTCCACGTGCCCATAGCCTGGGTTTCGATTCTGTCCTTTGTCGTGGCGGGACTGCTCTCCATCCTGTTTCTGGCCGACAGGGGCCGCCGGTTCTCCGGCCTTGATGAAAAAGCCCATAATTCAGCGACAATAGGCCTGGCGTGCACCGTCATGACCGTCATAACCGGATCGATCTGGGCAAGGATCAGCTGGGGCGTTTTCTGGAACTGGGACCCCCGGGAGACATCCATCGTGATAATCCTTCTTATTTACATCGCCTATTTCAGCATTCAGGGTGCCCTGGGCAGCAACGAGAACCGCGGAAGGATAGGCTCCGCCTATCTGATCCTGGCCATGATCACCCTGCCATTCTTTGCCTTCCTGGTGCCAAGGATCTACCCGTCCCTGCATCCGGACCCGATCATAAACGCCGACCGCACAATTTTTCTCGACGGCCGGATGCGCGCGACTTTGGCGGTCGCCATCGGTTCCTTTACCCTGTTATTTTGTCATATACTCTCTATCATGAATCGCATCACACGCATACAACATCAGATTGAGGAAACCAGTCATGAGGCTGATTAAAAAAGGAGCGATCCTGCTCTGCATCGTATTATTGATCATCACTGTAAAGGGATTTCCCGGCGATTCCGGAACGGATCGCTCTTCATCGTTCCTGCCCATGGATACGCTCTACGCCCAGGAACCCGTTACGTCCGATCAGATCCCTCGTGATAAAGATCAAAAATCCGAGAATACGACAACGCTCTACCTGGTCATGGCTGTGATCCTTTTCATATGGCTCGGGCTGGCCCTTTTTCTGTTCAGACTGGACCGCAAAGTGGCACGGCTGGAACGGCAGACAAAAGACCTGAAGTGAATCTCTTACCACCGAGGCGCCATGAAATATCGAACAATCATACTTTTCATCGTGGGGCTGGCGTTCCTGGTCGCAGCCGTTTTCTTCGTCAGCGACGACATCCTGTCGCCCTACGTTCCATTCAAAGAGGCACAGGCCAGCGCGGAAAAATACGTCCAGATCATAGGTAAACTCGATAGATCGGTCCCGGTCAGCCACAGCGAGGGTGAATTTACTTTTACCGTTATTGACAGGGACGGGACCAGGATGCGGGTACTCCACCGGGGGACCAAGCCGCAGAACTTCGAGCACGCGGAACAGATTGTCATGCTCGGCAGGTACAGGACAGACGGAAGCATCTTCGATGCGGACAAGGTCCTGGTGAAATGTCCGTCCAAATACAGGAGAAAAATGTAACATGAGCTCCAACGCGGGAAACATACTGATCATCCTGTCCCTGGCCTTATCCGTCGGTGCAACCATCGCCATGATCCTATCCGCCGCAGGCAGGGTACGGTTCTCCAGGCCTGCCGCCATCCTCTACTGGATTACCGGTGCCGGCATTGCCCTTTCCGCGATCCTGCTCCTCTACTACTTCATCGAATACGACTATCGCTTTGCCTATGTCTTTGACAATTCATCAAGAGACCTTCCCCTTGCCTACCGCATAGCTGCTTTCTGGGCCGGCAAGGAAGGCAGCTTTCTTCTCTGGCTCCTCTTTCTCAACCTGTTCGGATTCGTTATAATCCGGAAGAAGGGTCCCGAATCTGAAATCGTCGCGTCGGTCATGCTCCTCTCCCAGATATTCATACTGATCATTCTCCTTGTGGAAAGCCCCTTCACGTACATATGGGACAAATTCCCGGAAAGCATAAGCCCCGGCATGGCCCCCGGCGACGGCGCAGGGCTCAATCCCCTTCTCAAGGACCCGTGGATGGTGACTCACCCGCCTATCCTTTTTCTCGGCTATGCATCGTCTACGGTCATCTTCTCCTATGCGATCGCGGCCCTGGTGAAGAGGGAATACCGTTCATGGGTGTCAGCCTCCTACCCCTGGCTCCTTTTCAGTATGGTGACCCTGGGTGTAGGGATTTTCCTGGGCGGCTACTGGGCCTACACGGTCCTCGGCTGGGGAGGCTACTGGGGATGGGACCCTGTCGAAAACTCATCCCTCATTCCGTGGCTCGTTTCCATCGCCCTGGTCCATGGCTTTGTCATACAGCGACGAAACAGGACCCTGGCGCGGACCAATATCATACTTGCCCTCGCATATTTTCTCACGGTATTTTACAGCACCTGGCTTACGCGGAGCGGCGTGCTTTCCAATTTTTCCGTCCACTCCTTCGCGGCTTCGGAAGTGGCGACATTCCTCATGGTCTTTATGCTGGCATACATAGCGGGAGCGGCAGTTATTTTCAGCCTCCGCGTTACAACCATTACAGGGGAAAAGCTGGATGCGCCTTTTCTTGATTGGAAGACCATGACCGTGTACGGCATCATAGTCCTCATGGCTTACTCCATCATCATACTGGGGGGAACGTCGATGCCCCTTCTTTCCCAGCTGTTCATGGCTCGTCCCACCAATGTGACGGCTTCTTTTTATAACAATTTCTCAATGCCCCTGGGAATCATAATGCTCGTGCTGATGGTTACAGCCACGACGATGATAGTAACGAAGGGAAATGGTATTCTGAAAAAGGAAACAATCATATCTTTTGCCGGCGCTCTCATCCTGGGCATCGCAATCAACTGGGGATTCACCGGGAGCGTCCCGGCCTATTTGTATTCCGTCCTGGCGATCTTTGTCATGGCGCAGTCCATTGCCGACATGTTGAAATCTAAATCCGCCGTAATCCTCCCATCCCGCCTGGCCCATATCGGCATCGGCCTTTTGATACTCGGCATAATAACGTCGAATTTCCATACCACATCGGTCCAGAAAAAACTGGACTACGGCACAAAGGCATCAGTTGATTCCATGGATATCACCTTTTCCGGGGTCACGGAAGAAAAAGAATCCCGTCTACGCTTTACCGTCCAAAGGGGCCAGCGGACTGACACTATTGAAACGGCCTATTATTTCCATGAAAAAACCCAGTCCATATACAAGGAGCCGTATATCTTCGCCGGTTTTTTCAATGATATCTATATCGCCCCGGAAAATTATGAAAACGGATCCGATGCCGTTACGAATTTGATCATCGGCAAAGGCGAGGAAAAAAAATTCAGCGGAGTGACCGTCGGCTTTACCGGGTTCAGGACCGAGCATATGACATCGGGGGAGCCCTCAACCTACGCCGATATTAAAGTAAACGGCATCCCCCTCTCTCCAGGCATTGTCTTCAGCCGCGGCGCCATGCATTCGCAGGACTGTCCGATCCCGGGCACCGACCGGTCTGTTTCCCTCCGCGACATAGACGCGAACAGTAAAAAGATACTGCTCCATATAACACCGGGAAAAAACATAGCGGTGCCGGCCGATTCGGTCCTGATCACCGTCACCAGGAAGAGGCTCATCTGGCTGGTATGGCTGGGAACGATTTGTATCGCCTGCGGCGGAGGTTACGGGCTGATTCGATCGCTGCGAAGCAGAACATGAGGATATAGCATTACAGGCTGTTTTCTTCCAGCATCTGCCGCAGGGCTTTTCGCATATTTTCTATTTCATCATTAAGCACGCTGAACGCTTCATTAACCTTTTCAAGGTCATGGTTTTTCCCCATTTTTTCCAGCGTCAGGGCCGCGTTAAAGGCCTTTTCCGCCGAGAAGTTCGCCACCGCGCCCTTTATGGTATGAGATGTCTTGCCTATCTTCTCGGTATTTTTACTACTGATCGCTTCCTGCACGGCTGTCACAAGTTTCGGAGAATCCGACAGGAATAACTGCGCCAGTTCCTTGAAGAGCTCAAAATCACCGTCAAGACGCTCGCTTAAAGCTTTCTTATTGATATAATCTTCCGCTTTCATCGGGCCAGCCTCCCTGCCACCGGCACATGAGCCTACCGCTACCAAAAGTCTAATAATGCATTATCTTCACTGTTTCGATCAATATTGTCAAGATTTAAATGCAAATATCCGCCATCATAGATCGCAGAGCGCATAAAACATTATGCGACAGAATACCCCGTCCCGATGTATCGGGACGGGGGTATTTGTCACGAAAATTTTTAACAACGCTGTGCCTCTGTTCGTATACAGTAGAAGAGCGCCGGATTTGAGTGAACGAGGCACCTTTTTTAATTGACGGTCCCCGACTTGAGCCATAAAGTATCATGATTGGCGGTACCATTTATGATACAGACAGCATCAATAAATTTTCGACCGGATGACGAGAGCTCACTTCCGCTCCTTGCGCAGCTCATAGAATTTCTTGAGGAGAAGCATATCAGGATCCATCTGCCGGAATACGACATCATCCGCGGTGAATCATTTTATCGCCTGGCGGTGCCGCAGGACCAGTTCGTTCACGGCGCGGACCTGATCATCGTCATCGGCGGGGACGGCACCTTTCTCCGCACAGCCCGACTTTTCTGCGGAACGGGGAAGCCGATATTCGGGATTAACAGGGGGCGCCTCGGGTTCCTGACAGAATTCAGCCCCCAAGAATATCCGGTCCACCTGGAAAACGTCCTGAAGGGCCACTATTCCACGGTGGAACGGCTCGTTCTCGAGGTCGTCCTGCGACGGGACGGCATGGACCTGGTAAGCCAGTGCTTTCTCAATGACGCGGTGCTCCACAAGGGATCATTTTCGCGGCCCATACGCCTGGAGCTGCAGATCGACGGGTGCTTTTTCAGCTCATACACCGGGGACGGCCTCATCATCTCCACGCCCACCGGCTCAACGGCCTACGCCCTGTCCGCCGGCGGCCCCATCATAACCCCGACGGAAGCGAAAATTTTTCTGCTGATTCCCATCTGCCCTCACAGCCTTGCCATGCGGCCAATGATCATCCCTGCGACATCCGACTTCCGGGCGCGCATAGCGTCGGATTACAAGAATTTATTATTGACAATTGACGGTCAGGAAGTAATTGGAATAGACGGAAAGGACGAGATTCTGATACGACAGTCCAATAAGAACATCAAGCTGATAACGCATCCGGAAAAAAATTACTATTCCATCCTGCGCGAAAAGCTCGGGTGGGGTTAGTATACGGCGGGACCACGACAATGCTCCTCGAGATGAGAATAAAAAACTTTGTCATCATTGAAGATCTTGCCATCTCTTTCGGCAAAGGCCTCAATATCCTGACCGGCGAAACAGGCGCGGGAAAATCGATCCTCATAGACGCGCTTTCGGGCATCCTGGGCGAAAAGATGACCACCGACATGATCAGGACCGGGTTCGAGAAAGCCAGCCTGGAGGCGGTGTTCGACATCTCCTCATCACCCCAGGTACGGCAGGTCCTTGAGGAATCCGGCATCGACTGCGATGACGATTCCCTCATCCTTCGCCGGGAGCTCTATTCCAGCGGCAAGGGACGCTCCTTTGCCAATTCTGTGCAGGTGCCGGCTTCCAAGCTGAAGGAATGTTCCGAATACCTGATCGATATCCACGGCCAAAACGAGCACCAGAACATAGTCAAGGTTTCGCGGCACCGCGAGCTCCTGGACAGCTTCGGCGGCCTCGACGGCGACGTTTCACGGGTCCGGGCGATTCACGAGCGCCTCCAGAATCTGAAAGACCGTCTTAATTCCTTCGAAATCGACGAGCGCGAAAAGGCCCGCCGCATAGAGTACAACTCCTTCGCCATCAAAGAGATCGACGCCGCCGGATTGAAGATCGGGGAAGAGGAGGAGCTGAAAAACGAATCACTGCTCCTGGCAAACTCGGAAAAGCTGTTCAAGGAAATCAACACCTCCTCCCGCCTGATGGGCGGTGAGGGAGGCATCATATCGAAGCTGAAAACCGCGGATCAGAGCCTCTCCAGGGTCTCGGAATATGACCCGGAAATTGCGGGGACCCTTGACGCGATCAAGGAGGCCCTCTATTCCCTGGAAGACGCGTCCATCTTCCTGCGCGATTACGAAAAAAACATCGATTTTTCGCCGGAGCGGATCAACCAGGTGGAAGAGAGGCTTTCGCTCCTGTCAACGTTGAAGAAAAAATACGGGGACACCGTCCAGGACATTGTTAACTACGCTGAAAAGGCGCGCAAGGAGCTTGATGCGATCAATTCCGGCGACGAGGAAAAGGAGCGCCTGAAAAACGAATACCGCCTGGCGGTGAAGGATGCGAAGGAGACAGCCCTGGCACTGTCCGACCAGCGCAAGGAGGTGGCCCGCCGCCTTGAGGCAAAGGTCATGAAGGAGCTCGCTGACCTCGGCATGGCTGGGACCCAGTTCCGTGTTTCCATCCAGCGGGAAGCGAGCCCAGAGGGTGAAATCGAGGCAGACAACAAGCGCTATGCCCTCTATCCCCACGGCCTGGACCGGATCGAGTTTCTTCTTTCAGCCAACGCCGGCGAAGACCTGCGCCAGCTCCGTAAGGTCGCCTCGGGCGGCGAAATGTCGCGGATCATGCTTGCCATCAAGAACGTCATTCTCTCCGCCGATATCGTCGACAGCCTGGTTTTCGACGAGGTCGATGCTGGCATCGGCGGAAAGGTCGCCGAGATCGTGGGCCGGAAACTGAAATCCCTGGCCGGGAACCGCCAGGTCCTCGTGGTGACCCACCTTCCCCAGATCGCCGCCATGTCCGACCGGCACTACACCGTGCAGAAAGGAAAGACCGGCGAGCGCGTCACCACACTGGTGAAGCAGCTCTCGGCCAAGGAAAAGATCAGGGAAGTAGCCCGGATGCTGGCAGGCGAAACGATCACCGACATATCCATGAAGCACGCTGAAGAAATGGTCCGCAATGCAGAAAAAATCCCCGCGCCCGGACGATAGGATCGACCTTTCACAGGCCCTTACCGCCGTCATCGCGGACATTGTCCGCCGCTGCGGACCCCTCGGCCATATCGATGTAAACAGGCTGCTCGTGTGCGTGGGATCCAACAGGGGCGGCCGTTATGGCGGCTTATACGGGAAGCTGATCCCCCTGCGTTTTAAGGACGGATCATCCCTTCTCAGATTCCGGGGCAGGATTTACGCCCTTCCTGAAATAACCAGCAACGGCGCTTCCTGTCTCTATATCATCTACTTTTATATGCCCCGTTTTTTCGATCTTTCCTGGGAGGAGAAGCTCAGGGTGATTTTTCATGAACTCTATCATATCAGTCCCGAATTCGACGGGGATATACGCCGCATGGGAGCCGTTAAAGCCGCCCACGGGCATTCCAAAAAGCGCTACGATTCCCTCTTTGATTCCGAGCTGCAGATCTATAAAAACCATATCCAAGGGACTCCCCTCGTCGATTTTCTCAGCATGAAATCTCAGGACCTGTACGCACGGTATCGCCGCGTTACCGCGGTCCGCATGAAGCATCCCCGCCCGATCATCATTAATTCCTAGAATGACAAAAATAACTTGACATGAACGGCCCCTCAATGGCTTTGTTTCTATTCATAGAATCGTTTCTATCAATAGAAACTATAGCAATCATGACCAACAACAAACTGAGGGAAATAGCGTCCGCGCTGGCTGCTTCCGAGGACCGGGAACAGATCGAGTCATTTTTAAAAAGCATCCTCACCAGGAACGAGATCGATGAAATCTCCGCCCGGTGGGAGCTGGTGAAGCTGCTCGATGAAGGCATGAGCCAGAGAAAAATCGCCGACCGCCTCGGTATCAGCCTCTGCAAGATCACCAGGGGCTCACGGGAGCTTAAAAAGGCCCATTCCCCCTTCAGAGCCATGATTGAGCGGTACAAGGAAACCGCAAAAGAACCGCCTGGAAAAAAACAGGCGAATTAATATAAGGAGTTTCCTATGCAGAATAAAATTTTTCTCAACGAAAGCGAAATGCCGCGGAAATGGTACAATATCGCGGCCGACCTTCCGACCCCTCTTCAGCCGCCTCTGGGGCCTGATGGAAAGCCCGTTACCCCCGACATGCTGGCCCCGGTATTTCCCATGAACCTGATCGAGCAGGAAGTGAGCCAGGAACGGTGGATCGATATACCGGAGGGAATCCTCGAGCTGCTGTACCGGTGGCGGCCTTCGCCGCTGCACCGCGCCTATCATCTTGAAAAGGCCCTGGGGACGCCGGCTCGCATCTACTATAAAAATGAGAGCGTATCGCCGGCGGGGAGCCACAAGCCCAATACGGCCGTGGCCCAGGCCTGGTACAACAAGCAGTTCGGCATTAAAAAGCTTACCACCGAAACAGGCGCCGGCCAGTGGGGAAGCGCCCTCTCCTTCGCCTGCTCCCTTATCGGCCTCGAGTGCAAGATCTTCATGGTTCGCATCAGCTTCGAGCAGAAGCCGATGCGCAAAACCATGATGCAGACCTGGGGCGGCACCTGTATCCCCAGCCCGAGCCCGGAAACCAAGGCGGGCCGGGACGTCCTGGCAAAGCATCCGGACACCCCCGGCAGCCTGGGTATCGCCATCAGCGAGGCGGTCGAAGCCGCGGTATCCGATACCACCGGTCAGACCCGCTATTCCCTGGGCAGCGTCCTGAACCACGTGCTCCTTCACCAGACCATAATCGGCCAGGAGGCGAAAATCCAGCTCCAAAAGGCCGGGGAAAAGAAGGTCGATATCGTTATCGGCTGCGCCGGCGGCGGCAGCAATTTCGCCGGTCTCGCCTTTCCCTTTGCCAGCGATAAGATAAACGGGGCGCAGATTGAGATAATCCCGGTGGAGCCTGCCTCTTGCCCCACCCTCACCAAGGGCCCCTTTATCTATGACCATGGCGATATCGCGAAGATGACGCCGCTTTTGCCGATGCACTCCCTGGGCCACAGTTTCGTGCCCGATGCCATCCACGCCGGGGGCCTTCGCTATCACGGCATGGCGCCGCTCGTTTCAGCCGGCGTGGTGGAGGGACTCTTCAAACCCATGGCGCTGCAGCAAATCGAATGTTACAAGGCGGCCATGCTTTTCGCCAGAACCGAAGGAATTATCATCGCGCCGGAGACCAGCCACGCCGTCGCAGCCACAATCCGCAAGGCCAGGGAAGCAAAGGAAGAAGGCAAGGAAAAAGTGATCGTCTTCAACCTGAGCGGCCATGGACTGATGGACCTGTACGGCTATGACCTCTTTCTTCAAAATAAGCTGGTGGACCATGAGCTGCACCAGGACGAAGTCAACGAGGCCCTGGCGGAGCTGAGCAATCTCCCCAAACCCTCGGCCGCAAAGACCGGTAAATGGTAACAAATCCAACCAGGCATATTCGCACCCCCCGCGGATATGCCTGGTTATAATACCCGAACGCCATCCGTGACAAAAAATTCTTCCATAAAAATACTGTCCCTTACTATATCGATAATGCTCCTCCTTTTCGGAGTAGTGGAACTTTCCTTACGTCTTTACCGGGCTTTTGATCCGGCCTTTATAATCACGCCCGATACGACCTATCTCCGTTACCGCGGCAGGCCCTGTTCCGAAGAGTTTAACGGGTTCAGGCTCAACTCCCGCGGCTACAAGGATATCGAATTCAGCGGACGGAAAAAGCCGGGTCACTACAGGCTAGTGGCCGTAGGGGATTCCCAGACCTATGGCGCCGTACCCTACGAGGACAGCTACATGAACCTCGTGGAGAAAAGGCTGCGTTCGGTCCATGGCAAATCAGAAATCCTCAACCTGGGGATACCCCAAGCTGGCCCGGTGGACTATCTGTCGGTCCTGGCTGATGAAGGATTCAGCCTGAACCCCGACATGGTCATTATACATTTCAACATATTTGACGACTTCAAAAATGGAGGAAAGCGCTTCAGGCTGTATTCATATTCAGCCGCAGCTACATGGATTAATGGATACATCGCCCGCATTATTAAACCGAAGGGCGCGATTTTCGGCTCCGGACCATACAGGGAAGGATTTTCACTGAGGAGCGATGAAGCATACCTGCAGCTCCTCCTTGACGCCCATGGGATGGTATTCAAAAAAAACAATGCCCGTTTCAACGATGATTTCAGGAGCTCATTTGATTTTATAACCAGGATAGACAGGGCCTGCAAAAAGAGAAATATAGCCCTGGCTGTTGTGATAATCCCGGCCGATCTCCAGCTCTATCCCCATCTTCAAAAAAAGGCATGGGCAGCCCTGAACGCATCAGAGGAGGATTTTGATTACAGAAAGCCGAACAGGATTCTTGCTGCCGAGTTAACGAAGCGCGGTATTCCTTACCTTGACCTGCTGGATTATTTTCTCCCGGAAATTAATAAATCTGGCAAGAGCGTCACCCAGGGAAACGATCCTCACTGGAACAGGTTCGGCAGCAGGATAGCAGCCGAGGCTGTCAGTCCCTGGCTTATCAGGCAGGTGAGTCTTCGTCTGCGCCCTGCGAAATGATGGGCAAGCAGTTCTCCCTGTTCCTGCAGGCAAGGATCCCCATAGGACTTTTTGAGGCTCCCTTAGAACTGGTAATCCCCCCGGAGAGAGCCCGAGAAGTCGGATACATCAACAGTTTCTATATGGCCGTAAAAAGAGAAATTTTTTGGATTGGTCGTAAGATCCGAGATATATTGTCTCACCAGATCCCCATCGTCAGTATTAAGAAGAACCCTGACAGAGCCGTCGGAGAGGTTGGATGCAGTGCCATGGATGCAATGGACGCGGGCATACTGGCTGCAGTAGGCTCTGCAGCAGACACCCTGAACCCTTCCATGGAGAATTATTTTTTTTGCCATATCACACGACTCCACCGGCCCCTGCAACAGGGGCCTTGCAGTACTATAGTACATTGCCGGCGACACGGAAGCAAGAATTTTTATTACAAAGGCATCACAGGGCAATCTAAGTCATGATCCCGGGTATCAAGCTTTTTCAACAGCAAGGGTTTCTTTTGTGCGATGCCGTTCGCTGGATTCCATGCGGGCAATATCTTTGAGATATTCACTGTTATTTTTCTTCCACCGGCGGTTTATGATCCTCGCATACACGGCTATGCCCGCGGCGATCCAGTTCTTGCGCAGCATCTTTCTTACGATTTCAGACAGGGAATAAAACCGCTCGTGGCTGTATGTCTGCGCCCGCTGCAGGCCTTTCAATGAAAAATGCAGGGGCCGGTACACGACATGGTGTGCGTCATACATTGACCAGTCGGGAAATACGATGCGTTTTTCCACATGCTTGTAGAACTCGGACCCGGGAAAAGGCGTCAACATGAGGAACTGCGCCGACGTCAGTTTCATCTTTTTTGCGTATTCCACGGTCATCTTGACCGAGTCCCACGTATCGCTGTCAAAGCCATGGACGAACATGCCATGGATATGTATGTTGAAGGAATGGATGATCCTGACGGCCTTTATGATATCGTCGACGGTCTGCTTCTTCTTCATCTCTTTCAGGCTTTCGGGGTTGAACGATTCGAACCCGATGAACAGGGTGTGGCAGCCGCTCCGTTTCATGAGGTCCAGAAGCTCGAGGTCATTGACGATATCCGCCCGCACCTGCGTGGACCACTTGAAGGTAAGCCCTTCGCGCAGCATGGCTTGCAGCAGCTCCTTGGCCCTTTTCCTGTTCGCGGCAAAATGATCATCGTAAAAGAATATCATTTTCCCGAGGCCCCTGTAGCGCCTCAATTCATCGAGGATATGCTCCGTGGACCGGTATCGGTATTTTTTCCCGAACATACCCGTAACGGAACAGAACGAGCAATCGTAGGGGCACCCGCGCGACGTCTGCACCGGAAGCACTTTAAGCTTCGAGCCGTCTTTCATGAGGGAAAAATCAGAAAACGGCAGCCGGTCGAGATCGTTCTCGAATTCACGCATCGGATTGTGCACGAAAAGATCGCCGTCCTTGTATGAAAGATTTGGCACCGATCGATAATCCCTGTCTGACTCCCAGGCATCGATGAACCGCATGAGAGGGATCTCTCCCTCACCCCGTATTACGAAATCAGCGTATTCAAGGGCCTCTTCGGGAAGAAAGGTCACGTGGGGCCCCCCCATGATAACGGTGATTCCCATGCGGCGTATCGTATTGGCAACGCTATAAGAATTGATCGATGTGGGAGTAATGGTGGATATTCCCACAATATCCGCGTCTGACAGCTCGTCATAATGTATCGAGGTCAGATCTTCGACGATTATTTGCGTATCCCAGCCGCGATTTTTCATCATCGTGGCCAGAATGAAAATTCCGATTCTCGGCAGGGCAAATTGCGTGAAGATATGTTCTCCCGGCGGTTTAGGTTCAATAAACACGATTTTTTTCATTGAAATTTCCTGTATATGGATATGATAAAAAAGAC
Source organism: Spirochaetota bacterium (assembly GCA_017999915.1). Lineage (NCBI taxonomy): Bacteria > Pseudomonadati > Spirochaetota > Spirochaetota bacterium. The sequence goes on from JAGNKX010000001.1 coordinate 474,820, forward strand.
AGAAGTAAAGATTTATTGTTGCATCTTTTTTTTGATAAACAATAAAAATGATCTAAATGAAAATGTCATTAATAAAATCATGCCCTCGTAAAAGAATTGTTGCGATTGGATATATTCTTTCCGGTGCAGTACCGGCATTATTGTGCGCAATTATTCTGTCATGCTCATTTCTGAATTATAAGAAAAGTTCATGGGAAGGGATCCATGACGGCACCCTCCGCGTTTTCGTTCACTATAATTACATTGACGGCATTGACGGGAAAATCAATCGCGCCACCGATGATGTCTTGCTTGATACCGGCAGGATCAGGGCTGAAACCATTCTGGTGAGCTACCTGCGCATCCGCGGTGCCGGTTTTGAACAAGCCGCTGCCTGCCAGCGTCTTCTTCCCGGCATCCTCTCCGGTGGAATAATCCGCCATAAGTTCTGTCGCGATGATTACTGCGCCGCCTATATTGACTTTACCGTGAATGATTTTCTCAAGGCAGCAGATTGAATTGCTGAACCGGCCCATGCCTATGAAGAGGTTTGCAACTCCCTATGACTGATCCCGCGCACTTTCTTGTGAAAACCGGGGATGGTTCGTACACCCTCTACCTCCCTGAGTATGACGAGCATATGCATTCACTATCCGGGGCCTACGAGGAAGCACTGCTGAAGCATGTGCGCCCCTCCGGGATCCTTGGCCTGAATAAATCCGCTCTGCAGGTCCTCGATGTCGGCTTCGGCCTCGGGTATAACACCCTTGCATTGCTTGCCGAACTGGAGCGGGCCGGATACCTGGGCGTCGTCACTGTTTTCTCCCTCGAACGGGACCGATCATTGGCCGCCGCGTTGGCATCCATCACGTTTGATGATGATCGGGGCCGGCTCTATACCGCGCTGCAGAAGGCCTACATCGGGGGATCATCAACCGCCGGGAGCGCCTCGATTTCCGTTCTTTTCGGCGATGCCCGGGAGAACGTCAGGCCCCTGCCCGATGAAGCCTTTGACGCGGTGTTCTTCGACCCCTTTTCACCCTCTCGGAATCCGGAGCTCTGGTCCGTGGATTTCTTCAGGCAGATATACCGGACAATGAACGATCAGGCCGTGCTCACAACCTATTCCAGCGCTCCGCAGGTCCGCTCCGCCCTTCTCGAAGCCGGCTTTCTCATCGGCAGGGGACCCTCTGTGGGGGGCAAACGCGAGGGAACCATTGCTTCAAAAAGCAATATAATACCGGAGATAACCGCGCACGACATGGCCCTTCTCATGGCCAACAAGCGTGCTGTTCCCTACCGTGATCCTGAACTTTCCGCTGACAGGGAGACAATTCGTGGCAGGCGCAGTGATGAGATGAAGCAGTTTCATTCTGAGATCAATGATCAGTAAAATAAACAGCGGAATATTGATCCCGCGGCGAAGATTGTATTATAGCATATCATCGAGCTCTTCGAGGATCGACTTGCCCGATTTCTTTTCTGTTTTATCCTTGTCAGGGGATTCCTCTTTCTTCGATTCGCTCTTCATCTGCTCCAGCTCTTCCTTCCTGAATTCCAGATTTCCCGAGAGGTCCCCCTCCTGGCTCAGACGATAGGCGAAGGCAAGGGCGAAACAGTAAATGATATAAATGGCTTCGAAGATTTTCTTCCCATGGATCTTTTTCTCGCCTTCAATGGCGGGGTCAAAGAGGAGTTCTTCCTGGGGATTTTCAATGTATATCTGGTGACTGTCCATGTCCTCGAGGAGCATCTGCAGCTCCTGGACTATTTCCAGCATGTACCCATGTACAACTGACAAGGCGTTTTTGCCCAGGGTTTTCTTCTTTGTTTCCAGCGCTTCGATGCGCTTGGTGAATTCGATATACTGTGTGCTGCCCGCTGGCTTCTCATTCCTCGATTTTTCGTAATTGGCGAGCTCCTCCGCATATTCACGGAGGCTGTCGCTGCTCTTTCTCATCTTGTCGTAGAGTGTATTCAGTTTCGCCCTGAAATCGATTTTCGTGCGTGCGATAATATCGGTCCTGAACTTGATCTTGTTGGTCGTTAAAATGAAGGAATATTCCTTGTCAAACTCGTTAAAGAGCAGGTAGGTAATGAAAACCTTGTCGCCGTCGCTCACATGCTCGAAGAGCCGCTGCCGGTCATATTCCTTCCTGAGCTTCGCCATGTCCAGCATCGACATCATTTCAAGACCCTGACGTATAGCGTTCAGCCGTCCTTTATCGGCCTCGTTCTCCTCTTCTCCCTCTTCCTGTTTTTTGTTCGCGGCTGCTTCTTCCTGGACTTCGGCCACTTCATCAAAATACTGCGCCAGCTGCCTGTTTCCCGGTTTTTCAGCCTCTCCTATGCCCAGAATGCTCTCGATATCAGTATCATACAGTTCATAATACCGCCCCTGGTACAGGCAGAAAAGAAGGTGAAGCCGCGGCAAAAATTTATGGAACGTGATGAATAGATCGTTCCGTATCCTTCTTCTCATGGATGAGTAGGAATCGCCGGTCGTATCGCTCGATTTCCCATAATAATCGATGGCGCGTTCGAAGGCTGATTGAACGGAATTCTCAAAAGGATTGAGCACAAGGAGTTTTTTATACAGCAGCAGGATCTGTTCTTTCAGCTCCAGGGTCTTTTTCTGCAATTGGGGGAAATTGACATATTGTTCCGTTATCTGATCGGCGACTATTTTGTCGAAGAGGTTGCCGATCATCTCAATGAGCTCGAAATAAAGAGGTTTCATGCCATCGAGTTTTGCTGTTATGTTCCTGCCAACGGCGGGATTTTTCCTGAAAATTTCCAGGTACAGTATCTGGACATCCATCAGGGCCGGCTTGTAAATATTATTGAATTTCTTGAAGAACTTGTTGTTGAAATAATACCCATTGAAACCGGCGATGCCAAGGAACTTGAGCTTGAAACGGAGCTTCAGTCTCCCCATGAGAAGATCCAGAGCTCCGACTTCACTTCCCGATGCCGGTTTCTTTGCGGCTGTTTTTTTTGTTTCAACTGGCGCGGCCTTTTCTTGTTTTACTCTCTTGTTTGATGGCCGGGTTTCAACCCGTTTTAAGAACTGCTTCTGTTTTTCCCGATCAATGGTCAGGCGTGTCTGGACCTTTTTCTCCTTGACGACCTTGCCGCCGCTCTCCACGAATTTATCGAAGAGATTTTTCCTTGTCTGTTCATCAAGCCTGGAAACGCCGATATTCTCTTTCGTTTTGTCGATTTTTCCTTTATCCATACTATTTGACCGAACCGGGTTGAATGGGAAATGTTGAGATGTATTAAAGTACATCATAAAAGTAATAAGAAATTATGATCAATCAAAATTTCTTTTTTCCGCCAAAACGACCGTTATCCTTCCAGGGCAGTCGCCTTTTAACATCCGTTAAGGCTGCGCCGTGACATTATTTCCCTATGCAGAATCTGCTGAAAATGGAATCAAGAATATTATCAGGGGTGATTTCACCGGTAATGTCAGCAAGGATATCCATCAGAGATTGAAGCTCGAAAGCGATTATTTCGCCGGGAGCACGGGACGCAACAAGGTCTGATACTTTCTCCGAAGATGAAAGGGCATTCTTCAAGAGGCCGATGATACGCATGTCCGCAATGAAGGAATTCTCTACTTGAACAAAGTCATTTTTGATTCTCCTCGACAGGGCCTCCATCAAATCCTGCAGGCCTGCTCCGGTCACAGCTGAAAACAGCACCGTATCTTCCTGAAGCATTTCTTTGATGGAGGCAATATCATCGGCGCCGGCGACATCGGTTTTATTAATAAGGATGATCCTTTTTTTCTCCTTCGTTTTTTCCAGTATATTGCGGTCCGCATCGTTTATACCCGCACGGGCGTCAAGAACCAGAATGATAAAGGGCGACGATTCGATTTTCCTGTGGCTCAGGTCAATCCCCATTTTTTCGATCTCATCGCCCGGCGTGTCTATGCCTGCCGTGTCGACCAGGTTAACGTGCATGCCGCATATCTGGAAGGGCTCCCGGATGATATCCCGCGTCGTTCCCGGAATGCTCGAGACGATGGCCCGCTCCTGGTTCAGGAGGAGGTTCAGGATGCTCGATTTTCCCACATTGGGCTTGCCGGTGATCGTAATGTCAATGCCGTGGCTCAACTGCTCCCCCATGACGCACCGGTCCAGGAGATCCCGGATCAAATCCCTGATCCTCCCTGAAGCCGCAAGGGCCTCTTCAGCCGTGATGACTTCAATTTCCTGGTCGGAAAAGTCTATGCCCGCTTCGATATCCGCCTTGAATCCGGTTATGCTCTCCCTGATTTTTTGAATGACATCCCTCAGGGACCCGTGCATCTGCCGGAGGGACGTTTCAATCTCCCATTCGCTTTTCGCGGTGATGATATGGTTGATGGCTTCCGCTTCGGTGAGATCGATCTTGCCGTTCAGGTATGCCCGACGGGTGAATTCGCCCGGCTGGGCCAGCCTAATGCCGCTGCCGTTGAGGAGCATGATGATCTTTTTTACGATGAGCTGATTGCCGTGGCAGAAAATCTCCGCCATCTCCTCGCCGGTATAGCTCCGGGGCGCGGGATAATTCACGATGATCACATCATCGATCTGTCCGTCGCGATCCGTCAGGCTCCCGTAATGGGCGTAGCGCGGCTTCAGGTCTCCGGCAGCGGTGAAATGCGAAGCGATGGCCCTGTGCGTGTCAGGGCCGCTTATTCGTATGATCGCGATTGAAGAATTTACAGGAGGGGTCGCCGGAGCACAGATGGTGTCTTCAGTCATGGTTCCCGGTCATTGCTTCGGTATGATGGTCACTTTCCGGTAAATGCCCTGTCCTTCGCTCTTGGTCGTGACCCGGCTGTCGTTTTGAAGGGTCAGGTGTATCAGGCGCCGCTCGAAGGGATTCATCGGCTCCAGGGTCCATGGTTTCCCCGATTTTATCACCTTGAAGGCGATGTCCTTGGACATTTTCCTGAGGGCCCGCTCCCGCTTGGCCCGGTACGATTCTATGTCCAGTATGATTTTCTTATCGCTGCCGGTCTTATGGTTGACGATAAGGTTCACCATGAATTGCAGGGACTCCAGCGTTTTCCCTTTCCGTCCGATGACCAGACCAGAGCTGTTCTTGCTTTCAAGCTCAATATACACCTTTGACTCGCCTTCCTTGACATCGGATATTCTGCAGTCAAGCTCCATCTTGCTGAAGATATTCCCGATGACGTCCCTGATGGCATCGGCGATATCCTTGGTGTCTATATTATAATACAGCCTGATCTTGGCCGGCCTGGAAACCCCGAAACCGAAAATGCCGCTCTTTCCTTCATCGATGACTTCTATATTGATTTTTGAGGAATCGGTGATCCCCAATTCCGCAATGGCTTTTTTTGTCGCGTCGTCAACGGTCCGTCCTTCCACTTCTATAACTTTCATCATTGACCTCCTAATTGAGTAAGAACTCTATCTATTTTTATTCGTTACAGTTAATAGCCGAATCGTCGCCCCTTATCGTCCGCCTCTGCGGGATATCCATGACATCCGGATAAAAACGGGGCGACGCCCCCCATCAGCTTGCCTTCTCCATTTGTGAACGCTTATTGATGATCAGCTGATGTGCTATCTGAAAAATATTCTGCAGGGCCCAGTAGAGGACGAGACCCGAAGGCATGCTCCAGAATATGAAAATGAAGATCAGCGGCATCATCATCATCATCATTTTCTGCTGGCCCCCGGTATCGACCGTGCTCAGCTTCGACTGGAAAAATGTCGAAACGGTCATGATAATGGGCAGAATGTTCAGGTTGAACCCGGATATGGTAAGCACCGTATCGGGCATCGACAGGTCTTTCATCCAGAAGATGAAGGGTGCCTGCCAGAGGTCGATCGAATCGATGAGGGCGCTGTAGAGGGCGAAGAAGAACGGCATCTGCAGAAGAAGCGGCAGGCAGCCGCCCATGGGGTTGACCTTGTTCTCGCGGTAGAGCTTCATCATCTCTTTCTGCATCTGGTCCGGCTTGTCCTTGTACTTCGCCTTCAGCTCATTCAGCTTCGGCGTGAGCTGCTGCATTTTTTTCATCGATTCCGTTGATTTGATGGTCAGCGGCATGAACACGACCTTGGTCAGGATCGAGAAGATGACCAGGGCCCATCCCAGGTTGCCGATAAGTTTGTTGATCGAGATGAGGCACCAGATGACAAAGTCCCTGATCGGCTCGATGAGGGAGTTCACATCGGCGGCGTCCACGATCGCCTTGTCGAAGGATGCGAGCTTTTTCTTTTCTTTCTCGCCCAGATATACCTTGAAGGATTTCTTGATCTCTTTCCCCGGTTCGAGTTTATTGAGGCCGATATACATGCCGGTACGGAAGCCGGCATCTTTACGGTTATCATGAATGACGCTTTTTCCGGCCCCGTCTTCCGGGATCATGATAAGGAGAAAATACCTGCTCATGATGCCGGCCCAGTTTATCGCTCCCGTCTCTTTTACAAGGGCATCGCCGCCGGAGGAGGATCCACATCCCAGGAAAAAGCCCCCGCCCCCCTTGTCGGCTTTTTTAAAGCTGCCGCCGATCGAGTACACGCTCATGAGCCTGTTGTAGGTGTTGGTGTAGTCCAGGGTCGGGCCCAGGATCTCAGCCGGGGAAACCATGGCTGATCCGTTCCTGAAGGCTATTTCATTTTTCCCGTTGTTTTTCAGCCGGTATTCTATTTTAAATCCGTACCCGTCGTTCTGGAACAGGTATGTTTTTTCTATGCGGACCGGATTGCCGTCCATCTGGATATCGGTAAAAAAAGTTATCCTGTTGCCGTCCTCGCGGACCAACCAGAGCGCGTTGCTCAGATTATTGCCCTTAACAAACTCGTCGTCATTGAAGCTCATGGAAAAATCAAGGGCTCCCCTGGCGTTGAAGGGATTCTTTTTCACAATCAGATCGATATTGCGCTCCAGATAGGTGCACCCTGTGATGGCGGCGCCCTTTGTCGAGAGGGTCATTGCGTATTTCTTGGTCTTTACTGATATATCTTTCTCGGCTCCCTTGTTCCCGGTGGCGACAATGTTCATCGCACCCTCGGTTTTCCCGGTTTTCTCCCCTTCTATTGCCTTGGCGGATTCCGTTTTGACAGCCTCAGGTTTTTTCGCCGGTTTGTCAGGCTTGAAGAAAATAAAATAGCCTCCCCATATCACTGCTATCAGCAAGATGGCGATAATATTCTTTTTATCCATGGTCATTATCCTTTTTCAATTGATTGATGGGCGAGAATCCACAGGCCGTTACGGGCCCCGCGTATCATTCCGTTACAGGAATATGGTCCGGCATTGATTCTTCAGGAGGGCTGGGTACGTATTTATTTAAAGAAATGAAACGTTTCAGGGACAGGGTCAAAGCCCCCTTCATTCAACGGGTGGCATCGGAGAATTCTACGCGCTGACAGATAAGAGCCTTTGACCGGGCCATGCTTTGTTATCGCATCTATTGCGTAGGCAGAGCATGACGGATAGAACCTGCAGGACCGGGGTAATATCGGGGATATAAAAGCTCGATAGACACTAATCATTAATATAATGATATTTGAGAATAATGTTCGCACCATATTATACGGATTTATGCGCATTAGTGTTAAGCAATCCCGCCCTTGTAAATAGTGTAATGATAATCCGTTTCTGGTCTTCAAACGTATAATTACTAAAATCACTATCGATCCTGATTATTATGAAAAAACCTTCCTTAAAATCGCTCAATAACTCGGTGCAGATCGCGCGTATTCTTCTTTTAGCCTTGTTCCTGATATGTGACTTCCCAAATGATCGTGTCAGTGCTATTGCGATTTTTATATTCTTGATTCTATGTAATCCGTTGCCGCTGTTTTCAGGTTTCACATCTTCACGTATTTTGGATTTGAGAGTATATACCCGAATACCCGTGTCCTGTATTCTTCTGCCTTTGAGATAAACGTCCTTAAATAAATTCCTTCCTTTTAAAGAATAAATGCTCTTCACGATAATTATTATTTCGGTAACCGCCGCTCGTCTGAAACCGTCAATTTATACCGCCCTTTGGCCCTTCTTTTGCTCAAAACTTCACGTCCCTCGGCGGTGCTCATGCGCGACCGGAATCCATGCTTCCTGTACTTTTTTACTGTGCTCGGCTGAAATGTCCTTTTCATAATGATTCACCTCGTATATATAAACATCAGTTACATTCTATTTTAGGAAAGCTGATCAGAAAATAGTGAATGTACTATTTTAAAAAGAATCCCTTTTTGTCAATAAGATTAATAAAAAAACTAAGTCAGAACTACATCTGATATCTCTGTTCAGTTCTCTTCTTTCACTTCTTTTAAAGTATCTTTCTTGTTCATTCTGTTACAAAGTTTCCAATTCTAATGTGACATAAAATTTTGATTGACAAATAATTTGCAGTGTATATTTTTTTTACCTGTAAACCCATTTACGAATCAACATCGGAGTCAGTATCATGATTGTTAACATCATAACCTGTGTGGTCTGCCTGGCCATGTTAATCCTTTTCAGGAAGCTGGACAGGACAAACATCAAGATGGCAAAACTCCGGAGATACTCCTCCCGTCTCTTTGATGAATTCAAAAATCTTGCTGAGACCGAAAACCGCCGCTTTAACGATGCCACCATCGAAATGGACATCATGCTCAAGAAATCAAGCGGCCTGGCGAAAATAATCAATTCTTCCGTCAAGGAGATAGAGGCGAAGCTCCAGGGACTCGACATTGAGAAAACAAATCTTAAAAAAGTGGAAGATGACATAAGGATCATATCCCAATCAGCCCGTGACGTCAACAAGCAGATCGAATTCATCGCCGGCGCCAAGGAAAGCTTCGCCGAACTGTCCCTCAACATGAATTACCTGAAGGATTCGATCAAGGACCTGAAAGGCGAAAGCGCCGATATTCTTCAGAATTTCAGCACCCGCCTCAAGGAGCGGTCCCGGGAACTGACCGCCGAATTCACCGACCAGATGAACAAGCTCCGCGAATCAATCGAGAACAAGGAGGACATCCTCGTCAACAACAGCCGCCAGAAGCTCATAGACCTGACTGAATCCTTCGAGCGGGCCATTGCCGACATGGACCAGCGCGTGACCGACACCGGCGAGATTCTTCTGCAGAATTTCAAGGTGAGAATCGACGGTGTGGCCAAGTCGGTGGAAGGGGCCTCCAATCTCCAGAACCAGATCGAGGTTCTGAAGATCAACCTGACCGATCTTGAAGGCAAGGTCTTCTCCGACATCAAGGAGCGCAGCGCCGCCGTGGAGAATGAAATCCAGAATTCCATCAAGGTCCTCTACAACAAGGTCAGCACGGTCGAAATCAACATGAACGACTCAAAATCGAAATTGATAAAGTCCTTCGAAAGCGAGGTCGACAAGGTGCGGAACGAGCTGGACAACCTGAGCATTCACGCCATAACCAAGCGCGACGAGATCGTCCAGGCTTCACGGCGCGAGGCGGAAGATATCAAGAAAGTAATAAACAATTTCGAAGAGCGCTTCATGGAATTCGAGACAAAGATAATCAACACCGCCGACGCCAAGAACAATGAACTGCGCAAAAGCGGCGAACAGATTAAAGAAGAGTTTGACACCATGGAGAAACGTCTTGGCGACATCAAATCGGAAATACTCAATTACGAGGACCAGAACAAGATATTCACGAAGACCGAGACCCTCATGCGGGACGTCGATGCCGCAGTGGACAAATTGAACCGCATGCTCCAGGAATCCCAGAAAGAAGCCCTGCACCTGGAGAAGTTCTTTGCCGACATGGACCACATCAAAGAGCTTTCGAAGGATTTCGACCGCGAGATACGGACCTACCAGAACAAGAAGGAAAAGCTCGCAGACATCGAAAGCGAAATACGGACCCTCCAGGACATGAGCGACAACGCCATGGAAAAGACGGCGGCCTTCCATGACCAGTTCAGTAAAATCGACGCGGTCAGCTCCAAGATTGACGCCCTTGTTGAAAGCTACGCCGGCCTTGAGGCAAGGATACGGGAGCTCCATGAATACGAGGACGTTATAACGCGGAACCTGGATTCCGTGAACAAGGCCGATATCCTGATCCAGTCGGTCGAGGGCAAAATCAACGCCTTCCAGAAGGTCGTTGACAAATCGGAAAAGAGGGTCGACAAGATCAACCAGAACATTCGCGGGGTCGAGGAGAACCTGCTCATCCTCAAAACCCGCGAAACCGACGTCAAGGAGATCAAGGACAAGTTCAACGAGCTGGACGGCCTCTCGGAAATCATGGAGGTCCGCGTGAAGCAGATCCAGGCCATGTTCAGCAAGGTTGAAAAGCTCCGCGACGAGATCAGCACCACCGACAACAGGCTCCAGGAGCTTTTCAGCGAAACGGACAAGAAGATGCGTCAGTTCGCCGATTTCATCCAGGCGGTCGACAATAACAATCCGATCCTGAAACAGGTCAAGGGAAATCCTTCGGGGCCGAAAAACATCAATGATAACGTCATACGCACGGTCCGCGACCTGTCCAACAAGGGATGGACCTCCGATGAAATATCGCGCAAGCTCATGATGGACGAAAATGCCGTGAGATTGATCATAAACACGACTTCTCTCTAGACGAATAAGTTGTTTTCCTATTGAACACCGGGGGCAAACGAGAAGCCCGTCCTTCGTAAGGGACGGGCTTTTCGTCATAGATCATCATACTGCATTGCAGCATTTTTATTGTTAATTGCCCATCATTTTCTTTTCAACTTCCTTAATTATCTGGGCATCGGTCTGTTTCTTCCTGAGGACGATGCGGAACTTGATGTACATGTTATTGGGCTGTATGGTTTTCTTCGGGAATTTAAAGGTCCACCGCTGGAGATCATCCAGGATGAGATTGTCCAATTCTATCAGGTTCAAGGGCTTGTAGGGCCGCACTTTCATCAGGGTGCCACGATCGGGGAAGAGGGAAATGTGATACATCCCTTCCCGGTACTCGTCGATTTTATCGTATTTCCTTATTTCATCGCAGATATACTTGTCGCCGCCGGGGTCCTTGTCCCGCTCAATTGTATCCTGATGGTCCGTCTGTACCACGGTATACTTGTTGGACATGATAAGGACCCGGAAGGTTTCCTTGTTGTCTCCCTTTTCAAACGGCGCATCCAGAAACCGCTTGTTGGCTGATTCAAGTTTTCTCTCCTCTGTGCTTGTACAGGAAAGCATTATTGCCAGGCCCGGAATTAAAAGACTGATAATCGCTCGACTCTTTTTCATGTATACTATCTCAATCCTCATAAAATGATAAACGAAGCCACATGGCTATACCGGCATTGGAATGCAACCATTATTTAAAATACAAAGAATTATGAATATATCGAAAAAAATATTTCAATTTATAATAAAAAATTTTTCTTCATATTATTAAATAGGGATTCCCATTAACATAAGATAAATCGACTCTATTCCATCCAGAAATTATGTGTATTTGTCCATTGTTGTATAGTATGATGCTCCTACCCTGGATATTGTGTCGTGCTATTATAAAATAATCTTTACGTTTATCGTCAATCATGAATGTAATGGTGTTCGGGTTCCACTAATGTCGCTCGAATTTCCTATAACCGCGAGGTGACTCACCATGACGTTTCTCATGCTTGCCGTCTTGACATTTCTGGTCGTTCTGGTTTTCAAAAAATATAAATCTGTAGCTTCAGTCATAATAACCATTCTGTTGGCATTCATGATCACAACAGCGGTCCTGGTCGCAGGATTGTACAGCCTTGACGGCAATCAGTTCTTCAATTTCTTCAATTCAACCATCGGACGCGATGAATTATATCATCTCATGGCGGCATGGTATGGGGCGGATATTTTCTGCTCGGTGTTGATAGTCAGAAATCATATCGCGTATCGTAAGGTAAACTCACCGCAGCATAAATGATCATACGTGTGTCTCTAATGGGGGAATCATCGCTACAGAAAATTCACCGGCACCGGGACAAAGGTGACGATGAGTATAATCATGCAGAGCCAGCCGATAGCTTTTTCCACCGGGGTCAGCGGCGTCTCCACCGGTATTTCCGGATGGGCGACCATGAGGAAGAGGAGCGTCAATACAATCCACACAACCCAGCCCTGCCATATAAAGGAAAGTACGCACAGACCAGCCAGGGAGAGCCACCCGAATATTTTCTGTTTTTTCCCGATCAGGGCATAGAGGATATGGCTTCCGTCAAGCTGGCCGATCGGCATCAGGTTAAGGCTGGTTATGAGAAAACCTATCCACCCGGCCCAGGCATAGGGCGACAGGTAGATATCATGGCCGGCGGGAATCGATCCGTGAATAAGCTTCACAAAAAATGCAAACAACAATGAATCTCCGAAAACGGGCATCATCATATCGCCCTTGACGACAGGGAGGGGCTTGATATCGGACAGATAGATTCCGCCGATCACCGCCCCAAGGCTCAGGATAAAACCTGGCAGCGGCCCCATCGCCCCGATGTAGAACAGGGCCCGCCGGTTTGGGATGGGCGATCGTGTCTTTATAACAGCCCCCATGGTGCCGATGATGGATGGGAATGGAATAAAATAGGGAAGGGTTGCGTCCACGCCGAACTTGCGGGCGGCACAATAATGGCCGAATTCATGAAACAGGAGTATGGCTATGAGCGTGGCCGAATAGGGAAGCCCGCTGATAAAGGCGTCCACCATGGATTCGCTATCCGAAGCACCGGCGAAGGTGGTGCTGAAAAAGGTTATAATAAAAAGCAGTATATTGATAATGGGCTTGTTCCGTGCCTTCGGCCGCTCAAGGGGGAGATCCGGGGTCCGGTAATGGGGCCGCTGACCCGTATTGAGCCGCTTAAGATAATTTTGCCCCCATACCCTGATTGATTGTATCATCTTCATAATGGACATCACCGGTCAATTGTGTCTCTGCAACGTGATTCATACCGGGCAGGAAGTCATTCCGCTATCCTGCTGTATACCGAGATTTTTTTTCGTATGTATTCAGGCGAGTATTCATTGGCCAGAGATCCCCTGGCGTCAAGAAGATTCCGGTACAGCGCTATGATCTCCTTGGCGGTTTTAGCCAGTTCAATATTTTTGCTTTTCACCGTTGTTACGCTGGTGACGAACAACTTTTTCAGATACAGCGATATAAAGCGATTGCCGTCTGGCGAAAATATGACGTCTTCCCCTTCAAGCCCGATTGTTATGTTTTCAAGATGCCTCACGTCATAGGCATGGATGACCTGATCCTGAAGGAACGATATCATTTTGGGAAATACCGAAAATTGGATGTTCGTGTTCAGGGAATTTCCGAGCAGTTCCGTCGACCTCTGTGTCGTCGTGTCATAAAGATGCACCGAAAAATTGCCTGCATACCCTTTCCGGTAGACCAGCAGTGCGTTATCGACCCAGTACAGTTCGCTCGCGGAAGTCATTCCGGGAATGCGCCACGACCTTCCCGAGGAGATCACTTTGCCCTGATAGGCGCCGCCGCTCCCGCTCGCCACGACAATCTTTTTTCGGTTCGGCGACAGCACTGCGATCACCGGGGAGCCGGCCTGAATGATATCAGCGTACTCCTTCCGGTAAAGCACAATGACCTTCCTCCCTGATTCCGGAAAATACTCCGCGATACCGTCTTTCGTTTCCACCAAAATGGTATTGCCGCCCGGAGCCACGGAAAAATCGAGAAAGGGGTAGGTCGATTCAAGGGTGACCGCCGATTTTGCCGATAGGTCCAGGACCTGCGTTTCACCCCGCGGCATGGAATTCTCTCCTTCAACCAGCCGCTTGATAAAGAGATATCTCCCGCTGGCGCTGTTCTTAAAGGCGGTGATGGTCCCCTGTATCCTGAATAATTCAATGGTCCTGCGTGATGCTCTGTTGAAAGAATAGATGACGTTGAGCCGGGGTAATTCCTTGACATAGAGAATACTGTTACCGTCTCCCCAGCAGGAGAAGATCACGTCACGGTCGATGAACTGGGAGCCAGCCTTCTGGTACGCCTCGACCTTCTTTTCAATGAGCCTGGCGTACAGGTTCGAATCCCCGTTGATATACAGGGAATCAAGGTTGATATCACGGGCGTGCAGGGACGACGACAGACAGGTTGCTATAATGACACAGGATATATATGCTCTGAAAATAAAATGTTTCACAAACTATTCTTTTACTTCCTCATCAACTGTTTCCTTCGGGACATCGTCGGTTTTTTCCTTTTCAGGCTCTTTAGTCCCGGAAGTCTCTTTCTCTGATGTTTTTTCTTCAGATGTCTCTTTCTCCGGCACCTCTTTTTTTTCCGGGATTTCAGGTATTACAAACTTCTGGCCCGGGAATATAAGATCCGGGTCCTTGATCTGGTCCTTGTTGGCCATGTAGATCAACGGCCACAGCTTGGCGTTCCTGTATACCTTGTGGGCTATCCTCCACAGGCAATCGCGTTTTTTCTTGTTGTAGACGACCTTATATATCGCTTTTCCCTCCAGTTTCTGCAAAAATCCCTTATGCTTTGATGCATCCTTTTCGCCGGCAATGCCGAGAGAATAGAGGAGCGATTCCGCTTCGTTGTATTTTGAAATGCTTTCCTTGTAGGAGCCTCCCTCGAAAAGTTTGTTGCCGTCCGATATCATTGTCGCCGCGCTATCGGTCTGATCTTTATACTGGTTCTTGGTGTCCCGCGTGCGGGTTTCATCGAGAAGCTTTTCAACGGACCTGGCCTTGTCCTGGGCGATACCCTTTATGGTCTTCTCTTTAGCTATGGTCAGGGAACTTTCGGCATCGGCTATCTTTTTGTTGGCCTCATCGGTCTTGTCCTGGTCAAGGAGGGAATCCGCCTCATTGAGAGCGGCAACAACGACTTCGATGTCCTCTCCCGCAAATTCAGATCCCCGCTCTTTTTTCAGGGCATCAACCTCTTTGCGCAATTGTGTTATCCGTTCCTTTGACGAAAGTTTCAGCACCGCGACCTGGACTTTTTTTACGGCCTTCTCTGATTCCGCGATGAGGGGAACCGCTTCCTTGACGTTGTTCTGGGCAATAAGGGTGCCGGCCTTGTCGCAATTGGCCCCTGCAGCTGCCAGGTCCTGCTTCTGCTGGTCGGATAGGTTCTTTGAGTTGAGTTCTTCTATCTCTTTTTTTATTCCGCCGATAGTTTCATTCAGCTGAGGCACTTTCGCGAGACACAGTTCTTTCGTTTCTTTTCCCAGGGCCACCGCGTCCTTTGCCTTCTGGAAGGCTTCCCACAATTTTTGATCGCCCTTGAGCTTTTCAGATTCTATGATGGCGTTGCCCGTCTGGGCATATTTCTCGGATGCGAACTGTTCGGCGTTCAGCGCTTCCGATTCCTTGTACAGCGTTTTCGCCTCGACTAAAGTATCATCGGTAATCTTCGGCAGCGAGGTCTGTATGGCCAGATCCGCAAAGTTTGCAGATTCAATGGCGGCCTTCTTGGCGTTGCTCCCTTTTTTGTCGACCATGGAATCATGGCTGAGCTTCAGCTGTTCCGTTGCTTTCGCGTAATTGTCAGGATCATATTTCTCGGCATTGACCTGGCGGGCCTTTTCAATGGTGGTCCTGGCCTTCACCATTTCCTTAATCGGGACTTCAACATCGCACGATACAAAAAATATCGTTATGCATGACAGGATGAGTATGTTCAATTTGTGAGCTGCCATAGAACCCTCTCAAAGATTTGATTATACTGTCCTTATAACGCTTTTATTTTTTCATGTCAATGCTTTTCTCGGTTACGGACCTCATCGCGGTCCTGAATTCATGACGCGGAAAATGATCATTGACAAATAATGATCCCTATCCATAATCTGGATCAGTCTCATTAAAAGAGCCATAGCATTACAATTACGTTTTTTATTTGTCACGAGGTATTTTATAATATGTCAAAAACCGCATTTATCACTGGAATCACAGGCCAGGACGGCGCCTATCTTGCCGAACTGCTGCTGAAAAAAGGATATAAAGTCTATGGAGGATATCGTCGGACCAGTTCCCCTAATTTCTGGAGAATCGAGGAACTCAATATTAAAAACGATGTTGAGCTCATGGAAGTGGACATCCTCGACACCGGCAACTTGATTCGAACATTCGACAAGATTAAGCCGGAAGAAGTTTACAATCTGGCGGCCCAGAGCTTCGTGGCAGTATCCTTTGAGAAGCCCGTATTGACCGGGGAAATAACAGCCATCGGCGTAACGCGGGTCCTTGAAGCGATCAGGATCGTCGATCCGAAGATAAAATTCTACCAGGCCTCCAGCTCGGAGATGTTCGGGCTGGTGCAGGAAATTCCGCAGAAGGAAACCACACCTTTTTATCCGAAAAGCCCCTATGCCACGGCCAAGCTGTACGGCCACTGGCTCACGATAAACTACCGCGAGTCATACAACATCTTCGGCTGCTCCGGGATCCTTTTCAACCATGAGTCCCCCCTCCGCGGAATAGAATTTGTAACGAGAAAAGTAAGCGACGCCATCGCCCGGATCAAGCTCGGGAAGCAGGATTCTTTCGAAATAGGCAACATGGACGCCAAGCGCGACTGGGGTTTCGCAAAGGAATATGTCGAAGGAATGTGGCTGATGCTGCAACAGCCGAAACCGAAGGATTACATACTCGCCACCAATGAAAATCATTCGGTCCGCGAGTTCATAGAACACGCCTTTAATCACGTCGGAATCACCATCGAGTGGAAGGGGTCCGGTGTCAATGAAAAGGGCCTTGATGCAAAGACCGGCAAGACATTGGTCCAGATCAATCCCAAATATTTCCGCCCCGGCGAAGTTGACCAGCTCCTCGGAGATTATTCGCTGGCTAAAAAAGAGCTCGGCTGGGAGCCTAAGGTCAAATTTAAAGAATTAGTGCAGATCATGGTCCAGTGTGACCTTGAACGGGTACAGCAATCCCGATAAATTGCCACGGTTATGGGTACCTCGCCTGTAACAATGAGTAAAACCATGAACATTGTTATTACCGGCATCAATGGTTTTGTTGGAACAATACTGCGGCGCATGCTGGAGGAAAAGGGATATCGCGTCTCCGGAATTGATATCCGCAGCAATGACGAGAATGTTCACGCCGTTGATATTACCGACCATGAAGCGGTATTACAGAGTATCCAAAAGCTTGCCCCTGATTTTATTTTTCATCTTGCCGCAATATCCAGGGTTGATTACGCGAACCCGTCGCAGCTGTATTCGATTAATGTGACCGGCACCCTGAACCTTCTTACCGCAGCGTCGCACCTGTCGACAAAACCGCGTTTCCTCCTGGTAAGCTCTTCGCAAATCTACGGTATTGTTGAAGAAGCAAGCCAGCCTATTTCAGAAAAGTCCCCGATAAACCCGGTCAATCACTATGGAGCGAGCAAGGCATCGGCGGAACACCTGGTCAAGGTATTCCACCATGAATATGGCATCCCTACAACGATCGTCAGGCCCTTCAACCATATCGGGCGCGGTCAGGATCCGCATTTCGTGATACCCAAAATAGTCAAATCAATTAAGGATAAAAAAAGCAGCATCCAACTGGGCAATCTCAATGTCATGAGGGACTTCCTGGACGTACGTGATGTGTGCGACGCCTATATCCGCATCATGGAAGACTTTAAAGACGGCAGCATTTTCAATATCGCCAGCGGAACGGCCTATAAAATAGCCGACCTGGTATTGATGATCCAGGAGATAGCGCATATCAAGCTGAATATTGAGCATTCAGATTCATTATTCCGCAAAAAAGAGATTGTAAAATCCATAGGTGACAGTTCATTTTTCAAAAAACAGTATAACTGGCAGCCGGTCTACAGCATTCGGGACAGTCTCGAGTGGATGATATCGGAATAGTATCTCGCGGGAATCCAACGAGGAACACTTTCTTTTATCCTCTTAATTGAACGCCAAATAATTTTTTTGTCTTGACTATATTTAAAATACGACTATACGTTGCACCCCAGCTAAATCGGCAATAATATTCTTGACGATAAAGTCAAACAATGCCAATGATGCATCTTTAAATTCATAATGAACGATATGCGGTATGCTGTTTAACTCAATTGACTTTTTCATATTTCTTCCTGTTGTTCTCCTGGTGTATTTCCTTCTGGCCCACAAATGGAGATGGATATGGCTCCTGGTTACCAGCTGCTTCTTCTTCGGCTATTTTTACTATTCCACCTATGTCGCGGGAAAAACTCATTTTTATTACTATATAATCATCGCTTTTTCGATCCTTTCTGTCATACTGGTCGAGTATTACCTTGCCATTCTCATCGATAAGAACAGGACATCTAGAGCAAGAAACGGAAAGTTATTAATGGTCGCCGGCATTATCTTTCCCCTTATTCTTCTCTTCATGTTTAAATATTTTAATTTTTTCAGCCAGACCATCTCGCAGATTGCGTCATTTCTCAGGTTGAACTATCCGGCGCAGGTGTTGAACATTCTCGTCCCGGTGGGCATTTCGTATTACACCTTCCACAGCATCAGCTATATCATTGATGTGTACCGGGGAGAAAAACCGGAACGCCATCTTGGCATATTCTCCCTTTATTTTCTATTTTTCCCGAAGATCGTCGCCGGTCCCATCGAGCGGGCGGGCAGACTCATCCCGCAGTTCAGGGAAGAGCATCCCTTTGATTATCAGAATTTTACCGACGGCCTCAAGCTGATGGCATGGGGTTTCTTTAAGAAAATCGTCATAGCCGACCGGGCGGCGATCGTAGCCAACGAAGTCTTCAACAACCCCCACGGCTATCACGGCATATACCTGATCATAGCTTGCTTCTGCTTCATTTTCCAGGTCTATTGCGATTTCGCTGGATATTCTGACCTGGCCGTCGGCATTGCCCAGCTCATGGGCATCAGGCTGACGGAAAACTTCAAGCGCCCGTACCTGTCCACCTCCATATCCGATCTCTGGCGGCGATGGCATATTACACTTATAGCATGGCTGAGGGATTACATCTATATTCCCCTGGGCGGGAAGCGGGTTGCCCGGTGGCGGTGGCAATATAACATCATGGTGATCTTCCTGGTAAGCGGCATCTGGCACGGCGCCAACTGGACCTTCATCATATGGGCCAGCATGAACGGCTTCTATCAGCTCTTTTCAATTTGGACGGAAACCATCAGGAACCGCTTCAACAGCCTCATCGGCCTCACGCGGGTGCCGCGGTTCCATAAAGCGTTGAAAATATTCACGACATTTTTATTATTCACCTTTGCAGGAATCTTCTTCAGGGCCAATACCACCTCTGACGGCTTTTACATCATCACCCATCTCCATGTCGGATTCGGCGAACTATTCAAAATTATTTCCGCCCTTGACTATGAGAAGCTCAAATTATTCCTGGTTATCCAGAATAAGGTGACCTTCCTCGGATTCGCCAAGCCGGCCTTTCTTCCGGAAATGGCCACCCTTGCCGTTACGCTTATCGCCTGGTTCTCAGTGGAGCTTATCCAGGAAAACAGCAAGGAGCGCCTGCGTGTTGTCATATCCCGCAAGCCGTGGTATTTCCGCTGGCTGTTGTACTTCGGCATGCTCTTTATGCTGGTATTTTTCGGCGTTTTCGCCAATCAGCAATTCATATATTTTAAGTTTTAGGCTTCGCACACTATGGTAAAGCTGCTAGGAAAAATAATCATCTGCTTCATCCTCATGGGCGCGACCATTGCCCTGATCTGGATCATCCCGGGGACCCATCCCCATGATCTTGCCGCGCTCCTGAACAAGAAAGAAATGCTGAAGACAAAGGAGCATCCGCGCATGATTTTCGTCGGCGGGAGCAGCGTGCTCTCCCTTAAAAGCGAGGCAATTGCGCAGGAACTGCACTATAATATCATCGACATGAGTTCCTGGGGAGGCATGGGAACCGCGGAAATAATCGAGGAAATAAAGCCGTATATCAAGCCGGCCGATGTCATCGTCATTACAATGGAATACGGCACCATACTGGACAAGAATTTCTATACCTACATACATACGAATGATGAAGCCAAAAAATTCCTGTTCCTCATGTCCCCGGGACGCCATATCACGGAGTACCTGAGGCGTGGCGAGGCCTTCAATCTTTTCAAGCTCATGCATGAGCTGGCACAGATGAAGACAAAATCCTTTCTCCTGAAAATAGTCACGTTCCGGTTCTCGCGCCTTTTCGATATAGGGTTTCCCGGCTTTCAGGATGATTTCAACGCCAACGGCGATCGGAACAAACCCTATATGATTTTCAGGCCCCTCGGAGACAGCACCACCAATTTCAGCGACCCCGACTGGGAAAAACTCGCCTTTCTCAACGATTTCTTCGATTTTGCGTCGCAGCGCAAGGCCAGGGTCTTTTTTTATTTTTCCCACTTCCCGGAGCATAAATACAGGGAAAACGAAAAGTTCATCGACGCCTATTATCAGTTGATGAAGAAATCATTCAAAGGCACATTGTTGAATAAACCCTCTGATTTTGTCTACCCGGAGGATTATTTCGCCGATACCATTTATCATCTGAATGATAAAGGTGAATCCATCAGAACGCCTGAAATGATAAAATTGCTCAGGAAAGCATTATAAGCAAATCCGCACAATCACCACTGATTGTTATCTCCTGGGCATGTGACGTGCTCTTTGTCAATATATAGGTTCCTGTTTTACCACATCCTGATTCGAATGTTAATTGTTTTATGCTATGCAATTCAACACCATCGAATATCTATTTTTTTTGCCTGTCGCAGTTATCGCATACTACCTGATCCCCTACGCATGGCGGTGGCTCTGGCTTATTGCAGTCTCTTTTTATTTCCTCTCCTTCAATCCCTGGTTTATCATTCCTCTAGCGGTAGTTGCCGGTATTGAATACACCATTGCCCTGAGGATATCCGGATGTAACATCGATAATAAGCACAAACGGATGGTGCTTCTAATCATTGGAATCATAACACCCCTGGCTCTCTTATGTATGTTTAAATACATACCGATCTTTTACAAGGCCCTGTTCCAGGCTGCATGGTTCATTCATATCCATTATCCGGCTGCGATCGCCGATTTCATCGTGCCCCTCGGCATCTCCTATTATACGCTGCAATGTCTCTGTTACATCATTGAAGTTCACAGGGGCTCCATCCTCCCCGAAAAACACTTGGGCATATTTATCCTCTATATGATGTTTTTCCCGAAATTCGCCGCCGGACCCATCGAACGGCCCGGCTTCATCGCCCAGTTCCATGAACGCCATGACCCTGATTATGAAGCCATTACCGGGGGCATCAAGATCTTCGCCTGGGGCCTTTTCAAAAAAACGGTCATAGCCGACCGAGTCGCCATAGTGGTCAATGAAGTATACGGCCGCCCCGGCCATTACCACGGCATTTATTTCCTCCTCGCCACGTTCTTCTTTGCGGTACAGCTCTATTCCGATTTTTCCGGATACACCGACATGGCCCGCGGATCGGCCCGTATATTCGGTTTCAGGCTGATGGAGAATTTCAAGCTTCCCTACGGGGCCGGCTCGATCGCCGAATTCTGGAGAAGATGGCATATATCCCTCTCTACATGGTTTCGGGATTATCTCTATATTCCTCTCGGAGGCAACCGTGTCCCCAGGGTGCGCCATTCGGTCAATATCATGACGACCTTTCTCGCAAGCGGTCTTTGGCATGGAGCGAACGGGACCTTCGTTGCCTGGGGAGCTCTCCATGGCGCCTTTGTCGTCACCGGCTTATGGACAGATCCCCTTCGAGAGCGTCTGGCCGGGATAGCAGGGCTTAAAAGGCTGCCACAGTGCCGAAAAGCATTGCGAGTAATAGCAACAGGGACCCTGGTCCTTTTTGCCTGGGTCCTTTTCAGATCCGGCACCCTCTCCGAAGCCATCAATATATATTCCAGCATTTTCTCCGGCCTGGCAGATATCATCACCTCAGTTGCGGCTGCGGACACGGCGCGGCTGAAATCGATCACTGATATAGCCAGGGGAAACCAGATACTCGGATTTTCAAGGGAAACATACCGGCCGGAGATGGTCATTACGGTCTTTTCGATACTTGCGCTCTGGCTGTTCAATACTCTCCATAAGCATGGTGACGTGTGGGAAATCCTTTCACGGAAATCCCGGTTTGTGCGCTGGTCTTTCTATTTTTTTATAGCAGCAGGGATTTTATTTTTCGGCATGTTCACAAAGGATCAATTTATTTATTTCAGGTTCTGATAGTGCGGATCTTTCATCATTTATCGCTCAAGGTTAAACTGGATAAAACATTGAGAGTCCTCCTCCATATCATGCAGAAAGGAATTATCATGTTCCTGCTTTTAGCGCTCTGCACGCTCATTGTCTGGTCAGTTCCCGGAGACTACAACCATGACCTGGCTGCTCTCGTGAACAAGCGTGATATGCTGAATTCGGCAAAATCCCCGAGAATAATCTTTATCGGCGGAAGCAACCTGATAACCCTTGACAGCGCTCGACTGGAGCTTGAATTGAAAAAAACCGGGAACAACTACTATTCAGTCATCAACATGGGTCTCTGGGGCGGCTTAAGCATGGAACGGTATCTGGATGAATTGAAGCCCTATCTTGCTCCGGGCGATATTGTCGTTATTTGCCAGGAATATGGCACGCTGCTTAGCTCAAATTTTTTCAAATATATCAGAGAGAATGAGGAAGCAAATGAATTCTTTTTTCTTATGAAATCGCGGAGAAGTATAGTAACCGACTGGCAGCTTGTCGACATCGCCGATGATATTAAATACATCATCCTTCTCAATCAGTTGAAGATTAAAACATACCTGCACGTGCTCATAGACGATAATTTCGCTCACATCTTCACCGGCGGTTTCTACCGTTACGCAGACAATTACACTATCCATGGCGACAGAAAGAAATCCTTCAAGATCATGAGACCCCTGGGAGAACAGGGCGCCCGGTTTGAGGAGCCGGATGCAAAGAACCTTCTCTATCTAAAGAATTTTGCCTGTTATGGTCGAGCCCGTAACATCAGGGTATTTTTTTCATTTCCTCCCTTTCCCGAGAGAGAGTACAGCCTTAATAAAGCTCGCATTGATTCTCTTGTCCATGTCATCGGCCAAGACCTGGGCATGGTCATCCTGACCATGCCGGGAACAACGGTGTATCCGGAAACATGTTTTGCAGACACGGTCAATCACCTGCAATCCCGTTGTGAAAGGATGAGGACAGCTGCACTGATTAAGCAATTGAGGATTCACATGACCCTCCCCTGAGCGCTAACCATCATGGATTGCACTGAACGCTTATTATCTCCCGGATTCATTTTTTTCATTGACGGTACACAATCATTCAACTAAGTCATCTTCTGGAGTGATCAAATCATGATAATAGGCGTTGACGCGTACTATCTCTATGCCGAGCATATCGACGGGCTCGGAAACTATCTCCTGAGGCTTTTAAAGGAGCTGTCCCGCATCGACCGGGAAAACGAGTATTTCCTGTACACCCCCGGCATTTCTCACAGTGAGTATGCCGAGGCGATTCTTGCCAACCCCCGCTTCACTTTGCGTCAGATACCCGGCATCCTTACGGGAAAGCGGCGTTTCTGGCTCCAGAGCCCTTCCCTGAAAAGACAGATCCTGAGCGACGGCGTGGAATTATTTTTCGCCGGCGCCGAGTATTTCCCCCTGTTTCTTCCCAAAAGGGTCACGGTAGCGACAACGATCCATGACGTGGCCTTCAAGGCAATACCTGAGGCCATTTCCCTTGCCAACAGCATCTTCTATAATTACTTCTTCCCGTTTTTTATAAGAAGGTCGGATTATTTTTTTACTGTATCCCATCATTCAAAAAAAGAGATGGTGACCTACCTGGGCATCGCCGATGAAAAAATCTCCGTGGTCTACAACGGCATCGAGCTTGAAAATTTTCCCCCCGCAAAAAAAGCCGAGAAAAAGAATTACATACTCTTCGTGGGGACCCTGCAGCCGCGAAAAAACCTTCTGAACCTGGTCCAGGCCTTTGCCCGCGTTGCCGGCGACATCGACTCTGACCTTGTCATCGTGGGAGGAAGCGGATGGAAGAACACTCCCCTCCGCGACCTGATCGATCGCCTCAACGATCCGGTCAGGAAGAGGATTATCTTCAAGGGATACGTGGCCGGCGACACCCTCGCGGCGCTCTACCGGGAAGCGAAGGTCTTCGCCCTTCCCTCCCTCCATGAGGGCTTCTGCCTGCCCATACTGGAAGCCATGGCATCGGGGACCGCGGTCCTTACGGCGAGAAGCACCGCCATTCCGGAGGTATTCGGCGATGCCGTGGTTTATGCCGATCCTCTTTCTCCGGTGGATATCGCGGATAAACTCCGCGATCTGGTACAGAGCGAAAAAAAGCGCCTCACCCTTCAAAACAAGGGCCTTGCCCTTTCAAAAAAGTATGACGTGCGAAACCAGGCCGAAGGCTACCGTGCCTGTTTTAAAAAAATTGCCGCCATGACCGGCACGCGTAAGGTGGTTTCATGAATATAGTCATAAATGCCCGGGTTTTGAACGAGAGAAAGGGAGGTCCGGCGCGGTATACCATGAATGTTATCAGGGAGCTTGCGGCCATTGACAGGACGAACCGGTATCACATTCTCATGTACGATTCCATGGATTTCACCTTTCCCCTGCCTGATAATTTTACCGTTAAAATCGTCCCGCTCCGTTCCAAGATATTATTCGATTACCTGTTTCTTCCCCTGTTCTCGTGGCGTAACCGCATCGATCTCTTCCTCTTCCCCAAGAACACCTTTTCGCCGCTGGTGCGGGGAAAAAAGATTCCCGTGTACCATGACATCGTGTATTTCGAGGATTTCGATTTCCGCGAATTCAAGTTTTTCGATAATCTCCACCATAAATTGATGATCCCGGTCGCGGCCCGGCTTTCCAGGATCGACCTTACCGTTTCGGATTTTACCGCGTCGCGGATGAAGGAGCTCCTGCGCATTGGGCCGGAAAAGATCCGCGTCGTCAAGGAGGGCGTGGAGCCCCATTTCAAGAAGATCACCGACGCGAAGAAGCTTAAAAAAACCAGGGACAAGTACCGGTTGAAGACGCCTTTCTTTTTTTACGCCGGCTCCCTGAGCCCCCGGAAAAACATGGTAAACCTCATCAGGGCCTTTATCAAGATCAAGGACATCATCCCCCACGTGATCTATTTTACCGGCGGCGATTCATGGCTCGACACGGAAGTCCATGACATGATCGTGGCCAACGGCCTTGAGGAACGCATCATCAAGCTCGGATTCATCAGCGAGGAGGAGCTGGTGATCATGTACAATCTCGCTGACTGCTACCTGTATCCTTCCCTCTACGAGGGCTTCGGCCTTCCGATACTGGAAGCCCAGGCGTGCGGCTGCCCGGTCATCACCAGCAATGTTTCCAGCTGCCCCGAAGTTGCCGGCGACGGCGCTCTCTATGTCAATCCCCGCGATATCGACGACATGGCCTCCGCCATGATACGCATCGTGAAGGATGTTAAACTGAAAAAGAGGCTTATCGCGGCGGGCCTTAAAAACTGCCGTCGCTTCACCTGGGAAAAAACAGCCCGGGGAATACTGGATGTTTTTAACGAATGCGTCACGCGATGATTGAAATGCGCAATACAGAAAAGCGCCGCCGGAGCCGGCAAATGAGAATTGCCGTGGAAGCCCACGCCCTCAGCGACGACAAGCTCACCGGGGTCGGCAAGGTCATTCTTCACTACCTGAACGAGCTCCAGATGCTGGACCGCGAAAATGAATATTTTATCTACACCATGGATGATCTGAAGCATGTCACCGTGACCGGTCCCCGGTGGCGCCATATCCAGTTCAATTATCTCCTTAAGCGCCTCCGCCTGAAGGTGACTTCCACATGGCTCCGGCTGAAATCGGAAAACGAAAAAAAGAAAAGCATTCTTTGCGTGACGGGGATTATCTGCTGCCGCGTGATAAAGATCTTTGTGAGTCTTCTCGATGATTTTGTCTATTCCTTCAAGGTCGTTTCATCCCTCAGGGACAATCAAGTGGATATCTACCTGGGAACCTCCACCTATTTTTATCCATACTTCTTTCTTTCCCCGGTGAAAAAGGCCGGGATACTCTATGACCTTGTCTGGAAGCTTTATCCCGGGACCATGGAATTCGGCAACAAGATACGGATGAAGCTCTTCACCCTGCGGAACATGAAAAAAATGGATCTCCTCGTATCGATATCGGAAAACACGAAAAAAGACGCACGGGAGCTGTTGGGCATAACGACACGCATCGACGCGATACCCCTGGCGGCGGATCCGGTTATTTATTATCCGGCTTCCCAACAGTCCATTACAGCCATACGGAAAAAGCACGGCATAACAAAAAAATTTATTCTCTCGGTATGCACCCTGGAACCGAGAAAGAACCTCAAGGCCCTGCTCCAGGCATATCGTACTATGCCAAGCCGCCGGGATTACCAGCTGGTCCTGGTGGGAATGACCGGCTGGGTCATTGCCGATCTCTTCAAGGACATCGCTTCTTCGGACATCCGGGATAACATCCTGGTAACCGGGTATGTGGCAAATGAGGAATTGGCCCCCCTCTATACCGGAGCGGAGCTCTTTCTGTTCCCCTCCCTGTATGAGGGATTCGGCCTCCCGGTCCTTGAGGCCATGCAGTGCGGATGCCCGGTCATAACGTCGAATTCATCGTCAATTCCGGAAGTGGCGGGCGACGCTGCCATCCTGATCGATCCTGAAGACGTGGAAACACTGTCCGCGACCATGGAACAGGTTTTAAATAATCAAACACTGCGTAAAAACCTTTCCCGAATGGGGCTGAAGCGTTCCAAGCTCTTTTCCTGGGAAAAGGCGGCGCGTACCCTCTTGAAGAGCCTCGAATCGTTGTGATAATAAGCACGGTCTCAGGCACCCCATAATATTGTTTTGGATGAGAATAAAACAAATGGCATCGGTTTATCCAGGATAGAGTTGCTTCAACGATGTTAATTCTGTTGAAGTTCTAATTTTTCTTGACATTAATCATAATTATTCAAGAATTTCTGACAAGAAGTTATTACCGAGTATTAATTTGCGAAAAGAAAAAAAGAATTTCGCTGGATTAGAGACTTCCCTTGAACCTTCCGGCAATCAGCCTTGTCAACGGGAGCTTCATTTATTTCTCCGGAACGGTGAATCTTCCAGCCATTGTCGCCGACTCGCATCTTGTAATTTTCGTAATCATTCCAGACATGTTTACAAATCTGAAACCGGAGTAAATCCATGAATCGCATCTACACAATCATTCTTGCCGGCGGACGGGGATTGCGCCTTGGCGGGAAAACCCCCAAGCAATTCCTTCCTCTTGGATCAAAGCCGATCATTGCCTGGTCCCTCGAACTGTGCCAGCAGCTCCCCGAGGTCGACCATATCATTACGGTTATACCCGAGGAATTCACAGCCCAGATACATTCGATAGTAACCGACCATGGCATCACGAAACATATAAAGACCGTTCCCGGCGGTTCAACGCGGCAGGAATCGGCCTTTAATGCCATCACGTCGGTCGATTACGCCGAAGACGACATACTGATTTTCCATGACGCGGCGCGGCCCTTCGTGAGTCAGGAGATCATGCTCCGCTGCATCGCCGGCATACGCGACCATGGGGCTGCGGCAGCCTATGTCCCCGTCCATGACACTATTGCCGAAATCGACAATGACTTTGTCACCTCCGTGCCTCTTCGGGACAGGTTGTACTATGCGCAGACCCCCCAGGGGTTCCGTTATTCCATCATCAAGGACGCCCATGACAAAGCCCGCGCCAGGTCCCTTGCCTCCACCGACGATGTGAGCCTGGTCCTTGCGACCGGCGCCAATGTCAGGATGATAGACGGGGACTACTCGAATTTTAAAATAACGACGGATTATGATTATCAAACGGCCTGCAGCATTGCGGAAACATTTCATGACAATTCCCGGAGATGACGATGAAAACAGCAATTCAATGTGCCAATAAAATGACCGCCCTGGTCACCGGGGCATCCTCGGGCCTGGGAGAGTCCTTTGCCCGTGACCTTGCCCGGCGGGGACATGACATGGTCCTGACCAGTGAAAACCGGAAAGAACTGAAGCGGGTTCAGGCGGATATATCCTCCCGGTACCACACCTCCGTATCCATATTGGAAATGAATCTATTCGACGCCGATTCCGCGGACCGCATATTTGACTGGTGCAGAAAAAAAAACATCTCCATCGATATCCTCATCAATTGCGCCGGCATATACCTGAACATAGAACGCGAGATGGCAGATATCCGGAGCATTGAACAGGTCATCAATCTCCACGTCCTTTCCCTGACGAAGCTCTGCTTCCTGTTTTGCAGGCCCATGATGGAGCGCCGCCGCGGATACATCCTGAATGTCTCCTCCATCAATTCTGAGTTCCCCGACCCTGCGTCGATGACCTACGGTCCGACAAAAAGATATATTCTTTCCTTAACTGAATCGCTTCACTGCGAGCTGAAGGAGCGCAACATCCATGTGACCTGCCTGACACCGGGAGGCATCAGGACGAATTTTTTCACCGCCAATGATGTCTTTATTCCGCCGGCCATACGCCATACCCTCATCTCTTCCGAGGCCTGTGCGAAAAAAGCCGTTGACGCCCTGTTCCGCGGCAAGGCCCGCATCACGCCGGGAATGACCGGCAAGGTCCAATCATTGCTTCTACGGTTAGTCACGCGTCCATCAACTTATCCGTTGATTAAAAAAACGTATTTCGCGATGAAAATGAAGTCCAATTGACCTTCAAAAACCAGGCCCTAACCATGGGCCTATCATTAAAAAACTTGACAGGGAGTTTCGCCCAAACTATCTGTCATAAAATCCCCCGCAGCATGCTACGGGGGATTTTGTCGAATAATGTTTTGCGTGCTCCCGTCTTCGGAGCAGAGCTCCGGGGATGAAAGCACGCTGCGATCAAATTGTCCTCCTCGAGGTATTGTCATGATCGGATGCACCTATGGCCAGTTTTTTCAAGTGACCGTGGCGGGCGGCTCATACCAGGAGGGTCTGGTAACTCATCTCCAGGGTATTCCCGCCGGGATCCACCTTCAGGAGGAAGAGATCTATTTCGATCTTCTGCAGCGCAAGCCCGGCCAGGGAGAGCTATCCTCGCCGCGGCGCGAGCCGGACATCCCGGTCATCTATACCGGCGTTAACGCCGCAGACACCATGACCGGATTCACCAATGAGGGCCATACCAACGGCACGCCCCTGACGATCCTGATTCCCAACCTGGACCGGCACTTCGAGCATATCGAGCAGTACCGCGTCACCAACAGGACCCCGCGTCCCGGCCATGCGTCCTATGCCTCGTACCAGAAATACGGCCAGTGGGACGATTCCATAGGCGCCGGCATATTCAGCGGGCGCTATACATCGACCATCGTCGCCGCCGGCGCCGTGGCGAAAAAAATCCTGGCCGATCGGGGCATCGAGATATTCTCCTTTGTCCGCGAGGCAGCGGGCGTGGTCATGGAAGACATGGGATATGATCTTATTCGCGACAGGATATCCGCCTTCAAGACAATCCGCCGCGACATGGACCCCGTGTACAACCTTATTTTCAAGGAAAGGCGGTTCCGCCCCGGCATGCGCTTTGTGGAAAAGATAGCCGTCCTGGCAGAAATCGAGAAAATGGTTCCCGATATAAAACGACCGCCACTGTCTGAAAAGGAGATCGCGGCCCTGGCAGAGCAGGGGATACACCCGGTCCTGAACTGCCCCCACCTGGAAAGCGCCCGGGCCATGTACGACAAGATCCTTGCCATACGGGACAGCGGCGATTCCAGCGGCGGCGTTGTCGAGGTGGTGGCCCGGGGCGTGCCAGCCGGCATCGGCGAACCGGTGTTCAACAAGCTTGACGGCGAGCTGGGACGGATGATGAGCATCGGCACGGTCAAGTCCGTTGAGATTGGAGCGGGCCTCAGGGTCAAGGACATGACCGGGAGCCAGTGCAATGACCAGATGTTCATGAAGAACGGTAAGGTTGCCTTTTCTGATAATAACAGCGGCGGCATTACCGGCGGTCTCACCACCGGACAGGACATAGTAGTCCGCCTGGCCATCAAGCCGACACCGACCATCGCCAAGCCCCAGAAAACGATAGACAAGGTGTCCAATACCGACGCGAACCTGGCCGCCGTGACCAGGCGGGATCCGACCATAGTTTCCCGGGTGTGGCCGGTTGCCGAAGCCTTTATGGCCATTGTGCTTCTGGATCAATTCATCATCAATACCGCGCACCAGGAGATGAGAAGGCTCTATGATAAATAACATGGTATGTGGGCCCCATGCAACGGCCGCCATCATCCGTACCGATACAGCGCCACAGCAATGAAGATATATCATCATATCCCGGAACACAAGGACCTGTTCATAAACCCGGTGGTCACCATCGGTAACTTCGACGGCGTCCATCTGGGACATCGAAAGATCCTGAACACCCTTCTCGACACGGCCAACAGAAAGTCGGGCGACCCGGTGGTCATAACCTTCTCATCGCACCCGAGGAAAGTTCTTAATCCCGAACATCCAATCAAAATCATAACGACCTCGGAAGAAAAAGTCAACGCCATATATAACTTCGGGATCCCCAACATCATACTCCTCAACTTCACGCGCCAGATGGCCGAAATGCACGCCATCGATTTTTATAACGAGATACTCATCGGCAAGCTCGACGCTAAACACCTTGTGGTCGGCTATGACCACGCCTTCGGCAAAAATCGCGAGGGGAACATCGATTTCCTCTCCGACCTCGCCGCGTCAACCGGAGTGGAGATCACCCGGATCGAGGAGGAGGACCGCTACGAGCACCCCGTATCGTCAACCTGGATAAGGAAAGAGATCGAGAGCGGCAACATGCCGATGGCCAACAAGCTCCTGGGATGGCGCTATACGCTCTCCGGCTCAGTTGTCGAGGGGAAGGGTCGCGGCCGCCACCTCGGGTTCCCCACCGCCAATATTCACCCCCTTCACCCGGATAAAATAATACCGGGCGACGGGGTCTACGCTGTGCGTGTCATATTCGAGGACGGTACCAAAAAAAAGGGCATGCTCAACATCGGGTCAAATCCCACCTTTTCAGGGGAAACCCGCACCATTGAAGTGTATATCTTCGACTTCAATGAAATGATCTACGATACCATTCTCACCCTTGAATTCTTCGAACGGACACGGGGCGAAATAAAGTTCCAATCAAAGGAACTGTTGATCGAACAGCTTGAAAAGGACAGGCAGTCAGTATTGAAAATATTCGAGAATAATGATGGTTGACCTCGCGACATTGGATCATATTCGCCGCAGCGGTGATATTTTCTACGAGAGGTTCAGCTCTTCAGTCGGTGACATATTTATTCTCGGTAATGACTCATCACTCAAAGCCATACTATACCGCGATTCCTATCCCGCGAAAAAAAACATCGCTACGTTCTTTACCAGAGGATCGTCAGTGGCCATCACGAAAACAATTCGCATCCTGGACCGCTACTTCCAGGGATTCAATTCCCGAAATAAGGGAAGAACTGCAAAACCGCCGAGGCATAGGACCAATTTAAAGAACAGATCATTGGACCTGACGATGTACGGCATTACGGTGAATCTCGATCTTTCATGGTACACACTCAAGGAGATACAGGTGTACGGCGAATTATTGAAAATACCGACAGGATCCACCATATCTTACGGCGATCTTGCCTGGAAGTCAGGCATTCCCGGCGGAGCCAGGTTTGTCGGCAACACCATGGCAAAGAACAGCTTCCCCATTATTATTCCCTGCCATCGTGTGATCAGGTCTGACGGGTCCATGGGCAATTATTCAGGTGGTGTGAATATAAAAAAGCACCTTCTTGATATCGAACAATACTGAGCATCATAGAGCAGTATTTCTTATCTTTAAATTTCATTAATAATCATCGTTTATTAACAAAAAACGGGAATATTTTTTAATGAAAAAATCACAAAATTTGATATAGTGGCAAAATATTTTTTATTTTAAAAAAAATTGTCATCTAATACCTTAAAAAAGCACTATATTGATATGGTGCGTTGTTTTTTGTATACAGTACCAGATTAAAAAACAGTAATAAATATACTGTTTAATTTTAAAATAGGTGCTTGATGATTAAAACCAGAGTAGTACTTGTCGAAGACGATTCAATAACAGCCTATGCCATTCAAAAGATGCTCGAAAACCTGGATTATGCAGTCATTGACACCTTTGTATCCGGCGAAGATACCCTTGATAAAATCAGCATACTGGATCCTGATATCATCCTTATGGATATCACCCTCAAGGGAAAAATAAACGGTATTGAAACAGCGGCGGTCATAAATAAGAAATTCGGGATACCCATAATCTATCTCACGGCGAACACGAATTATGACACGATTCAAAAAGCCAAGGAGACAACGAAGTCCTATGGATATCTATTGAAGCCCGTCAGGGGGATCGACCTGCACTGGACCATCAACACCGCGCTGAAGCGCCACAAGCTTGAGGGGTCAGTGTGATTGTCATTCCCATTCGATGGTGCTGGGCGGCTTCGAGGAAATATCATACACCACCCTGTTGATCCCTTTTACCTCATTGATGATCCGATTTGAAATTTTTCTGAGAAGAGCCTCCGGGAGATAGGCCCAGTCCGCGGTCATGGCATCCACGGAGGTCACGCCACGGATGGCTATGACGTTCTCATAGGTCCTGCTGTCCCCCATGACACCGACCGACTTTACCGGCAGATACACGGCGAAGATCTGCCACAGATCGTTGTAAAGCCCTGCATCCTTGATCTCCCGAACCACGATATCGTCCGCCTCCTGGAGGATCCGGATCCGCTCTTGAGTGACTTCGCCGATTATCCTGATGGCAAGACCTGGCCCCGGGAAGGGCTGACGGTTGATGAGCTCCTCCGGCATGCCGAGGACCCGTCCCAGTTCCCGGACCTCGTCCTTGAAAAGCTCCTTGAGCGGTTCGATGACCCTTCCGGACTTTATCAGCTTCAGGACTTCCGGAACACGGTTATGATGGCTCTTGATTGTGTCAGAGGGTCCCTTCGTGGATACCGATTCAATGACATCCGGATAGAGGGTCCCCTGGGCCAGGAAATCGAACCGGCCGATCTTCTTCGCCTCCTCCATGAAAACCTTGATGAACTCGCGGCCGATGATCCTCCGTTTCTGCTCCGGTTTATCGACGCCGCGGAGCTTTTTCAGGAACCGCGCCGAGGCGTCGGCATAAATCAGGTTCAGCTTCATGTGCTTGTTAAAACGCTCCACCACCTGGAGGTGTTCGTTTTTCCGCAGCACGCCGTTATTCACGAAGACGCAGTAGCACCGATCGCCGAGGGCTTTCTGGAGCAGCACCGCCGTTACCGACGAATCGACCCCGCCAGACAGGCCCAGGAGCACGGTCCCGTCCTTGACCTCATTCCGTATCGCTTCCACCGATGTCTCGATAAAGGATTCCATGTTCCAGGTCGGGCGGAGGTTGCATATGCCGAAGAGGAAATTCTCAAGGACCTTTTTCCCGTTCACCGTATGGTACACTTCCGGATGGAATTGCACCCCGTAGATCTTTGAATCCCTGTGCTCGATGGCCGCAGTTTCCGCGTTTTCCGATGAGGCGATAACTGAAAAACCCGGAGGCGGAGCCACCACCTTGTCGCCGTGACTCATCCACACCTGCTCGCGGCGGGACAATCCTTTGAAAAGAGGCGATTCTTCTCGTATGTCTATAAACGCACGCCCGTATTCCTTGGACCGGGCGCTCTCTATTTTTCCCTTGAAGGCCTCTACGACCTGGTAGAGGCCGTAACATATTCCCAGCATGGGGATGTTCAAAGAAAAGATCTCCGGCGCCGCCTGGGGCGCCCCTTTTTCATAGGTCGACGACGGTCCTCCGGAGAGTATGATGGCCGCGGGTTTTTCCTTCTTGATCTCTTCAACAGGATAATAATAGGGCACGATCTCCGCGTATACATGGAGCTCCCTGATCTTGCGGGCTATGAGCTGCGTATATTGTGACCCAAAATCAAGAATAACGATCCGCTCATTGGGAATCTGAACGGCATGATCGATCATCTGCCTGCCTCTTTGTTTTTAATGTATTCTTTTAATCCCATCTTCTTCAGCTGTTCGTTCCTTCCCGAAATTTTATCCGCCATGGACTTCCGGTAGCTCAGGAGGCGCTCGGCGCAGCCCCCGTCGGACAATGCGAGGATGCTCACCGCGAACAGGGCCGCGTTGGCCCCGCCCGCCTTCCCCGCCGCCATTGCCGCGACCGGGATACCGGCGGGCATCTGGATGATCGACAGCATTGAATCAAGCCCCCCCGCAATGGCGGTCTCTATGGGTATACCTATCACGGGAAGTGTCGTATGGGAGGCCACGACGCCGGGAAGATGGGCCGCGCCGCCCGCGGCTGCTATGATCACCTTGAGGCCCCTCTTTGACGCCGTTGATGACCATTCCATGGTCTGGACCGGACAGCGGTGCGCTGAAGAAATAATGACTTCAAAACCGACCCGGAGCTCATCGAGAATGTCAAAGCAGTCTTTGATCTTGGGCAGGTCAGAGTCGCTTCCCACTATTATGCCGACTTCAGCCATGGCAACCTCCTAAACAATGCTTCCCATCGAAATGGTTTATGGAATGATCATATGTAGTGCGATTAATTTCCACCAGATTGTAAAGAAAAATAAAATTGAAAAAATGGTTATTTTGTCAATTATGAAATTTATCACGACACCAATATGTTTCGCCCGCCGATAATCTACTTGACGGAAGATACAACCACGCCATATAAATAGAAAGATATTGTATACACCCTCCGTGGTGTAGCTATGTTCCTCTGGATCCAGGTTCCAGTGAAAACAATAGGATACTTGAGTAGAATATAATGAGTTATGCCATACTTGCATTCTTCCTCGTATTAATCATTATTATTTTCATCATTGTTAAATCAACTTCTTTTCCTTCGAAAATCCGAAAAGCTGAGGAATACCTTGAAGATAATGATATAAGCAAGGCCAATGAAATCATAAAAAAAATCCTGGATCAAAAGGGCGACTATGCCCCGGCCCGGTACCTCCGGGCCCAGATACTCATGAAGCAAAACCAGTACCTTCTGGCCATTTCAGAATTGAATAATATCCTGAGCCTTCCGGATTTCAGCAAGTTTATCAACGAAATCGAGATTCATTACCATCTTGCCCGCCTTTATCATGATACAAAGAACTTCCCCAAGGAAATCGAGGAATACAAGGCCATCCTGACCTTCAATCCCGAAGACCTTACGGCCAACCACCGCATAGGCCATGCCCTGTATAAAAAGAAAGAGTACAAGAAAGCCCGGGAACACCTGATCAGGGCCATTACCCTGAATCCCTCCCTTACCGATATCTACCTGCCCCTGGGGATATCATGCTACAATATCTCCGATTACGAAAAAGGCGAGGAATACCTCACCAAGGCCATGTCCGTACCGGGTGATAACAGCGACGCTCAATTTCACCTCGGCTCCATTTATCAAATGAAAAAAGACTTCCGAAGCGCCATCACGATGTTTGATAAATCAAAAAAGGAACGGAAGTATTATTTGAAGAGCATCTACAAGATCGGCGAAATCTATCACCAGATGGAAGAATACGACAACGCCATCGAAATCCTTGAACAGGGCCTCGGCAGTCTCAAGGAAAAGGATGAAGAATCGCACCAGTACCGCTATCTCCTAGCCGAATGCTATGAACACCAGAACAAGATAAAAGAAGCCTTTCATCACTGGACCAAAATAGCGGAAGAGAATCCAAATTTCCGCGGGACCCGCCTCAAGATTGAATCCTATCAGGACATTCTCGGCAATGACAGCCTTATGACCATGTTTATCTCGTCACTGGAATCATTGCAGCCGACCATAGTGGAAACCATATCGAGCCTCAACTACAACATCATCTCCAAGGACCGGATCAACTCCAACGAATACCAATACCGGGCCTACAACATCAAGAGAATCAACGACCCGCCCATCCTGATCTATTTCCACAGGACCACCAGGGAAATAACAGAAGAAAACATGAATGATTTTCATAAGCTCATCAATGAGGAAAAATGCAAGACCGGTATCTATATAACAACATCAAAATTCAGCATCAGGGCAAAGGCCTTTGCTCAGTCAAAGACCATTGAACTCTATGATGCGGAATTCCTGAAGCGGATAGTGGAAAAAATTCAAACCAGAAAAAAAATGAAATAAAGTAACGTCATGATAAAAATCTATACCATAGTCACCGCCATAACCTGTTCTTTCATTGCAATCCTCACAGGGTGTTCCCTTGATCCGGACAGAAAACTGGACAAAGCCATTGCCGCCTACAACGAAAAACAGCCCAATGCCCTCCAGATCCTCGAAGAAGAATTCATCAATACTGTCTCCATCGGTTCAGTGGAAGGGACAAATCTTCAATCAAACGGCGCCCTTCTATATAAAATCCAGGACAACGGCGCGGAAGTTGTATACCCATCCACATACAAGTACACACTGACAGACAGTGAGGCCATAACCTGTATTGACAGAACCGCTGATTATGCCGTCATCAGCGACGGAATCAAATTCTGTATCTATAACGGAGACGGCGATCATCGAAACGATGAAACCATCGGAGAGAAAAAAAACAGGGTCAAAGCCGTTTCCATAGACGGAGACACCATAATCTACTATAAAAATTTCAAGCTGTATCGCTACAGTATTCTCCATAATACGAGCGAACTGCTTCATAAAGAATCATTTCCTCCACCCTACGCCAATTACTACAGGGTTAGTCTTTCCAAGCGGGACGATCTTCTCTGTATCTTATCCGGCATTGC
Organism: Spirochaetota bacterium; assembly: GCA_017999915.1. Classification (NCBI taxonomy): domain Bacteria; kingdom Pseudomonadati; phylum Spirochaetota; species Spirochaetota bacterium. The sequence goes on from JAGNKX010000001.1 coordinate 511,658, forward strand.
CGGCTCGTATTTCTATAACCTTTTACAGATATCCAACGGCGCTGTAGTCATCAAGAACCTGGCTTTGTCTTCCTCGAAATACCATTTGGGCGAAAATACTATCCGATATATAACGGGGAATTCAGGGAACTGGGAAATAATGCAGTACGCCATCGGAAGTAAAGAAAAGAAATCCCTGGCCAAACTGACAGACATTGTCGACATTGAACTTGTCGGCCAAGGTTATGTTGTCGAATCCTCCAAGGGACTATGGGCTGCCCGGTATGGAATGGAAAAAAAACCCATACCCTTCGCCTACCAGCTGGGGGGGGGCTATAAAGGCAGGATTCTGTTAAAATACAGGAATGCCTATTACTTTATCGATATGAACAAGATGTTCGCCAGCCTGAAAAAAATCGAGGAACAAACGCCGGGTTTATTCATCAAATCACATTAATCCTGTCCCAATCTGCCTTTACCGGCAATTTGAAAATAAGTCCTAATGCTCTTGACAAATATGCTGGATTGTTATAGTATACAATTAATAACTTTTGAATAATCTTAATCGTGCAGAGTAATAGTTATGAGTGAAATTATTACGGTGGGTGTTGCCCAGGTACGAACATCTTCTTCTCCTGCCGTGTTGAGGACGATTCTCGGCAGCTGTGTCGGCATTTGCATTTACGACCGTGTTAAGAAAATCGGCGGCATGGCCCACATCCTCCTTCCGCAGAATCAGAAGGGAAATCCCAATCTGGAAAAATATGCCGATACCGCCATACCCTTCCTGGTAAAGGAGCTCCTGAAAGACGGATCGAAAAAAGAGAATCTTTCCGCCAAAATAGCCGGCGGCGCTTCCATGTTCAAATTCGGCTCAAATGTATCCCTTGGCCAGATCGGCGACCGCAACATCGAACAGACAAAGGTCGAGCTTCAGAAGCTCGGCATACCGATCCTCGTGGAAGATGTTGGCGGTAACCTTGGAAAAGTTATCGATTTTTACCTGGAAGACGGCCGCATGAAGGTCAAGGCCGGCGGACAGGAAAAAGTATACTATAAAGTTTAACAACGGTCGTCCGGAGACTGTGTATGGACCAGAATATAAAACAGCGCATCGAAGCAATAATTAACAATATCGACCAGCTGCCCCCCCTTCCTGAGGTGGCGAGCAAGGTCATAAATATGGTCAGCAACCCCGATGTTTCTTTTAAGGATGTTGCCCAGGAAATCTCAAAGAACCAGGCCATCACCGCCAATATATTGAAACTCTGCAATTCTGCTTTCTTCAGCAAGGGGAAAGAGATAACGTCCATTGACCGCGCCATCGTTACCCTGGGCCTCAAGGAAGTGAAGGACATAGTGCTCCTGGTAGTGGCAAAGCCTGTGCTGGACAAGCCTGTGATGGGATATGACCTGGGTCAGGGTGACCTCTGGAAGCAGGGACTTGCCGTGGCTACCATGTCCCGTGACATCGCCATAGCGAAAAAGAAAAAGGAAATCGCCGATGTTGTCTTCACCGGAGGCATCATTCACAATGTCGGCAAGGTCGTTATCGCCCTCTATGTCCAGCAGGCCTTCAAGGAGATATTGAAACTGGTGCAAACACAAAACGTTCCTTTTCATATTGCAGAAAAGGAAATCATGGGATACAACCACCAGGAAGTCGGTGAAAAAATCCTGACCAAGTGGAATTTCCCGCCGGTCCTCAGGTCCATCGTCAGTTTTTACCAGGATCCTGTCGGCGCCCCCGCTGAGCACATGTTCGAGGTATCAATCGTACACATTGCCAATGCCATCTGCCTCATGGGCGGCATAGGCATCGGCAATGACGGTCTGTACCATGAGATCAAGGACGAAGCCATTAAAAAAGTTGGCCTCAGCCAGGCTGAACTCGAGGAATTCTATACCCGGGTTCCGGAAATCCTGAAAAAGATCAGAGATCTGCAATAGAGCCATGTACCTGATAAAAACGTGCCCCACCTGTAAAACCAGGCTCCGGTTTCCCATCGACAAAGGAACCATCAAGGTCAAATGCAATTGCGGATACAGCTTTGTCGCCAATCCCGACAATACCGACATATACAAGGACGCTTCCTTCGACCTCAGTCACACGACGGGGACGCTGAAAAAAATGACCCCTCTTAAGAGCGCCCTTGACAGCATCCGGTTTGATCAAATCATACCATCCTTGATCAATAAATTTCTCGATATCAAATACAAGCTCCAGAATTTCCGTCTTCTTCCTTACGCCGAAAAGAAAAAATTAGTGCTCACCCTATTCCTGTCATGCGCCGGGCTGATCGGCATGATCGTCACTTTTTACCTTCTCACCCGCATGTCTGAAACCAGCGGTAAGATCATCATTTGACGCCCCCTCTTTCATCGGTCGCTCCGGCAGCGCATTCATAGCCATGGCCTCAGATTATCATATCAATGACACAACACACTATCACCGAGAAGGATTACAGACCCTCGGCTGGGAGCTCACCGTGACCAATGCCCTGGAAGGCGCGTCAAGCCCCTGCCGAAGCGTCCTGGAAAAGCCGGGAAGCTTCGGAGAGCTCCTTTTCGATCATCTGAGCAAACTCATCCCGCTGAACACACTTTCATCTGTGGCCGAAATCGGAGGGGGCTATGGATTCCTCATGAGGGACTTTTTGCGAAAAGGAAGCTTTACCAAAGTGGCTATGATCGATCTCTCCCCGGTGCTGCTGAACAAGCAGAGAGAAACCCTGAAGGATTGTGGCGTATCCTTCCTGGAAAACGATTTTTTCTACATCGGTGCCTCATTTTACAATGCTTATGATCTGGTGATCCTGAATGAAATAGTCGGCGATTTCCCAACCATCTGCGATATATCCCCTGATAGTATGGCGTCCCCTCACGACGATCCCTTCACAGAAAAGATATCGCGGTTTTTCCACAACTACGCACTGCCCGTTCCGGAGCGTACATTCAATCTTAATATCGGCGCCATGGAAGCAGTGGAAAAACTCTGCTCAGCCGGCGTCAGGTACATATACCTGAGTGAACACAGTTGCGAAGCAACGGTGCCGGAAGAACTGAAACATAAGATCACTATTACGAGCGCCATGAACCCCGAACGGATACCCCTTATGGGGCACTGCGAATACACCATCCGGTTTTCCTATCTGGTCCGGATCGCCGAACAACTGGGCTATCGTGTACTGAGGGGCCAGTACAGGGACTTCATAAGCGTCAATTATTCCGGCAGGGTGAATTTCATACTGACGTCACATTCACAGAAAGATGACCATGAAATCATACGGCAGTTTATCGAAGATCTATTCAAGTACGAGTATGTGGTGCTGATGAGGCAGGATTGAAACAGGATTTAAAAATGGAGCGGGGCACCTCCGTCAGAGGCGGAGGCAGCCCCTTCTGAGCCGATTTACGCTCCCATTTCCTTTTTTCTCTGGAGCAGCTGCTTGTAATATTTTGAGCCGGTCATGTTACCTTTCTCAATTTCCTCGAGTTTCGAGGTGAGCTCTTTCGCGGTCATTCTATTGATCTTTTTTGTCTTGCCGGCCGCAGCCTGTGCTCCCTCCGGAGCGGCCGCTCCCTCCGCAGGCTGAGTTGCTTGTACTTCATCCGCCATACTGGTTTCCTCGTTATAATATAGTTGCTGAGCGCCTGAGCTTCCGATGCATCCGGGGGAAGCGCACAATCCCACGGGCAATAGTACCTAAGAACGTATCATAGATGCTGTCAAGACTTTTATTGGGCTAGCGGTAGTTCTTCCATTCGCGCTGCAGTTCACGGTCCACTTCGCGCTTCTTGATGCTGTCCCTCTTGTCGTACTTGGCCTTTCCACGGGCCAGGCCGAGCTCCACCTTGACTTTCCCATTTTTGAAATAGAGTTTCAGCGGCACCAGGGTAAAACCCTTCTCCTGAACCTTGCCGATGAGCCTCTTGATTTCGTGCCGGTGGAGCAGCAGCTTCCGGTCATGGACCGGTTCGTGGTTGAACCTGTTGGCCATCTCGTACACGGCGATGTTCATTCCCGTGATAAACATCTCGCCGTCCTTGACGCGGGCATAGGCCTCCTGGATGCTCGCCTTTTTCTGGCGGAGCGATTTCACCTCGCTTCCCCTCAGTACAATGCCCGCCTCGAAGGTCTCGATTATCTCGTAATCGAACCGGGCCTTCTTGTTCCGCGCTATTTCAATATAAGAATCAGCCATGGTCTTCTCCAGGGACAACAGGCGTTAGGGTGCACCCCGGCGCGGTTAAGCGTCAAGATTAATACGCATCAGGGGCTGGATTTTTCTGAAAAGCGTTTGAATCGGCTCATTCCTTCATGATCGAATCGGCGCAGCGTATTCCGTCAACGGCTGAGCTCACGATGCCTCCGGCGTACCCCGCTCCTTCACCGATGGGATAGAGGCCCCTGAGTGAAACAGACTGAAAGTCATCGTTTCTTCCGATGCGCACCGGCGACGAGGTCCTTGTTTCAACACCGATGAGTATCCCGCTATCGCTCACGAATCCCCTCATTTTTTTTTCGAATTGGGCCAGTCCAGCCTTCAACTCCTCGGTAATCCATACCGGAATGCACCGGTTCAGGTCCGCCGGAACGATCCCGGGACGGTATGACACCGGGGGAAGGTCCGTGTCGATCCTGCCACGGATGAAATTCGTTACCCTCTGGGCAGGGGCTGTAAAGGACCCACCTCCCATGGCATAGGCATGTTCCTCAACGGTACGCTGCAGCGCAATCCCTCCAAGGGGATCCTCCCCGCAGTCATCGGGTGACACGGTAACGGCAATGGCCGCATTGGAATAGGGATAATTTCTGGCTGAAAGGCTCATCCCGTTGGTGCACAATCTTCCCTGTTCGGAGGAGGAATTGATGATCCTTCCGCCGGGGCACATGCAGAACGTGTATACCCCCCTGCCGGTTGCGCCATTGTTATGGGCCAGGGCGTACTCGGCATTGGGCAGGATGTCCCGGTAGCGGGAATTTCCGTACTGAATGGAATTGATCAATTCAGCGGGATGCTCGATTCTCACACCCATGGCGAAGCCTTTTCTTTCCAGGGCAACCCCCCTGTCCCGGAGCATCCCGTAGGTATCCCGGGCTGAATGGCCGATGGCAAGCACCACCTTCGAGGCCCTGATCTCCCTCGCCGCGGAGGTGATGACCCCGGCCAGCGATCCGCCGGATACGATCAGATCGACGACGGTTTCATTAAAATGTATGGACGAACCGGATTCGATGATCCTCTGCCTGATATTTTTCACAATTCCCCTGAGGCGGTCCGTGCCGATGTGGGGCTTTGCGTCATAGAGGATGGCAGACGGCGCGCCGCACTGCACCATCATGGAAAAAAGCCAGTCTATCTCGGGACGCCTGGTGCGCGTTGTCAGCTTGCCGTCCGAATAGGTCCCGGCCCCTCCCTCGCCGAAGAGGACGTTGCTCCTTTCATCCAGGATGCCCCGGCGCTCCAGGATCTCTATGTCCTTCATCCGCTCATCCACCGGCTTTCCCCGCTCGATGATTTCAACCCTGTTCCCTGCCTCGATGAGCCTGAGGCCGCAGAAAAGGCCGGCCGGGCCGCTTCCCACAATGACGATCCTTTCCGATATTTTCTTTTTGGGAACCGCGGGAAATTCTTTCGATTCATAGGGAGAAATGTCCCTCTGTTTCAGAAGGAAGGCGCCTGTTTGATCGTCCACATCGACGACAACACGGAACCGGTATACGATTTTTTCTTTTTTTCTCGCGTCAAGGGACCGGCGCAGAATTGTTATGGAAAAATCGCCATCGATTGAATAGAGTTCCCTGATGCGGTCTTGCAGGAGGGAGCTGTCTTCATCAGGGCTAAGAATGACATTATCGACAAGGATCTTCATGGAATGATAATGAAAGCCATGAAGGAAAATTTGTCAAGATGAGAATAATCTATCCTGACCCAACGGTGCCGTCAATTACCTACCATTTCGACGTTTCCACGACCTGCTTCGCCACGGTCTCCAGGATCTTCACGGCGCCGATGAGCATCTTGAAGCGCTCATCCTTGGTCTGGCCGTGATAGAAGCGGTAATAGATCTGCTGGGCGATGACGGCAAGTCGAAACAGGCCGAAGCAGAAGTAAAAGTCAAAATCCTTCACTGGCCGCCCCATTATCTCGCCGTAGAGGGCCACCTGCTCCCTGCGCGTAAGCATTCCCTCTATGTTTGTCGCCATCATCCTGATCATCTGCACGTTGGGGGGATCATCCTTCTCGATCCAGTAGGCGACGGAGTTCCCCAGGTCCATCAGGGGATCGCCCAGGGTCGCCATCTCCCAGTCGAGGATGCCTATGATCTCAAGGGGATTCCGGGGATTCAGGACCACGTTGTCGTACTTGTAATCGTTATGGATGAGGCAGGGCCTGTCGGTATCAGCGGGCATGGTGTCGGTAAGCCATTTCATGATGTTCTCGTAATCAGGAGCGTCGGGCGTGCGGGCGTCCCGGTACCTGCCGATCCATCCTTCCACCTGGCGCCGGACATAGCCCTCCGGCTTTCCGAAATCAGCCAGGCCGGCCTTCTTGTAATCTACCGAATGGAGTTCGCACAGCACTTTGATCAGGTTCTCCGAGAGTGTCCTGGCGCCCTTCGGGTCAAGGACCATCCCTTCGGGAAGATTTTTCCGGATGATGAGGCCGTTGATCCGTTCCATGACATAAAAGGGACAGCCCATCACGGCCGGGTCCTCGGTATAGACCAGGGGTTCCGGGCAGTATTTGAAAACCGGTTTCAGGGCTTTTAATATGCGATACTCTCGGGACATGTCATGGCCCGATTTCGGTTTTTTCCCAAAGGGCGGCCTCCGCAAGATCATTTCCCTGTTGTCGGCTTTAACAAGATAGGTAAGATTGGAAAAGCCGCTCGGGAACTGTTTCACGGTCAATTCCCCCTTCAGGCCCGGTATCGAGTCCCTGAGGAAGTCGCCAACCTTTGCCAGGTCAAGCTCTTCGCCTTTTCTCACCTCAACGGGTTCGTCTTTTTTTGCCATAATCGCCGCCTCCTGTTGTGAACCTGTAGCTTCTTAAAATGTTATCATTTCTTATTGATTATAAATGACTCCACCATGTCGATGATGAACAGGGCATAGTCCTCTACAGATATCTTTCGCTGGGCATATTTCCACTGCTTCAGATACCAGTCCTGCATCATGGCCTTTATGACGGAGCCGGTAAGCTGAACATTCCCCACGTCAAAGACCTTGTTCTTGACGCCCTCTTCAAGGATATCAGTGATGACATGTTCGGTCATGAGCTCGCTTTCCACCGAGATCTTCCGGTATTTCTTGTTGAGGTTCTTCGTTTCCATGAAAAAGAAGTAAAACCAGCTTTTCATCACTTCGCTGAGGTACAGGTGGGTGCGGATTGCGCTTCGCAGCTTGTCCCTGGTTTCGCTGTCCCGGTCTATATGGTCCCGCAATATCCGCTCCACGGCGCGCTGGCCGTGGTACTGGATCATGCTCAAAAGGTCTTCCTTGCTCCCGAAGTAGGAATAGAGGGCCCCCATGCTGAGGCCCGATTCGCCGCTCAGGTCCCTAAGGCTCATGGCGTCGAATCCCTTCTTGTAGCTCAGCTTAAGCGTGGTGTTGACGATGGTGACCAGGTTCTTGACCGCCGTGTCTTCTTTTTTGATCTTAATGGTATCGCGGTTCTCCCGGTAGAAGTCCCTGCACAGGTCTTCCACCGATATCATCACCCTCTTGTTGAATTCCTGGAATGTCATCGTATCTTTTACTTTTTCCCTTTTTTCATCTCTCCGCCATAGCGCTTCAACAGGCGCGTTGCAAAGGAAGTCTTGTGCACTTCATCGGCGCCGTCGTAAATGCGGGCGGCCCGCTCGTGCCTGTAAAAGTAGGCGAGTATGGTATCGTCGGTCATGCCGAGGCCGCCGTGGACCTGCAGGGCACGGTCCACCACTGAATTCATGGTGTTGGCCACGACCCATTTTATGATTGAAACGTCGTCCCGGGCGTCCTTGGCCCCCACGGTGTCGATACGCCAGGCCGCGTACAGGGTAAGAAGCCGGGCCGCCTGTATCTCCGCAGCCGATTCGGAGACCCAGTTCTGGACGGTCTGCCTCGTGGCCAGGGTCTTGCCGCCCGGAGCTATGACCCGCTCGCTGGCGCGCCTGCACATCAGGTCAAAGGAGCGCTTGCATATGCCGAGCCACCGCATGCAGTGATGGATACGTCCCGGCCCCAGGCGCTCCTGGGCCAGGATAAAACCGTGCCCTTCCGGTCCCAGGAGGTTTTTCTGCGGCACCCGGCAGTTCTGGTAGAGAATCTCCCCGTGACTGGCGTAATCGCTCCCGCTGTGGCCCATGACCGGTATGTTCCGCACCAGGTTGAATCCCGGCGTGTCCGTCGGAACGATGATCATGCTTGCCTGCAGGTATGCCGGCGCATCGGGATTGGTCACTGCCATGCAGATTGCGAACTTCGAGCCGTCCGCCGCCGTGGTGTACCACTTGTGGCCGTTGATGACGTAATCGCTTCCGTCCTTGACCGCCGTTGTCTCAAGCATGACCGGGTTTGAGCCGGGCATATCCACTTCGGTCATTGAAAAACAGCTCCGGATCTTTCCCGCAACCAGTGGCTTCAAGTATTTTCCCTTCTGTTCTTCCGTGGCATGGAGGTGCAGAATTTCGATGTTTCCCGCGTCAGGAGCCTGGCAGCCGAACACGTAATGCCCCAGGGGCGTTCGCCCCAGGGCCTCGGACACGAGGCCGTGCTCCACCATGGTAAGGCCCATGCCGCCGAGCTCTGTTGGGTGGTTGGGGCCCCAGAGCTCCATGCGCCGCACCATGTCACGTTTCTCTTCCAGGACCGGCACCATGTCCCTGAATTCCGTGTTAACGAACTCAGGCTCAAGGGGAATGAGCTCCTTATCGATAAACTCGTTGATCATGTCGAGGATGGTCTGCATCTTGTCGGAGATGGTGAAATCCATGTGCCCTCCTTATTTCAGTATGATTATACTGTCTATTGTTCCCCGGATTCTTTCGTGCTACCGGTATGTTATCAGCTTCTCGTCGTTTTCCCGTTCCAGGTGAGCATATTCGTTAAAGGTCGCCATCATGATGCGATCCCTGGTGCACTTGAACCTGGTTATCGAGGTGTTGACCAGCTGCTCCGCTATCTTCATGGCCCCTTTTTCACCGAGACCGAGGGTCCTCTGCACAGCCACAGAGATGGTCCCTCCGGAGGTGAAAACCGCCACGTGCTTCCCGGCGCCGTCATTCCTCATTATCTCATCTATGGCCCCGTTCACCTTGTTCTTGAATTCTTCCCATGTCAAAAGGCCCGGTACCTGGTGTGAGCCGGTCGCCCACAGTCCCATGACCGCTTCAAAGACCCTCTGGAAGGCCTTCCGGTCCTTCATGAGGCTTGCCACATCGGAGGCAAGGGAGGGATCGGCTTTGATGGCATGGGGCGCCAGGGCCGGGAATATGTCATGGGTCGGATATTCATTGAGCCCCTCAAGGTGCCGTACCTCGGGGGCCGGGGCATTCACTTCTTTCAATAATGAGAGCAGGGCCTCGGCTGTCCTTACCTGGCGGGACAGGGTACCGGTATAGACCGCGTCAAAACGCCTGTTCATAACCTCAAAGTAATGGGCCAGAATCCTCGCCTGGCGGTGGCCGGTATCGGACAATTCATCGTAATCTTCCTTGCCGAAGGATGCCTGTCCATGGCGTATGAAATATAATGTGCTCATTGAATCCTCATCACCATTTATAAAATAAGAAAGCGACCGGTATTTGTCAATAAAAAAAGAGCGAGCGTTCGTTTTTTTATTGACACGGGACCGCCATCTTTTTTATCTTATAGACAACATAGGGAAAGTCATGGCCAGCCGGTGACGGTCATGATATCGATCTTTTTACGAGGGAATTTATGGCTTCGAAGAAACTGTTGGGACTTATCGCTTCCTACCGCCGCCTCGGCAACGCAGAAATAGCGGTCAAGGCAGTGGCTGAAAAGATGCAGGGGTGGGATCTCTCCATGATCCGCCTTCCCCAGCTCTCCATCCTTCCCTGCAAGGGATGTTACGCCTGCCTCCTTCCCGGCGTGAAGTGCAATCTCAGGGATGACATGGAATGGCTCCTGGAGCGCATGGCCGAAGCGGACGCGATCATCGTGGCTGCGCCCAATTACGTCCTGGGACCGGTGGGCATCATGAAGATGATCGCGGATCGTGCATTGCAGTCAGCGCCCTACCAGGACAGGTTCCGTGTTATAAAGACCGCTGTTGCCCTCACCCTCGGCAGGGAAGATTACCGGGGATATGCCGACACCGCCCTGACGGCCCAGGTATCTGCTCTCGGATTCAATGTGGCTGGGCTGGAGCTTTTTTACGGCACCCATCCCGGCGAGATAGCATTGAAGGATGATTTCAATGAAAAAATAGCCATGCTCTGCCGCTGTCTCACTGAAGAGCCCCCCAAGGCTCCCATTGTATCTGACCGGTGCCCCCGGTGCCATTCCGATCTCTTCAGGATTCGTGACGGCGCCTTTGAATGCGCCCTGTGCAAGACCCTGGCCCGTCCCGAAGGGAACATGCTGTCATTCTATTATTTCCATCCGGAATTCGGCGAGGAGGGCAAGCAGGAGCATCTGAAATGGCTCCTCGGGAAAAAAGAGGAATATGCCAGGCTGAAGGAGCAATTATCAGCGATACAGAAAAAATATCGCGAAGGCTCATGGCAGACGCCGTCGGGAACGTCATAACAGGACTATGAAAATACTGGTCTGCATAAAACAGGTCCGCGACACGGAGTCGCCTGTGGAAATTTCCGGCGATTCAGGGTGGATCAGCGAAGAGGGCCCCATTGCATTCCGCATGAACCGCTACGACGAATTCGCCCTTGAAGAAGCGGTTCTCATCAGGGAGGCCCTCGGCGATGTGACCGTTGACGCCATATCCGTCGGGCCGTCACGGTTCAGCTCCACCTTAAAGAAGGCCCTTGAAAAAGGCGCGGCCAGCGGCATCCACATCCTCTCCGATCATGAAGGCTACTGCCCGCCATCACTGATAGCCGCGTTGATAGCTGATTATGCCAGTGACAAGGGCTATGACCTCATTCTTACCGGGGTCATGGCTGAGGATGACATGCAGTGCCAGGTGGGGCCTCTCATTGCCGCTCACCTGGATCTCCCCTGCGCCGTGTCCGTGGTAAGGGAAACCATCAACCCGGCGGAGAAGACCATCACTGTTGAATGTGAACTGGAAGGCGGCATCAATGAAACCATCCGGCTGCCCATGCCATGCCTCCTCGCCATCCAGTCCGGGATCAACCGACCCCGGTACCCGTCCCTTTCCAATGTCCTCAGGGCTAAGGAGCAGAAGCTGGTCACGGTGAACGCCAATCAGGCGGATACGCCAGGGACCCCGGAACAGCTCAGGGCCATTTCCTATCCTGAAAAGGGAAGCGCCGGCGTGATCATCGGCGGTACGGCCGAGCAAAAAGCGGAACAGCTCCTGGCCGTACTCCATGAGAAGTCGCTGCTTTAGGTGATGATATGGACAGGATACTGGTCATCATCGATACCATAGAGAAAGCCCCTCCTCCTTCCTGGTTCGAGCTCATAACCTTCGCCGAAAGGTTCTCAGAGACTTTTCCGCTGAACATCCAGGTCGTGGTGGCCGGCGCGAACGTCCGGAATACCGTTGAAAAGGCTGCTCGGTTCGGCCATGACGTCATCGGCCTTGAACATGATTCTCTGATCAGCCCTAACCCGGATCTGCTGGCACGGGGAGTCTCGTCATTAATGGACGAAATCGGGCCGAGCTATGTCTGCTTCCAGCATACCATGAGGGGATGCCAGATGGCCGCCTTTCTTTCGGTGCGGCAACGCCTGTCATGCATTACCGCCGTTGAATCATTTACAAAAATGGGGACAAGTCCCCTGTTCAGAAGGTCCATCTACAACGGCAAGATAAACATAGACCTGTCTTCCTCCACTGAGCGGTCTGTCCTGACCGTTTTGCCCGGAGCCTTTGCAGGCGGGAGCGGCCCCATATCCCGAAACCCGGGCGCCATCGATATTCGAACCATTTCCGGTATGAATTCGGCCTGTACTCCCATCGGGACAAGTGAATCCGCCGAAGAAACGATCCGCCTTGAGGATTCCGACGTCATTGTTTCCGCCGGCAGGGGTATCGGCGCCCAGGAAAACCTTGAACTGGTCAAGGCTGTTTCACGGCTCTTCCCCAATTCCGCAGTGGGCGCGTCGCGGATCATCTGCGACCAGAAATGGCTTCCCTATGCCCACCAGGTGGGGGTCACGGGCAAGACCGTCTCGCCGAAGCTTTACATGGCCTGCGGCATATCCGGGGCCCAGCAGCATATTGCCGGGATGAAGGGGTCACAGCTCATTGTAGCGGTTAATACCGATCCCCAGGCAGCGATCTTTTCCATATCCGATTACATCATCATCGAAGACCTGAAAACATTCCTGCCGATTCTTATTCAGAAATACGAGGAATTATATAAATAAGCATAGAGGATCAATCAGGATAATTAGCATCATTACCCGTTAATTACCCCGTTAACTCAATTAATTTTAAATGGTCACAACTGATTAACTGTCATTTCCCCATATTCCATTGAGTTTTCACTATATCGATTCAACCGGGAAATATACTGGACAATAAAGTGCATCATTTTAGATGTGATAACAGCAGCATATTATATTTCAGGAGGCGCCCATGGCCGCCAATCCGCTTCACCAGATTATGAACGCCCGCTCCCTTGTCTTTTACGGGGCATCCAATAATATTTCCAAGATGGGATCGAGCCAGCTCGTTACCCTTCTGAGCAATGGCTATCACGGAAGCATTTATCCGATCCATCCCTCGGAAAAGACCGTGTTCGGATTGAAGGCCTATGCCAGGGTCGCCGATATCGGCAAGCCCGTTGATTGCGCCGTTATCGTGCTGCCGACCCGGCTGGTCCCGGCTGTTATTGAAGAGCTGGGCGAAGCCGGGGTCACCCGCGCGGTGATCGTGACCGCCGGGTTCGAAGAGGTGGGAAGCGCCGATCTCCAGGAAGAGCTCAACAGAGCCGCGCGGAAAACAGGACTCCGCTACGTGGGCCCCAACTGCATCGGCGTTGCCAATCTCCGCGAAAACTATAATTTCACCGTATTCCCCTTCGCGGGGGAACCGGGTTCCTTCGGCATGCTTTCCCATTCCGGGACCTTTGTCACCCATGTGCTCCCCTACCTTCACGCTCGGCGGCTCAATTATGCGGAAGCCATCAGCCTCGGGAACGAAGGGGACCTCGACATCGTTGACGGCCTCGATTACATGGCCGGCAGGGATTCCATAAAGGCCATATCCTGCTACATTGAATCGGTGCGCCGCGGCAGGGAGTTCCTCGAAAAGGCAGAAGAGGTTTCCCGGGTGAAGCCCATTGTCGCCCTCTACGCGAGCGGAACCGAAGCCGGGGCGCGGGCCACTGCGTCCCACACGGCCGCCATGGCTTCGCCCGAAGGGATCATGGACGGCGTATTCCGCCAGTCCGGCATCATCCGCGCCTCCACCCTTGAGGAGATGTTCGATTTTTCCTGCGTTCTTTCCCGGTGCTCCCTCCCGGCGGGAACGCGCGTGGGCATACTCACCAACAGCGGCGGCCCCGGAGCCCTGATGGCCGATACCGTATGCCGCCTCGGCCTCAAGCTTCCGATGTTTTCGGAGCGATTACAGGACGCCATTAGCGAGTTCTCGCCCCACACAGCGTCTCTCTCCAACCCGGTGGATTTCACGTTCATCAACAACTGGGAGGGCTTTTTCAGCAGGGTGCCAACCATCATAGCTGAATCAGGCGAGGTGGACGTGCTCCTGTTTTACGGCCTCTTCGGCATCGATACGTTCCTCCATTACCGGGACCATCCTGCGGTGGCTCCATCCCTTGACCGGGCCATGATCAAGGGCGCGTTGGGGCTGGGCGACGCCCTTAAGCATAAAATCGGCGATGCCCTGGCGGGTCTGCCGATCCCGGTCATCTGCTCCACCTTTCTTGATTTCAACGAATCCCTTATCAGCCACCTGGTGGCGAGGGGGATACCTTTCCTGCCGACCCCGGAGCGAGCGGCCAGGGCAGCCTGGGCCCTGTGCCGTTATGCATCCTGGAGAAGCGCCTGTTTAGAGGAGGACGCCGTAGCGGTGTAAGAGATTCGACAGCCTGCTTTTACCGCTCTAGCCGCCGGATAAGACAAAGGCCCGGAACAGGGAACAATCTTAAAAAATCCTTGCAATATTTTCGCGCCCTGAAAACCATGCTGTTTTATCAGGAACAGGTTTCATGGGTAAAAGGATAATTTCAATATACGATACGACCCTTCGGGACGGCGCCCAGACCGTCGGCATATCCCTGTCCCTTCACGACAAGATCATCATTGCCGGAGCCCTGGACAGGCTCAGGATCGATTATATCGAGGGAGGATGGCCCGGATCCAATCCCAAGGATGACCAGTTTTTCAGGGATATCAGGAAAACAAAACTGGACCACTCGAAGATCGTAGCCTTCGGATCCACCAGGCGAAAGAACACTACCTGCCGGAGCGACAGCCTGGTCCAGGCCCTTGTCGATTCAAAGGCTAAGATCATTACCATCGTTGCAAAGACCTGGGATTTCCACGTGACCCGCGCGTTGAATATCAGCCTGTCGGAAAATCTTGCCCTCATATATGACACCATTGCCTACCTGAAAGACAGGGATATCCAGGTCTTCCTCGACGCTGAGCATTTTTTTGACGGTTTCAAATCGAACGAGGATTATTCCTTCAAGGTGATCGAAACAGCCCGCAGGGCCGGCGCGGACATGTTCGTATGCTGTGATACCAATGGAGGCGTAATGCCCGGGGAAGTTCACCGCATCATCGAAAGGGTGGGCAGCGAAGGCTCGATGCCCCTGGGAGTCCACTTCCATAATGACGCGGGCGTCGCCGTGGCCAACTCCCTGGCTGCGGTGGAGTCCGGTGTCGTATCCGTTCAGGGAACGGCCAACGGCTACGGCGAGCGGTGCGGAAACGCGAACCTGATGACACTGATCCCCAACCTGGTGCTGAAGATGGGGTACCGCTGTTCCGCCGAAAAATCCCTCGGCCACCTCACCGAGGTAAGCCGCTTCATCAGTGAAACCGCGAACCTCGCCCATAACGAGCGATCCCCGTACGTGGGTGACAATTCCTTTGCCCATAAAGGAGGCATCCATGTTTCCGCCCTCCAGAAAGACACCAGAACCTACGAGCATATCGAGCCTGAGCTGGTGGGGAACCGGCGCAATGTCCTCGTTTCGGAGCTGTCCGGGAAGAGCAACATCATTGTAAAAGCGAAAGAAATGGGGATCAACCTGAAAAACAAGGTAACACTTCCGGGCAAACTACTACAAAAGGTAAAGGACCTTGAGGAGCAGGGTTTCCAGTTCGAGGCGGCGGAAGGCTCCTTTGAGCTTCTTATCCGGGAAGCGAACGGCGAATACAGGCCTTTCTTCACGCTGAAGGGATTCCGCGTGATTAGCGAAATGGAGGGAACGACCAAGCTGATGTGCGAAGCGACCATCAAGGTCGAAGTGGACGGAAAGATCGAGCATACGGCAGCCAACGGATACGGTCCCGTCGAGGCCCTCGACAACGCCCTCCGCAAGGCCCTGGAAAAATTCTATCCCGAGATCAAGGAAATACAGCTCGCCGACTACAAGGTACGCGTCCTCAATGAAAAAAGCGGCACCGCCGCGGCCGTACGCGTCCTCATCGATCAGAGGCGCAAATCGGAGCATTGGGGCACCGTCGGCGTGTCCACCGACATAATCGAAGCTTCATGGATGGCCTTGGTTGATGGGATCGAGTACATGCTCTTTAAAAATAAGAAAAAGCGTTAAATGGCTCGAAGGATAATCCGCTGCTCCGCAGTAAAAAAATCTTGCAATTAATATTGATCTGAATAAATAAGGAATTATGGCCCGCCCTGCCCCATGGGTTACGCGGCGCCGTGTAGGTTCCCATAATTAACCATCAATGAACGGCACATATATGAAACAGCGTATACAATGCCTCACCACCGCGATGACTCTCCTTATCGCCGTCATGCCCGCTTTTTCCTGGGAAAACTTTGACGGTGTTATCGCCGTGGTGAACGATTTTTCCATCATCGAAAGTGAGATAGACAACAAGCTCAACCAGGTCATCAAGTTTCAGAATATCCCCCGGAACAGGCACAGCACCGAAAAAAGCAAGATCCTCGATAAATTCATCGAAGACGCCCTGGTCATGCAGGCGGCGACCGAGGAAGCTATCGTTGTCGGCGACCGCAGGGTCTTGAGCCATATCGAAGAAATGATGAGACAGTATCTTTCCTCGAAAATCCAGGATACCAAGAAGCTGGACAAACAAATCGGTAAAATGCTCAACCGCCTTGAGAAAAGGCTCAACGACGAGCCCGTCATGGGCGACAAGGAGCTTGACGCCCAGATCGACAGCTTTACCGGATTTCTGGAAGGGCGTTTCCATATCGGCTTCAAGGAATATTTCGAGGAAGTGCGTTCCCAGATCATGAGGGAACAGGTCATGTCGATCGCCATCGGTGTATCCCCTCCATCGAAAGAAGAGGCGCTGGACTGGTACCGGAAGAATAAAAACAAGCTCGGCGACGAGGTCTGGGTCAAACACATACTGGTCAGGTCCGCGGGCGGTTCCTTCACTGCCGAGCGTGAAGCGAACGAAAAGCTCAATGCCATGAGGGAAAAGATCGCGGCCGGCGAGTCCTTTGAGAAAATGGCCCGCTCCTACTCCCAGGACCCCGAATCGGCTGCCAGGGGAGGAGACCTGGGATGGAAAATGCTCGCCGAAATGGACCCATACTTTGCCGGTTTCGTGAACAATATTCGAGCCACGGGACAGGTTTCCCAGGTATTCAAATCCAGTCAGGGTTACCATATCGTCAAGCTCATGGGACGGCGCGCCATTACCTATGAAAAGGTCGAGCGCCTCATCATGTTCAAGCTCTACAACGAGAGCATGTACCAGCAGTTCAAAAAATGGGTCATCAAGCGAAAAAAAGAATCGGAAATACAGATATTCATGAAGAATTACGTTGAAACGTAATTTACGCGAAGTACCGGGTGAACTAATTGAAGGCTGATATTCTTCTCTACATAGAGTCCGCCACCTCGGACAGCGACCTGTCCTTTCTCGATATGTATCTGCCGGAACTGCTGGCCCGCCGCATCCAGGGCACGGTTCAAAACTGCAGTGTATATTATTCCGTGCCACCCTCGTATCAGGGAAAGCTCTCCGGCACTGCATCCTGTATCGTCCGCTCCGGCCATGACGATGTCGCATTCTGGAAAGAGCTGTTCGCGCGGACCGGTTCAGATCATATATGTAAAATTTACGCAGATTCCCCCTTTCTCGACCCCTCGATCATTGGTGAGATGATGGACCTTCACCTGACATATCTGGCGGAATTCACCTATTCTGAGAACCTTCCCGCCGGCTTCTCCTGCGAAACAGTCTCCAAGGAGCTTATCGCCGCCATTCCCGAGTTGAAGGAACAGACCCTTCCCCTGGCCCAGGTGATAAAATCGAACCTCAATCAGTTTGACATTGAGATCTATTACAAGGATCCCGATATACGGGATAAGCGGATATCCTTTCGATCCGCCAACCGCCGCGATGCCCTCATCATGGAGCGCATATACCGTCTCGGCTCGTCAATTCCCTCCTACGAATCCCTGAAAGGGATAATCGAAGAGCATCCTGAAGTGCTTCATGTGGGGCCGTCATATCTCGAGATCGAGCTTACCGGCCGGTGCGACCTGGAGTGCCTCTTCTGTTACCGGAACAGTCTCAAACAACACCATGGGGACATGGAAAAGAATAGTGTGGCCCTCGTGCTGGAACAGATGAAACCTTTCGGACTTCCTTACACAATCTGTTTCGGCGGGTCCGGGGAACCGCTGATGCACCCGAACGTGTACGAAATACTTTCCATGGTTGCGGGTGACCCGCTGGTGGAAACAATCATAGTAGAAACGAACGGCCTCTATGCCGACGTCAATTACCGCACCCATCTTGGCAGCTCCGGCGAAAAGATCAAGACCATCGTCAACATAAACGGCTATAATTCCGAAACCTACGGGAAACTCCATGGGAAAGAATTCTTTGATCGTGTCCATCAGAACATTCTGGGCCTTGCGGAATCAGCCACCGGCCGCCTCTATATCCAGATCATGAAGATCAACGAAACCGAGCCATTTCTGGACTCATACTACGACTACTGGGAAAAACTGAAGATACCCATCATTCTCCAGAAGCAGAACACCTACCTGGGAAGGATCCCGGATCGCCGGTATTCCGACCTGTCACCCCTTGACAGGATCCCCTGCTGGCACCTGCAGCGTGATCTCTACATTACCGCTGACGGCACTGTCACCTTCTGCAAGCAGGATGTGGATGGTAACTGTGCTCAGGGGACCATGGGTTCCTCGACTCTTGCCGAAATATGGGAAAAGAAAAGACAAGCATTCATCAATGACTATCGCAAGCAGTATCCAGCAATGCCGGACTGCAAATCCTGCGACGAATGGTATACATTTAACGCTTGATGCTGCTCAATCCCCAGTCTCATAAATCCGATAATATCACCATGAAGGGAAAAGTAACGGCAATCATCCAGGCGCGGATGGGATCAACGCGCCTCCCCGGGAAGGCTATGATCGACCTGGGGGGAAAGCCCCTGCTCTATCACGTGTTCGAGCGGATCCAGGTCACGGCAGGGGTAGATCGCATAGTTCTGGCGACCTGCCACGGCGAAAGAAACAATGGCATCATAGACCTTGCCAGATCCATGGGAATTGACGTATTCATCGGCTCCGAAGACAATGTGCTGGAGCGCTTCTATTGTGCCGCCCGGCAGTTCGGCGGAGATTTCATAATGCGCGTTACCGGTGACAATCCCTTTACGGATCCCGGTTATGCCGAACGGACCATACGGGCAATCAAGGAGACGGGGGCGGATCTCTGTTATTTCCCGAACCTTCCCCTCGGCACCGGCGTCGGCATGGTAACGAAATCAGCCCTTGAGATTGCCTACCGGCGAAGCGATCAGCCCCATGAGTTTGAGCATGTGACCCCCTACATCAAGGAGCACCCTGATGAATTCAAGCTGCACATCTGCGACATTGAGCTGCACAATCCATTCCCCAACCTGCGGCTAACCGTTGACACGGAAGAAGATTTCGAAGTGGCACGGCGAGTCTACGCCGGCTGCTACAGGGGCAAGCCCTTCCCGCTCAGCGAAGTGATCAGCTATATTGAAAAGAATCCAGACATAGCGTCGATCAATAGCGCCATACAACAGCGTCCCATGACGCATTCCAGCCCGACATGCTGAATACCGAACTATCCATCGTTACAGGCTGGGGGAACCATCTCGGCACCGGCCACATCCAGCGCATGGCGACCCTGGCTGATTACATCAACAGCCACACATCTATGCGGGCCTTTATCGTAAGCGAAGGCATTCCGGAATTCATTCCCGGCCATCTCCACGATTGTCGTTCCCGCACTATCCGGCCGGGGAAAGGGATCATCATCAGGGATAAACGGGATTCACGCATTGATGAAATGACAATGCTCAAAGAGAACGGCAGGGTCATCACAGTCGATGACTGCGGCCCAGGCAGGGACCTGGCTGATCGCGCCATAGACCTCCTGCCGAATCTGAACTATTCCATCAACCAAAAAGGACTCTTTATCTACGGCTATTCCTTTTCCGATTCTATAAGGCGGTTGGGTAATCAGACCATTCGTAAAGATATTGACTACGCCCTGTATTGCGGCATACATCCTTCCCGGGAAATTGTTGATTTTTTTCTTTCCCTGGTCCCGGAAAAAAGCTCCTGCGCCATCCTTGCCGGTGAAGCTTCATTCCTAATGAATAATGGCGTGAAGATGCCACTGGTCAAATCCTATGCAGAAACGCTCCTATCAACGCGGATCCTCATTTCGCATTTCGGCATCACTCTCTACGAAGGGCAGATTGCACAATGCAGACTTGTTACCATTAATCCAACAGAGTACCATTCGCAACTATCTGATAAAGCCGCCTCTGATCTTCACTGCATCAATCTCGGTGTCATTGGAGACATAGACAGAGAAAAGGCCAGGGCTACCCTTTCAAAGGCCATGGGTGATGATGTTCCAGAATCAATCAATCCAGCGAAGATCAGTGATGCAATCGAAGAAGGTTTAGACCTGTTCATGTCGCAGATTCAACCATTCATGGAATGAGCCGCGCCGTATCTTCAAAAAATTAAAAAAATCATTGCTTTTATTTCGTCGCCGGATACTTTCGATGAAGATACATCCAAAGGAGATGCATATGCGTACCACCGCCACAACAATTATGGGAACCCTCATCATCGGCTGCCTTATGGCGACCGGCTGCTTTACGGAAGGCAATATACGGACCATCACCTTTAAAGACGGGTCGAAATATGTAGGCGAATTCAAGGATGATATTAAGCAGGGGTATGGCAGGATGACCTGGGCCAACGGCGACCAGTATGAAGGCCAGTGGGTCAATGACGCTATTAATGGGAAAGGCGTTTTCACCTGGGCCAACGGTGATCGCTACGACGGCCAGTGGGCGGCCAACAAGCGCAGCGGCCAGGGCTTCATGGTTGAAAAAAACGGTACGAAGTATGACGGCCTCTGGTCTAATAACCAGCGCAATGGCCAGGGAACGCTGACAAAGCCCAACGGCGAAACCTATACCGGCCAGTGGAAAAATGATGTGAAGAACGGGACCGGCATAAATACCTGGCCAGACGGATCGAAATACGAAGGGGAATGGAAAGACGGCAAGCGTCATGGCCAGGGTATCATGACCGGAGCCAAGGGCGTTGTTGAGCGAGGTAAATTTCTCAATGACGTTTTTGTGGGCAAATAACACGCTATACTATCAATGATAAGCATGTCCCGACTTTACATCCTTGCCGGTTTGCTCCTTGTCGCTTCAGGATTGGCCCATGGCGCGGATATGGCCGAGAGATTCCAGGCCAGGGTGTATACATCAAAAAATCACGGGGCGCTTCCCTACCGTCTCCTGATGCCGACCTCCTACAACAGGACTAACAAGTATCCCCTCATCCTGTTCCTCCATGGAGTGGATGAACGAGGCACGGACAATAAAAAGCAGTTGTACTGCGGCCTTGATATTTTCGCTGATGATAAAAGAATGGATAAATATCCCTGCTTCATTGTCGCCCCCCAGTGCCCGCCCGACACGTTATGGGCCGATGTGGACTGGAGGTCCGAGCGTCATACCATGAAAAAAAAGCCGACCCGTGCCCTCGCCATGTCGATAGAAGTGATCCATGAGCTTGAAAGGGAATTCTCCATAGACAGCCGCAGGCTCTATGTCGTCGGATATTCCATGGGCGGCTTCGGCGCCTGGGAGGCGATCCAGCGATGGCCCGATCTGTTCGCTGCAGCCGTTCCGGTGTGCGGCGGCGGAGACGAGGCTGAAGCGCCCCGCATCGCCGGCATCCCCATCTGGGCTTTTCACGGCGCCCTCGATACGATCGTCCATGTCAGGAGATCCCGTAACATGATCAACGCCGTTGTCAAGGCCGGGGGAATCCCGCGGTATACCGAATACTCCATCATCAATCATCTATGCTGGTGGCTCACCTTCAGCGATGAAAAAATGTTCGAATGGCTTTTTAAACAACATAAATAATTTTTCCCTGTTCGTTGACGCTACAACCCGATTTTACCATCGAGGAGATAATACCCCTCATATTTTCGTTATACGACATATCAACAGAAAAAATTACTTGTTATTTTGTTTAAGGAATATACAATAGCATAATGAAAATAATAAAACAACTGGCGCCGGGAAACAGGGACAACATGAAGAGCCTTACCTATGAGCTCGAAACCCTGATCTACTCCAATGTCAAAGGATACTATCCTGAAGGATGGGATCAGAAACAAATCACCAGGTCACTGTTCTTGGATATGAAATCATTATTCAATGAAAAGGTCATTCATACTCCCGGTGATACCATTAAAACAGAATGGACCCTCCTGCAGCAAAGAATCGAAACAGAAGAGATTTTCGGAGATTTCGCAGTCGTCGTCCAGGTGACATACCATGACGGACAGAGTGTCACCGGCGTTGTTTTTTACGATGTGGCGGAAAAAGACGGCGGGAAAAATTCTTTTTCGAATCTCCATAAGAATAATTACCGACGACTTCTCTCCGTGTCTCCGCATTCCCAGCTCCTCCTATACGATTATGACACCATAACTGGCATGGCGTTTCCGTCTACGGCTGAATCCGTCATCGGCAACCATCCCCATAACTGGAACAGCTGGATACCTTTCACCCATGCCGTCACTGTTCCGGCAAACCTTGCGCTCTCCCTGGACGTAAAAACGACCGCTCTGTATAAAGTTTCCCTACCGCTTGCGTATCAGATCAGCTACCGGTATCTGTACGGACTGGATCTTGATTATTCTGCATCCGCCCTTGAAACAGCGTCAGGCCAGAAAACAATTAAAGGGAATCCAAGGCTTGTAATACTGGTGGCGGTATCCCACGGAGGCGCCGAACCTCAAATGAATTTTGGGCTCAACAACCAGATGTATATCGAGGTTGACTAATTCTTCAAGCAGTGAAAACCAGATCAATAGTCGGGTCGATGCATGAAGGAATATCGGAACGCTGCGAAAGACACTCTGGAAACCATGAGAACGGACGCCTGCTCGCACGAACATTCAATGGAGAGTTAAAATCCCACGGGTAAGCATCATTGGAAAAGGACACTGCCAATCAATGTCTCCAGTGCGGGGCCTGTTGCCATGTCGACATGATTGCCTACATAACCGAGAGTGATATACGCAGATGGGAACAGGAGGGGCGATTCGATATAATTTCCCATGTTCGCGGCACCGAGATACGCTGGTTCGGCGATATCATAGTAACCAATCACGGCATTCATGTTCAGAGTTGCACCTTCCTCAACTGGGACGGCAAAGTTTTTTACTGCGATATTTACGAAAGCCGTCCTCAGGTATGCCGTAATTACGCTCCAGGATCATCGGCATTGTGTCCTCTTTATAAATGTTATAAATAAAAAATTACTTTACTGAATTCCGAGATGCTAATTAATGTTCCCAAGGATCGGGCATATAGGTAATACATAAAAATTCCTATTAATCTTTAACTGTATCCTGCCAATGGACAATTATGAACGGAACCGGATCATACACAAAAAGCTGGGTAATACGCCTCATAGTCCTCAATATTGCAATCTTCTTCGGACTGCAGCTCATGCTATCCATGGTCAGCACCACTGACAAGACTTCGTCCCTCGGCGATGTCCTGACCTTTTACCTCGGACTCCGGCCAATCCTGGTCATCGAAAAATTCTATATCTGGCAGCTATTTACCTACATGTTCCTCCATGGCGGGTTTCTCCATATTTTTCTGAATATGTACGCACTCCTCATATTCGGCATCCCCGTTGAACAGGCATGGGGAAGCCGCAGATTTTTATTCTACTACCTATTTACAGGAATCGGCGCCGGAATCACCATACTGGTCATCAACACGGTTCTGGGTGGCGTTAATTATATAACCCCCACCATTGGAGCCTCCGGTGCCGTGTTTGGCCTTCTCCTTGCTTTTGGCATGCTCTTCCCCGACGCCGAGATACTGCTTTTCTTCATCATTCCCATGCGCGCCAAGTTCCTCGTATTGCTCTATGGCGGTATTGAGCTTTACTCTCTTATTGGGACCGGCGGACAGAGCCCCATTTCTCATGCAGGCCACCTCGGAGGAATTATCTTTGGGCTGTTGTTTTTTCTTATCCTTCGCAAGAGAGGGCTCGGTTTTAAATCCAAAATACTGAAGGCCCGATTTAACCGGGAACATATCCGCAGAGAAAAAAATTTAGATAAAGACACGAAACAGCCTGATCTTGTGCTGGAAACCATACTGCAGAAATTGAAGACAAAGGGACCCGGATCCATCACTGATGACGAGTATCAGCATATTCGCTATATGGACATCATGACGCAGGATATCAACGAGCTCTGCGTGGAAGAAGATTTTGATCAATCGGACGAATATTGTTCCAAATGCGTCCATCGGGATGCGTGCCTTATCCGGCAGATCAAAAATTATCTGTAAATGGTTTTGATACACAAAATTAATCTTTACAAGTACAACGGTTCTTTTAAACAATTCACCTGTGACTGTACCTCAACCTGACGATGTTTCAGGGGGATCGTTTCATTGAGAAATATTCCCGGACCCGTTCGGGAAATGGGCAATAGAAAATATTATTATCTATACTGCTTGCATCACTCTGAGGGGATGAAAGCATAAATTTATTCAAGGAGAATCGGAATGGCAAAAAGAGTATACCTGTTTGGCGGAGGAATTTCTGAAGGCAAAGCCGACATGAAAAACCTCCTTGGCGGTAAAGGTGCCAACCTTGCCGAAATGTCAATTCTCGGTATTCCCGTCCCGGCAGGGTTTACCATAACCACTGAAGTCTGCATGGAATTCTATAAGAATAACAGACAATACCCGGCCGGTCTCAAAGATGACGTCAACACGGCAATGAAAAAAGTGGAACAGGTCATGGGGGCTCGTTTCGGCGATCCGTCAAATCCCCTCCTTGTCTCGGTGCGTTCCGGCGCACGCGCATCAATGCCCGGCATGATGGACACGGTCTTGAACCTTGGCCTCAACGACAAGACAATTGTCGGCATTATAAAAAAATCGGGCAACGAGCGTTTCGGCTGGGACTCCTACCGCCGATTCATCGCCATGTACGGCGATGTTGTCATGGGCCTCAAGCCGGCGTCAAAGGACGAACACGATCCCTTCGAAGAGGTCATGGACAACCTGAAAAAGAAGCGCAAGGTTAAGATGGACCTTGACCTGACCGTCGCGGACCTGAAGGAGCTGGTAGCCCAGTACAAGGCCCTTATCAAGAAAAAACTCAAGAAAGAATTCCCCTCCGATCCCTATGAGCAGCTCTGGGGAGCCATCGGCGCCGTTTTCGGATCATGGATGAACGACCGCGCCATCCTGTACAGGAAAATGAACGGCATCGAGGACAGCTGGGGAACGGCAGTCAACATCCAGGCCATGGTCTTCGGCAACATGGGTGAAGACTGCGCCACCGGCGTCGCCTTCACCCGCGACCCGTCCACCGGCGACAACCGTTTTTACGGCGAATACCTGATCAACGCCCAGGGCGAGGATGTCGTGGCCGGTATCAGGACGCCCCAGCAGGTCACCGTCGTGGGTTCCCAGAAATGGGCCAAAGAGAATAATATAAAAGAAACCGATCGCAAGGGAAAATACCCCTCTCTTGAAGAATACATGCCCAAGGCTTACAAGCAGCTCTATGATGTCTACAACAAGCTTGAAAACCATTACCGTGACATGCAGGACATCGAGTTCACCATCCAGAACC
The DNA here is from genome assembly GCA_017999915.1 of Spirochaetota bacterium. NCBI lineage: Bacteria > Pseudomonadati > Spirochaetota > Spirochaetota bacterium. The sequence goes on from JAGNKX010000001.1 coordinate 537,179, forward strand.
AGAAGCTCTGGATGCTTCAGACCAGGAACGGCAAGCGCACAGCTGCCGCGGCGGTTAAAATCGCGGTGGACATGGTAAAGCAGGGCCTCATCACGAAGGAAGAGGCCCTCATGCGCATAGACCCTGTCTCCCTTGACCAGCTTCTGCATCCCACCCTGGACCCCAAGGCTAAGCGGAACGTCATCACCAAGGGTCTTCCCGCCTCGCCGGGAGCCGGTGTTGGAAAAGTCGTTTTCAACGCAGAAGACGCTGAAGCATGGAGCTCCAAAGGCGAAAAGGTCGTCCTCGTTCGCGTGGAAACATCCCCTGAAGACCTGAAGGGTATGACCGTGTCGCAGGGAATCCTTACCGCCCGGGGCGGCATGACCTCCCACGCCGCTGTTGTGGCCCGGGGCATGGGCAAGTGCTGCGTGTCAGGCTGCAGCGAGCTTGAAGTTGATTACAAAAAACGCATTTTTAAGATTCGGAATATAACGATCAAGCAGGGCGATTTCATCTCCCTTGACGGATCGACCGGAGAAGTGATGCTCGGCAAGGTTCCCACCGTGGATCCTCAGCTCTCCGGTAACTTCGGCACCATCATGAAGTGGGCCGATGATGCCCGCAAACTGGGCGTTCGCACCAACGCGGACACGCCCCATGACGCGGAGGTTGCCCGCGGATTCGGCGCCGAAGGAATCGGTCTCTGCCGCACAGAGCATATGTTCTTCGAAGGCGACCGGATCAAAGCGATGCGCGAGATGATCCTCGCCGACGACCTCGCAGGCCGAAAGAAGGCCCTCGCCAAGCTTCTCACGATGCAGCGCAAGGACTTCTACGGCATCCTCAAGGCGATGAAGGGCTTCGGTGTTACCATCCGCCTCCTTGATCCTCCCCTTCATGAGTTCGTTCCCCATGAAGAGAAAAACCAGAAGGAAATGGCCCGCCAGCTGAAAGTATCCCCGGCTGTTATTAAGGCCAAGGTCGAAGCGCTCCATGAATTCAACCCGATGCTGGGCCACCGCGGATGCCGCCTCGGCATCACCTATCCCGAAATAACCGAGATGCAGGCCCGCGCCATCTTCGAGGCGGCGTGTCAGCTCAAGAAAGAAGGGGTCAACGTCAAGCCCGAGGTTATGGTTCCCCTGGTCGGTCATGTCAAGGAATTGATAATGCAGAAGAATATAATCGTTGAGACAGCCGAAAAGGTAATGAAAGAAAAGAAGGTCAAGGTGGACTACATGGTAGGCACCATGATAGAAGTGCCACGGGCGGCGGTCACCGCAGACGAGATTGCGGCGGAGGCCCAGTTCTTCTCCTTCGGCACCAACGATCTCACCCAGATGACATTCGGGTACAGCCGCGATGATTCCGGAAAATTCCTCCCCGAGTACGTTGACAAGAAAATCCTTCCCAACGACCCGTTCCGCGTTCTTGACCGGGATGGCGTCGGCAAGCTGATACGCATGGCTGTCGAAAAGGGCCGGGGCGTCAGGAAAGACCTGAAAGTCGGCATCTGCGGCGAGCATGGCGGCGAGCCGAGCTCCGTTGAATTCTGCCACCTGGTAGGACTCAACTATGTAAGCTGTTCCCCTTACCGCGTTCCCATCGCGCGTCTGGCGGCTGCGCAGGCTGCAATCAAGAAAGAACGTAATGTTAAGGTATCGACCACCGCGTAGGCGGTGGTCGTCGCCTGTGATCATTCTACATACAGAGGGTGAAAAATGAAAAAAATATCGGTTCTTGTAGCCTTGCTCCTGTTCACCGGAACATCCCTTTTTGCCTCATACAAGGAGGCGTTGAAGCTTTTTGAAAAAAAGGATTACGCCAACTCGTTGAAAATGATTGCGGATGAGCTGGAGACCGCCAATGACGCAAAACCTGATTCACCGAACTACAACCTCAGGTTCCTGGCGGCCCATAACCACTGGAAGCTTGGCAATTCCAAGTCAGCCATTGATCATTTCACCCGCTGTATAGCCATCAAGAAAAACAAGGTGGATCCCTATATCGACCTGGCATTGCTGCAGATCGAGATGAAAAAATATGTCGAGGCCGAAGCCACGGCCCGCCGGGGTATGGAAGTAGAAAGATCGCCCATGATCTTTTACGTCATGGGTATCGCATCGTTAAAGAGGGAGAATTTTTGGAAAGCCAAGGAAATGTTCGAAAAAGCCAATTCGCTCAATCCGGATCTCTACTATTCATACAATGCCCTGGGAATTACCCTGATGAAGCTGAAAAAATACAGCGAGGCGAACACCGCCTTTTCGGCGGCCTACGCGGTCAAGCCCCGGTCAGCTGAAATAGTGAATAACCTGGGCATGAGCTACGAAAAGCTCGGGAAACAAAAGGACGCCCTGGAATATTACAAGAAAGCCAGGGCCCTTGATGAAAAAAATTCCGTCATTGCTGCCAATATAGATCGATTGAAAGGAAAAGTTAAGGATTAACCCAGCTTATCCATTGCTTCCTTGAATTTCGGGATCGATCTTTTTATGACATCCTCCGGCACGCAATAGGCCATCCTGAAGTAACCCGGGCCGCCGAAACCGCTCCCGGGTACCGCCAGAACATTGAACTTCTGCAGGTGCTGTATGAAGGCAACGTCATCGGCAAGAGGCGATTTGCAGTATATGTAAAAGGCCCCCTCCGGCATCGGGAATGAATAGCCGGCGCTTTTCAATCCATCCGCCAGCAAATCCCTTCTTTTACGGTACGGCGTAATATCCACCGTGACATCGGTCAACTGAGCCACGATGCGCTGCATCAGGGCCGGGGCATTCACGTAGCCGAGGATCCGGTTGCACAGTATCATGCCGGCCATGAGCTCTTCAATGGCATCGCAGGTGGGATTCGCCGCGATAAACCCGATTCGCTCGCCCGGTATGGAGAGTGACTTGGAATAGGAATTCACCACGATCGACTGGGAATATGAGGAGAGTATACTGGGCACATTCACATTATCATAGATGATCTCCCGGTATGGCTCGTCGGAAAGGAGGTATATGGTCTGTCCTTTTTTTCGGAAATCCTCCAGCATAACGGACAGGTCTTTTATCTGTTGCTCCGGATATACCCTTCCCGTGGGGTTGTTGGGCGAATTTATAAGGACCGCCTTTGTTTTGGCTGTAATCGCCTTCCGGATATTCTCTATATTCAGCGAAAAATCAGGATTGCTCTCCGCCAGCCTGGTCACGCCGTTGTGATTGGTGATATAAAAATTGTACTCCACGAAATACGGCTTGGAGACAACCACATCGTCTCCGGGATTCAGGATCGTTTTCAGGACCGTGTTGAGACCTCCGGCTGCGCCGCAGGTCATTATGATATTGTCTGCCGGTATTTCAATCCCCTGTTCCGAGGAGACCATCGCGGCGATTGCCTTGCGCACGGACGGGTATCCCGCGTTTGGCATATAACCATGGGCGCCTTTAACGGGCTTTTGCGCAAAGTCCTTGAATACATCAAAAAACTTCGCCGGCGGATCCAGATCGGGATTTCCGAGACTGAAGTCAAAGACATTATCCTCGCCAAACTGAGCCTTCAGCTTTATCCCCTCTTCGAACATCTTCCGTATCCATGAAGACTTTTGCATGGATTCCCTGATGTGATCCGCTATGGCCATGATGCTCCTCCTTTTATATATATTTGTATAATGAAATAGCTTTTCGCTCCGTGCTAAATCTCAGTATCCAATATATCCCCTGATGGTTAATGAATAATACTACAATATCGACTAAAGAAACACATCTAATAATTGCAAGAACAAAATTTCAGATGAATATCGAACGACATCTATTATGAATTGACTTTATTGCAACCACCATGGTTAACTTAATCAAATGTGGAGGCCCGTCATGTCCGATTATTCCAGATTCGATCACCCGGCCATTGCATCATTTCTTTTTTATCCCAGGCCGGAAGAGACCAGATCCCTGTCTGGGGATAACATTTCAGAGCTTACCATCCCCGTTGAGCCTGACATTACGATCGGCGGCAAGATATTCATCGCCGGGAAAAAGAATCCCTCCATTCTATTTTTTCACGGCAACGGAGAGATTGTCATCGACTACGACGATCTGGGCCCACTCTATGTCAATCTTGGCATTAACTTCATCCCGGTCGATTACCGGGGCTATGGCAGATCTGGGGGCAACCCCAGCGTATCGTCCATGATGAAGGACTGCCATGCCATCTTTGATTATATGCTCCAGTGGCTTAAGGATAACGGCTTTCAGGGGAAGCTTATTATCATGGGACGGTCCCTGGGCAGCGCCTCTGCACTGGAGCTTGCCTCAACCCGCCAGAATGTCATAGACGGCCTCATCATTGATAGCGGCTTTGCCTATGCCATTCCCCTCCTTCGGATTCTAGGCATCGATCCTGACCGCCTGGGACTTCATGAAGAGGAGGGTTTTCGCAACAGCTACAAAATAAAACAGTTCAGAAAGCCTACCCTCATAATCCATGCTGAAAAAGACCATATCATTCCCTATAGCGATGGCCTCACTCTTTATGATTCATCTCCGGCGGAGCATAAGCATATGGTGACCATAAAAGAGGCAAACCACAATACGATTTTCATGTACGGCCTTAAGGAATACCTGACAGCAGTGAGACAGCTGGCAGATGAAATTGAATAATTCCTCATACCCTTGCCTTCATTATGGTATGAGTATGGATCAATCTATTAACGATGAATACAGCACCCCTTAAAAAAATTAACGATTTTCTATACGAAATTCCGGCCGATTATAAACCGGGGATGAGGGTCCCGGCTCGCATATACGCTACCATGAAGCTCATCGAAAACATGGACAATGCGGTCCTTGACCAGATTACCAATGTGTGTCTCCTCCCGGGAATCATCAAGCACGCCCTCTGCATGCCAGACGGCCATTCAGGCTATGGGTTTCCCATAGGCGGCGTAGCAGCCATAGACCCTGATAGGGGAGTCATCTCGCCGGGAGGCATAGGCTTTGACATCAACTGCGGGGTGAGGCTCATGGCCACATCCCTTACCCTTGCCGAGATAAAACCCCATCTTAAAACGCTGGTGCAGGCCCTCTTCAACCGGGTCCCATCCGGAGTCGGCTCCGACGGTATGATTCGGCTGAAACCTGATGACTTTGACGAAGCAATGATCATGGGGGCCCCCTGGGCTGTCCGGAATGGGTACGGCTCTCCCGCTGATCTTGATTTTATCGAGGAGAACGGCTCCATGAAGGGAGCTGACCCGAAAGCCGTGTCCGACCGAGCCAGGGCGCGGGGGAAGAACCAGGTCGGAAGCCTTGGCTCCGGCAACCACTACCTGGAATTGCAGGTGGCCCGGAAGGAAAACGTTTTTAACCGCCCCTGCGCCGAACAGTTCGGCATCACCCGGGACGATCAGATCATGGTCATGATCCATTCCGGCAGCCGCGGTTTCGGCCACCAGATCGCGACGGATTACCTGAAACGATTCCTGTCCGTCATGGGCCCCCGGTACGGCCTCGCCATGCCGGACCGGGAGCTGGCCTGTGCCCCCTTCTACTCCGATGACGGGCAGAACTATTACAAGGCCATGAACTGCGCCATCAACTATGCCTTTCTGAACCGCCAGATGATGATGCATTCGGTAAAATCGGTCTTTTGCGATATCTTTAAAAAATCCCCGGAGGACCTTGGCCTCAGGCTGGTCTACGACGTATGCCACAACACGGCAAAGCTGGAGCGTCATGTCATAGACGGAAAGGAAAAAGAAGTACTGATTCACCGCAAGGGAGCAACCCGCGCCTTCGCTCCCGGGATGGATGGGATCCCGGACCGGTACCGACACACCGGTCAGCCGGTGCTGATAGGCGGAAGCATGGAGACAGGTTCGTATCTTTTAGCAGGCGTTCCAACCGGCGCTGACGCTTTTTATTCTACCTGCCATGGAAGCGGCCGTGTCATGTCGCGGCACCAGGCAAAAAGCTCCTTCAACGGCAGGGACCTCCAGAGACAGCTTGAAGAACAGGGGATATATATTCTCACATCGTCTTTCCCCGGCCTCGCGGAAGAGGCGGGCGGCGCCTACAAGGATGTCGATGAAGTCATCAACGCAACCGAGCGTGGCGGCCTCAGCAATGCTGTGGCCAAGCTGCTTCCCCTGGGCAATATCAAGGGATGACCTATGGCCTATGAACTTATAGAGGGCATAAGCAGTGCGGATATAGCCTTTCGTGTCAGGGGGATTGATTATACCAGTCTCTTCACCGCAGGGGCAGAAGCCCTGATTTCCATCATGCTGAAAGACCCTGCTGCAGTCCTTAAAACGTTATCTGTCAGTTTCTCCTGCGACGCCCCTGACCTTGACATTCTCTATTTTGATTTTTTATCTGAATTCATTTTTTACAAGGATGCCGAGAATCTTCTGCTTCTTCCCGAAAGTCTGGAGATCATTCATTCCGATAACGGGTACAGCCTTTCATGCGTGGCACGGGGAGAGACCATAAACCGATCACGGCATATCTTCACCGTCGATATTAAAGCTGCAACCATGCACCATCTCAGCGTCATTGGGGACGAATCCGGTTATAGCGCCACCATTGTGGTGGATGTGTAGGCTTAGCCTCGAAGCTGGTTGTGGTACATTCGCCGCACTTCATGGAAGAAAAAAAGATACTCCGGTTTCTGATAATCAGGGTAAGTCCAGTCCCACGGTTGATAGCGCTTGGCCACGTACCGGTATTCATTTTCAAGGAATACTCCTTTCCGCAAATAGGTCCTGTGAAAAAAATCCTTGCAGGTCGCCAGGTACACGTTTGAAAGGGTCAGATAACCGGGATCAATGTTCACTTTCCTTATTTTATTCTCGGAGAACCGCTTTTCGAGCCTGTTGGTGTAGAGCTTAATCTCAACGATATCCTCGCGGCGTATGAGTTTGCGGAATGAAAGAAGAGCCTTGTACTGCGCCGATCCCATGTCGCTGTAATACTTGGTATGCACGAAGGGAATGTTTTTCGTACGGTAATCGATGTCGCCGAATTTCTTGAGGAGGTGCTTCTCCACTGCGTATAGAACGTCCTCCGTGGAAAAAAGGATGCCGATAAACAGTTTTGCCTTGGCTGGAATTACCGGTTCAGACATAGCAGCCCCACTTCATGTTGATCAATTCCCTCATGTCATCCCGAAGAGGCGCCTTGACGCGGATCTTTTTACGCATGACCGGATGCCAGAGGGTGAGGGACCGGGAATGAAGGGCCGACCTGCGGAATCCCACCCTTTGTTCAATTTCTTCCGTGGGACCATTTTTTAAAAATTCATTAAAAACGGCTTCATCTAACCCGTACAATTTGTCACCAACGATGGGGTACCCCTCGTATTTGAGATGGACCCGTATCTGATGCTGTCTCCCGGTCAGAGGCACCGCCTTCAGCAGACTGAATCCATTAAAAGACGCAATTCTTATGAAGATGGTGCATGCCCTTTCTCCGGCATCAGTATGGGCGATCCGCTTATGCTCAATGCCAGATCCTGTATCGAACCCAATGGGCACTTCTGTCATAAAGACATCCCTCTCAGGGACACCCTGCACGAAAGCTAAATAGGACTTTTCCACGGTACTGAAGGCTTTACTGATTTCGGAAGCGACAGAGGCATCCTTCGCAAGGATTATCACACCAGACGTTTCCCGATCCAGCCTGTGAAGGAGATACAGCTTGTGCCGATATTGTTTCTGAAGGATTGAAAGAAGAGTATTATGATAGAATATGCCGGCTGGATGCACCGGGAGGTTGCCCGGCTTATTCACAGCCAGAAGGTGCTCATCTTCATATAAAATCGTGTAATTGGCATCAACATCCGGTTCAGCCGCATCCCTTCCTGCATAGGCGATCAGGTCGCCTGTTTTGATTTTTCTGTCATAGCCGATGATTATCTCGCCATTGCATGACAGTTTGCCCCGTCCTATCTCTTTCTGCCATTCTGTCCGGCTTAAATATCCATATTCCTTTGATAAAAACCGGTCGATTCTCTGCTTCGAATATCGCTCTGTAACGCGGCGTGTGGTTAGAAATTCCATTGGTAATTTTTTGTAAGGTTTGAAATATGAACCTATTGGAGAAAACTTAACAACAATGTCCATTACAAAATCATTCAGTTACTATCGTGGGTCTTGATGATTTCGGAGGCTCTTATTCTACGCCTGGAAATGAATTAACAAATTTGATTTTAATGTCTTGGAATGATTCTACGTATTGTACTGTATAATCGGGAAATGACGTTACAAACTGCCATTTGCCGCATTTATCCGGGAAAGAATTTACTGTTTGTACATTCAAATCAGGAAAACTGGATACAACCTTTACCTTTATGTCAGGAAAACTGGCAACGACTTTAACTTTACCGTATAGTTTAATTCCATTGAAAGTGCAATCTCCCTTATTGATCTGATCGTTGCCGGAAAAACTCGATGTTGTGAGAATGATTAAACCCATAATGCATGTTATAACTATCATTATTTTTTTCATTGCATAACCTTCTCAAAATATTTCATTAATTATACCAGTTTCCTGAAAAATTCCTGCCAAGTGCAATTTGCTGTTTTTCTGCATACTGTAAAATATAACATCACTGAGTGAATATTAAATTGGGCAATGTCCAGATTGTAATAATAAAATTGATTTTTTTAAAAATTATTATTGCATAAATTATTGTTTTAATATTAAGTATCATAAATTAAACATTAATACTTTTTAAAAGATATAAAATTTTTTTTGTTTCAAAAAAAACACACATAAAACATCCCGCACGGGCGGATTATTATTTAAGTGTCAAATGGGGGTATGAAATGAGAAAAGCAATTGTCCTTGTTGCAATGGTTCTCACTGCTATAGCATTACTCTTCTTATTCCCGGTTTAGGGACATAAGGATTGAATCATGCTATATAATAAATATCTAATTTATTGTATTTAAAAGAGGTGGAAATTGACAGGGAATAATAATTCGAGCCGAGAAAAATATTAAAAACAAATATTTTTTTAGGTTTTTAACCTCCCGCACGGGCGGATTATTCTTCATTATCCAAGGAATACATCAATATGAATGTCCGAGATTCCTTTTTTATTAAAAAAATTATGGTCATTGATATGAGACAGGCTCTTTTTTTAGTTGCGATGGTAATAACTGCAATCGCATTGCTCTTTTTATTACCTATTTAGAAGTCTATTCTAAAAATATTCAAAATAATTATATTCGTTAATCGATTAATACTGATCTGTAATTACACGGCAGGAACTTTAATGGCGGGTCCAAGAAAAAGATAAAGCGTATCCATTTCACTGATAACATTAGCTCTATCTTTCGTATTGAATTACCGTACCTTTCACATGAAGTATCTCTACCATTCCGATTATCCAGACCTGGCGCTCAAACCATGTTCGAACATTGATAAGATTATCGCCGCGGAGATTATTAATAGCGTCACCGACGGCCCTGTCATAATCAATTCGCGGTGTGACGGGAATAATCCATAGCAGGTTAAAACTGCTGCTCGTACCCTCGGCTTCGCCGAGAACGCGATACCGTATGCTTTCCATTGTCTTTGCCTGGGGTTCTAAACCGGCGACCCTGATTCCCTTGTACAGGCACCCGCTGCTGATCGAGAGACACAGTACTATCGCTACGATGGGCCGAATCATTAAGATGAAGCAGCGCAGCTTATTTCTTTTTATCCACATTTTTTTCTTCCGTCACATTCACCTTTTTAGCCTTTATCGACTGTCTCCCCTTGTCCTTGTCCGGGGCGCCCTTATCAAAGGATACAGCCTCACCTTCAACCACGACCTTGTGCATAGAAACAAAAAAGAACCAGGATGTTTTTTGATAACAGCTGACGTTGATGAGGGCATCTCCCCCTTTTTGTTTCAAAGCATCCTGAATGGCCAAGTCTATATCGGGCCTACCTACCATCCACAGACCGAATACCGACCACACCCGGTGCGAGCCCTGAACCGGACCGTAATTCATGTTTATTTTCTTGTCATGGACCGGTGTAGATGATGACGTCAGCGTTACGGGGCTGGTTATGCATGCCCATTGCATCAGCAAAGCCATCATCAGGGAAATGAATGCTACCCTTTTTCTACCGCGGCGTATCATCATATTCTCCTTTTTTAAAATTTTGCTTCAACGCCAAAATTGGGGATGAACGCAATGGAAGTGCCAAACGAGGTTATCTTCGGGTTCCTGGATGTTCCAAGATACGGCACACGGTAATCCCACCTTTGCACCACCTTCGGCCTGTTGTTGTAGGCATTGATAATTTCAATGTACCAGCTCACATATCCCCATGAGTAATTCGTCGTGTTGCTGTATCTCAGATCAAGGCGATGATAGATGGGGAAATTGCGAGAATTTGGTTTGCCATATACCGGTGCGAAACGTAGATCATAATCAGCATCCTGCACCGATGCAACTATGGGAGTATAGGGAGTTGACGTGTAGAGCATGAATTTTCCCGTAATGGCATGTTTTCCGTGGCCATAGCCGAGAATGACCTTGAGGCTGTGATTCTGCTCATAATCGTAATTGATCCAGTGATTGCCCCAGTAATCGCCCACCTTGTTCAAGAAAACATCGCTAAGGGTGGTCGGCACCGTGCCCGTGCTTGTCAGGAGCACCCCGTAAACCCCAGGATAGTTGGGAAGCCCGGATTTGAACCTTGATCGTGTATAAGCGTAGCTTATCCATCCAAAGATGCCGTTTTCCCCCTCTTTCCTGTCTTTTTTCAGCATTATTTCCCCGCCGTAGGCGCGGATTCTTCCCGTGCTCATGGTCTGCCGTATGCTACCGTCCGGTCCGATATGGACATATTCCTGGGCAAGATCATGAAAATCATTCCAGAAACCATCAACTTTAATTTTGAAAAGACCGATGGTCTGTTCCAACCCGGCAACGCGGTGAATAGCCCATTCAGGTTTGCCGTACCTGCCTGCCTTAGAATACTGCGGGTTGGAATCGAAAAAATCTGGTGTTGTCTGAAAGAATGAGCTGTATTTTCCTCCCGCCACGGAAATAATTGTATTGGTCGGAAATTCGTAACTGATCATTCCCCGTGGATCCCATGTTATCCATCCGGATTTCTGAAGATAATCGCTTCGATAGCCAGGAATAAAGGTAAAACCACCGTAAGTGAATTTGATCTCTCCATACCATCCTATGGCATGATTGAGGATGGTATTGTTCAAAACCATTATTACATCGTTATTATTTGACAGGTCTGAGGTAAAACCCCCACCTGTCGATTTCGGCCTGGCTCCGCTTGCTGAAAAATCGTAGAGGTTGTACTCGATTCCTCCCCGTATTTCCAGGTATTTTTTTACGGCAACGACCTTGAACTTGTCGGTTAAGCCGAAGACATAGGGTTTTGACTTGATTCTTATTCTTTGCTGTGCAAGGTTGACCCCCGGCGCGGGAATTGTTATCGCTATGGAATTCTGGCGCAACGAAGAGTAAAAGGTGAACTTGTTCTTGAACCGTTCCGATGGCTGATATGCATAACTGAGACTCTGACCATGGGACATCTGGTCGGTATTGACGGAAAGGCCGGCTAATAGCGGATCTGAACCATCGTTTTTAATCTTTTTTTCATTCAAATATTTCAAGGTGTCACTGCTTCCCATGGCGAAAAGAGTGAGGGAATGGGCGCTGTTAAAACTATATTTTGCCTTGAACTGGTAATCCCAGTACCGTGGCACAATATTTATGTTTTCACCCGAGACCAGCCCGATCAGCGGCAATATGATGAGATCGACATAACTGATCCTGCCCGACGCTATGATGTATCCGGCATTTTTGGCTTTCTTCTGATCCTCCTCTGGAGAACCGAGGGATACTCCGTCCGTTTCATTCCTGTGGATCGGCACCTGGATCAGTGCGGCCGCCGACAGGAGGGAAAGGTCCGTGTAGCCGCCGAATTCCTTCACCTCATCAATGGTGTTCATGCTGATCACGGCAGACGTGGCCGCTCCGAATTCCGCGGGATATGCCGATGAAAAAAGGTCTATCTCATCGATCATATTGGTATTGATGACCGAATGAAGTCCGCCATAGTGCAGGGCATTGTATATGGGTATCTCATCCACAAGATACCTGACGCCGCGATAATTACCGCCCCGTATCACCACGGGCCCGAAGAAATCGCCACCGGTCCTGATAACGCCCGGCAGGGACGCAATTGCGTTGATTGAATCACCGAAGGAAGCCGGCACCTCCTTTATTTGTTTCAGCGTCATGGAATGACGCGAAACGGTCTGCAGGTCCCGCCTCCCGGTTATGGTGAGTCCCTCGCCTTTGACGGCAACGCTTTCCAGGGGGAAATTTTTTATCGTGTCATTTTCTATGTAAACCGTCGATTTGGAAACCTTTAGCCCCTCCGAACGCACGAATACGGTATAGGATCCCGCTTTCGGCACCGCGATGCGGTACATGCCGTTGGTATCGCAGGCGGCTTTTGTTTTAAGCTCAATTATGAAAACCGTTCCAGTACCGACCGGTTTCTTTGTTGCCGCATTATAGATCATGCCCCGAAGGACGTGGCCATCTTTTTTTTGGGACAATGCGTCAGTTGAATGAAAAACAGAAAGCCCGGCACAGGCCAGGGCAACGATGAACAAGATAATGTTATGCACTCTAATTGCCATTGATCATGTTTATAGTATTATAACACCATACGAGTCAAGAAATAACACCTATGTTTCAAGAAAAAAAGCAATTCGATACTATTCAATATTACTATATCCGTTATACCAGCAGGAGATTTTATTGGCGATCATTGAGCATAATTCGTTGACACGGATATTATTCTTCTACTATGTATCTGTAATTATTCATGATATAGTCATCCAGCACATTTATTAGTGGGAGATACTATGAAATATCTGGTTATTGGTTCCGGCGGCAGAGAACACACCATCTCATGGCGCCTCCTCCATGACGGCAGTGCCAAAGAAGTGTACGTTGCTCCTGGAAATGGCGGCATAGACCCGGCCTTCTGCGTCGATCTATCCATACATGATTTTCCCTCTATTGAACGCCTCTGCATTAATAAAAAGATCGACATGGTCATTGTCGGTCCCGAAGCACCCCTGGTGGATGGCATTGTCGATTACCTCAATGACAAAAAGATACCTGCATTCGGCCCGACCCGGAAGGCTGCCATGCTTGAAGGAAGCAAGCTTTTTGCCAAGTATATCATGAAGAAATATGAGATACCCACTGCGCAACACCATGAATTCAATGGAAAAAAAGAGCTCCTTTCATACATTGAGCAGGACATTCAATACCCTGTCGTGATTAAGCTGGACGGCCTTGCCGCCGGTAAGGGCGTCGGTATTCCGGAGAATCGCGGTGAAGCCATGGAGTTCATCAACGCCACGGTCAGTGAAGATGCGCGGGTATTCGTTGAAGATTATATAGAAGGCGAAGAAGCTTCGGTCCTGTGCATCTCGGACGGGACCCACATCGTTCCCTTTGTGGCCGCCCAGGACCACAAGCGCGTGTACGACGGCGACAAAGGCCCCAACACCGGCGGCATGGGCGCCTACGCGCCGGCACCGGTCATGACCCCTGAACGTCTTGACTTTGTGCGTGACCACATCCTCCAGAAAACGATCGACGCCATGAGAGAGGAGGGCATCCCCTTCAAGGGCATCCTTTACGCCGGAGTCATTGTCAAGGGGGATGACATAAAAGTCCTCGAGTTCAATGTTCGTCTTGGCGATCCGGAGGCACAGGTAATCATTCCTCTGATGGAGGGTAAGCTGGGTGACTTCATTGGAGCTGCAGTGAACGGCACCCTTGGATCCGCATCCCTTTCATTCAAGCCGATGCATGCCATAACCGTTGTCATATCCTCCGGTGGATATCCCGGCGCCTATGAAAAAGGGAAGCCTATTTCAGGCCTTGATAAAGCGTACGAGAACATCATTGTCTTTCACGCCGGCACTAAATTCGATAATGGCGCATATTATACCAATGGAGGCCGCGTTCTCAATATTACGGCCCTGGGAAGGACCCTCAAAGAAGCAAATGACAGGGTGTATCGCATGATTAATGCTATTTCCTTTGATGGTGCCTATTACAGGAAGGATATAGGGCACCGCGCATTGCAGTGATATTCCATCAGCAATGTATCGATTGATAATGAAACGACATAATGAGTGGATTGTAAACATGAAAAAAATTCTGATCTTAAGTTCATTTGTAATCTTTTCTTCAGCGGCTATTTTCTCAGCTGACGTAAAAAGCCCGGCTGAAATTAAGAACCTTGAAGCCCTTGAGGGCATTACCCATTATGGTATGCCAATTTCCGAGATTATCAAGAAATATGAAAACAATGGGTCACTTGTTGAAATTGTTTATTCAAAGAATCTTTCAGACGACAACATGGACGAATATATTAAAAATTTCTATGACGTCCTGTTGCGCCAGACTGAAAAATGGCTTTATGAAAATAAGCTCCCCTATAAGAACATGCGCATTGTCATATCAAACTGCAAATTTTGTAAAATCGGTTATTGCAAAAAAAAGAATATTAAAGAGCTTAGACTCGTTTCATACAATAATGAAAAAATGATCAAAGAGCTTGCTATAAAACATTCCGATATCCTTGACAAAACAAAGCATGCAGAAATGGCTCAAAGCGCCGTAATCACTCTTCTTGAAAAGCGATAACATACAGACCCGACCCCGAGGTCATGGCTATGAACAGGCTTTTTCGAAGTTATTTAAGGCCCTGAATATCCACTTGATACTTAAACAGATTATTCTTGTCACTACGGGCAGAATGTAACGCCTTTAAAACATCATCCTTGGAATAAATATCCCTGAGTATGATGGGCCTGGTAAAAGCCTCTCCCGGGGGAACAACGGCCAGAAGCGGAATCGCCTGGCTTTTAAAAAGCTGCATCAGCTTCTCCGCGTCACCATTCTTCCCGGTTATGTCCGCTACCATGAAATCAACGGAAAGATCCCGCAGGGCCGAAACGACCCTGTCATTCTGCAGAGTCGCCTTTTCCACAAGCTTGCAGTTGGGACACCAATCAGCGGTGAATTCTATAACCGATATTTTTCCCGATTCCCTGTTACCGAGAAATCGTTCAACACTGAACTGATTCTTCGATAAAGTATTTTCTTTTTTCGCACTGTACAAATATTCAAAAGAAACAAGATACCCTGTCACGATTATTCCAATCAACGCGATGATGGAAATCAACCTTTTCAGTCGCGATTGTACCGGAGAGCCATATTTCCCATACTGCCAGAATCCAAAGGCAATGAAACCAAGGAACGCTATCATCGGCATAATTGACGCGCTGTCAAGGATGCCGATCAGATAGATGACGGTAAAGACAAGGAAAAAAGCCATCACCTTTTCAAAGGTGACAAGCCATTCCCCGGGCTTCGGGATATACTTCAGAAAAACGGGATTGATGGTGAGAATCAGATAGGGAAGGGCCATCCCCGCGCCTATGGATATGAATATAAGAAAAATGACGCCTGGCGGCTGAGTCAATGTCCAGGCCAGTGTTCCTCCGAGAAAAGGGCCGCTGCATGGCGTTGCCAGAAGTGTTGCGAGGAGCCCCTTCAGGAACGCGTCTCCATACTGGTTGCCCTCACGATGGGCCGTTCTGCCCGCAAAAGAGGGAATATTGATCGTAAAGACGCCGAAGAGCGAAAGGGCAAGGGCGAATACAATGCCCGTCATGGCTACCAGAAATGCCCGGTATTGGAACAGGCCACCCCACTGGTATCCAAAAAACGCAGCCAGGGCCGCCAGCACGGCGAAACTGGCGATGATCCCCAGTGAAAAGAGGAGGCCCAGCAGAAATAGTTCTTTCCTGCTCTTCCCAGCGTGCTGGATGAAGCCCATGACCTTCAGACTCACTACCGGCAGTACGCAAGGCATGATATTAAGCAACAAACCGGCAATGATGCCGAACAGAATAGCCTGGAACAGCCCCGTCACTGTCCGCTCCATATACCGGGGTGAGAATTTTAGATCAGTCGGCAAAGATGTTTGTATTGCAGCAGTTCCGTTCTCGGTCCGATGTATCTTTGAACCGTCTTGCGCCGGCTCTGATGATTTTCCGTATTCCTCAAGAATCACCCGTCCATAGGCAGTGCCGGTCATGCCTTTGGGTACTACCTGAATCAAAGATTTAAAATTATAGATTTTAGGAACACAGAATGAGGCACCGCCGCTCCCGGTATCGCTGCAGAGCAGAGAGTCAAACACCACTGAAATTTCATGGTTTCCTGTTGTAGCATTTTCAGCAACTTTAAAGGGCAGGAATATCTTTGTTTCATGCTCATATCCCCAAACATAATCTTTTTCTCCCGGGAAAAAGTATTTGTTCGGTTTCAGAAAACGGGCCTTTCCGAACGCGATATTCTTTGGCGCCGTGACAAATACCTCCGTTGGTTTGCCTGTCCCCGGGCCCTTCGGGTTGCCATAGATATGGCTTCGGCTGGGGATCTCAACCTGGATTACGATAAACGAATCGCTACCCTGCGCGGCCACTGTCTCCTTCTGCATCGGGTATACATTCATTTCCTGGTATTCTTTTTTATTGCACGATATGACCATGAATGCCAGAATAAACAGGACATAGACATAGTTTTTCATCGTCCGTTCCTTGTTGTTCAATGTATTTTTACAACTGTTAATATCATATTTAAAGCAGTACTATCCCTAATTATCCGCTGATTTTTTTTAGCGCCTTCGTCTTCCAGCGGTAGTACACAAGTCCCGTGGACATCAGGATCAGGCCAAGAAGAGAAGGCACCGGGGCGGTTATCAGGGTTACGACTAGATAGAGCAGCAGAAGCAGGAGCACGGCAAAGATGCTGTACGGATAAAGCCACGCTTTATAGGGCCGCAGCGCATCGGGATATTTCTTCCTGAATATGACCAGAGAATAAATGGTCATGATATTAAAAATGGTCCCCGTTGCTGAAAAGAAGGCGATGATCGTTTCGTAGGACGCGCTGGACCGGATGTCAAACAGGAGATACACGGAAAGCATCCCGAGAAGTATAACCGACGCCCACGCGGCCTGTGCCAGCAGCGAATTATTGGGCGTCCGGTACCGCTCATGGAGTATGCCGAGCTTTGTGAAGAACAGGTCATCCCGCGCCATGGCCTGCCAGGTCCTCGCCTTGCACAGGATCTGGGTGCTCACATTGCCGAAGGTCGACGCCATGACCGCAAGGGAGATCAGGATGCCCCCGGCCCCGCCGAGGGCCGCCTTCATGGCCTCCGCGGCTATGCCATGGGTTTCGGCGATGACCCTGACCGGAAGCTGATAGATATAGGCTGCATTGGTTCCGAGAAAGAGGACCATGACGCCGGCAATGCCCAGTAAAAGCGACAGTGGAAGGTTTCTTCTGGGATTTTTCACTTCCTCCGCGATATAGGTGGCACCCTCCCACCCGCTGAAGGCGAAAAATGAAAGCCGCAGCGCCGCCCCGACGGCCAGCACCGTGGCCCACGAAAAGCCTTCTGGCAGAAACGGTGACGTGAAATGTCCGATGCTTCCGCTGGTCGTGAAGGAAACGCCGATTATGACGCAGATTGCCGTGATCTTCACGGCGCTGAAAATATTTTGAAAAACGCCGCTCACAAACACCCCGAAGAGGTTGATGGCAGTCAGGATCCAGATGATCGACAGGGCAATTAAGATCTCAGTAACATGGCCGTAGGGCACATGAAACAGAATCTTCCATATTTCATTCAGATACTCGGCGAACACCAGGGCCACGGCGGCTATTGCTCCTGTTTCAGACACAAAAAACATCGCCCAGCCACGCAGGAACGCCCACACCGGGCCATAGGCTGCCTTGAGATATACATAGGGACCCCCGGATCGGGGCATCATGGCCACCAGCTCGGCATAGCACACGGCATGAAATATCGTCACTATGCCCCCGATGATCCAGACCAGGGCAAAGAGGGAGGTGCATGAAACCAGGGCCATAATCGGTCCGGGAGTCCTGAAAATCCCTGACCCGATGATGCGTCCTATGACAATTGAAATGGACTCGACAAGACCGAGATCGCGTCTATAGTCTGTCTGCTCTTCAAAGATGCAGTCGTCAGAAATACACTTCTGTTCCATCAGGCTGATATCCACGATCCGGATTGTAGAGGATTTATTTAATTCGTACCGAGAGTATCTCGCCGATGTACATTCGGTGATAATCCTGGTTAGGATAATTCTCGGCTATAGAAGGATCAATAAAATTTTTCGGGTCAATATCCTGGAAGTAAATTATTTTACATTCAATAACCAGGCGGGCTTCCGAGAAATATACAGCCCCATTGGCTGTCTGAAGAGACGTGATGCCCGTCTCAGCCGGCTTATTGACGTCCCTTCCTGATTTCGCTCCGCAATATTTGAGAACATCCCGATATTTTTCATGAAAAAAGGAGAGTGTAAAAATTTTATTTTTTTCCAGGAATGTGTAGGTATATCTCTGAGGCCGGACGACGATATAGCACACGTTTTTATTCCAGAGCACACCCATGCCGCCCCACGACGCGGTCATGGTATTGAATGCGTCCACGGTACCGGCAGTGATGAGCATCCAATCATTCCCCAGCAGCGAAAATACATTTTCATTCAGTTTCCCAGGCTGGATCTCGAAATAGTCATTCATAGTTCCACCGCCTTATCATTCAGTCAGTATCTCCGACCCTGTTTCCGTCACCAAAACCGTGTGTTCCCACTGGGCTGATAGCTTTCCATCAATGGTCACCGCGGTCCATGAATCCGCCATGAGCCTGGTCTCATATCTGCCCTGGTTGATCATAGGCTCAATCGTAAACACCATGCCGGGCTGCATCACCACCCCCCGTTTCCTGCTTCCATAATGATGCACGTGGGGTTCCTCGTGGAATTTCAGGCCTATCCCGTGACCGCCGTAGTCCCGAACGACCGAAAAACCATTCTTAACAGCGTGCTGCTCGATGGCATACCCTATTTCCCCCAGGTCCTGATAGGGCTTAACCTGATCGATGCCGATGTACAGGCACTCTCTGGCGACATTGACCAGACGCCGGGCATCCTCAGATCCATCGCCGATTATGAACATTCTTCCGGCATCGCCGAAATATCCGTCCAGAATTGTCGTCACATCCACATTGACGATATCACCGTCCTTGAGCACCGTCTCATCCGGAATGCCGTGACAGATAACGTTGTTGATTGAAACGCAAACGCTTTTTGGGAACCCATTGTAGTTAAGAGGAGCCGGAATAGCGCCGTGTCTGATCGTATAGTCATGGACCCATTCATTAATGGTGTTGGTTGTTATGCCTGGCTGAATCCGATCGGCTACCATGTCCAGGATTTCCTTCGTGAGTCGGCTGCTTTTTCTTATGCCCGCTATCTGTTTTTCAGTTTTAATTATCACGCCCGGCGGAAGCTGGAGTGATTCCTTCGATACAACTCCGCTTTTAATATCTGAATCAAGGTGGCACTTTTTATATTTTTTGCCACTTCCGCACCAGCAGAGATCATTTCTGGCAAGCTTTCTCATCTTTATTTCCGCATTTCAAATAATTGATGCCTACTGCAATTACACTTTTTCTCCATATCTCTTAACAAAGATAACGAACAATAAATCAATAATCAATAGGCCCTCATCAAATCTTGCGATACAATTATACGTATCCCCACTGGTTGTGGCAAGGCATTTTGTCTTGAAATAAAAAAGGCAATTCTTAAAAGAATCACCTTTTTTATGATGCATCCCCGAGGGGGATCGAACCCCTGTTGCCGGGATGAAAACCCGGTGTCCTAGACCACTAGACGACGGGGACATAGGAAACAGTATATGAAATATTGAGACGCCCGAGAATTGAACTCGGGACCCACTGCTTAAAAGGCAGTTGCTCTACCGACTGAGCTAGCGTCTCAAAATGTAAAAATACCTGATACTGAAATGCCCTGTAACTGTCAATAATAATTAAACAGTTTTCTAAAAAAAACTGCCAAACCTACGCGATTACTATCACACCAGGAATTAGATATTATCAATTTGATCCATGCAATTTCTGTTGTCACTGAAATCTTCAAACAGGTACAGGGGTAATTGTCACTTGTTTTTGAAGGTGCTATGCCGGCCAGGTCCAACCGATATGATAGATATTTTTACGCCGATTTGAGACTCGATAAAATCTATGTACTTGCGCGCATTAAGCGGCAGGTCTGCCTTTTTTCTGCAGCCGGATATGTCCGTATTCCATCCTTCAAGTTCCTTATACACCGGCCTGGCTTTTTGAAGATTCGTAACGGGAAAATAATTAATTTTTTTCCCATCCATCGTATAATTGACAGCCACCTTTATCTTTTTAAAACCGCTCAGCACATCAAGCTTTGTCATCGCAATGCTGGTCAGACCATTGATGAGGGCCGTTTCCCTTACCAGCTGGACATCGAACCATCCGCAGCGCCGGGGTCTTCCGGTTGTGGATCCGAATTCAGACCCATTGACCCTCATGCGGTCGCCATCTTCACCGATGGCTTCTGTCGGAAAAGGCCCTTCGCCGACCCTGGTGACATAGGCCTTCATGATCCCGATAACCTGGTCTATATTGAACGCATTGAGCCCGGTTCCCATCAGCGCGCCCCCGATGGTCGGATTCGACGATGTGACGTAGGGATAGGTTCCATGGTCTATGTCAAGGGCGTAT
Organism: Spirochaetota bacterium; assembly: GCA_017999915.1. Classification (NCBI taxonomy): domain Bacteria; kingdom Pseudomonadati; phylum Spirochaetota; species Spirochaetota bacterium. The sequence continues at coordinate 557,884 of JAGNKX010000001.1, forward strand.
CCCTGGGCGCCTTCCAGGAGGATACGCTTGCCTTTTTGCGCCGAAGAATGGAGATAGTGCTGCGTATTGACGATCATGTCGCCGCATTCTTTTTTGAATTTTTTCAATATATCCATTACTTCTTCGACGGTAAATGTCTGCTTCTTAAATATTCGTTCGAGCTGAAGGTTTTTCAGCTTCAGCACATTGGCCACCTTGTCTCTAAGGAGCTTCATATCAAAAACATCACCGGCCCGGATGCCGATGCGGAGGCATTTGTCGGAGTAGCTCGGTCCGATACCCCGCACGGTCGTTCCGATCTTCTTGGACCGAAACTCCTCCATTGCCTCATCATAGGCTTTGTGATAGGGCAGGATGAGATGGGCCGCATCGGATATGAGCAGGCGTTTCCTGACATCATAGCCTTCCTGCTCAAGCGATTCAATCTCATTGATGAGCTGGAGGGGATCAACGACAACCCCGTTGCCGACGACACATTGCTTGTCTTTATGAAGGATTCCCGACGGAACAAGATGAAAGATATACTTTTTATCCTGCACGACGACCGTATGACCGGCATTGGCGCCACCCTGATAGCGCACGATGATATCGCTATCCCTGGTGTAATAATCGATCATCTTGGCTTTTCCCTCATCGCCCCACTGCGTCCCCATGATTACCTTACAGCTCATCACCGCACCCGATTACTTGTCAGTGTTGATAGTTCACCATTTACTGCTGTGATTTCTATCGTTCTTAAAGCAGACTGACATCATAAAATATCACAAACAAAAATAACAAGCCTTTTTCAGGCACTATTCATTTATTAATACAGTGAAAAATCATAAATGATTGAATGATGATATATCATGAAGATACAACTTCGCAATGAATTTTGAGCAAATTATGTCGCAAATGATCACCGGACAAATTGAAAATGGGGCATTCTTTCCAGACTAATCCAAAAACCAGTCTTGTTAGTTATATTTCAAACTATGGGTAGTGAAAAATGCTAAATTACTGAATGACACTTGCCGATATATAGAATAAGACAACTTTGCCCTTTCGGGCAGTACGGGAAAAAGGATGTTTACCGTGTCTAACAGGGATGTTATTCTGCAGATATCCATTGCTGCATTATTCTGCATTTTCATTTTTCCATGCACTATTTATTCTCAATCTGAAGTGAGAATAAATTACAAAACAGACGAATACCATTCTCATAACAATGTGACATATGACTCATATGAGAATTATCGTGCTGACAGGGATCGTTACGACCATAGCAAACCCACGATATTACGAGATAAACAGCGTGCCCCGAACACTCGTTCTTCACGTTCCTGCAGGCAATGCCCGAGTTATAATCCAAAGAAAAAACATTATATCACCTATACAATTCGTAAAGGCGACACCCTGACCGCCATTGCCAGAAAAAATCAAATTTCCATTTCATCACTGCGATCCATGAATCGCATAACCCCTTTAAGCATTCTCAAAAAGGGAATGGTGTTGAAAATACCTGTTAAACAGTCATTATCCGTTCCGTTAGAAAAACAGATGTTATCCTGTACAGATAAAAAAAAACCGTCTGAAAGGCCGTTCTTTCAATGGCCGATAAAAAGTGTCATCGATTATCGACATGATGGCTTAAATGGAGTCAAGTCTATCGGTATCATTATAACCGGCAAACCAGGTGCAACTGTACATTCCTCTGCTCCGGGAACAGTGAAAAAAATTGGAAGAATGAGAGGTTTTGGCAATTATATTGTCATCAGTCATCCCGGACGGTTTTCCACGGTTTATTCAAACTTAGACATTATCATGGTCAGCATCGGTGATTCAGTACCTGCCGGTAATGCCATAGGCAAGATCAATGCAGCTGAAAAAAAGATTCATTTCCAAATTGATCAGGCGGGAAAGCCTGAAAACCCTCTTCAGTATCTTCCCAAAAAAATTTAATTTTTTTATTTATTGAAATGATTTTCCCACCAGAATTTATTGACTAACACGGCGTTTAACAGTATTATCTTTCATAGGTACATGTTATATGGATCCAAAAAAAATCAACGTAAAAGATTTAACATCTGTTTATCGGGAACTGCAGAAGGGCTCGGAAACCTCCATAGGTAATTATCTCTTCAAGGGATTAAGAATTCAGATTAGCAAGTACAAATCATCTGGAACCGAGCGCTATATGCGGCTGTACAACAAAAGACGAAATGACGGCTTATGCATCCGGTGCGGCAACAAGGTCACGAAAAGAAATCCCCATACGGGCAAGCTATACCGGCTATGTGAATATCATCGGGAAATAACAGACCGGAGATAACAATTAACCTATATTCCCTGCCACCGGGACCTGTTTCCCCCTTCAAAGAACCCGTTCATTCTCTTTTGATAGACAAGATAAAAACCGGAATAACAGGAACGTCCTGATAGATCCCGATTGATTTTGTTTAAATCTGCCATATAGTAGTGAACACCTCCATCCCCTTGAGGACCGGACCTCGCCGAACACACAATATCCGAACTCCTAAGCCCTATGATCGATATTCGGATTGCCTGCAATATTGATAAAGAATTTTCATTTTGGTGTTGATGATACTGGTATCATTCAAAATCCATTGAAAGATCAAAGGCCTGCACCGAATGAGTGAGGGATCCCATGGAAATATAATCAACATCAAGTCCGGAAATTTCTTTAATACGATCCTCTGTCATGTTGCCGGAAACCTCTATCCTTGCTTTCTTGCCGATCAGTTCAACAGCCGCCTTCATCGTGGCTCCATCCATGTTGTCGAGCATGATAATATCAGTTCCGGATGCCACTGCCTCAGCAACATCTTCCAGGCTTTCTGTCTCAACTTCAACCGTGTATTGGGACCCATAGTGCTCACGGACCAGCTGCACGGCCCTTTCTATGCTCCCGGCCGCTCTGATGTGATTATCCTTTATCATGACCATATCATAGAGACCCATGCGATGGTTGACGCCGCCCCCGCTTTTAACCGCGTATTTATCGAGTTTCCGGAAGCCCGGCAAGGTCTTCCTGGTATCCAGGAGCTGTATGTTCGTGCCGGTCAACGTCGAAACAACCTTCGCTGTGCGCGTTGCTATGGCGGTCATGCGCTGGATAAAATTAAGCACGATCCTTTCGCCGGAGAGAACGCTGATCGTCGGACCTGCCACCGTCATGACCCTATCATTTTTTCGGATTGTATCCCCATCCCGCACCAGAGGCGTCACCGACACCTTGGGATCAATGATTTCATATACGATCCGGGCCACATCAGAGCCGCAAAAGATGCCCACATCCTTGGAAGCTATGATACCGTAAGCAATGTCACCTTTATTAAAAATTGCCTGCGACGTAATGTCTCCGCCGCCGATATCCTCTGCGATGGCAAGACCCACCAGTTTCTCAATATCGCTCTTCTGTATCGTTTCACTCATGGCATAACCCTGGCTGATTAATATGCAAATATTCCACCATGCTTTTCTACTTTATCAATACTATACTATTCATGAAAAATCATTACAATACGATCCGATTATGCTTCAGTCTTCTCAAGGAGCTCTATTTTCTTTTCAATATCGAGCATCTGGTCGCGTAATACCGCGGCTTTTTCGAATTCGAGATCATCCGCCGCCTTGAGCATTTCATCACGAATGGAATCCAGCGCCTCTTTCAGTTTCTTTACATTGTTGCTCTGGTAGGCCGCTCCGTATTCGGCGACCATATCCGCGTAGCGGCTTTCATCATGGTACTCGCGCTCTATGATATCAACGATATCCTTGGTGATGCTCTCCGGTGTTATGTTGTGCTCCCGGTTGTAATGTTCCTGGATCGTCCTCCGACGATTCGTTTCATCGATGGTCCGGCGCATTGAATCAGTCATGGTATCAGCATAGAGTAGCACCGTGCCGTTTATGTTTCTCGCCGCGCGGCCGGCGGTCTGAATGAGGGAGCGCGTCGAGCGGAGGAATCCTTCCTTGTCAGCGTCGAGGATCGCGACCAGCGAAACCTCAGGCAGGTCCAGCCCTTCGCGAAGAAGGTTGATTCCCACCAGGCAATCGAACAAGCCGATGCGGAGGTCCCTGATGATCTCAACGCGCTCAATGGTATTGATTTCCGAATGGAGATACTTCGCCCTGATCCCCACTTCCTCGAAATATCTGGTGAGGTCCTCGGCCATCTTTTTCGTGAGCGTAGTCACCAGCACCCTCTCGTGCCGTCCGGCGCGCGTATTGATCTCGCCGATCAGGTCGTCCACCTGGGTTTTCGCCGGCCTGACCTCGATCACCGGATCGACGAGACCAGTGGGCCGTATTACCTGCTCAACGACGTTTCCGCTTTTTTCGAGCTCATATTCAGCCGGAGTGGCGGATACGAACACCACCTGGTTTATCATCTTCTCGAACTCCTCGAAATAGAGGGGCCTGTTATCAAGGGCCGAAGGGAGCCTGAAACCGAATTCGACCAGGTTCGTCTTGCGCGCCCGGTCTCCCTCGTACATACCCCGCACCTGCGGCACGGTCACATGGGATTCATCGATGAACATCAGGTAGTTGCCCCTGAAATAATCGAGGAGGCACGAAGGCCGCTCCCCGGCCTTGCGGCGGGAGATGATGCGCGAATAATTCTCGATCCCGCTGCAATATCCCATCTCAGCGAGCATCTCCATGTCATACCTGGTCCTGCTTTCCAGCCGCTGCGCCTCGACGAGCTTGTTCAGTTTTGTAAGCACCGCCAGGCGGGACTGGAGCTCTTCCTCTATGAGGCTGATCGTTTCTTTCATTTCATCCATGGATGACACGAAATGCTTGGCCGGATAGATATAGCATTCCTTTACTTTTCCAATGACAGCCCCGGTGACCGGATTGATCCGGGATATACTTTCTATCTGGTCGCCGAAAAATTCGATCCGGTACGCCTCCCTCTGCAGATAGGCAGGGAATATCTCCACAACGTCGCCGCGGGCCCGGAAGGTGCCCCTGATGAAGGATATGTTATTACGGTCATAATAGATCGATACCAGCCGCCTGAGCAGGTTGTCCCGCTCCATTTCATCTCCGGTATGAATTCGTATGTGGGACCGGTCAAAATCCTCGGGAGTGCCCAATCCATAAATGCACGATACCGAAGAAACCACTATGACGTCATTCCGTTCAAGGATCGACGAGGTGGCCTTAAGCCTCAGCCGGTCAATCTCGTCATTTATGGAAGCGTCCTTTTCGATATAGAGATCCGACGACACAACATAGGCCTCAGGCTGATAATAGTCGTAGTACGAAACGAAATATTCCACGGCATTGTCAGGAAAAAATTCTGAGAATTCCCTGTAGAGCTGCGCCGCCAGAGTCTTATTGTGGGTCAGCACCAGGGTCGGCATCCTGACCTCTTCAATGACCTTGGCCATGGTGAAGGTCTTTCCCGATCCGGTGACGCCGAGAAGGGTCTGAAATTTCTCGCCCTTGCGGATACCCGCGATAAGGTCATTGATCGCCCTTTCCTGGTCCCCGGAGGGCTTGAATCGTGATACTACGTTAAATTCCGCCATACTATCTCACTATTCTTCCCTGATAATATCCATGAAAACATTGACAATAGAAGGATCAAAAAGAATTCCGCCATTTGATTTCATGAAGCCGGTTGCATCATCCCGCTGTAATCCCTTCCGGTAGGGCCTGTCAGCGGAGATGGCGTCCCAGACATCGGCCACGGTAATTATCCTGCTCTCAAGGGGTATTTCGTCGCCTCGGCGGCTCTCCGGATAACCCCCTCCGTCCCAGTGCTCATGGTGATACAGAATCCCCGGCACTATTTTATTATACGATGGAATATCCCCTATGATCCGGGCCCCTATGCCGGGATGCTCCTTGATGACGGCATATTCCTCGGCGGTGAGCTTCCCCGGCTTGTCAAGGATGAGTTCGGAAACGGCAATCTTGCCGATATCATGGAGAATCGCCGAAAAGGTGACTGTCCGCACGATCTCTTCGGGCATGCTCAGCCGGTACGCGATCTTTTCCGAATAGGTGGCGACCCGTTCGCTGTGACCCGCTGTCCATTTTGACTTCGCGTCTATCGAGCGCGTGAGGGCCAGAAGGATTCCCACCAGGAGCTGTTCCTTCTCCTCAAAGGCCCTGATGCTCTGGAGCGCGATCCCCACCTGGTCTGCCAGCATGGTAATGGATTCCATCTCACGCGGTGAAAAGCCATTCTGTTCATCTCTTGCCAGCACCAGGGAGCCAAGGTACTGTTCCTCCATGTAAACCGGGACATTGATCCCGGTTCCTCGTTTACTGCCCAGGAGCCCTTCCATGACCTCGCGGTATTGCGATCCTTCATCCTGAAGACTGAATTGCCTTATTCGCTCCATTTCCTTCCGGTCAATGCTGTTAAAAGGCACGAAAGGTTTTTCCGCCAGAAGCCCCTCCACAGGGTCCTGATAGCGCGAAAGCAGGTCGAAGCCTTTCTTTTCATCATTGTACAGCGCCATTGCTATGGAACTGCTGTTAAAGAGGGATGACACCAGACCAATGACCCTCTCCAGCAGATCGCTCCTTGAAATCGATGAAAGAACGGCCTTGTCAATCTTATTCATGGTTTCCATGGTCTTCATGCGATGTTCGATTTCCCGGACATGGCCGTCAATCTTGTGAGTCATGGTATTCAATGATTCAGAGAGAACGCCTATCTCATCACTCCTGTCCATGGTGAACTGGCGTCCCGTAACGCCGGCAGCGCGGTCCCGCGCCACCTCCGAAAGCATCTTTATCGGCCTGGCGATGCGGTAGGCAAAGATTTTCCCGAGAACAATGGATATCACGAGCAGCAGAGATGCAAAGATGACAATCCGATGCACATTCTTTTTGATGAAGGATGCCAACCCTTCCCGGTTCATTTCCAGGTTCACGACATAAGCGTACTTCGCTTTCCGAAGAGGCAGGAGAAACATTATGGAAACACGATCGCTCTGCCCGAAAAAGAGGCGCGAGGAATGGAATATTCTCTCCTTGAGGGTTCTGTTCAAATGATGCACTTCAGAGGAGGGCGCCGGCTCTTCCCTGAAAACAGAATTGGCGTCGCTGTATATTCTTTTCCATGAATGTCCCCGGCGATCGTGATAGTAGATAGTGGGCTTGATTGTCCCGAATGTCGAAAATGATGTTTTCAGGACGAGATTGTATAACCTTGTCAGATCATCATTCCTCTTGTTTATCAGCTCAAAAATAAAGTCCTCACCCTTGGTGCCGGTTATTTCCTTGAATATCGGCACAGCGGTTTCATAGGCCATATCGATTTCTCTTTGAGTGGAGCCTATGGTATAGAGAATAAAGGTCACGTATCCGATGACAATTCCGAATATGACAAAATAAAGGGTTATCTTTATCCCCAGGGATACTCGGATACGCTGGATAATGAATTTTGCTAACGTTCTCATGGGCTGCATCATACATCAGTATGATATGTTTTGTTATGACAGAGATATAACTTTTTCAAGATTTTTTAAAAATCTTTTCTGCATCAGCCTGTTCCGGACAAAGGGGGTCTTATTGATCATGATTTCCATTGAATGAAAAAGAAGAACCAGTACTGGATTTCCATAGAGTCTGGTCATTTCCTTGATTACCCTTTTCTGCTCCCACACGGTCATGTGGGTGGGCCTGAGCCAGTTGTAAAAGAGCCAGTTATCGGGTAAAAACCTTCCCATGATGCCGAACCTTTTTCCAAACACCGTCACCGGATATTCCATAATGCCGGCACTCATGCTTTTATCAGCGGCCGCATACAAGTCGCCACTGCTGATCCAATAGGGCTGCAGGGGAGCACGGCTGTGATCAGGGCCGCCGATCCCTGACCAGTCGATGCCAGGCGTAACCGAGCTGTCGTAGCGATACCCCAGGTCATGGAGTATCCGTATTGTGTCAAGGTCTGCTCCATAGCGCGCCGCCCGGTACCAGATTGGACGAACTGAAAGCCTCTTCTCAATTAATTCGGTCAGGTTTTTTATTTTGGCATGTTCTGTGTTCGTATCATGGGCAAAGCAGGGAAATTCGGCCGATACCTTACCGGCCGGATCTTGGATCGTTACATTGGGTTCAATGTATTCCGAATGAAGGTGCGTGCCGATTATCGCTCCCTTTGCGATTTCCGATGAAAGCACCCGGCAGCAGGCATCGTCGCGAACCACTTCCGGTGAGACAAAATAGATCGGCTTGATGGAATGGAGATCCCAGAGGGGCCGCAACAGGGCAGGAATTCCCTCCGTGACGGATGTGAAGGTCAGAGGCGACGAGCGCCTCCATGAAATATCGCAATCCGGCTCAGTGTCAATGGTGACGTATAATTCCATATCATTGTCGCAGGAGAGAAATATAGTCCTGGATTACATGGTCCCAGTCGAACCGTTCCAGCGATATTTTAGGCGCTGAAACCTTATGGCTGATCAGGTGCCGCAGCTTGGCCCTGAGATCCACCACGTTTTGTTTCTCAAAAAAATACTTATCTTCTTTCAGGATAAAACGATGCCCGCCTATATCCGATACCAGTGGATAGCATCCGGCGCTGACTGCCTCGAGGACCGTCAAGCCAAAGCTCTCAAAGTAACTGGCTGATATGAAAATCGACGCCTTGCCATATACGTTCTTCATTTCAGGGCTGTCGTTGTCGATCCATCCCAGGAATTTAACGGTCCGGCTCAAGCCATCGACGCGCGCCTTCTCCTTGAGATCCTCTCGATAGGGGCCGTCCCCGACGATCTCAACCTTCCAATCGCCCAGGTCCAATCCCTTCAGGGCCTCAAGGATATCCTGAACGCCCTTGTTGAAAAAGAGCCGTGTGACAATAAGAATCGTTTTGTCCTTCTTCAGGGGCTTAAACCTCTTTAAATCAAGACCATTGACTACGGTTACAAAGGTTCCATCCCGGGTGATCTCTTTTATTTTTTCAATGAGATAATCCGAGGGAGCAGTCACGCACTTCGCATGCTTGATGATTGTCTTCCAGGGTATTCCCAAAAACGGATAGAGCATGGCAAATCGATTATTGTGACCCAGCACATCGCTCCCGTGAGACGTGAGCACATAGGGAATGTTAAATCTCTTTTTAGCCCAGAGCGCCAGGACCCCTGTGGGTATGATGAAATGAGTATGATTAATATCATACCTGACCTTCCGAAGGCGTCTCAACAGGAAGAACCAGGCCGAAAGGAGATAGGTCAACTGCTCCCAGGGATGGCAAATCTCTATTTTAGACCGCCATGATTTGACACGGAATACATTGATGCCATCGATAATCTCGAAAGCGGGGAGGTCCTTGTAGCTCATGGTGACCACATCCACCTCGTGGCCATGCTCCACATATCCCCTGGCGATCTCAAGACAAACAGGGCTTGCCCCTCCGCCGATCGGGGTAAATTCATAGTTTAGGAATAATATCTTCATCGGGAAAAAACCTGTATCCTATACATTGCAGTAATATTCATGGAATTGTCATTAGCGGACTGGTAACATCCCATTTATAAAATAAAATATTCAATGAGGGACCCATAAACATTAAAGTCAGAATGACAATAATTTATTCAATAACATTTTTTTTCATTAAATCTCAAAACAGAGACAGTTAAGAAACCTCAGTTTATAAGTTCATACAACTTTTTTCAAGAATAGTCCTGATAATGGATAAAAATCTTGAATTTTATACCTATTTTTATATAATGCTACGAAAATACAATGAAAAATCAAATCGCATTATTATCGGATAATCAGGAAATACAGGGCGTTATTGCATCTTATTATCCATCCATAGAGTTATTCAGGTCCATTGAATCGATCAAGCGTGACGACTTTTCCATTCTTCTAACCGATTTTGATATTTTCGGCTCCATCGATTCCATCCAATTTCTGTTGTCCAAAATCAGAAAAAAAATTCAGGATAAACCGGTATTGCTGATATTAAAAGACAAATCCATTGCTGAATTGCATATGGACTGGTTCTTTGACGATTTTATCTTATTTCCATTCAAGAAAGAAGAGCTCTATGCGCGGATCAACAGAATCCTCTGGCAAAAGGGCATCGATGATGACACGGTAGCAATCGGAAGGCTCATCATTAACTTTAAAGAATACAGCGTATACATGGAAAATGAAAAGCTCGATTTAACATACAAGGAATTTGAGCTCCTTCGCCTTCTTGTATCAAATAAGGGCGAGGTCTTTTCCCGCAAGGACCTCCTGAGCAAAATATGGGGCGTCGAATATATCGGAGGCACCAGGACCGTCGATGTCCATATACGGAGATTGCGGGGAAAGCTCGGCGATGAGTTCAATTCAATCATAGAGACTGTTCGGAATGTCGGATACCGGTGCAAGGTATAACCTTCCTGGTATACAAAGAAAATTACTTGCTATTTTTAGCCAATTTTTTAAGTTGTACGTTACATTGTCACACATGTGCAGCAATATTCCACCAAATCGAAATGAATTTGTGCGAGGACCGGTATGAACCATTTAAAAAAAATAAAGAGAGTGCTTGATGTCGCCTACAACGAAAATCTTGACGAATATGAACTTCTTGTAAAACGCCTTAAAAAAGAGCTTCCTCTCTTCAATGGAGCAAAAAGAATAGCAGCGGCGGTGCTTAAGGAATATCTCGGCGATATTTCCGGAATTGAAATTCCAAAGGAAAAGCTTTATCAGAAGGCCGAAGCCGGCCAGATCGTTTTTGAAGACATCAAGGATGGACGGGCGCGGCTCTTCATCAATATCGGGAAAAACCATAATATCAGCACCGGCGACCTCATCAGGGAGATCGTCAAGAAATCAGGCATTGATGGTAAATCGATCGGCAAGATCGACATCCACACGACCTATTCCTTCTTTGAGATCCCTGAACAATTTGCCGAGCTGGTGCTCCATTCCTTTGACGGCGCTAAAATAAAGGGCCTCAATGTCGTGGTTGAGCCAGCAAAAAAAAGAAAGAAAGAAAAAGACGTCATATAGCGGCGCCGTCCCATGACCGGCGATGTCAGAAAGTGCCCGGTATGTTCCACTTCATCAATCACGCCCATGAGCGAAGAATTGCTTATATGCGCGCAATGTGGTATTGCATTCAATACCGCCTATGCTCTTAAAACCTACAATGACACCTATTTTCTCGATGAATACCGGAATCAATACGGTAAAACCTATATTGATGACCGCCACAATATCTGTAACCAGTCAAAGAAGCGTCTTCTCCGTATATTGAAGCTTATATCCGGCAGAGACGTTAGCAGCACGGATCTATCGCTTCTCGACATCGGTTCTGCTGCGGGCTTCTTTCTGCAATGCGCCAGGGACATGGGCATCAGAGACGTTTCCGGCATAGAAATTTCTGAATACGCCGCACGGTATTGCGAGAAACAATTCAATATCCCTGTCACACGATCATCATTTGATGATGTAACATTGACGTCCCCTTACAGTATTATCACCGCTTGGTATTTTATAGAACACTGCGGAGATCCTCTTTCTGTGATGCGTAAAATCTATAATGCCCTTGATACGGGCGGAATCTTTGCTTTCTCAGTGCCATCAATTTTCGGGCCTCTCTACACCTTTAACCGTGTCGCATGGATAGAAACACATCCGTCAGATCACTTTATTGATTTTTCGCCCAGGGGAGTGAAAAAAATTCTTACTGGTATAGGGTTTACAAAAATCTCGATCAGGCCTGCGGGAATACATCCTGAACGCGTCATCAATCCGCGTTCGTTCTTCTACCGCCCTTTTGTCACTTTATATAATATTTATTCACAGGCCACTTCTTTTTCTGATACGATAGAAGTCTATGCCATAAAATAGCTTTGTGTACTTTACAAAAATCCCTGAAATCTAAATAAAAACTTCCCGTGGTTTGCTTCCGATCTGAGGTCCGATGTACCCCATGTCCTCCATCTGTTCAATGATTCGGGCAGCTCGGTTGTACCCTATGGACAGGCGGCGCTGGAGATACGAGGCTGATGCTTTTTTGGTCTCTTCAATAATTTTCAGAGCTTCCTGGAACAACTCGTCTGACGCCTCGTCCAGTTCCTTTGATTCTTCTTCCTCGAGGAGACTCTCCTCAATGTCGATATACGACGGCTTGCCGCGCTTGCACAGGTGCGTGGCGATCTTCTCTATCTCCTCCTCTGAGATATATCCCCCCTGGATGCGCATGGGGAATGAGCTTGTCGGCGACTGGTAAAGCATGTCGCCGCGCCCCAGAAGCTTCTCCGCTCCGTTCTGGTCGATAATCGTTCGTGAATCGGTTCTCTGGGCCACCTGAAAGGCGATGCGGGCCGGAAAATTCGCTTTGATGAGGCCGGTGATGATATCAACAGAGGGCCGCTGCGTCGCCACGACCAGATGAATTCCCACCGCCCTCGATTTCTGGGCAATCCTGGTAATATAACCCTCGACCTCCTTGGAACTCATCATGAGGTCGGCCATCTCATCTATAATGGCAACGATGAAGGGCAGCTGCTCGGTGCCGTCTTTAAGGCGCGCCACCTTTTCGTTATACCGTTCAATATCGCGGGTATTCAATGCCGAAAGGAGGCAATATCGCCGCTCCATTTCATGCATAGTCCACTTGAGCACCATTGGCGCCACCTGAGGATCCACAATGACCGGCGTCAGCAGATGGGGGAGGCCGTTATAGAGCTGGAGCTCCACCATTTTAGGATCAACGAGTATAAAGCGGATGTAATTCGGATCATAATTGTAGATGAGGCTGGTGATGATGGAGTTCACGCAAACGGATTTCCCCGACCCGGTGGTCCCAGCGATCAGAAGGTGCGGTAATCTCTTGAGATCAAGCATGACCGGCTTTCCCAGAATGTCCTTGCCGAGAGCGACAACAAGGGACCCGTCATAATTATTAAATTCATCGGATTTTATTATATCGCCAAGGGTGACCGTCTCCCGGTACAGATTGGGAATCTCGACGCCGATGGCGGATTTTCCCGGAATCGGCGCAACGATACGGACTCGCTGAGCCGCCAGGGCCATGGCGATATCATCGGCCAGACCAACGACCCGGTTCACCTTGATCCCTGGAGCTATCTGCATTTCATACAGGGTTATGACCGGACCGCGGTTAACGTTAACCACATCTGCTTCAATGCCAAACTCGGCAAGGGTATTCTTCAAAAGTACAGAATTCCGGTGAATCTCCTTTTTCCAGCTTTCAGTGTCCAGCGGTTTCGACGACGTGAGATAGGACGTTGGAATGATATACTCTTCATTGATCGAAATGTTGTCAAATACCCTTTCCGCAATGTCTTCCCGTATTTCCGAATCCATGGCTTGAAGCGTTGCCCTTTGCCGAGGCACCTCAGGACCGGCATTATCTTCTTCACAATCAGCTCCCTCGATTTGTTCAGAGGATAATTCAGAGACAGAAGAACCATCGTTTATTTCCGTCTCCTCAGAAGCCATAATTGGTTCTTCATCTACATTTTCATCTGCTCTGTCATGGGCTAATTCATCATCAACACGGTATTCATCTTCATGGAGAATAACTTCTGCTTCATCCTTACCATAAATTTCATCATTATCAGGCGTATCCAGTAAGGGAATATCGCCTTTTCTGTTATTGTCCGAAACGAATGCCTGGACACTGTTCCATGGTGCATCAGGCAGCGATCTGAATTGCATTACATCAAAAAGGGCTCCTGCCTTTTCTGTCTCGTAGACGATAATCCTTTTTTTTGTTATCCAGGGGAATTTCCGATCTTTTTTGACACTGTTAAGTTTACCAAATGAAATTTTAGGAATTTCATCTCGTTCCGAATCTCTTCTGAATCGTGCTTGTAACCGCCTCATTATCCCTGACAGGCGGGTCTCGGTTCTATACTGCTCATGCTTGGGTGATATGATCAAGCTAATCAGAAGAAGGGCCGAGATGAGAACCACCGCTGACAGGCATATATATGATGCGGATCTACCTATTAAGGATATGAATAAGCTATCGATCATTGTGCCGAGATAACCGCCCGACATCTGCGGCACATTGCCCATGGATAGGGATACCACCGATGAAAGTGAAATCGTGACGAGAAGCGTCAGGCCGGTTTTTTCCGTAACTTTGCTGATCAGGCTGCTTTTGATCAGGTATATGCCCGGTATGATAAGAACTGCGATAATGCCGTAAGACGCGACACCGAAGAGCGAGCGTATGATATGTCCTATCCATGCTCCCACTGGCCCGGTGATATTCTTTACTGTCCCATGTTCAGCCAGAAATGAATAATCGGAAGGATGATATGCTGCGATCGAAACAAGAAAAAAAACAGCAATGCCAATCAATACGGCTCCCAGTATTTCCTGATAGCGTTTCCAGAACACGGTCAAATCCTCCTTCGACTGTCAGGCCTAACCGAACCGTGATGGGAACCCGTAATGCCGCAGAGACCTGGCGCACGGATACCCCCGATCAGGTAAAACCTATCTCATATCATTTTCGGTCGTTTGGATGTTTTTTTTTAGTCAGGATGGGGCAGGTCGCAGAAAAATGGCCTCATAGCTTAGGACTTTCAAACATTAAACAGCTCATTTTTCGCTTTAAACTTCCAGAATCTCAACCACAATAAGAGGATTCCGGCGGGTCAGCTTGAAAATGAAGTTTTTCACCCCTTTTTTTAAGTGGGTGGAAATGTCATTGGCGGAAGCCTCTTCAGCCAGAAGCTTTTTTATCCGCTCGTTGGCGTCTTTCCGGATCAATTCCAGGACCTTCTCTTCTTTGGTGCCGAGAAAACCCCTGGAAAAAATATCAGGCTCCCTCATGAGCATCCCTTCCGAAATGACAATGGCGATAATAACGATCCCGTCTGAGGACATTACATGGCGGTCCTTGATCACATTGCTCTCAATGTCGCCGATTTCCTTGCCGTCGACATATATCTGGGAAAGATCTATTGAACCGGTTTTTTTAAAGTTTTTTGATGATAGCTCTAGGATATCACCGTTTTCAGCGATCAAAATCCGCGATGCCTTGATATTGAGTGATTCCGCAATTTCCGCATGTGCTTTGAGGTGGCGATACTCGCCGTGGATGGGCATGAAGAATTTCGGCTTTGTGACCGCTATCATGAGCTTCAGTTCCTTTGAGGAGCCGTGGCCCGACACATGGATATCGTCATCCTGGTCGTAATAGACCTCGGCCCCCATCTTCATGAGGGAATTAACCACGTTCGTCACCATTCTCTCGTTGCTGGGAATGACCGATGCGGTGATGATCACCGTATCGCCCTTTTCGGCGAAAAAATGCCTGTGCGTGCCGTAGGCCATCCGGTAGAGGGCGGACATCGGCTCTCCCTGGCTGCCGGTGCCAATGATGACCAGCTTTTTATTCGGCAGGGAGCTGGCCTCCGAAATATCGATGATGAGGTCATCCCGGTAGCTCAGGTATCCGAGGGAATTGGCGATCTCCACGTTCTTCTGCATCGTCAGGCCGGAAATGACGATCTTGCGGTTATAGCGCTGGGCCACATCCATGACCTGCTGTATCCGATGTATATTTGACGCAAAAGTAGCCACGATAATCCGGCCATTGGCCGATGAAAAGATATCGGTCAGCTTTTCGATGAGCACCGATTCAGATTTGGTAAAACCCTCCCTCTCCGCATTGGTGCTATCCGACATGAGCAGGAGGACCCCTTTTTCGCCATAATCCGCAAACCTGAATATATCCGTGACGTCGCCGTCCACGGGAGAGAAATCTATTTTAAAATCCCCCGTATGGATGATGGAGCCGATATCAGTCTGAATGGCAAGGCCCACTCCGCCGATAATGGAATGGTTTACCTTGATAAACTCAATCATGAAATTACCGATCAGTAATCGATCGCGGGGCATAATTTCTATGAATTCCGGATCCTTTTTCGGCGGGATCTCCTCGAGCCTGCTCTGAATAAGGCCGATGGTGAGCTTCGTTGCGTAGAGAGGGACACTAACTTCCTGAAGGAGGTATGGTATCGCACCGATATGATCTTCATGGCCGTGCGTGACCAGGATCGCCTTGACCTTTGCCTTGTTCTTCCTGATGTAGCTGAAATCAGGAATGATGTAATCAATGCCGGGGGTTTCCTCGGTGGGAAACATAATGCCGCAGTCAACAATGATTATTTCATTTTTGTATTCAAAAAGGGTTATGTTTTTTCCGATGCCCCCCAGTCCTCCCAGAGGGATGATTTTAATGGCCTTATGATCCTGCATACAGAGCCTATACTCCTGAATGACCGAAACCGCCGTCATGCCTGTCGGTTTCACTCAATTCACAGTCAACGATGAAATTGCCTTTATACGTTTTATTGAAAACCATCTGCGCGATTCTCATGCCGTTTTCAATGGAAAATTCTTTTTTCCCGAGATTGGTCACAATGATCTTTATCTCTCCCCGGTAATCCGAATCAATCGTGCCCGGGGTATTGAGCAGGGTAATGCCGTGATTGAGGGCGAGGCCGCTCCTCGGACGGATCTGGGCTTCATATCCTTCAGGTATCTCCATAGTTATGCCGGTCGGGATGAGTTTTGTATCACCGGGCTGGAGAACGACTGAACCATGAATAAATGCGAAAATATCGGCCCCAGAAGCACCCTTGCTTTGATAAGCGGGAACGCGTGCGCCCGGCTCTGCATGAATTTTTATTGTCACCATATTCGATGTAACACATATGATAATAATGTTAACTTTGTCAAGTTAATAGCACTCTTATGAACAAGTATCATATTAATAATTCACGATATTTGAATTATTTATTGCTTCCAATTGTTGACTCCGATATTATTCTATAAGGAATATAAGACGGCGTATTCATCATGACAGGAATCTCAACAAATAAAAAATTCAATAATGCGGTTCAATACGAAAAATTGGGTGACTATGAAAATGCCCAAAAAGAGTATATTTCCATCATAACCATTGACCCCATGTTTCGTCCTGCCTATGTTAATCTTGGCTCCCTCTACTCCAGGATGAATCATTTTGTTGAATCCATGAAATGCTACGAAGCAGCACTATCACTGGGGAAGGATTACATCACATTTTTCAATATTGGCTGTATCCTCTATAAGATGAATGATTATTCCAAAGCCTTGAAAAATCTGAATCTTTCATCCTCTTTAAACAATACATTCGCCTTATCAAAACTCGTAGCGGGTCTCTGTCATAGCCGGCTGAACAATCTTGCCGATGCAGAAACAAATTTCCTGGATGTCCTGAAAATTTCCCCTGACAACAGGGTCTCTCTCACTGCACTTGCGATTATATATTACAATAAAAAGACCTATGATCGTTCCCTGCAAATACTCAACCGAATTTTATATATCGATGCAAATAACAACAAGCTTCGTGAATTAAAATCCAATATTTTATTGATAATTGGACGCATTGACGAATCAGCCAGAGAAATTAAAATCCTGAAACGTAACTCCGATGGTTATACATACTTTGATGAATTCATCAAATCGATACCGGTTGACTGCTTGACAGACAAATACGGCACTATAGATAATAAAATAGAGGCGTTGAAGAATACTAATAAAAGCAACGGCGATAATCTGATATCCCTCAGTCTGTGTCACCTTTTTAAAGGAGACACAGATACGGCTATTGATTATTTATTTAAATTTAAAAAGAATTATGGTAATTAACATTTTCTGTATATTCAATGTATTGCAAATTTGATTCTTTTATTTCAGGGTTATAGGGTGAAGTTTCATGCAAGCATCCCTACAGGATTTTTAACTGCAAGAGCGAAATGCTATTTTACACCCATTCTACAATAAATTATAAATTATTAAAAAAATTTAAAAAAATACAATTAATATCATTGACAATTTTACGAATAAAATTCATATGGTAAGTTCTGGTGGTTATAGAGAGAGGGAAACACCTGTTCCCATTCCGAACACAGCAGTTAAGCCTCTCATCGCCAATGGTACTGCATGGGTAACTGTGTGGGAGAGTAGGACGCTGCCAGGACTTGAAATCATATATAATGAAAAAAGCCATGATGCGAATCATGGCTTTTATTTTTTATATTGATCTTTTCAGTGTCAATCCCACTTCGCAGCAGATACTTTTTTCTTCAGGCCCTTGGCATGTACCACATAAATAATTTCGCAGTTTTGCTCATCGTCCCAGGTTACTTTTTTCACAGAGCCGCCCTTTGTCACGGCCTTCAATTCCTGCGCTACAGCAATGCCGGTCATCTCAAAATTTTCCATGCCCGATGCGCCTTCCACCGAGGAACCCTTGAATTTTTCAATAATCTGATACTGCGCATTCAGAATTGCGGCTCTCTTGGAGGCTTCCTTTCTCTGAACAACATTGGTCAGCGTTTTAGTCGGAACACCGGCGGCCGCGAGTTGAAATGTGTCATCATCGATCCAGCCTTCGGTGGTATACGTTTGACCTTCAACGGTTCCCCCGATCTTGCTACTGCATGATGTCAGTGTGATAAGAAAACCAGCAGTGAGTATTAATCCAAATATTAATAACTTCTTCATCTACCATCCTCCTAATAATTTTTAATTAAATTAATCTGGCAGTGATTGACATGCCATGAAATCTATATGTGAGACCTGCAGTCCCAGACCAATATAAATTGTTTACACCTTTTAAACGATTATCATAATACTATCATTTCTGGCTAATGTCAACTTAAAATCATTGCAATTTCATCTAATTCTTTTCATTTGGGTGACAATCAATTGTACTGGTATACTCACGATAAGTGCATCCTTTTTTCCATACCATTGAACCTGGATGAAACTAAAACCTATCACTGATTGTTGATCTCATTGATGCACATACCTATAAGAATTGTCATCACGATAATATTAACGAGAAACCATAGGAAATTAATGGATTTATACACTCCCCAATTATACATAAGCCCCGTAGCCGTTCCCGTGCCGAATCCGACTAAAATAATGGAATGATATTTTACAAAAATACTCATGGCTGTATCAGAAAAAGTTCCTCCGGTGGTTATCATAACGCTATCGAAATTTTTCTTAGCCAGGGGAAAGACAAAAAACATGACCACGAATAGTATCGCTGAATTCAAGAACCAGTGCTGAGAAAGCATTGCCAGCATTATCCCGATCAGGGAAGCGACGCAAAGACTAATCAATAAAACGGACATTGAGTAGTTATTGCTGATCTTGTTCCACAATTTCATCATATAAGGCATGACTTCTTTCAATTCTTCTTTGGTAAAGCTGTCCTTGGACAGGTATAAATTCACATAATAACTGCCGAGGACTATAATCATCAGATAAAAAATATAAATAAAAAAAATTTCGATTAACACGGGGCGCTCCTTATGGGGGATTTTACTACCATAATTCCTCTTATGTAAAATAAAAAGTCAACTATTTTTGATCATTTTATCCTTTCACATCGCCCTATAGCACAAAATGCATTTATTATTATACCATGATTATACTCACAAAAATCCCCCCAGAGGAAGACACTTTAATGTTTTCTTCTTGTAATTCTTAATTAGTATATTAGACTATTACCACTTCATTTTGGTTCTAAATTTTTCTGTAATGGCGGTGCTTACCATGAAAAAAATGATCTGGCTTGCAATAGTAATGCTCACCATATCGTGTGCCAGCAATAAACTCTCACAGACAAATACCAATACAGCGCCCATTACCACAGGCTGGAGCGATGATGACACCTATACGGTGAAAGTTACAGATAAAACAGAGGATGATGCAATAAAAGTTGCGAAACATAAAATTTTGAAAGACATAGTCGATGTGCGGCTCAGAAATAACAGCCGATATACAGACATCGTTAAAATCCGGGATGAATTTGATATGCCGTTGAGAAATGGTGTTGTCGTAAAACGGCAGCAAATCCCTGATGAATTGACTATATATTATCAGATCCGGGATAAAGGATTAAAAAAGAAGTTTCAACGCCAGTAACCAGAACCTTCTGTTATCCGCGAATGATTACTTTATTCACGATAACATCTAATTTATTTTCACAGAACAGGCGCACTGATTCCGAGATAACAACAGATTCCTCTCGCATGATCTTCATTGATAATGTTTCAACGGTATCTTGTTCATGCACCATTACCGGAACCTGCATTATGATTGGTCCGGTATCCATACCCTTGTCCACAAAATGTGCGGTACACCCGGTAATTTTAACACCGTATTCAAGGGCTTTTTTCTGACTATGAATACCCGGAAATGAAGGCAGGAGAGAAGGGTGAATATTTATAATCCTGTTCCGGTACTGTTTCACAAAATATTCTGACAGCATGCGCAAGTATCCCGCGGTAACAACCAGGTCGGTTTTGAACTTATCTAGCAGCGAAACAATGTCTTCCTCATGGCTTTCTCGTGAAGAATACTGCTCCGGATCAACAACATAGGCAGGAACATACAATTGTTTCGCCCTGTCAAGAACCGGGGCTGATGGATTATCAGTTATTACACAACCTGATTTGGCCCGTATCTCCTTGTTGATGATCTTATTCACAACGGATGAAAAAAGGAGCCCTCTCGTGGATGCGAGAAACGATACGACTTTTTTCCTGTGCCATGGCTTCATATTCTCAACCGTTCAAGGAATTCATCTGATGCGGAATCAGACACCGAGATCGTTGTCATCGCGACATCGTTTTTAAAAACAACGATGCGGGGCGCATCCAGTTCTATCTTTCCATAGCGCCGTATGATCGACCCGATTATTGCAATTTCGGTTTCATTAATAATTCCTTTGACTAGTACCGCCGGCCCCTTGAATGCCGGCAGAAAAAAATAATCCGCTCGGCCCCGGTATTTATCAAGCTCGTTGTTCTCCCTTTCATTTCGTGAGACAATGATCTTGGCCAAATCGCTGATCCGGTAATGTCTGCCTATCGTCAGCAAATACATATCAACGGCGTCAACCTCGCTGTGTTTCTCGAGCAAGTCCCTCACTCTCTGCGATATGAACTTATCCGTAAAAAGACACCCGCCGGATGGTGATTCATATTCATTGATCGCATAATTGCCGGCCAACTCAAACTGCTCTTTACGGGACCTGCCGTTGATCCCCAGAAGCCGGTTGCGGTCCACAATCCCCTCCTCCTCGGGAATTGTCGGTTTAAGCAATTTCGCGGATAGAGGTCGCAGCAGCCGTCCCTTCAGACCTGTCTCTTTTTCGATATGATTCATGGTGTGACGCATCTGGGACATGGGGCGTTGTCCCACCACTTCTCCGGTTGCGACAAAATCAGCCTTCAGCTCATGCATTAATTCAGCGGCCTTTTTAATGAAATAGATGTGGCAGTCAATACAGGGATTAGCATGCTTACCGTAGCCATGGGCAGGATTGCGGATGATATCAATATATTCCTTACCGCATCTGTGCACCCGCGTCTCCAGGTTAATGCGGGAGGCCAGTTGAACGGGTTTTAAATTTTCCGGAAGTGCATCGGGTGCGACAAAGGGGAGCACGCCATGAAAACCCATCAGATCCAGGTCCTGGTCCATGAGTACCCGTGCAGCCAGAAGGCTATCGAGACCTCCGGAAATTAATACGACCCCCTTGCCCTTGCTCAATCAATTTCCTCATGATTGATAAGCTGAATCATCACCCGGTCTCCTTTTGAGCATCCGGTCGATTCCTCATTCATCACGATCAGGCAATTGGCAACGCTCATCGAACGGAGTATCCCCGATCCCTGAGGGCCCGTCGTCGATACATGAAAAACGCCGTCAATGATCGTAAAGTAACCTCGGAAAAATTCTTTCCTGCCGCTTCTTTTATCAATATCGTTATCTGCCACAGCATGGACCAACGGCTTATTGAGCTTTGTTGATCCGCTCATTTTCAACAGAGCCGGGCGGACAAATTCAATAAATGATACCATAGTCGATACCGGATTTCCCGGCAGACCAAAGACCAGGGTATTTTTCCTGGTACCGTAGATGAGGGGCTTCCCCGGCTTCATCCTGATAGTCTCAAATGAAATATCCACACCAAGCTCAACAAGCACGTCCTTCACCAGGTCATACTTGCCCATGGAAACGCCACCGGTGGAAATAACCATGTCATACTCGAGGGCTTTTGCGAACATTTCCTTTGTAAAGGATATAGAATCTCTGGCTATCCCGATATAATGAGGTATGCAGTGATATTTTTTTATTTCCGAAGAAAGCGTATAGGCATTGGAATTCCGTATCTGTCCCGGCCTTAATTCCGCCCCCACTTCGGCAATTTCATCACCGGTGGAAATGATCGCCACCCGCGCCTGTTGATACACAGGAATATCGTTTACATTCAATGAAGCCAGCAAACCAATTTCAGCCGACTTTAATTGTGTGCCTTTATTCAATGCTACCTGTCCAACCCGGATGTCTTCACCGGCATGTCGGATGTTTTCATTCTGCTTGATCTCTTCGAAAACAGCTATAGTCCCCCGGGTGGCGTCTTCCCTGGTATGCTCTACCGGGACCACCGCAGTAGCGCCATCGGGAATTGGTGCTCCGGTCATAATGCGGACAGCTGAATTCCCTTCAACTTTAATGGTATGAAACTCGACGCCTGCTTTTATCTCACCACATATCAATAATTCCACGGGACTATCCGGATGTGCGCCACCGGTGTCGTCCCAGTGAAGGGCAAATCCATCCATGGCAGAATTATCAAAAGGAGGAATATTGATTTCAGAACGAATATCCTGGTAAAGGATACGCCCGTAAGCCTCTTTCAATGGAACTCGTTCTAAGCCAAGCTCCGTAACAGAGGACAGAATCATACAGTGGGCTGTATCAAAAGAAACAAATGTTTTACTTTTTTCTGTCATTATATCAATCCGTGTAGTACCTGCACCTGTATAGCTACATGAATACATCAAAGGTTGTCAAGAATTTTCAAAAAGGCATGGGATCTAGCATTGATCAGTTAGCTAAGGTCTTTTTTTTGTTATAGATCAAAATTTACCAGGGAACCTGACTGGTTATATCCGAATATATCGCCTTTTTTCTCTATTTTTGATCCATACATGGCGTAATCGGCAAGAGTGACCAATTCTTCGTAATTCGTAATATCATTCGGATAAGGATACGTGGCAATGCCCATTGAAACGGATATAGTGTTAAGGCCGGTTGACTTATAGTCTGTTCCGACTATATCGGCGATACTGATATTCTTTAGCATATCGCGTATCCTACGAGCAACGGTCAGAACACTGAGATGATCAGTTTCAGGCAGGAAAATGCAGAATTCGTCGCCTCCGAATCGTGCCGCAAGGTCATAGGGACGAATAATGAATTTGTAAGACTGTCCGTTTCCGTTTATCGGTCGATACACACTTTCATCGATAAAGGCGCTGCATATCTTTTTCAATACCATATCACCGACCAGGTGATTGTAGGTATCATTGATCTCCTTGAAATTATCGCAATCAAGATAAATAATAGAAAGATATGACTTGGGACCATTGTTGTTTTGCGGCTGATTCTCATAATTTCTGTTTTTTCTTATGACACGCTCGAATTCGGATTTGAGCCGCTCCTCGAATGTCTTGCGGTTCAGAATTCCTGTCAATCCGTCAAATCCGGACATCTGAAAGCGCGTTGAATTCTTCACGATGGCGGAGAGGTATTTTGCACGGACAGGTTTATCCAGGAAATAATAGGCGCCCTTATCAAGAACGATATCGGAAAGCTCGACTTCATTATAGCCTGTAATGGCGATTATCGGCGTGCTCACGTTATATTCAGCTTTAAGGACATCCAGGGCATGTAACCCGTTTTTAGGATCTGCGCTATCACCGTCATGGAGGGGAATTGACAGGTCCAGCAATATCGTATCCCAATAGGTCTTGCTTACCAGATCCAGCAGTTTTTGAACATTAGTCGCAGTTTCAATGAAATAATTCTCATCTGATACCTCGAGAATTTTCGTAATGGTGCGTAATACCAGCGGATCGTCATCAACGATAAGGATACTGATATCCCGTTTAGTATCAATCATGGTCTTTATGCTTATTACTACTATTCAATATTATTCAGTAACATATTAAGGGTATCGCCGTACCAGCAAGGCGGCCTTACATCGATTAACGACAGTTGTTTTAATACAATTCAGACTGATGCAAGCGCGTCAGCCAAATTTCGGAAAATCCTGAAAAACGTGTCAACCCTAGTAATGCTGAATACCTTTAATACGAATGTATTATCACTTACAAGATGGATAATTATTCCCTTCTTTCCTGCGGCATTTTTTATTGCAATTAAATATCCGATTCCCACTGAATCGATAACCGTGACCTTTGTCAGATCAAGAATGAAATTTTGGACATGTTTCTTGGTTATTAACGATTTTATAGTCTCAATTGTCTCGCTCGAGTCATCATTTATCAGCTTATCATGCAAAAACTCGAATATTCCAAACCCTTGTTGCTCATAAAACCGATAATTTAGATCCATTTCTTTCCTGATTGTTATTATACGTCATGCCGGGATGAATTTAGACAATACTATCATATGAACGTAATCCTTCGTCAACAATTTATTACTTCAGCATATTAATATAATAATCTGCAAATGAATTGACAGGCTAAGGGCTTCCATGGAATTTCAAGATGTATTTGATAGCATATTTATTAACGGCAATCTATGGACTCGTCATTGCTTATAATCATCCCTGTGTATAACCAGGGTTCTCAGATAAAGAAAAGCCTGTCTCTTCTTGAAGAGCTCAACCATGACGTTCTCTTGGTTGATGACGGTTCTACCGACAACACCTATGAAATAATCAAGGATGAGAAGTGGCTTAGATATATCAAGCATGAACTGAACCTGGGCATAGGCGCTTCTATTATAACAGGATATGAATATGCCCGTGACATGAATTATGAAACAATAATCATGCTCAAAATCGAAAATAGTAAGTTTAAAGAAGAAATAACCGAGCTCATGGAGAACATCAACTACGGCTATGATATTGTCACCGGCAGCAGGATCCTTGAAAATTTCAGTTTTCAGGATATACCGCCCGAATTCATTTCAATAACATCAGATCTTTCATCACAGATCAGGGAGATAACCGGTTTTGATATAACCGACCCCCTCTCGGGAATTCTCGCCATACGGACCAGCGTATTGAAGAATATGGAGCTTACTGAATTCAATCATTGCCTCCTGCTTCAGCTCTGGATTCAGGCGCACTATTTCGGTCTTTCCATTATTGAGATTCCAGCACAGTCAGGCAGAGGATTTGGCGAGGAGTTGACCATCTATGATGATCCGATGGGTCTTTTTCTTGCGCTCATGGAAACAGAAAAAATTCTCTATCCAAAAAAGGATAATACCGAGCACTAAAGCATCAATTGAGTGATATTGCTACCGTCATCGAGAGATCATTCGATTTTTTTCATTCCTTCAACCCCATGGCTGCGCTCCTGATAAAATACCCCTCAGCAAGCCACGGTATATTTTGACGCATAATGTTTTGCGCGGGGCGATCAAAACATCTTAAATATTTTTCCATGCCCCGCAATTTATAGATTGACAAATATACGACTATCAGTAGTACAAATTGATTCTTTTAAGCATTGTCACATTTGTTTAAAGGAGTGTTATAATATAGCAGCATCAGTATTCATGCTGCGTGAGGTGATCAGAAACATTCATGTCCAAGCCCGTTATTATTCAAAGCGACAACACCCTTCTTCTGGAAGTGGATAATCCTAATTTTGAAAACGCCCGAGATTCAATTGCACAATTTTCCGAGCTGGTAAAAAGCCCCGAGCACATCCATACCTACAAGGTTTCCCCCCTTTCCCTGTGGAACGCCGCTGCATCGGGCCTGACCTATCTGGATATTCTTGGAATATTGAAGCAGTATTCACGCTACGAAATACCCGAGATCGTCAATACCACCATCAAGGACCAGATGCGTCGCTACGGCCTCCTCAAGCTGGTACCGCGGGATAACGACATCTTTCTGATATCCAGCGACGCCATACTCCTGAATGAAATCTGCAACACGAAAAAAATTCAGCAATATATAGACGCCCGCCTCAACGAGAACGAGATAAAAATCAGGAAGAACTTCCGCGGCCACATCAAGCAGGCGCTGATAAAAATAGGCTTTCCCGTTGAGGACCTTGCAGGATACGAGGACGGCGATCCCTGCGACATCCGGATGAAAGATGTATCTTCGAAGGGACAGCCCTTTAACATACGCGATTACCAGCAGAGCTCTGTCAATGCATTCTACCGGGGGGGCGGTCCCGAGGGAGGCAGCGGCATCGTTGTTCTGCCCTGCGGCGCCGGTAAAACCATTGTCGGCATTGCCATCATGAACCTGCTTTCGACCGAAACCCTGATACTGGTCACCAACACCATCGCACTCCGCCAATGGAAGGAGGAGCTCCTCGACAAGACGCATCTCGATCCGGAACAGATCGGCGAATTTTCCGGTGAAAAGAAAGAGATCAGGCCCATCACCATAGCAACGTACAATATCCTCACCTATCGGAAGGACAAAAACGGTCCCTTCCTGCATTTCGACCTGTTTAATTCGAAAAACTGGGGCCTTATCATCTATGATGAAGTGCATCTGCTGCCGGCGCCGGTATTCAGAATGACATCGGAAATCCAGTCTAAACGGCGCCTGGGACTCACCGCAACCCTTATCCGCGAAGACGGCATGGAAGCGGATGTGTTCAGTCTCATCGGCCCGAAGAAATTTGACATGCCCTGGAAGACCCTGGAAAAATCAAACTGGATCGCCAAGGCACTCTGCACGGAAGTCAGGATCGACCTCCCGGAAGATCTGAGGATGAAGTATTCCCTGGCCAAGGACCGGGAAAAATTCAGGATTGCCTCTGAGAACCATGAAAAGAACAAGATCGTGGGAACCATCATCGAGCACCATGGCAATTCAAACATACTCATTATCGGGCAATACATATCCCAGCTGAAAGAAATAGCCGATCATTTCAACTACCCGATGATTACCGGAAGCACCTCCATAACTGAACGCGAAGAACTGTACCGCCTGTTCAAGGAAGAGACCATAAAAATACTGGTAGTATCGAAGGTCGCAAACTTCTCCATCGATCTTCCCGATGCCAATGTCGCCATACAGATATCGGGGACCTTCGGTTCGCGGCAGGAAGAGGCGCAGCGCCTGGGAAGGATCCTGCGGCCCAAGAAGGGTGATAACAAGGCCTTCTTCTATACGATAATTACATCCAATTCAGTTGAAGAAAAATTCGCCCACAACAGGCAGCTCTTTCTGACTGAACAGGGCTACACCTACATCATCCTCAACAAGGAAATGTTCCAGGAAAAATTCAAATAGCCGAAGAGCTCCCTTGCGGGTATCACGCTGTCCATGACCCCTTCAGCTCTATTCGCTGATAGCAGCAAAATCAGTCACGAAATCGTCATCGCCCAGATCAAGCAGCTTGACGCCGACGGTCGCCCGTCCCTGTATCGAAACATCCTCTGCCAGAAGCCGGATGGCCATGCCGTTTTTCGACGTGATGATTATTTCATCGCTGTCAAACACTGATTTAACCCCGTTGGCCGAGCCGTTCTTATCGGTGACCTTGACATAGGCCATGCCCTTGCCGCCGCGGCCCTTATTGGCAAAATTCTTGTAATCGACCCTCTTGCCGTATCCCTTTTCCGTAATGACAAAGAGTGTCGAGTTCTTCTTTACCATGTCAATGCCCATGATCACGTCGTCCTTACCGAGGCGCATGCCGATGATGCCGGCGGCGTTGCGACCCATGGACCTCATCTTCATAAGGTTCGTCCTGAGGAGACTGCCGCCCCGGGACGCAATGACGATGTCATCACCCTTGTCGACGACCTTGACGTCCACCAGTTCATCGTTCTTCTTCAAATTCAGCGCGATGATGCCGCCCTTCTTGGCGTTCTGGAACACGTTCAGGTCGGTCTTTTTCAGGATACCAAACTTGGTCACCATGCAGAGATATTTCTCGCTTTCAAAATTATCGATCGAGCATATGGCGGTGATATTCTCTTCGGTAGACAGGTTGATGATCCCCTTCAGCGATTTGCCGCGGCTCGTTTTTGACGCCAGGGGTATCTCATAGGCTTTCAGGGCGAATATCTTCCCTTTATTCGAGAAAAGGAATATGACATCATGGGTCGATGCGATGGTCATCATCTTGATGAAATCTTCCCGCTTGGAGGTGATGGCGCTGACGCCCTTGCCGCCCCGGCGTTGTTTTTTGAAAGTGTCCACCGGGAGCCGTCTGATAAACCCGTCATTGGTTATGGTAATGACCATATCCTCGTCGGCGATGAGATCCTCCACATCGAAATCGGTGGAAGTTTCTCCACCCTTCATGATCTCCGTTCTCCGCTTGTCACCGTACTTTTGTTTTACTTCCAGGAGCTCTTTTTTAATGATCTCAAATATCTTGGCTTCGCTCTTGAGGATCGCCTTGAGCTCCTTGATGAGCTTGAGGAGTGCGTTCAACTCTTCAACGATCTTGTGAACTTCAAGGCTGGTGAGTCGCTGCAGGCGCATGTCCAGAATGGCCTTGGCCTGTATCTCCGACAATGAAAAGCGCTTGATGAGCTTTTTGGCCGCCTCATCCGGATCCTTGGACCCGCGGATAATTTTAATGACTTCGTCGATGTTATCCAGGGCGATTTTCAGGCCTTCCAGTATATGGGCCCGCTCCTCGGCCTTTTTCAGCTCGAACCGGGTTCGTCTGATAACGACTTCCTTCCGGTGTCCTATATAATTGCTGATGATACCTTTCAGATCAAGGATACGGGGAACGTTGTCCACCAGGGCCAGCATGATGACGCCGAATGATGTCTGCAGGGCCGTATGCTTGTACAATTGGTTGATGATAATGCTGGTATTGGCATCTTTCTTCAGTCCAATGACGATCCTCATTCCCTTCCGATTCGATTCATCCCTGAGCTCTCCTATCCCTTCTATTACTTTTTCATTGACCAGTTCGGCTATACGGCTGATAAAAACCGCCTTGTTTACCTGGTAGGGGATCTCGGTTATGATGATATTTTCACGGCCTTTCTTGTTTTCCTCAATATCCACCTTGCCCCGTACCATGATGCTGCCGCGTCCTGTGGTAAAGGCCTTGAAAATACCGTCAGTGCCCATGATGGTGGCTCCGGTGGGAAAATCCGGACCCTGGATGTGCTTCATGAGCTGTTTAACGCTGAGTGAAGGATCATCTATGAGAGCAATGGTGGCATCGACCACCTCGCCGAGATTATGGGGCGGAATCTTGGTCGCCATGCCTACCGCGATGCCTTCCGAGCCATTGACGAGAAGGTTGGGGAATGAAGCCGGCAGTACCTGCGGTTCCTTCTTTGTTTCATCGAAGTTGGGATTAAAATCTACCGTTTCCTTGTCGATATCTTTTAATAATTCCTCGGCGATCTTATTGAGGCGAGCCTCCGTATACCGGTACGCTGCAGCAGGATCGCCGTCAACGGAGCCGAAGTTTCCCTGGCCGTCGATGATCGGGAGGCGCATTGAAAAATCCTGCGCCATGCGAACCATGGTATCATACACGGCAATGTCCCCATGGGGGTGGTAATTACCGAGAACTTCACCGACTATCTTGGCGGACTTGACATAGGGACGGTCACTCCGCCAGGCCCGTTCGTTCATTGCGTGGAGTATCCTCCGGTGGACCGGCTTGAGTCCGTCCCGGACATCCGGCAGGGCACGGCCGACTATGACGCTCATGGCATAGTCGAGATAGGAATTTCGCATCTGGTCTTCTATTTCAACTGCGACGATATTCTCCTTGAATAATTCGCCGCCTTCAGATTTTTTCTTTGGCACGTCGCTACACTCCGCATGTAATTATATCAATCGGTTTCCGCTCTCATCTGAACGGCAATACCGCCTGGATCCTACAGATCCAGGTTCTGAACATTCTTTGCGTTCTCTTCGATGAATTTCCGCCGAGGCTCAACGGCGTCACCCATAAGAATGGAAAAAGCCTCTTCAGCCTCCACCTCGTCATCAATGCACACCTGCATAAGCGTTCGTTTCTGGGGATCCATTGTCGTTTCCCAGAGCTGTTCAGGGTTCATTTCGCCAAGGCCTTTATACCGCTGTACTGTCACCTTTGATTTATCATGGCCTTTTATAATCTTATCGCGTTCATCATCGTTATACGCGTAATATGATTCCTTGCTGATCTTGATATTGTATAGAGGAGGCTTGGCGACATATAAATATCCCTGTTTGATAACCTCCGGCATGTACCGGAAAAAAAATGTCAGAAGCAAAGTCTTGATGTGTGCACCGTCAACATCCGCGTCGGTCATGATGACGATTTTATGATACCTGGCCTTATCAATGCTGAATTCATCCTCCCCGATACCGGTTCCGATTGCCGTAATGATCGTCCTGATCTCCTCGTTGGAAAGGATCTTGTCAAGCCTCGATTTCTCCACGTTAAGAATTTTTCCCCTCAGGGGAAGAATCGCCTGGAAGTTTCGGTCACGGCCCTGCTTGGCCGAACCGCCGGCGGAATCGCCCTCGACCAGATACAGCTCGCATTGTGACGCTTCTCGCTCGGAACAATCAGCCAGCTTGCCGGGAAGCGTGTCATTTTCCAGGGCGCTTTTACGCCTGGTCAGATCGCGGGCTTTCTTTGCCGCAAGACGGGCGCGCGCGCTCTGCATACATTTCTCTATGATTTTTTTCGCATCCTGTGGGTTCTCCTCAAAGTGAAGACTCAGATTTTCATTGACAATGGACTCGACCAGTCCCTTGATCTCACCATTGCCAAGCTTCATTTTGGTCTGCCCTTCAAACTGGGGATTGGGCAGTTTCACGCTTACGATGGCTACCAGACCCTCGCGTACATCGTCGCCGCTGAGCTGGGTCACATTCTTATCACCCTTGATCTCCTTTTTCATGTAATCGTTGATGACCCTCGTCAAACCGGATTTGAAACCGACCAGGTGTGTCCCGCCCTCGCGGGTGTTAATGTTATTGGCATAGGTAAAAACCGTTTCAGTGTAGGTGTCGATGTATTCAAGGGCAACCTCTACATCCACATTCCCCTTTACCGTGTGCAGGTATATCGGCTTTTTAATGATTGGGGTTTTAGACTCGTTCAAATACTGGACAAAGGAAACAATGCCGCCTTTGAACTGAAAAACATGCTCCTTTCCTTTCTTGCGTTCATCTCGCAGCGTAATCTTTATACCACCATTAAGGAACGCCAATTCACGCATCCGTTTCGATAAGGTATCGAAATTGAATTCCGTTGTTTCAAAAATCTGATCATCAGGTAAAAATATAACCCGGGTGCCCGTTTTGTTGGATTCTCCAACACCCTTCACTTTTGCTGTCGGGACCCCCCGCTTATAAGACTGGGTATATCGTTTACCGTCCCTGGATACCTCAACAGTGAGCTCTTTAGATAGGGCGTTGACCACCGAAACCCCGACACCATGGAGACCGCCTGAAACCTTGTACGAGTCATTATCAAACTTGCCGCCCGCATGAAGCTTTGTTAACACCACTTCAAGGGCTGATACTTTCATGGTTGGGTGGGGATCAACGGGTATGCCGCGTCCGTTATCAACGACCTCCACTGAATTATCCTGGCGAATAACCACGGTAATGGAATCACAGAAACCGGCCAGGGCTTCGTCGATAGAGTTATCAACTACTTCATACACCAGATGGTGAAGACCGTATCCATCGGTTGAGCCGATATACATGGCAGGTCGCTTACGAACCGCTTCAAGGCCTTCCAGGACCTGTATTTTATCAGCATTATAATTCTTGGTCATTGGTTCTTCTCCATACGAAATCTTCTTCCAGGGATGTACGTTTGATCACGGTAAAAGGACTGACATTGCTGGACATTATTGTATTGTTACGATCAACGGCAATCGTTTTATCATCGCTGCCGACCCTGCTGGTGATATACTCATTATCATGGGACAGAATTAATGTGTCCCGGTTAAAAATTCCCATCAGGATTTTATCTGAAACGCAAATGTTATTTCCGATATGAATAAACATGCGGAACAGCCTTACCATCGTATCGATTTAATTTCCACCTTGATATCCCGGATGGCATGAAAGAAAAATTGTTCGTGCAACTTGTTCAGGAGCATATCCTTCATCATGATTATCTCGTTGGCATACACAGAATGATCAGCCGTCACAAACAGGATGTTCTTGTATATACGGTCCGGTTTACTATGGGTTGATATTATGTCTCCAACAATAGAGTACCATTGTGTTACTAATTCTTCAATTGTAAACGATTTTTCTAATTCAAATTCATGAATTATGTCAGGAAGGATGTTTTCAAATGAATTAATGCCGTTTTTTCTCTTGTCCCGTATCCTGAATTTCATATAAAGCGCTTTTCCCGTGCGATAAAAAATACGATGATTAGAATAATCAAAATTCCTTGATCAGACCATTGGGTCCAACGGTGTATCCCTTATACTCTCCAAACTTATCCAATTGCTCTGGATTAAAATGCACCATGGTGAAAATAATCTGATTCCCGCGTCGAAGAATATCGATCATCTTTGATCGCCTTCGCTCATCCAGTTCTGAGAAAATATCATCGACAAGGATAACCGATTTTTTTCCCATAACTTCCTCTATCAAGATGCACTCGGCGATTTTCAGTGTGACGGCCGCCGTTCTCCTTTGCCCCTGGGACGCATAATGTATGAAACGATTCCCGCCCTTATTTTCAAGGATAAAGTCGTCTCTCTGCGGGCCCAGGCCGGTGGATCCGAGGATACAATCACGGGACCGCGCGTCATGCAGCTGCTGAAGAATTGCAGCGGCATCATTCTTTCCCGTTGTGCAGTCATAGGCTATGAACGGCGGATCATCGCTCTCGGCAATATTAACATAAAATTGGCGAAAAACAGCGTTAAATTTTTCAATAAATGCATGGCGTTTACTTGTAATGATACTCGACTTTTCACTGAAAAGCGCATCCCATACATCCAGCTGATTTTTTGCTATGGTGTTGAACTTGATCTCTTTTAATATTCTATTGCGCGAAGCAAGGACTTTTTTAAATTCATTGAGGGCGTCAAAATATGTCACATCGATCTTTGAAATGACGCTGTCAAAGAACCTCCGCCGTGATTCAGGAGCTCCATTGATAATGTTGATATCGCCGGGAGAAAGGACAACGGTGAGAAATCTCCCGTAATAACCGCCGGCCGTTTTTATCTCCTTGCCGTCTATTTTCAGGCGCTTTTTTACCGCATCCTGACCAGCGGTGCATCCAACCTCAAATATGCGATCATCTGAATCACCAACAACAACCGAACAATGATAGGCATTCTCATTCCATTTTATTATTTCTGAATCGTGAATATTTCTGAATGTCTTTATATTTGATGCAATGGAAAGGGCCTCAAGGATATTCGTTTTTCCGACACCATTATTGCCTATGATAAAATTTATCCCTGGCGCAAACGAGATATTCAAGGTATCATAATTTCTAAAGTTCTTTGCTGTCAGCTCCCGTACATACATATATCATTCAACATTATTAGTAACATATTGATATGAAATCATCAGAGATCGATATTAATCAGTTTGAGATGATTTGATCTGAATCGGCATTATTATTGATATATAGTTGCTGTCCTGTAGAGGCGTAATGGTGACAGGGCTCATCTGTCCCGTTATACCGCACTTGATATATTCAGAATCAACCTCTTTGAGCGCATCAATGAGAAACTGCGCGTTTATACCGATGGAAATCTTTTCATCCTTGCTGGTTTTCACCGCTATCTCTTCTTCCGCTTCTCCCAGCTCCGGCGTGCTCGACTGGATAACCATTTTATTATTTGAAACATTGACAATTATTTTATTGGCCGGTTCCCTTGTGAAAATCATGGCCCGCTTCACTGAGTCAAAGAGCTTCTTCGTTTCAATCTCGATTTCAAGCATATGTTCCTTGGGAAGGACCTGGCGATAATTGGGAAACTGGCCATCGACGATCCTGGATATGATCTCAGTATTGGAAATTTTAAAAAAGCACTGGTTATTATTATAGGAAAACAGGCACGTGCCGGATGTTTCAAGAAGACGGTAGACCTCGTGTATTGTTTTCAGCGGAATGATGATGCCATCGCCGAATTGTATCTCCTTCTGTATAGTCCTGCTAATCAGGGCCAGTCTCCTGGAATCAGTGGATACAGATGTAACATTGCCCTTGGAATCAGAAATAAAAAATACGCCATTAAACACCGGCTTGATCGCGTCACTTGACGCGGCATAGATGACCTTCCTGATCATTTCCCGCAATATGCCCTGATCGAGTTCAATGGAGTTTTCTTCGATGAAATGCGGGATTTCCGGATATTCGTCCGCAGCAAGACCTATCAGCGTATAATGGCCCTTCACATCCTTCGACTTTGAGGTTATATTGATCGACAGGTTTTCGTTGACAGTGATGGCCAGCTCATCATTGGGAAGTTCTTTCAGGATGCTGGAAAATTTTTTTCCGTTTGCGGCAAAGGATATTTTTTTATCCGCCTGTGCATCAACCTTTGTCCGGACAGCTATCTCATTATCGGTCGATATCAATTCTATCGAATCCTTTGAAACATTAAAAAGACAATTGGCAAGAATCGTATTGATATTTTTTGTCGAAATAATAGAATCGGCAATATTTATGGATTTTAACAGGGATTCTTTATCGATCTTTATAACCATTACAGGCTCCTTCTTATACAATTAATTAATAACATAAATTAATAAGTTGTAGTAGTAGTAACATAATTTTGTTGATATCTTTATAACCCCTGGAAATACCAGTAATTATGATATTATTACAATGTTAATAACGTTTTATAATACAACGAGAGAGGCACTATAAACGATATAAATAACAAAGGTTATGAGATTTGAGACTTTTCGAATATTTATTAACAGAGAATTCGAGATTTATTAACACTGTATTAACTTTTTAATTCGATAATAAGGTCGTTGATCAGCTCTTTAAATTCAGGGTCGTTTTTTATATCGTCCATGATTTTGTTGCAGGCATTGATCACTGTTGAATGATCCCTGTCACCGAATTCCTTTCCGATATCGGTGTGTGTCATTCCGGCAAGATCTCGGGCAAGGTACATGCCGATGAAACGAGGCTGGATTATTCGTCCCTGCCTGCTTTTTGATTTTAAATCATCGGGAGAGACATTGAATTTTTCCGATACTTTACTGATAATATCACTGATAGACACCATTTTATTCGAATCAACGTCAAACAGTTCTTTCAGATGAAGTTTAACAAGGTCAATGGTGATTTCCTCCCTGCTGAACTGGGATACCATTTTCAACTTGCTCACTGCGGCCTCGAGAGCCCTGATATTTGATTTAATACGACGGGCTATGTAATTGAAAGCCTCGTCGGATATGACCAGCTTTTCTTTTTCAGCCTTATCCCTCAGAATGGCCTCGCGGGTTTCCAGGTTCGGCGCCTGGATGTCGGTAATCATACCCCACTCGAACCGTGTCCTCAGACGATCTGCCAGGGTTGCAATCTGTTTTGGAGGTCTGTCGCTGGATATTACGATCTGCTTTTTGTTGCCGTGGAGTGAATTGAATACCTGGAAAAACTCATTTTGCGTTTCTTCCTTGTTCTCCAGAAACTGGATGTCATCTATCAACAGGATATCCACATGCCGGTATTTTATTTGAAAGCTTTCCTGGGTCCGGTTACGGATCGCATTAATGAATTCCGTGACAAAATCGCCGGTTGTAACAAAGAGAACTTTTAAATACGGCTTTTCCATATTGATATAATTGCCGATGGCCTGCAGTAAATGGGTTTTTCCGAGACCCGTGGATCCGTAAATAAAGAGAGGGTTAACCTGTGTGCCCGGGGCCTGTGAAACAGAATAAGCCGCAGCATGGGCATACTGGTTATTGGGACCTATAACGAAGTTCTCAAAGGTATATTTGGGATTCAATGATGATACTGATGACATCTGTTCTCTCTTAAAATAGGAATTACTATTAACAGGTTGTGAACCTATGCTCTTGTCTTTTTGTTCAGGTGAAAAGCCATTTGTAGTGACAAATTCACAAATATAATTCAGACCGGTGATTTCTTTTAATTTCAATGAAATCTGGTTCGAGTATTGCTCAGATATGTGCCGCTTCGTAACTTCATCTATGACTTTTATTTTCAATATATTATCAGAAATAGACAAAGGCTCTGTATCTTTCAACCACATATTAAAAGATTGCTTGTTAACACTGGATTCAAGCGATTCCAGCACGTTATTCCATAATTCTCTGGGCACAACAACCCCCACATTTATCCACAAATGTTAATAACTATGTGTATAAGTATATTAATGTTCAGTATTATAAATTTTATTAAACATTTAACTGTTTCATATATTTTTATCAGAATAATTGGCTACAACAAAAAGAGATATAGAGATAAGACTTTTATTTTCACAAATCGGATATTATGTCTTGTTAATAAAAAAGCAAAGTATTTTTGGCAATCAATTAATTCACATATTTATTTTTGGGAAAAAAAAATTTAACAATTCTTAATAAATATCTGATAACCTGTTAATAAAATGGATTAATTGTTGATAACTGCTTGATAATTTGTTTATAATATATGAATATCAGTTTTTTAGATACTAGTGAATTTGTTCAAAGCTTAAATTCCAAAAATCATTGTTCCGAGCCATGAAATGCTATATTAATTAAATATGCTATATTCACGGAATGACATAACAAGGACCTATGAACAGGTTCATGATCTCCTGCTCACAAGATATATCATCAAAACATATTCGATGAATAAGACGGACATACGTGATGTCGCGCTGAAAGACCTTGATTGCGGAAATATTAAAAAAGTGCTGGAACTGGGATGCGGCTATGGCTTTTTTATTGAAAAGCTTAAAAATAGGCTTAATGATGGGGCGGTGATAATAGGGATTGACATGGTGGAAAACAATAGGGAGCCCTTTCTACATTCTGTTTCGTCAATACAATATAAAGGTGAATTCATAACAGGGAATGCAGATATAATTAAACAAATGGCGAAAGAATCCATTGATATGATAATAACAAGTTATTCATTATACTTTTTTCCCCATCTTATTCCGGAGATTTCACGAATTCTGGCTCCGGACGGAGTTTTCATTGCCATAACCCATAGCAAGAATACGCTGCAGGAAGCAATGAATTTTATATGCGCTTGTATGAATTCCGTGGGTTTTAATAATATGAACGAAACGTCTCTCAATAAATTATTTTCAGCATTTTCCATGGAAGATGGCCGTTATCAGCTGGGACAATATTTTAATAGCATAGAACGCCTGGATTTTCCCAATGCCATGGTTTTTCCGGCAGAGCATGTCAATGATTTCATTTTTTATATTAACAAAAAGAAGAACCTGATTTATAAAGAAGTCATGGAATTGATGCCAGATAGACTTGATGATGTGCTCGCTTGCGTTGAGACGAAGATATTCGATTATGTTAAGATGAATGGTAAAATCATATTAAATAAAGATGACGCGATTTTCAGATGCCATAAACCGATATCACGCCAATGAAAAAAAGAAGACAATACTGTTCATATTGCGGGCAGCCCGTGACAACGAAAGAACAGGACGGAAAATCTCGGGATTTCTGTCCCTCTTGCAATATATTTTACTATGACAATCCCCTTCCCGTTGCCTGCACGATCGTGGTAAACGATAAAAGAGAGGTTCTTCTAGTACAGAGGAAAAAGGATCCCTATAAGGGAATGTGGTGCCTCCCCATCGGTTTTGCCGAAACCGGAGAGGAAGTGACTGAAGCTGCATTGCGGGAATTACAGGAAGAGGCCGGTGTTGAAGGGGAGATCCTCAGGCTCATCGACGTGGATACTGTCGATAATTATTTTTATGGCAGCCTTGCCATCGTAACCTATGAAGTGAAAGTGACGGGCGGTGAGGTCTGCCCGGGAGATGACGCATCGGATGCCCGCTTTTTCCCCATTTTAGAACTCCCCCCCCTGGCATGGTCTTCCAATGAAAAGGCGATCACTATTTTTATCAAACTGTATAAAGACTCCTGGGCCATGGTGGATTCCTTCAGGCAGCTTTACCCTGAGCTCAATGCCCGTGACTCTTTCACGCAGGTCACCGATGAGCAGAAGCAATTATTGTCAAATGTCCTGATAAAGATGCTTAATACCGATAACGTGGAAATGACACATCGATGGAGCAGTGAAATATCAGTGAAAGTTCCGGTTTTGGAACCATATCTGGACATTCTTGTGGATATTAATGGCAAAATTATTCAGTCCATCCAGAACCACCTCCAGGGAGTCATCAAGGGGAACGATTATTCGGATTTTATTCCGACAGGCAGAGACCTTCTAAATGCCCGTGTGCCGTTGCCGGAGTTATTGACAGCCCTTGCCCTCAGCAGAAGGACCATATGGACCCATGTGATAAAAAAGAGAATCCTTGCATCGCCTCTGGAGATATATACCACCCTTGAGCTGAATAACCGCATAATATTCATTTATGACAGAATCATTTATTTTATTGCCAAAGGATATAACGAATAAAAAATTTTAGCTGTTTGCTGAAAAACAGCAAACTGCTAAACGATACATGGATGTACCGCCATTTTTCGAGACATTGGCCGAGAAAAATGTGACGTTTGACGAATTCACTTCGTAAAACCGACATGTGCTGGACAGGATGTCCGAATGCCGACGCAGCGCAGGATGCGCTAAAAAGCGTCGGCAAAAACTCCAAGGAGGGAGTTTTTCTGGATACTGTTAGATGGAATCTGCATCATCCGCTCAATAGAAGAAACGTGGTAATTGGTAGTAACAGAATTGATACAAAAAAAGATTCTTATCCGAGGCGGCAGCATCCCCGCCGGATATGGTGTGGATAAGTCCTATGTGGATATCATCCGGGAAAAGATACAGGACGCTGAAATCATCAACAGATCACGGGTAAAGGATAATTCTTTTCAGGGAGTATGGACTTTTTCTGAAGATATTGATCGCTATAAGCCTGATATCTTCGTGCTTCACTTTGGCATCGACGACGCGTACCAGCCGGTTTACCGGTCAGAATTCAAGGAGAACCTTGTGCAGATTGTCAGGCTTGCCAGAAAAAGATTCAATCCTGAAATAATCTTATTGACCTCACATCCTTTTGAGAATCCCTATGATATGGAAATGATCTACATCTACTACCGGGTGATCCGTGAAGTGGCTGTTGATCTCCAGTGCGACATGGTTCCTGTCCATGTATTATGGATGGGGATTATCGAAGAAAAAGGGAAAGCAATTTCGGATTATGTACTGGAAGATTGCCGGTATCCCAATGAGCGGGGTCATGAATTGTATGCTGATTCGGTATTACATAAATTAAAGGAAAAGTTATCCTGACGGACGAATTTAATCAAGTGAGAGAGCATAGGAGGGATATATGTCAGTAATTATCAAAGACATTAAAAAGAATAACAATGAAATAATTCGTATCGAGGTATCGGAATTCAAGGGTCGTGAGCTGATCAATGTGAGAATATGGTATCAGGCCATCGACAGCGGCAGCGGCGACCTGGTATACAAACCGACGCAAAAAGGAATTACACTGAATATAGCTGAATTTGAAGAGCTCAAGGATGGGATTGAAAAACTCGGTAACTATATACAGGATCAGCTTACCGGCAACAAGCCGAAGCAGCCGGGGGAAGAAAAGCCGGATAAAGAAAAAAAAGCAAAGGCTGAGAAAAAAGAAAAAAAGGAAGCTGAAGTTGAGGATGATGTTGATGATTAAAAAAATTATGCCACGTTACGCGAGAGGGAGCATCAAGAGCCTTGTTTGCGATGATTGACCCACTATTCGATATTTATCAGGGCATCGAAATATAACCGCACAATCGAATCCACACAGACCATTCTGGCTTTATTGATCTGCATTTCGTCATGAAGAATATTTGGATTCACAACACCCTTCAGGACGTCTTCGATAAGTATCCCGGCTGAAAAAGGGAGATGGCGAAGCACGGAGGAAACGATTTTTTTTTGAATACCTTTCATCGCTGTTGATAGAGTGAACCAGCCCACTGACAATAATAGATATTGATAATCGGTCGGGCTTGTCAAGGAAGATAGTAGATAAGCAAAACGCTCCGAATGTAACTTGATACGGTTCATTTTCAGTTTTCTGTACTGTGAGATGAAGGCTATGCGGCCCTTCATTATGTCATCATATGACAGTGAAGGATGTAACAGTTTCTGAATATCGTCCAGTTTCCTTTGCGTTATCACTTCTGACAGAATCGGTTGTATAGAACCGATGTCTCTGCCGATGGCCGCGGCTATGATAGGTTCCTCGGTTGATGAAATAGTGGCCTGCAGCAAATCCTCAGATCGCATCTCAGAAAGCCAGGCGGGGAAATTTTTTTTCAACGCCAGATCACTGGCGAGAGACAGCTGTACCACGCGCTGAATATTTCTGAGCACCGCGGAGTAGCTGAGATCAATGCCGTCTCTCATGAGCATAGAGATAGATTCTTCGACGGAATAGACGCCCCCTGCAATATCGCGTTTTGTTATCTTGAGATTGTTATCTTTGTTAAAGAGAATGACATCATCGATGGAGTTTTGCGATAAAGTATTTTTTATCTTACCGGTTAAATCAGGGAATGCGTTGATAACAAGAAAGATCTGGTATGGCGTAAAGGAACCGCTTTTTTGAAGATAATGTATCAATGAACGGAGCTCGATTCTGTCCAGAGATCTGAAGAGATAATGTATTTCAGGAAGCATCCAGAGTGGATTGCCAAAAAAACGAATGACGCTTTTTTCAAT
This sequence comes from Spirochaetota bacterium, assembly GCA_017999915.1. Lineage (NCBI taxonomy): Bacteria > Pseudomonadati > Spirochaetota > Spirochaetota bacterium. The sequence goes on from JAGNKX010000001.1 coordinate 598,773, forward strand.
GTCAAGGGCCGATACGGCAGATGATTTAGAAATTGAGAAAAAACTAAAAAACTCAATTGGGAAAAAAATATGTATCTCCCTATCCTCTCCGAAAACGGAAAATGAAATCGAAATTTCTTTTAAGTGTGATGTGTAAATGGTTTGTTGAAGATTGCGGACAAGTGTGATGGTAACATGCTTTTTACATATAACATTGAAGGTGGTGGTTATGTCATGAATCATATCAGCGGTCTTATGTTGAAATATCTTCTGTTCATCCGTGGAAAAATTGTGGAATGAGACATGGATGCTGATTTTATTTGAGAGTGATTGCAAACAGAGGGTCATCTGTATCTGATCTGATGTTGAAGAACAATCCATGATGGGAGAATAGGCGATGTTGCGCCCATGGAGCAGATCATGCAGAAGATCGCCCATGTCCGGAAAAAGAAGATCACATATGATGACTGAGGCATGATTGAAAAGCATAGGAATAAACCGACAATAGAGCAATAATCCCCATGTGATCGTTAAAACTCGATGTTCAGAAAGGCTATATCATCAACCCTGTTCTCAAGGGGTGAAAAGGACTTCACTTCATCAAGGAGTGCCTTGCAGAAACCGTCACCCTTGATCGAGAATTTTTCTGAAATAAATTTAGCCAATCGGGTCTCTCCGAATTCTTCTCCCTCATAATTCTTTATCTCGCTTATGCCGTCCGTGTACAAGAGCAACTTGTCACCCGGCTCCACCGGCAGCATTTTTTCTTCATAGGATGTATCCTTGGCCAGACCGATGAAGAAGCCCTTGGTGTCAAGGGCGTGAACCTTCTTCTTTGAGGCGCGATAATAGAGGGCCCTGGTGTGGCCGGCATTGGAATAGTGGATCGTCTTGGCCTTGCTGTCGTAAAAGACAAGGAAGGCTGTTATGTACTGCGTATCAAGGAGAAGACCGTTCATCTGCTCATTGACCGATTCGAACAAACTGTGGGGCGAATCATAGCGGGATGAGTAAATGCTGAAGATCATCTTTGCCATGGACATGACCAGGGCGGCTGGAATGCCGTGGCCGGTGACATCAGCGATAAGGAAACCGTATCTGTCATTGGGGAGTGAATAGCAGTCATAGAAATCGCCGCCGATATCCTCAATAGGCAGGTAGCAGCCGCTCACGGCGGGATAGGGTATCGGGGAAAAATCCTTCGGGATGATGAATTGCTGGATGCGTTTCGCTATATCAAGCTCCTTTT